>CALMJH010000001.1 GCA_937864175.1 uncultured Burkholderiales bacterium
CGGACTTGTGAAGTGCACTGATCTGGTCATAGAAGCTGTCGCCACCCTTGTCGAATTGCCGCAGCAGGCTGGGCATGGCCTTGGAGAGCGCCTCGTCGTCCACCACCGCGGGACGGTCGGCAAAGGCCAACCCAGCCATCTCAATCAGGTTTAAGAGTCGTCTTCCATCGCCATCTGCCGCCAAGAGCAGCCGATCCCGAGCGGCTGGCTCAAAGGTCAGACCCCCTAGCGACTCACTGGCCAGGGCCCTGTCCATCAAGGCCGCCAGACTCTGGATCTCCAGCGCCTGCAGACGAAAGACCTGGGCGCGGGACAACAGGGCCCGGTTCACCTCAAAGGCCGGGTTCTCGGTCGTTGCGCCAATGAAGACAAATAGTCCCGCCTCGACATGCGGCAAGAAGGCATCCTGCTGGGACTTGTTAAATCGATGGACCTCGTCGACAAAGACCACCGTGGTGTGCCCCTGAGCCCGGTAGAGCTCCGCCTGAGCGACGGCCTCGCGAATTTCCTTCACACCACTGAGCACCGCCGAGATCATGAGTTGGCGCGCCCCAATGGCACTCACCAGGAGTCTGGCGAGTGTAGTCTTGCCAACGCCTGGTGGCCCCCAGAGAATCATGGAGGGCAGACGACCACCAGCGACCGCCTTGGTCAGCGGGGCGCCCGGACCGAGAAGATGATCCTGTCCCAGCACCTCGTCGAGCTGCTGCGGGCGCATCAGCTCAGCCAAGGGCACAGACGCGGTCACTGCGAGATGACCTCGGTGCCAGCGGGAATCACCAGCTGGAATTGGCTTGCCGGTATAGCCTGGTTGATGCGTACCTGCGAAAAGCGTATGCGCAGGACCCGGGCCAGACCATCCACCGAGTCAAACGCCGCCACCTGGCCACTCGGATCAAGACCGATGTCGATGTAGAGAACTGCCGGATCTGCCTGCTTCGGGGTAAGCCTTGCCCAAGAGAGACCCTCCCGAGGTGGCTGGTCCGTCATCACAAACTGCTCGTTCAATGTGGTGGCGATCTGCTGCTCAGCCCCCAACAACAGGCCCGCTGGGGTCGCCGCAAAAGCCTTAGTAAGGCTGCGCTTGGTGACCTGAGCCAAGTCAGGGTCAAAGAGCACAAAGGTCTGTCCCTCGATGAGATGAGTCTGCGAAAAAGGCTTTTCAATCTTCCAGAGCAACTGCCCCGGCCGCTTCACCCAGAGCTGGCCCGTCGTCTTGGTACTGCGGCCAGAGGAACTGATCTGGGTCTGTTCAAACCGCGCATAGAAGGTCTTGGTTTTCTCGAGGGCGGCAAGGAGCCGCGCCTCCGGAGTCGCCTCCACCGTCACCACCGCGGTAGGCGAGGAGTGACTCTCTGACACTCCTGTCACAGATCCCTGCGCAAAGCCGCAGGTTGCGAGCACCATGGAAAGAGGGGCTGCAAGCCACTGAACACAACACGCTGAGCGCCTAAGCCTGCCCTGCAGACTAGTCATTTGCATTTCCAGCGGGCACAAGAATGTCGCGGTTACCGTTGCTCTGCATAGCCGAGACCACACCGGCCTGCTCCATGCTCTCGAGCAGGCGCGCGGCCCGGTTGTAGCCAATTCTTAGATGACGCTGAACCAGCGAGATGGAGGCACGTCGGTGCTTGAGCACCACGGCCACGGCCTCGTCATAGAGGGCATCGGCCTCACCGTCAGCCCCACCAACCCCACCACCGACAATGCTCTCAAGCCCCGCGGTGAAACTGCCACCCGCCTCTCCCGCGCCCTCTAGGATGGCATCGTTGTAATGGGCGCCGCCGGCCTGCTCTTTAAGGTAGGCCACCACACGAAAGACCTCTTCATCGGCCACAAAGGCCCCATGGACTCGCGTAGGGACGCCAGAGCCCGCAGACAAGAAGAGCATGTCACCCATGCCCAAGAGGGCTTCTGCCCCCATCTGATCAAGGACGGTCCGGGAGTCGATACGGCTGGAGACCTGAAAGGAGATACGGGAGGGGATGTTGGCCTTGATCAGACCGGTGATGACGTCTACTGAGGGACGCTGCGTGGCTAAGATAAGGTGAATACCTGCGGCCCGTGCCTTCTGAGCCAGCCTTGCAATGAGCTCCTCGACTTTCTTCCCCACCACCATCATCAGGTCGGCTAGCTCGTCAATGACCACCACAATCTGCGGCAGAGGCTCTAGCGGGGGCACTTGCCCAGCCTCTGCCATCTCAGGGTGAGCGAGGGGGTCGGGAAGCGGCTTGCCCTTTTTCAGAGCCTCCTCAACCTTGGCATTGAATCCGGCCAGATTGCGGGTATTGAGCTTGCTCATCAGTCGGTACCGACGCTCCATCTCGCCAACACACCAGTGCAGGGCATTGGCGGCCAGCTTCATGTCGGTTACCACCGGTGTAAGCAGATGGGGGATGCCCTCGTAGATCGAGAGCTCGAGCATCTTGGGGTCGATCAGAATGAGACGAATCTTGTCCGCAGAGCCGTGATACAGAAGGCTCAGCAGCATGGCATTCACACCCACAGACTTGCCTGAGCCGGTGGTGCCGGCCACCAACAGGTGCGGCATCTTGGCCAGATCCACCACGGTCGGTGCACCCGCGATGTCCTTGCCAAGCGCCATGGGCAGGATCGCCCCGCTCTCTTGGAAGGCGGTCGAGCCAATAATTTCCGCCAGACGAACCGTCTGCCGACGAGGATTGGGGAGTTCAAGACCCATCAGGCTCTTACCTGGAATGGTCTCTACCACCCGAACCGACGTCAGAGACAAAGCCCGGGCCAGGTCTTTAGATAGGTTCACGATCTGCGAACCCTTAACCCCAAGGGCGGGCTCAATCTCGTATCGGGTGATGACCGGTCCCGGCTGAGCGCTGACCACTCGCACCTCAACACCGAAGTCAGCCAGCCGGTTCTCAATAAGACGGGAGGTGAACTCCAGGGTCTCGGCAGAGACAGGCTCGCCCTGGTCCACGGCCTGATCCAGAAGGCTCAGGGGCGGCAGACCGGAGGCACCACCGGGAAGCCCGACAAACAGGGGGGTCTGCTGGGCCTTGAACTGCGTCTCTGCCAGTCGCTTGGATTCAACCACCTCGACCGTCGGCATGACCTCGATCTTGGGATCTGGCCGAGCTTTTTTCTGCAAGACTCGCTCGGCCCGCTCACCAGCGATGCTCAGGCCAAGCTTGCGGTCTTGGGCCTCATCGACCTTGGCCCGAACGCCAGAAACCATCTGCTCCAGACGACGTCCGAGCGACTCAAAAAAACCCAGCCAGGTAAAGTGCAGAAAGCCCGAAAGCCCCAGCCCCACCCCCACCACCGAGAGCAGCGTGAGTCCAGTGCTGCCCACCAACCATTCAATAGAACTGCCCACCAGGCTGCCCAAAGCGCCGCCCGGCATATGGGCGAAGACGGTCTGCCCAAGGGCCAACCGGTGAGCCTCGAGGGCACTTGAGGCGGCAAGAAGCAGCCAAAAACCGGCAAATCGTCGCCAGCCCAGGGACTGCCAGGGCGAGGCCTGCTGATCAGAATCGGCAGCCCCCACCATCTGCTGACGCCGCAGCGCTGAGGCAGCCCGGAAGAAAAAGACCGCCAGGGCTGCCGAGAGGACGACCCACCAGGCCGCACTCAGACCAAACAAAAAGAAAAAGAGATCTGCAACGACAGCACCAGCACGGCCAAACCAGTTCTGGGGCACTGGCTGGGTAGAAATAGCAAACCAACCCCCGTCGGTCGGAGAGAAACTGGCAAAAGACCCCGCCAGAAAAACGGTGGCGACTAGCCAGAGAATCCAGGCGGCATCCGCGGCCACAATCTCGGTCGTGCCCACCGCCTTGACCGCCATCGCGTCGGTTCGGCGACGAGGAGACGCCCGCCTCGGCTTGACCGGCTCGGGGGCTTTGGATCTCTGAAAGATGGACATTCATATAATTGTACTGAGACCCATCCTCGACAACAGAAGAAAGCGTATTTATGGCCAATCATCACAGACTCCTGATCCTTGGCTCAGGCCCCGCTGGCTACACGGCTGCCATCTATGCGGCCCGCGCCAACCTCACCCCAGTCCTCATCACCGGCATGGCCCAGGGCGGTCAGCTCATGACCACCACCGAGGTCGAGAACTGGCCCGCCGAAAAAGAGGGGCTCATGGGGCCGGACCTCATGGCCCGATTCCAAGAGCATGCGGAGCGGTTCAAGACCGAGCTGGTCTATGACCACATTCACACAGCCCATCTCTCAGAAAAACCTATTCGGCTCATTGGCGACTCTGCCGAATACACCTGCGATGCCCTCATCATTGCAACAGGGGCCTCGGCCATGTACCTCGGACTGCCCTCTGAAGAGGCCTTTATGGGCCGGGGTGTCTCTGGCTGTGCAACCTGCGACGGATTTTTTTACAAGGGACAAGATGTCGCAGTGGTGGGCGGTGGCAACACGGCTGTCGAAGAGGCCCTCTATCTCTCAAACATCGCAAAGTCCGTCACGGTGGTTCACCGGCGAGACAAATTCAAGGCCGAGGCCATCCTCATCGACCGACTCATGGATAAGGTCAAACAAGGAAACATCCGCCTTGAGCTCGACAGTACGCTCGATGAAGTCTTGGGCAACGACCAGGGCGTGAACGGGGTTCGACTCGCCCATAAGAGCGGAAGCAAAAAAGAGCTTGCGGTCCATGGTGTCTTCATCGCCATTGGCCACAAGCCCAACACCCAGATTTTTGAGGGGCAACTCGAGATGAACAATGGCTACATCAAGACCAAATCTGGTCTGGATGGCAATGCCACGGCCACCAGCATTCCCGGCGTCTTTGCCGCCGGTGATGTCCAGGACCACATCTACCGACAGGCCATTACCAGCGCGGGCACAGGCTGCATGGCGGCTCTCGATGCCCAGCGCTACCTTGAAGCCCTCGAGCACTAAGCCCACCAAGACTGGGCCTGCAGAGACTATGGGCTCGGACCTGCCCGAGGAAGATCGCCTGCTCTTTCAGCAGGCTATTCAGGGTGCTCGCCCTATGCAAGTCAACCGACACCCTGGTGCGGGCCAAAAACCAAAGCCTCGACCACTGCCGCTGCAACGACTGAGAGACGAGCAAGAGGCCCTGACCCAGAGCCGGCTCTCAGACATGACGCCCGACTCGCTGTTGGACAGTAACGAAGAACTCTCTTTCGCCCGCAATGGGGTCTCAGCGGACACCCTCAAAAAACTCCGCAAAGGCTACTGGTCTGTCGCGGCAGAGTTGGACCTGCACGGCCTTCGGTCAGACGAGGCACGAGAAACCTTCTCGGAGTTTATTCGTCGGTGTCACAGCCGAGACCTCCGGTGCCTTCGAGTCATCCACGGTAAAGGCCTTGGCTCTGTCGGTCGCACGCCAGTTCTGAAACAAAAGGTGCGTGCCTGGCTGATGCAAAAAGAGGAGGTCCTAGCTTTCTGTCAGGCCACTGCTCCTCAGGGCGGTGCGGGTGCGGTCTTGGTGCTTCTGAAGAGCGCCGGTGTGCGACGCCCTGCTGCAGAGAATGAAGTCTAGATCGCCTCGTTCCCGGTCTCACCGGTTCGAATCCGTACCACCTGGTCGATGGACTGAATAAAGATCTTTCCATCGCCAATACGACCGGTGCGAGCCGCCTGAACAATGGCTTCTACAGCGCGGTCAACCAACTCCTCAGCAACGACGGCCTCAATCTTGATTTTGGGCAGGAAGTCAACAACGTACTCTGCCCCTCGATAGACTTCGGTATGCCCTTTCTGACGCCCGAATCCCTTCACGTCGGTGACGGTAAGGCCAGAGACACCGATCTCTGCAAGGGCCTCACGCACCTGGTCGAGCTTAAAAGGCTTGACGATGGCAGTAATAAGTTTCATTCAAAAATCTCCTTCTCCAAAAATCGGTTGGTGAGCGGGAAGCGCCAGTCACGACCAAAGGCCCGGGGCGTGATGCGTGCTCCTGGTGCTGCCTGACGACGCTTGTATTCGCTTGAACGAATGAGTCGGTAAACCTTGGCGATGGTCTCTCGGTCATGTCCTGCGGCAAGGAGTTCGGCGGTCGACTGCCCCAACTCGACAAACCTCTCCAAAATGTCATCAAGGACCTCGTAAGGCGGCAGACTGTCTTGGTCTAGCTGCCCAGGTCGTAACTCGGCGGTGGGGGGACGGTCGATGATTCGTTGAGGAATAACGGGCTGACCATCACGTCCAGGTGTGAGCTGGTTGCGAAAGTGAGCCAGCCGATAGACCCAGCCCTTGAGCAGGTCTTTAATGACTGCGTAGCCCCCCGCCATATCGCCATAGAGCGTGCAATACCCAACGGCCATCTCAGACTTGTTGCCAGTGGTTAAAACCAGACGGCCTGTCTTGTTCGAGAGCGCCATGAGCATCACCCCACGTACCCGGGACTGCAGGTTCTCCTCTGTGAGATCGGCCGGACGTCCCTCGAAGAGCGGCGCCAGGCTGCGTTCAAGAGTCTCCACCGCAGGGGAGATGGCGACTTCATGGAGCCGGACTCCTAACGCCTGGGCACAGGCACGGGCATCTACAAGACTGATCTCTGCCGTGTAAGGTGAGGGCATCATCACAGCCGTGACGTTGTCGGCACCTAGGGCATCGACAGCGATGGCCAGCGTGACGGCCGAGTCGATGCCACCTGACAATCCAACCAGGCCACCCGAGAAGCCATTCTTGGTGACGTAGTCCCGCGTGCCCAGAACCAGCGCCTGGTAGACCTGGTGTTCGGCAGACAGCCCCGGGGGCTGGGCGGGCCCTTGGACCGAGCCAGCTGGCGCCATCGTTACCAGAAGGTCGTCGGAGACAAAGGCCTTGGCCCTGCCGACGACCTCTCCAGCCGCATCTGTCACAAAACTGTCCCCGTCGAAGACCAGTTCATCTTGACCACCCACCAGATTGCAGAAAAAGGCTGGAATGCGATGCCGGGAAATATTCTGGCGCACAACGGCCAGGCGCTCAGAGTGCTTGTTGAGGTGAAAGGGAGAGGCATTGAGCACGAGCAGGCCCTCAGCCCCCTCGGCCTTGGCCATCGCAGCAGCCCGACCAAACCAGACATCCTCGCAGATGGCCACGCCAAAGCGATGCCCACCGGCCTCAAAGACCAAAGGGGCTCCGTCGGCAACGAAATAACGCTGCTCGTCAAAGACGGCGTAGTTGGGCAGTTCGAGTTTTCCGTAGACACCCACCAACGCACCATCACGAGCCACGCTGGCCGAATTCATCACACGACCCTCGACCACGCGTGGATGGCCCACCACGACCGCAAGCCCAGGCCACTGCCTGGTCTGCTCGATGAGTTCATCCAGAGCCTCCTGCGTGCGCCGCAGAAAGCTGGGACGCAAGAGAAGATCCTCCGGGGGATAGCCTACGAGTGACAACTCCGGCGTGAGCAATACCCCTGCCCCGGCGGCGCGCGCTCGCTCAGCCGCCTGCCTTATGCTCTGGGCATTGGCGGAAATGTCGCCAACGGTGGCATTGAGTTGGGCAAGGAAAATCTGAAGGGGCATTTGTGAATTATCGCATGCAGGGTCTGGCCAACTTTTGCGAGATGTCGCCCGAGGTGGCGGCCGCCTGGGACAGGCTCTGGGCCGCCTCGGACCAGCCCACCCCCTTTATACACCGGTCTTTTTTGACCGCGCTCGAGAGGTCAGAAAGCGCCTGTGCCCGGACCGGTTGGGAGCCCAGACCCGTCTTGCTGCTCGACGAGCAGGGTCAGCCGCTAGCCGCCTGCCCGGTCTATGCAAAATCCCACAGCTATGGCGAATATGTTTTTGACTGGTCGTGGGCCCAGGCCTACGAGCAGCTGGGCCGGCCCTACTACCCCAAGTGGTTAATTGCCAGCCCCTTTAGCCCAGTGCCGGGCACCCGGCTGCTGGGCGCCTCGTCCTCGGCTCGACAGGCACTCGCCAACGCCCTTACAGACCTTGCCAGAGACAGTGGGCTGTCCTCCATGCACTGCCTCTTTGGCGACCAGGCTGAACACCAGGCTTTTGAGACGGCAGGATGGCAGACGAGAGTGGGCGTCCAATTCCATTGGATTAATCGCGGGTATCGTGACTTTCAGGACTTCTGCGAGACCCTCACCCAGCCGCGTCGCAAGAAGATTCGGGCGGAGCGACGAAAAGTCCAGGCGGCTGGTATTCGCGCGGAAATCAGGGTGGGCTCAGACATCCGACCCGAGGACTGGCAGACTTTCTATGCCTGCTATCGAAACACCTATCTCCAGCACGGCAACCCCCCTTACCTCACCCCAGCCTTCTTTGAAGAGGTGAGCCAGACAATGCCCTGGGCCTGGGTGATGTCTCTTGGACTTAATGAGGCGGACGAGGTGGTTGGGGCAGCGCTGTTGGCCACCCAGCCCAATCAGGCTGCCGGCAGCATTCTCTATGGTCGTTATTGGGGTGCCCTTCGTTCAATCGACTGCCTGCATTTTGAATTGTCGTACTACGCACCCATGGAATGGGCCATTGCCCACGGATGCTCACGATTTGAAGGGGGTGCCCAGGGGGAGCACAAACTCTGGAGAGGGTTTGAGCCGGTCACCACCTACTCATCCCACTGGCTTGCTGAGCCCCAGTTCGAGGCGGCTGTTGCCAGATTCTTGGAGCGAGAAAAACAAGGACTGTCGGGTTACCTCAGCGAACTCAACGACCGACAGCCCTTTCGAGAACAGCCAGGCCAGCAGGGCCAGAGACCGTAGACCTTAGGCCCCCATCTCCTGCGCATAACGGGCCAGACCCCGCATGATTTCGGCATGAGCCTCTTCTGGGCCTTCCCAGCCCTTGACCTTGACCCACTTGCCCTTTTCCAGGTCTTTGTAGTGCTCAAAGAAATGCTGGATTGACAGGAGGCGCTCAGGCGCGATGTCAGCGGGCTTTTTCCAGTGTTTGTAGATGGGCAGGATCTTGTCGATGGGCACCGCGAGTAGCTTGGCATCGCCACCGGCCTCATCTTCCATCTGCAGGATTCCCACGGCGCGACAGGCCACCACGGCGCCGGGCTGAACAGGAAACGGAGTGATGACCAGCACGTCAACAGGGTCTCCATCGTCTGCAACGGTGTTGGGGATGTAGCCGTAGTTACAGGGGTAGTGCATTGACGTCATCATGAACCGATCGACGAACAGGGCCCCAGAGTCTTTATCGACCTCATATTTAATGGGGTCTGAATGAGCAGGAATCTCAATAATGACGTTGAATTCCTCGGGCAACTTGTCGCCGGCAGGAACGTTGTTTAAAGCCATGAAGTCTCTCCAAAGTGGTTTGTGGCGATAGTTTAAGGGATTCCCCCAATCTCTAAGCCCTGGCAAAAGACTGAGCATGGGGCACCGCAGTCACATAACAACAACACATCCAGGAGGAAACATGCACGAAGGTCTTATCCTTGCCCTCGTCTGCGGGGCCCTGGCCATTGTCTATGGCCTGGTCTCCAGTCAGTGGATTCTGCAGCAACCCGCCGGCAACGCCCGTATGCAGGAGATTGCTGCGGCTATACAGGCCGGCGCCTCGGCCTACCTCAACCGCCAATACAAGACCATCACGCTGGTGGGCGTCATCATTTTTGTGCTCATTGCCCTGGTGCCAGGCCTGGGACTCTCAGCGGCTATTGGCTTTGCCGTTGGCGCGGTTCTCTCGGGTGCAGCGGGCTTTATTGGGATGAACATCAACGTGCGGGCTAACGTCCGCACCGCTGAGGCTGCAAAGGGTGGCATCAATCCGGCACTGGCCATTGCCTTTCGGGGCGGTGCCATCACCGGCATGTTCGTGGTGGGACTCGGCCTCTTGGGCGTCACGGTCTTCTACATGGTCATGCGCAGCCAGACCGCCAGCGTTGCCGAAGCCCTTCACCCCCTCATTGGCTTTGCCTTTGGGTCTTCGCTCATTTCCATCTTTGCTCGCCTTGGCGGCGGCATTTTCACCAAGGGGGCTGACGTTGGCGCAGACCTGGTGGGCAAGGTCGAGGCAGGCATTCCAGAGGACGACCCCCGAAATCCTGCCGTCATCGCCGACAACGTTGGTGACAACGTCGGTGACTGTGCTGGCATGGCCGCAGACCTCTTTGAGACCTACGCCGTGACCGTCATTGCCACCATGCTGCTGGGCGCCCTCACCCTAAAGGGTCTTGGTGAGACCGCGGCCATCTATCCCCTGGCCCTTGGTGGCGTCTCCATTATTGCCTCCATCATTGGCTGCTTTTTCGTGAGGTACAGCGGCAGCGGCAAAATTATGGGCGCCCTCTACAAGGGACTCATCGTGGCGGCTGTCTTGGCCGTTGGTGCCTTCTGGTTCATTACTGACTGGCTCTTTGCCGGACAGGCCGGAGCCCCATCGGTTCTGAGCCTCTGGGGTGCGGCTGTCGTGGGCATCGTGCTCACCGGCGCCATGGTCATCATTACGGAGTACTACACCGCTACCGAATACGCCCCCGTGCGCCACGTGGCCAAGGCCTGCGAGACCGGTCATGCCACCAACATCATTGCGGGCATCGCGGTCTCCATGAAGTCCACGGCCTGGCCTGTGATCGCCGTGGTGCTCGCCATCCTGACCGCCTTTGGGCTTGCAGGCCTTTACGGCATTGCCATTGCGGCCACTGCCATGCTGTCCATGGCGGGCATAATCGTGGCCCTGGATGCCTATGGGCCGATTACCGACAATGCAGGCGGGATTGCCGAGATGGCTGAACTGCCCCCCGAGATTCGCAACATCACCGACCCCCTGGATGCGGTAGGCAACACCACCAAGGCTGTGACCAAGGGATATGCGATTGGATCGGCTGGTCTGGCGGCCTTGGTGCTGTTTGCTGACTACACCCATGCTCTTGAGACGGCCGGTCAGGCGATTCGATTCGATCTCTCCGACCACATGGTCATTGTGGGCCTGTTCATTGGCGGCCTGATCCCCTTCTTGTTCGGGGCCATGGCCATGGAGGCTGTGGGCCGCTGCGCCGGTGCGGTGGTAACGGAAGTACGTCGTCAATTCCGCGAGATTCGGGGCATCATGGAAGGCACTGCCAAGCCCGAGTACCACAAGGCAGTCGATATGCTGACTTCAGCAGCGATTAAAGAAATGATCGTCCCGTCTCTGTTGCCGGTGATAGTGCCCATCGCAGTTGGCCTGCTGCTAGGCCCGAAGGCACTCGGTGGACTGCTAATGGGCACCATTGTGACGGGCCTCTTTGTCGCCATCTCGATGTGCACCGGTGGTGGCGCCTGGGACAACGCCAAGAAATATATTGAAGACGGACATCACGGCGGCAAGGGGTCTGAGGCCCACAAGGCTGCAGTCACCGGTGACACCGTTGGCGACCCCTACAAGGACACCGCGGGACCAGCGGTCAACCCACTCATTAAGATTATTAATATTGTGGCGCTGCTGATTGTCCCAGTGCTCTAAGCAGCCTTACCGAAGCATCTCCGAAGCCCTGCGCCAATAGGCCAGGGCTTTTTCATGGTCACCCATCTCATGGGCGGTCTCACCAAGGGCCAGACAGACCTTCAGGGAAGGCCGAAGGTTCAGGGCCTGCTCCAGATGAACATGGGCTTTGCCCCAGAGACCTTGGGCCTGAGACAGCCGACCAAGTGCCCAGTGGAGGGTTGCTGTCCGAGGTAGACCAACGGCCCACTTCTCAAGGTTGGCATACTGCTCCGCCGGTGCGTCGTGGCACTCTGCATAGGCCTCAAGGAGTCGGTCATCGAGACCCTGACGAAGACCCGACTCCAGCAAGGACCGCGCCTTGTCCTGCAATCCAAAGGCCAGCAAGGCCTTGGACGCCAGGGCGGCCAACTCGGGGTCATGCCGCTCATCACGACTCAGCAGGTCAATGACCCCCTGGGTTGCCTTCACTTGCTGACCGGCCTGTTTCAGCAAGGCTGAAAAAGCCCGCGCTTTGGTTTTTCTGACCACCGCGGGATGTAGCGCCTTGCGGTTGTCGAGCAGCCGGGTGACCCGAAGGACCTCCATCCACTGGCCGGCCTGTTCATGGGCCCGAAGCACCAGGCGCATGGCGTAAATGTGTTTGCGGTCACTCTGCATCACCGGGGCTAGTGCAGCCAGGGCCTCCTGCCCACGCTGTTCGTCAAGAGCAAACTCGGCTTCAAGCAGCGGCTTGAGTTGCGGATGGGGCAGATCCCGGGGATTGCCCTCATCGAGCCTCTTGAGGTACAGGTCACGCACGGGACGTTCGGAGAGTGCATGTGCAGCCCGAGCAGCCATTGCAAAGACCCACCGCATCACGGCCTGCCTGGGGCCGGGCATGTCCTCAAACTGTCGATCAAACTGCTCGGCTCCCTTCAGAACACGTGCATACCGTCCCTCTGCGAAGTCCAGACCCAAGTCGGATAAAGCCCGAACCCTCTGAAGGTCTTGCTGTTTTGCACGGTGGGCCTTCCAACGCAGCGGAAGATCAAAAAGCCAACGCCAGGACCGGTTTAACCACGTGGTGAAAACCAATATGGCCGCCAACAAGAAAAGCCCCGTCGAGAGCGCGAAGTCAACTCGCCAGTCAGACCACCAAACGCTGACCGCTCCCCCCTGGGACTGCAGACCGAGGACCAAGGCAGTAAAGACCGCTAACAGGATTAACCAGGTCAGAAGCCCGGTCATGCGCCCTCTCCCAGTTGAGTGACCAATTCGGTCAGGCTCTTGGAGAAGGCCTGACCAACGGCATCCTGGGTCTCGAAGTATTGGAGCAGCAAGCGCTGGGCATTGCCCAGGTCCTGATAGGCCTGCGTTGGCAAGTCTGTCATCAGACCAAGCCGAGCCGCCAGGAGGTAAAGCCGCAACTCTTGCCGCGCCATCGCGACCTGTTGGTCAGAGGCAAAAGGCTTTGCGGAGGGGTCTAGACGACGTACCAGGAATAAGGCCGACAGGCTCTCTGAGAGTCGTGCAAGCCCAGTCGTACCAGCTGAGCTGGCGGGGGCTGCCACATCAGCCGAGGGCTTCACCGTAGAGAGATTAGGGGCCTGGTTCAGTGACCGAAGCGCGGGGACCTGATCAGCCAAGGCCTGCAGCGCAGTCAGCTGATTTTTCTTGGCCTGCGCCCTGGCTGCTGCAACGGCCTTCTCAGAGGGATTGTCGTCGCCTGACTCAGAAGGGGTCCCGGACAACTGAGCGGTTGGAGTCTCCGGTGGGGCTGAGCGAATCTGATGAAGGACGAAGAAGACAACGGCAGCGGCCAACAAGGCGATGACCAGCGTCAGGCCAACCCAATACAGGGGCCCACGAGCTGGTGAGGCCACCTCAACCGCCGGTTGGGGTTGGGCTGGATGGTGGGGGGCTTCATTCATAGAAATAGTTTAATGCCGGAGGTGATGGCCTTGACACCAAGACCAGAAAGAAGCCGACAGTTCGCACCAGGCAGCAAGGCTCCAATTGCCCGAACGATAGCCGGATGGTGGGCAAGCCAAATGAGCTTTTGAGGGTCGATTCCCTGCTCCCGAAATCCCTGCACAGCGGGCTGGGCGAGGGCTGAACTAGTCAACAAGACGAAGACTGGCGAGGCTGGCGGTGGCGACATGAGTGGCATGGGTAGGGGCTCTCGCCGATAGAGCGGCAGACGCAGGACCTGGGCCTGGAGATCCTGCAACCCAAGGGCCAGATCGTCCCGATTGTTCGCAGCCTCCAGCAATACAAAAGCCTCCCGATCCGCCAGCTGGCCCTGTATCCAGGTGAGATAGGCCTGGGCATCCGCACTGGTCACGCTCATCGCGGCCCCTTCCGAAGCGGGCGTCACTGCGCCAGCCTCTTGGCTAGGTGCCGTCTGACCTCCATCCGACTCTGGGAGCCTTACCGGGACCGTGACCGACGATCGCTCGGCCCACCGCAGCAAAGGAGCGACCGAGGCCATCCCGATGCCACTGAAAACCAGTCGCCCTGCAGCCAGAGCCTTCTCACAATCCTTCAGGAGTTGGGCCTGCTGAGCAAAAGCATAGGCGGCCGAAGGACTGGTGCTCACCAGCCAGACACGATCCGCCTGTCGTCGTTTTAAGACAGACCGAAACTGCTCCAGCAGCTCACTGCCGGGCTCTACCAGGGCAAACCGCTGAAGGGGAGCCGAAAACAAGGCCACCTTGAGTGGCTCAAGGGCCTTGGCAAGCTCCAGCGTGAAGACGTTAAGGGGATGGGGCCAGCCAGGGCGAGTCAACACCAGGCTCCCCATGAGGGTCGTCCTCTAGTGGTCGGCCAAGGAGGACAGGATCTCACCAGCCCCTTGCGAGAGGAGGTCCTGGGAGACTGCCAATCCGAGGGCGTCGGGATCCTGCCCAGTCATCTGGCTGCGACAGAGTCTTGAGCCATCGGGCATCGCGATTCGACCACGAAGCATCAGCATGCCAGTCGCAGCATCGGTGACGCAGTAGGCCGCGAGAGGTACCTGGCAACTCCCTCCTAGGGCTCGTGAGACAGCGCGCTCTGCAGTGACCTCTCGGTAAGTCTGCTCGTGCATGAGAGACGCCACAAGGTCCGCACTGGCCGAGTCATCGGCACGAATTTCAATACCCAGGGCCCCCTGACCAGCGGCTGGCAGCATCGTCTCGGGCTCAATGATCTGGGCGATTCGCGAAGCAAGCCCCAGACGCTTTAGGCCCGCAGCCGCCAGAATGATGGCCTGCATCTCACCGGCATCGAGCTTGCTCAGCCTGGTGTCGAGATTGCCCCTGAGAGGAACCACTCGGAGGTGAGGATGGGTGGCGCGAAGCTGGGACTCTCGTCGAAGCGAGGATGTACCCACGACAGCGCCAGGGGGAAGGTCTTCGAGACGACTAAAGTCATTGGACACCAGGGCGTCACGAGGGTCCTCCCGCCTCATCACCGCCTGCAGGGCAAAGCCAGCCGGCATCACCATCGGGACATCCTTCAGAGAGTGGACGGCCAGGTGGGCCCGACGCTCCTCGAGGGCCGTCTCCAATTCCTTGACAAACAGGCCTTTGCCACCGACTTTTGAGAGGCTTCGATCCAGGATCTGGTCGCCCCGAGTTGTCATACCCAGAATGGAGACGGGCTGTCCGGAATGGGCCGCCAGCAGGTCTCGAACATGCTCAGCCTGCCACATGGCCAGCCGGCTCTCACGCGATGCAATAATCCACATAGTGCGCAGTGTATAGGAGCGCAAAAAAATCCACTGACGGGAAGGCACACCAAGATGAGTAACGCCCTAAATCAAAAAGACAAGGCCTGGTCCGGCCGTTTTACAGAGCCCGTCTCGGAGCTAGTCCAGCGCTACACGGCCTCCGTCAACTTCGATCAACGGCTGGCCCGCTACGATATCCAGGGCTCGCTGGCCCATGCGGAAATGCTGGCTGGGGTCGGGTTGCTCTCGGCAAAGGACCTGGCAGACCTCCAGCATGGCCTGTCTCAGATTCAGACTGAGATTGATGCGGGGACCTTCCAATGGTCGATCGCCCTGGAGGACGTTCACCTCAACATTGAGAAGCGGCTGACCGACCTGATTGGGGATGCCGGCAAGCGGCTCCACACCGCTCGATCCCGTAACGACCAGGTCGCGACTGATATTCGCCTCTGGCTCCGGGCCACAATTGACGAGGTTCGCCAGGCACTGGCAAGTCTTCGTCTGGCACTCATTGACCAGGCCGAGAAACACGCACAGACCATCATGCCGGGCTTTACGCACCTGCAGGTGGCCCAGCCCATTAGCTTTGGCCATCACCTGCTGGCCTATGCTGCCATGTTTGCCCGCGACGACGAGCGCCTGGTCGAAGTCAGAGCCCGCGTCAACCGACTGCCCCTTGGTGCGGCAGCGCTGGCGGGAACCTCTTACCCCATTGACCGCCAGAAGGTGGCCAGCCTCCTGGGGTTTGAGGCAGTCTGTGAGAACTCCCTAGACGCCGTAAGTGATCGAGATTTCGCCATCGAATTCACGCATGCGGCCTCGCTGCTCATGATGCACATCTCGCGGCTGTCAGAGGAGTTGATTCTCTGGATGACCTCTCGATACGGCTTCGTGGTCCTGCCTGATCGGTTCTGCACGGGCTCGTCCATCATGCCGCAGAAGAAGAACCCAGACGTGCCGGAGTTGGCCAGAGGCAAGACTGGTCGGGTCTACGGCCACCTGATGGGCCTGCTCACCCTGATGAAGGGCCAGCCACTGGCCTACAACAAGGACAACCAGGAGGACAAGGAACCCCTCTTTGATACGGCCGACACAGTCTTGGACACACTCCGGGCCTTTGCTGAAATGATCCAGGGCCTAGAGCCTCAGCCAGAGGCTATGAGGCGAGCCGCGTTAGAGGGCTATGCGACCGCAACTGACCTGGCCGACTATCTGGTGAAAAAAGGCCTGCCGTTTCGAGATGCACACGAGGCTGTAGCCCATGCAGTTCGTGCGGCCGTTCAGAAGCAATGCGGGCTGGAGGACCTTAGTCTGGCTGAGCTCAAAGCCTTTAGTCCTTTGGTCGAGGCCGATGTCCACCAGGTACTGACGCTGGAGGGGTCTCTCAAGGCCCGCAACCACCTGGGCGGCACCGCACCGGATCAAGTCAAGGCCCAGGCGCAGAAGGCCAGGTCCACCCTACCCAAGTTCTAAAAAAAAGCCAGTCCGCCTGTGGACGGACTGGCATGAATCCGGTGAAGGAGGAGACTTAACGTCGCTTCGCCGGAGGGAGATCTGTGCAAGACCCTTCGAAGACTTCGGCCACCAGGCCGATGGACTCCCCGAGGGTTGGATGTGGATGAATAGTCTTGGCGATGTCGTCTGGGCAACAGCCCATCTCGATGGCCAGGGCTAGTTCCCCGATCATGTCACCCGCATGGGTGCCAACAATGCCACCACCCACCACCCGATGCGTATTAGGGTCAACCAGTAACTTGGTGAAGCCTTCGTCCCGGCCGTTTGCAATCGCCCGACCAGAAGCCGCCCAGGGGAATACAGCCTTCTGGACGGGCAGGCCCCTCGCCTTGGCGTCGTCCTCGGTCAGCCCGACCCAGGCGACCTCGGGATCGGTATAGGCCACCGAGGGAATGACATGGGCGTCAAAGTGGGCCTTCTGTCCGGCTGCCGCCTCCGCAGCAACATGGCCCTCGTGGACGGCCTTGTGGGCGAGCATGGGCTGTCCGACTATGTCACCAATGGCAAAAATGTGTGCCTGCGCGGTTCGCATCTGACTGTCCACAGGAATGAAGCCGCGGTCATCGACCGGCACACCTGCTGCATCGGCAGCCACTAGCTTTCCATTCGGGCGACGGCCCACTGCCTGGAGCACCAGATCGTATTTCTGCGGTTCCTTGGGGGCCGACTCTCCCTCAAAGCCCACAGCGATGCCGTCTTTTTGTGCCTCAGCAGAGACCGTCTTGGTCTTGAGCCAGACATGGTCAAAGCGGTGCTCGTTGAATTTCTGCCAGACCTTGGTGAGGTCTCGGTCGGCCCCCATCATCAGGCCATCCATCATTTCAACCACGTCCACTCGAGCACCCAGCGTCGAGTAGACCGTGGCCATCTCCAGGCCGATGATGCCACCGCCAATGACCAGCATGCGCTTCGGACGGGAGCGAAGCTCAAGGGCACCCGTCGAGGTCACCACGCGAGGGTCATCCGGCAGGAACGGCAGCTTGACCGCCTGCGAACCCGCCGCAATGATGGCCTGCGCAAACTGGATCACAGTCTTTTTGCCGTCGGCAGCGCTAACCTCTAGATGGAAAGAATCCAGAAACCGTCCCTCTCCCTGCACCACCTGGACTTTGCGGGCCTTGGCCATTCCCGCCAGACCGCTTGTCAGCTTGCCAATGACCTTTTCTTTATGGGTCCGCAGCCGGTCGAGGTCAACCTTTGGTTCTGAAAACGTGACTCCTAGCTCAGCAAAGTGTCGCGTCTCGTCCATGACCGCGGCAACATGCAAGAGGGCCTTGGAGGGGATACAGCCCACATTGAGGCAGACGCCACCCAGGGTACTGTAACGCTCCACCAGAACGGTCTGAAGGCCAAGATCCGCTGCGCGGAAGGCAGCCGAGTAACCGCCGGGACCGGCACCCAAGACCATCATCTGGGCCTCGATGTCCACCGGGCCGCTGTAGCTGCGGATCGGGGTGGCCGACGGCGCTCTCGCCCCGCTGGTTGTAATGGCCTCGGGAGACGTCGATCGCGTCTCGGCCGAAGGAATCACGGCCTCACCGCCGACCGGCGTAACCCCCTCGGCTTTGGAGGCTGAGACCGTTGTGGCGGCAGGCGACGAGACTGTGATTCCATCAGTCGAGGCGCTGTCGCCACCGGTCGAAGGCTTTGAGCCTGCCCCCGAAACGCGATCGGCGTCTCCCGAGGCCTTAGCAGCATCAGTCGAGGCGCTGTCGCCACCGGTCGAAGCTTTAGAAGCAGTAGCGCCATC
>CALMJH010000002.1 GCA_937864175.1 uncultured Burkholderiales bacterium
AGTTGCGGGACCGGCAGTTGCGGAACCATTTGCTGCCGCCGGCAGTGGCTGGGCCCAGAGGCCCTGCTGCTGATCGAACCAGGCCACCGGCGTGTAACAGGCACGATCGATCACACGGGCCAGTGCCGGCGATTGTCCCTGCACGATTAGCTGGCCCTCACTGGGCAGGGTTCGGATCCAGTGGTGGAACTGGGTCTCAATGGCTGCCAGGTCCGCGAAAATATCGGCGTGGTCAAACTCCAGGTTGTTGAGAATCGCCACCCGGGCTCGGTAGTGTAAAAACTTGGACCGCTTGTCAAAGAAGGCGGTGTCGTATTCGTCGGCCTCAATCACGAACCAGCCATCGGGACGGCCAAGCCGCGCAGAAACACCGAAATCTTCGGGGACGCCACCGATGAGAAAGCCTGGCTCCAGGCCAGCCCCTTCCAGCATCCAGGCGAGCAAGGAGCTGGTGGTGGTCTTGCCATGGGTGCCCGCGACCGCTGCAAGAGGCCGCCCCTGGAGTATGTGCTCAGCCAGAAAGGCTGGCCCAGATGTCATCGGAAGGCGTTGGTTAAGCAGAGCCTCTATCAGAGGAAGGCCGCGTCGGGCCACGTTGCCCACCACCCAGAGGTCTGGTCGAAGGGCGAGTTGGTCGGCCTCAAATCCCTGGATCAGGTCGATGCCGCTAGCGGTCAGCTGGTCGCTCATGGGTGGGTAGACATTTGCATCGCAGCCCGTCACGCGATGGCCAACCGCCTTGGCCAGCTGTGCCAGCCCCCCCATAAAGGTCCCACAGACCCCAACAATGTGAATATGCATGCGGCATTGTATCGAGCGGGCATAATTCTTCGATGTCAGATTTCAAGAGTGAAATCGCTGCTCAGGCGGCTGCGGCCATTGTCGAAGATGGCCTGGATTATCAGTCGGCCAAACGCCGCGCCTATGAGGCCCTGACAGGACATCGCGGCAGCCATGTCCGTCACGAGGCCCTGCCAAGCAACGACCAGGTCCAGGCCGCAATTCGCGAGCACCTGGCCCTCTACGAGCCCCAGGCCCACCCAGAGCGACTCAGGGCCAGACAGTCCAGTGCCCTTCGCCTCATGGCCCTGCTGCAGCCGTTTGAGCCCTGGCTGATGGGGGCCTTGGCCGAGGGTCTGGCACTCCCCCACAGTGGACTGCAGTTGGCCTGCGTGGGCGAATCCGCCAAGGAGATGGGCATTGAGCTGCTGAACCATGGGCTAGATGCCGAGGCAACAGAATTGCCCAACCCAGTCGGCCCGGGCCTCGTCGAGGCGCTGCAGTTTGAGTGGGAGGACCTGCCCACCACGATCCGCATCGTCCCCCGGGCCAGCGGCCTTCGCAACCTTGGCGGGCTGCAGTGGTCAGAGCTTCAAGACCGACTAAAAGGCGATTAAATGTCCTCAAAAAAAACAGTCCTGGCCATCGTCTTAGTGGCCCTTCTTGCTGGCGTAGGCTTTGGAGTCTGGCGGCTAAGTCCGACACCGGCGGCCTCGGCCGGCTGGCTTTTTGAACTCAGCTATCCCCAAGCCAACGGGCAAGCACTGGCCCTCTCCAGTCAACGGGGCCGACTGACCGTGGTGAATTTCTGGGCCACCTGGTGCCCACCCTGCGTCGAAGAAATGCCAGAACTGTCACGAATTCACACCGAAATGTCGTCTTCTGGCGTTAAAGTCATCGGACTTGCAGTCGACTCTCCTAGCGCGGTACGGGAATTTCTGGCCGAACGTCCGGTGAGTTATCCCGTGGCCATTGTCGGGGCTGCGGGCTCAGACATGGCCAAAAAGCTTGGCGCCAGTGTCGACGCCCTGCCCTACACCGTACTCCTGAACCAACGGGGCGAGGTTCTAGCCCAGAAAATGGGCAGAATCAAAGAAGATGAACTCAGAAGGTGGATAAAAGAAGCCAAATAAATACATTTGGCCCACTGAGTGGCTGGGATTCGGTTACACTCTCAGGCGTCGCAACGACCTGTCAGAGGCCATGCAAAAAAAACAGATCTGGGTCCTGCATGGGCCCAACCTTAACCGGCTTGGTCTTCGAGAGCCGCAGATCTACGGCCACACCACCCTAGACCAGATCAACCAGCGCCTGACCCAGCTCGGGGAGTCCCAAGGCTTTCTGGTGCAGTGCCACCAAAGCAACCACGAGGGGGCCCTGATCGACCTTATCCACCAGGCCCCCAGCGCCCCGGTCTCGGGCTTTGTCATCAACCCGGCGGCCTTCACCCATACCAGTGTGGCCCTGCGAGACGCCCTTGCAGCCGTCGACCTGCCGTTCATCGAGGTCCACATCAGCAACGTCTACCGACGTGAGCCGTTTCGGCACCAGTCTTATTTTTCGGACCTGGCCCAGGCGGTGATCTGCGGTTTTGGTCCCAGAGGCTATGAGTTGGCTCTTGACCATCTCATCGCCCAGCTTCAACCCTCCTCTTAGAAAGGGTCCCCTCATGGATCTCCGAAAATTAAAAACCCTGATCGACCTGGTAGCAGAGTCGGGCATCGCCGAACTCGAAATCACCGAGGGTGAAGGCAAGGTGAAAATCGTCAAGTCTGCCGCCCAGATCAACCCGGTCTACAGTCCTCAGGCGGCCGTGGTGGCCAGCGCACCGGCACCGGTTGCAGCCGCGGCACCCGCCCAGCCTGTTGCGGCCCCAGCCGCCGAGGCTGCCCCCATTGCAGGCAGTGCCGGGCATCGACTGGCCTCCCCGATGGTGGGCACTTTCTATCGTGCTGCCTCACCGGGCGGAGCCCCCTTTGTCAGCATTGGGGACACCGTCAGCGAGGGGCAGACCCTCTGCGTCGTCGAGGCCATGAAGCTCATGAACGAGATTCCAGCCGATCGCTCGGGCGTTATTAAAGAGATCCTGGTCGAAAACGGCCAGCCAGTGGAGTTTGGTCAGGCCCTGTTTGTCATTGGTTAAGGCGGCCCCATGGCTCTATTTGAAAAAGTATTAATTGCCAATCGGGGTGAAATTGCCCTGCGAATCCAACGGGCCTGCCGAGAGATGGGCATCAAGACAGTGGTCGTCCATTCCACGGCCGACACCGAGGCCAAGTACGTCAAGCTGGCCGATGAGTCGGTCTGCATCGGCCCACCGCCCTCACGAGAGAGTTACCTCAACATCCCCGCCATCATCGCCGCAGCAGAGGTGTCCGATGCCGAGGCGATTCACCCGGGTTACGGATTTCTCTCGGAGAACGCCGATTTTGCCGAGAGGGTGGAGCAGAGCGGATTCCAATTCATTGGACCCACAGCAGACGTCATCCGCATGATGGGCGACAAGGTTGCAGCGAAGAAGGCCATGCTGGCGGCCGGTGTGCCCTGTGTCCCAGGCTCAGAGGGAGCCCTGCCGGACGACCCCAAAGAGATTGTCCGAACGGCCAGAGCCGTCGGCTATCCCGTCATCATCAAGGCCGCCGGTGGTGGCGGTGGCCGCGGTATGCGGGTGGTTCACACCGAGGCCGCCCTGATCAATGCGGTGAATACCACACGGGCAGAGGCTGCGGCCGCCTTCAACAACCCCGAGGTCTACATGGAGAAGTTTCTGGAAAATCCTCGGCACATTGAGATCCAGATTCTGGCTGACCACCACGGCAACGTTGTCCATCTGGGGGAGCGCGACTGCTCCATGCAGCGCCGCCACCAGAAGGTCATTGAGGAGGCGCCAGCCCCCGGACTCTCGCTCAAGCTGAGGGACAAGATTGGTCAGCGGTGTGCAGACGCCTGCAAGAAGATTGGTTACCGTGGGGCAGGCACCATCGAGTTCTTGTTTGAGAACGACGAGTTCTACTTCATTGAGATGAACACGAGGGTCCAGGTGGAGCATCCTGTGACTGAGCTGGTGACTGGCATCGACATCGTTCAGGAGCAGATTCGCGTGGCCAGTGGCCAACGGCTTCGGTTTCGCCAGAAGGATGTGGTGCTCAAGGGCCATGCCATTGAGTGCCGGGTCAATGCCGAAGATCCCTTTAAGTTCACCCCCTCGCCAGGCCGCATACAGACCTGGCACATGCCGGGTGGCCCCGGAATTCGCGTGGACTCCCATGCCTATGCCAACTATGTCGTGCCCCCCCACTACGACTCGATGATTGGCAAGATCATCAGCTACGGTGACACGCGGGAGCAGGCCATCGCACGCATGGGTATTGCCCTGTCCGAGGTGGTGGTCGAGGGTATCTCGACCAACGTCCCCCTCCACCGCCGCATCATGCGGGACACCCACTTTGAAGAGGGCGGCACGTCTATTCACTACCTTGAGCACATGCTGGCCAGCGATGCCTAAGTCGACCGGAGCCGGCGGCCCGGTGGCCGTCGTCCACGAGCTGGTCTTCTCCCTGGCGGTCCCAGGACTCGCCACCGAGGCGTCCCCCGAAGACGCCGCCGACGACTGGCTGGAGTGGCTCAGCGATGAGCTCATGGCCATGGGTGCCCTCTGCGTTGGCGTCGAAGATGCCCTGGCCAATGACCCCAGTCTGGAGCATCCACACTTTGGAGAGCCGGGTGCGCCGACGTCTATGCAGGCCTGGCCACTCAACCAGCTGCGCGTCCTGCTGCCTGTCGATCAGTCAGCGGAGGACTGGTGGCAAGCCGCCCAGCGGGACTGCCCGGTGCTCGCAGGCTGCCCCGTCGACATCCGTGCGCTGGCCGACGAGGACTGGGTGGGCCAGTCCCAACGTGCCTTTACGCCTATTGAGGTCCGTGACCAGATCTGGATTGGTCCCAGCTGGCATGAGCGGCCTGAGGCCTATCGTCAGCCACCCAAGATGGGCCTCTCGATCGATCCCGGCATGGCCTTCGGAACCGGTGGACATGCAACCACCAGACTCTGCCTGGAGACCATCGTCGACATCTCCCGGCAGAGGCCACTGGGCCAGGTCCTCGACTATGGCTGCGGCTCCGGCATTCTGGGGCTGGCCTGCGCAAAGCTCGGGGCCTCTGGGGTGACTGGTGTGGACATCGACCCGGTGGCCGTCCGCGTCGCCCAGGCCAACGCCGCACTTAACCTCGATGCCCGAGAGCTCGGTCTCACCCACTGGCAGACCGCCGGCGACCCCCTGCAGGGTCAGTTCGATCTCGTGGTCGCCAACATCCTGGCTCAGCCGCTCAAATTGTTGGCCGGCCTCTTGCTCTCGCACCGAAGGCCTGGTGGCTGGCTAGTCCTCTCGGGCGTTCTTAGCCGCCAGATCGTGGAACTTCAAGAAGCCTATGCGGCCGTTGACCCGACCGCCCAGTTGCTGGTCTTTGGCGAGGACGAGGGCTGGGCCTGCCTTGGCCTCATGGGCGTCATGGGCCGCCAGAGCCCTTTTTAGGCAGACCCTCTTTGAAAGAAAGACCCCTTATGCAGATTCAAGTCAGTGGCAGCATCGCGTTTGACACCATCATGGTCTTTGAGGGGCAATTTAAAGACCACATCCTGCCCGACCAGGTCCACATGCTAAACGTGGCCTTTCTGGCGCCCCAGATGCGCCAGGAGTATGGCGGCTGTGCCGCCAATATCGCCTACGGCCTGGCTGGCCTTGGGGCACGCTGCCGGCTGCTGGGCAGCATTGGCCATGACGGCAAGGCCTACCTCGAGCGTCTGGGCCAGCTGGGCATCGATACCCAGGCGGTGATCAGCAAACCCGACTGCTTTACCGCCCAGGCCTTTATCACGACGGATCTACAAGATAACCAGATCACGGCCTTTCACCCTGGGGCCATGAATTTTGCCCATGAGTCCCAGGTGGGCCCAGGCCCTGGGCTGGGCATTGTTTCGCCCAACGGCAAGCAGGCCATGCTGTCGCATGCCCAGGCCTTCGCCGACCAGGCCATGGCCTTTGTCTTTGATCCGGGTCAGGCCATGCCCATCTTTGATGCAGAGGAGCTTCTGAAGCTCATTCGGCTGGCCAGCTGGATCGCAGTCAACGACTACGAGGGGGAGATGCTGTCGCGAAAACTCAATCGTCCTCTGGCCGAGATGGTCTCCCTGCTTCGGCCCCATCCGCAGGGTGGGCTCATCCAGACCAAGGGTTCAGAAGGGGTGGAAATTCTGACCCGCGAAGCCTCCCATCGGATTCCCGCCATGGCCGTTGAGAAGGCCGTCGACCCGACGGGCTGTGGGGATGCCTTTCGGTCAGGCCTGCTCTTTGGGCTTGCCAGTGGGGCGAACCTTCTGACCAGTGCCCGACTGGGCGTGGTGATGGGGGGGCTTAAGGTCCAAAGCCGAGGAGGCCAAAACTATCCCATCACACAAAACTTGGTACGCGAAAGCTGGTCAAAGACCTCATGGGCCACCGATCACTGCCCCCTCTAATTCAGGAGACTCATCATGACCATCCAAACCACCCAGCCCACGATCACGCTGGCCACTGACCAGACCCAGAGTCGTCGTCCCAACGGCGGCACCGCTGCCCAAGGCCTAGTGGTCTTGGCTGTGCTGGTCAGCCTGGGTCTTCAGGGCTGCGCCACACGCAGCAACTCCGCGGCGGTCTACCGCGCAGGCGAGGCTCAGGTCGAGCAAGCCATCCGGTACGGCACCGTTGAGGCCGTCCGGTCGGTCACCATCGTTCGGGACAGCAAAGGAGCCGGCCTCATAGTGGGAGGTGTGGTCGGTGGGGTTGCAGGGTCCACCGTCGGAGACGGAAAAGGCAGCACGATTGCCAGTGTGCTGGGGGCTCTGGGTGGCGCAGTTGCAGGCCAGATGATTGAAGAACAGGTCAACCAAAAGCCGGGCCTGGAAATTGTGGTGAAACTGGCCAGTGGCGAGAAGACCGTGATTGTCCAGGAGGCCGATGTCAGCCTTGCAGTTGGTGATGCGGTTCAGATTGTGGGCTTTGGAACCGCTATTCGGGTCTCAAAGCGCCAGACCGCTCAATAACGGCTGGCTGAGGGCCAGTGCGGCCCGGTCATGCAGGCTTAGGAGCACCTGAATCAGAATGACGGCCGCCAGCGGCGAGAAGTCCAGGCCGTTGGCCTGGCCGCGATGAATCATCTGGCGAAGCGGTCTGAGGCAGGGCTCTACCATCTGGGCGACCAGGGGACGCATCATGCCTGCCGAGGGGCCCGCTCCAAACCACGACAGCAGGGCATGGACGATCAACAAGACAAAAGAGAACTTAAGGGCCCAGCCGATGAGCCAGGTGATTGACAGACCAATCACCAAGAGGGCGTAGACCAGGCCAGTCGGGCCAGTTGGCGTTGGCGTATCGATCGCCACCAAGACCAGCCGCACGAGGACGGCTAGCAGAGCCACAAACCATGCGGCGAGCAGGCTGGCCCAGTCGAAGGTGGTTGCTGGCATGAGCCGTCGGAGAGGCAGGACCAGCCAATTGGTGAGGCGAAAAACCAGTTGGCTCACGGGATTCATGGGCGGCATTCGCAGCCACAGCAGATAGGCCCGAAGCAGGCAGGCCATGCTCACGAGGCTGAAGACAGCCTTGATCAGAATCCAGAGCAGGTCAAACACCATGAGAATCTGAGGAGAGAAAAAAGCCCCGCCCGAAGGCGGGGCTCGTCACAAAAGGCGAAGCCGTTCGTGTTGGACTGGGGCCCCTTATGGGCGGCTGCCAGTTGGGAAGGGCCAGGTGCTGGCCACAGGTGCGGCAGCGGGCGCAGCAGGAGCGGCCTTTTTCACGGGTGCTTTTTTAGCGGCTGGCTTTTTTTTTGGGGCTGCTGCTTTTTTGGCAGCGGGCTTTTTGGCGGCGGGCTTTTTAGCTGCTGCTTTTTTGGCGGCGGGCTTTTTAGCTGCTGCTTTTTT
>CALMJH010000003.1 GCA_937864175.1 uncultured Burkholderiales bacterium
GTTCTCAAAGGCATGAAGGCCGAGGGCACCCCCTACACCGGCTTTCTCTATGCGGGCCTCATGATCAATGCCAAGGGTGAGCCCCGTGTGGTGGAGTTCAACTGCCGCATGGGCGACCCCGAGACCCAGCCCATTTTCCTGCGGATGAAGGGCGACTTCACGGTGCTGCTGGAACATGCGGTCAACGCAACACTCGATCAGGCCGAGACGCTTGCAGAGACCCTCTGGGACAGCCGCGCAGCCGTGGGCGTGGTGTTGGCGGCTCAGCATTACCCCGAGACGCCCAAGATCGGCGATGTCATCACCGGCCTGCCAGCAGATACCGACGATGCGGTGGTCTTTCATGCGGGCACCAAGCTGCAGGGTGACCAGGTGGTCACCAGCGGCGGTCGTGTGCTCTGCGCCACAGCTCTTGGCAGCAGCATCAAAGAAGCCCAGGCGCGGGCCTACGAACTGGCCAAACAGGTCTGCTTCGATGGCCTGCACTACCGCAAAGACATCGGCTGGCGGGCCCTGAAGTGATCTCGGTCGTGGGCGGCGGCATCATGGGCGCCCTCAGTGCCTTGGTCGCTGCACGCTTTGGCTTGGTGGATTGGTGGGCACCTTCAGAAAATCCGCAGCGTGACGACGGCGCCCAGGCCCGTGCCTATGCCCTGGCCCCCCAGACGGTTGAATTGCTGAGAGAACTCGGTATCTGGACGGCCCTGGCTGATAAAGCCCAGCCTGTGGTTGCCATGCAGGTCTTTCATGTGCAGCCGGCCGCCCAGGTCGACCTGCTGGCCAGTGACGCCCAGCTGGAGGCTCTGGCCCACAT
The DNA here is from genome assembly GCA_937864175.1 of uncultured Burkholderiales bacterium. Lineage (GTDB taxonomy): Bacteria > Pseudomonadota > Gammaproteobacteria > Burkholderiales > Burkholderiaceae_A > Hahnella. The sequence continues at coordinate 815 of CALMJH010000003.1, forward strand.
CGTGGTGCATGCCGACTTATTGGCCGCCTGCGAGCAGGCGGCGCAATACGCCGCAAACATCCAGCGCAAAGGGGCCTTTCAGCCTCCCGATCCTCTGGCCTGCGATCCCGCACTCGCCTGCCCACCGGGCTCTTCGCTCACCATTGCTGCAGATGGCAAGGACTCTCGCCTTCGCAGGGCTGCCGGCATTCTGCATAGCCGCCGGGACTACGATCAGATGGCCTTGGTCATGGCCTTTACGACCGAGCAACCACATGGCGGCATGGCCTGCCAGTGGTTCCGACCCGAGGGCATCTTGGCCCTGCTGCCACTGCATGACCCGCATCAGGTCTCCATGGTGTATTCCCTTCCCACGGCCCACGCACTGCAGCTCAAAGCTCAATCCCTTCAAGACATCGCCTGTCGAATCACCCAGGACAGTGAACATCGATTTGGTGCACTCAGCCCAGCCTCCGAGGCCTGTCAGGCAACCCCCTTGGCCATGACCACTGCAGAGCGCATGACCGCAGGTCGTCTGGTCTTGGTGGGCGATGCGGCCCACACGGTTCACCCCTTGGCTGGCTATGGCCTGAACCTGGGCGCGCAGGATCTGCTGGCCCTTCGCCAGGACCTGCAGACTGAGCAGACCGCTCACGCAAAAACCTTCGACCCCGGACACCGCGGGGTGCTGCAGGCCTATGCCAAGAGCCGCCAGTTTCAGGTGCCTCAGGTGCAGTGGGGCCTGGATATCCTCTGGCGAGTGGTCATGGGTGAAACCCCTGGCCTGGCCGGTGGTAGAAGCATGGGCATGCAGTTCGTTCAGGCAATGCCGCACCTGCGCAAGTGGCTGGTGGGCAGCGCCTTGTCTGGCCGCGCGGTCCCGTTCTAAGCCAACCCAGGGTCAAACGATATTCAACCCCTCTTACAGAAGACAACACCACCACATGAAAAAACTCCTCGCTACTCTGGCCGTCAGCGCCATGCCACTTCTGGGTCTTGTGCCCGCCCAGGCCGCTGATCCCCAACCCGCCTCGGCGGCTGTCTTTAAGCAGGTGAAAACCGCTGTCGAGGGCTGGCTGAAAGGCCGCTTCAAGGTGGACGCGGTGAACAAGACCAGCATGCCGGGCATTGTCGAGGTACAGATTGGCAACGACCTGGTCTATGTCGACGAAAAGGCTACTCACGTGATTGTGGAAGGCCAACTGGTGGACCTGAAGACGGGCCTGAACCTGACGGCGGCCCGCATGGACGACATCCAGCGCATTGATTTTTCCAAGCTGCCTTTGGAGTTGGCCATGAAATCGGTCAAGGGCGACGGCGGCAAGGGCAAACGGACCATTGCCGTGTTCGAGGATCCCTACTGCTCTTTCTGCCGCAAGTTTCGGCAGACCTTGATGACCCTGGACAACGTCACCATCTACACCTACTTCTATCCCATCCTTCGGCCTGAGTCGACCACGGTCAGCCGCAATGCCTGGTGTGCCAAGGATCGTCAGAACGCCTGGGATGACTGGATGCTGCTGGGCAAGGAGCCAGCCGCCGCTGGCAAAGACTGCAACTTCCCCAAGGACAAGATCGTGGCGCTGGGTCAGCAGTTAGGGGTTCAGGCGACGCCCACTAGCTTCGTGGTCAACGGCAAGCGACTTCAGGGTGCCATTTCAAAAGAGCAGATCGAGGCGGCGCTGAAGTAACTGAAGGTCAATACCCTTTGGGCAGCAGCACTACCATGCTGCCTTGGGCCTTCATCTTCCCAGCCAGTTCACCGGCGACTGCACCAGACCCAAAGAACAAGTCGGCCCGATGAGCGCCTTGAATGGCTGAGCCCGTGTCCTGGGCGAACATCAAGCGCG
>CALMJH010000004.1 GCA_937864175.1 uncultured Burkholderiales bacterium
CGCGCGGTGACCATCGAAGACCCCGCCTGCGTGAACAAGACCTTCCCCACTTACTTTGAAGAGTTTGCGGCCGTCTGTGCCAATGCCGTGCCGGTCATCGCCATTGATGGCCCGACGGCCTCTGGCAAGGGCACCGTCGCTAGTCGAGTGGCCAAGGCCCTGGGCTATGCCTATTTGGACAGCGGCGCGCTCTACCGACTGGTGGCCCTGCAGAGCCTGGAACTCAGCCTCGCTGCCGATGAGGCCCAGGCGCTGAGTGCCCTGGCCTTGAACATGCAGCTGCGGTTTGAGGGCGAGCAGGTCTGGCTCAATGGTCGGGACGTCAGCCAGGCCATTCGGGCCGAGGCTGTTGGCAATCGGGCCTCTCAGATCGCCACCCAGCCCATGCTGCGTCAGGCCCTGCTGCGTCGTCAGAGAGACTTCGCCCGCCAGCCGGGCTTGGTCGCCGATGGTCGAGACATGGGCTCAGTTGTCTTTCCGAAGGCCAGCCTCAAGGTTTTTCTGACGGCTTCGGCCGAGATTCGGGCCCAGCGCCGGGTGCTGCAGCTGCAGGCCAGGGGGGAGCCCGCCGACCTGCAGGCCATTACCGCCGACCTCCAGGCGCGAGATGCCCGAGATGCGGCCCGGCCCATTGCACCCCTAAAGTTCGTTCCAAATCAAGGCGTTGAGTATTTGGACACCTCTGCGATGGGAATCGACCAGGCCGTGGCCCAGGTCTTGGCCTGGCGGTCCTCGAAGGCCTAGGCGCTCCGGTCTAGTAGCGGTCCGCGCCAAGCCGCGATCTGTCGTTTAACTGTTTGATCTCGTTGGTTTTTTGAAATAGACTGGCGGGCTAGCCGGTTTTTGGGCTTGGACCTGGTCCTGCCAGGGTCAACCCGAGAACCATTTTTTGGCAAGGGCTGGGGGTCGGTGCAAGCCGCTTTCTTTGTCCAAGCCGTGACTCCACTGCCAGGGTGTCCTGGTGGTGTGTTTTTGGAAACCTAACCTAATGTCCGTTCAATCCACACAACAAGGTGCTCCCGCACCTGATTCCTTTGCCGCGCTGTTTGCGGAATCCATTGCCCGTCAAGAAATGCGCGCCGGTGAAGTGATCACCGCAGAAGTGCTGCGCATCGACCAGAACCATGTGGTCGTCAATGCCGGGCTGAAGTCTGAAAGCTTTATTCCTGTTGAAGAATTCCACAACGACCAGGGCGAGCTAGATGTCAAAGAAGGTGACTTCGTGTCCGTGGCCATTGAGTCCCTGGAAGATGGCCGTGGCGAGACCCGTCTCTCGCGCGACCGCGCCAAGCGTCTGGCCTCCTGGGTCAGCCTGGAGCAGGCCCTGGAGTCTGGCGAGCTCGTGACCGGTGCTGTCACTGGCAAGGTCAAGGGTGGCCTGACCGTGATGGTCAATGGCATCCGCGCCTTCCTGCCCGGTTCCTTGGTCGACACGCGTCCCATCAAGGACACCTCTCACATCGAGGGCAAGACCCTGGAGTTCAAGGTCATCAAGCTTGACCGCAAGCGCAACAACGTCGTTCTGTCCCGCCGTGCAGTGGTGGAGACCAGCATGGGCGAAGAGCGCTCCAAGCTGCTGGAGAATCTGAAAGAAGGCTCGACCGTTACTGGCGTGGTCAAGAACATCACCGACTACGGTGCGTTCGTCGACCTCGGCGGCATCGATGGCCTTCTGCACATCACCGACATGGCCTGGCGTCGAGTCCGTCATCCCTCCGAAGTGCTTACCGTTGGTCAGGAAGTCACGGCCAAGGTCCTGCGTTTCGACCAGGAAAAGAACCGCGTCTCGCTGGGCATCAAGCAGCTGGGCGATGACCCCTGGGACGGCATTGCCCGTCGTTATCCCCAGGGCACCCGCCTGTTCGGCAAGGTCACCAACATCACCGACTACGGTGCATTTGTGGAGATCGAACCCGGCATCGAGGGTCTGGTGCACGTCTCCGAGATGGACTGGACCAACAAGAACGTCAACCCCGCCAAGGTTGTTCAGGTGGGCGATGAGACCGAAGTCATGGTCCTGGAGATCGATGGCGAGCGTCGCCGTATTTCCTTGGGCATGAAGCAGTGCCGCGCCAACCCCTGGCAGGAGTTTGCCTCCAGCATGAACAAGGGTGACAAGGTCTCCGGTCAGATCAAGTCCATCACCGATTTCGGCGTCTTTGTGGGCCTGCCCGGCAACATCGATGGCCTGGTTCACCTCTCGGACCTCTCCTGGAACGAGGCCGGTGAAGAGGCTGTTCGCAACTTCAAAAAGGGTGACGATGTGGAGGCCGTGGTCTTGGCCATTGACGTCGAGCGTGAGCGTATCTCGCTGGGCATCAAGCAGCTCTCGGGCGACCCCGTTGCCGGCTACACCAGCCAATTCGAAAAGGGTGCAGTGGTCACAGGTACTGTGAAGTCGGTCGATGCCAAGGGCGCCACCATTGCCCTGTCGGACGACGTCGAGGGCTACCTGCGGGCGTCGGACATCTCGCGCGACCGCGTGGAAGATGCCCGGACTCACCTGAAAGAGGGCGATACCGTTGAAGCCATGATCGTGAACGTGGATCGCAAGACCCGCGCCATCAATCTGTCTATCAAGGCCAAGGACAACGCCGATACGGCTGATGCCATGCAGAAGATGGCCGCTGAGAGTGGTGGTACCTCCGGTACGACCAACCTGGGCGCCCTGTTGAAAGCCAAACTCGAAGGCGACAAGCAGTAAACCGCCTGGCTCGCTCGGTCATGACCAAGTCTGAACTCATTCTTCGTCTGACCGAGCGGCTCAACAATCCCGTCTTGGGCCTTAATGCCCAACTCGTTCAAAAAGACTGCGAAGTCTCCGTCAAGCTCCTGCTGGATGCCATGACCGAGGCCCTGATCGAGGGTCATCGCATCGAGATTCGTGGTTTTGGCACCTTCTCCATCAGTGAGCGTCCCCCTCGGGTGGGCCGCAATCCCAAATCCGGTGAAGAGGTCTCTGTGCCCGCCAAGCGGGTTCCTCATTTCAAGCCCGGCAAAGAGTTGCGCTACCGGGTGAACAAATCCTCCACCTAGGCCCTGCCTAGCCCCGGCCTTTGATCCCCATCGATCCACTCTGGCTCCTGGTGTTGCCCCTGCTGTTTGCCATGGGCTGGTTTGCTGCTCGGCTTGAACTCCGTCAGGGTCAGGCGCGTCAACGCAATGATTTCGATGAACTCGCTGCCGGCGTCGAGGCCCTGCTCGAGGACAACAGCCAGGTGGCCATGGCTCGTCTGCTGGCGGCCATTCGCGAAAATCCCGAGGCCCTGGGCCTGCAGAAGTCGCTGGGCCGTTACTACCGGCAGAAGGGCCTTCCAGACCGGGCCATTGAGGTCCATCTGGCGCTGCTCGGCCGGTCTGACATTAGCGAGCCGCTTCGGGAGTCCACCCTGCTGGAGTTGGCCCACGACTACATGGCGGCTGGGATTTTTGATCGGGCAGAGCAGTCCCTGGACCTGCTCGCCCAGTCGAGTCTGGCCCAACAGGCCCTGGGTCTTCAACTCGATCTCTTTCAGCGCCAGCGTCGCTGGGCGGATGCTTTGCGGGTGGCCGATCAACTGGCTGCGGCCTCACCCGACGCTGCGGCCCTGGCCACGGAGCGTTTTCATTTCCTGATGGAGTTGGGTCGGCAAGACCAGGCCGCAGCCCTCTGTCCAGACCATCCACGGCTTCAAGAGGGTCCAGAGCCCGTCTTGGGCCTGCACGTCTGTGCCCACTGTGGTTTTCAGACGCGCCGTCATTATTGGCAGTGTCCCGGGTGTCATCACTGGGACGGCCTTCATCCCATTCAATAGGGCAGCAGATGAACCCACAACGCTTTGCCGGTGTCCGTGTCTTGGTTGTTGGCGACCTGATGCTCGACCGCTACTGGTGGGGCGAGGTCGACCGCATCTCGCCTGAGGCTCCGGTGCCCATCGTCCGGGTTGGTCAGGCAGAAGACCGTTTGGGCGGAGCAGCCAACGTGGCCAGAAACATTGCCAGTCTCGGCGCCAAGGCCCTGCTCATGGGGGTCATTGGGTCTGACCAGGTGGGCCGTGAGCTGCGGGCGCTGCTGGTCCAAGAGGGTATTGAGGACCGGCTGCTGGAAGACCCCCAGATCCAGACCACCCTCAAGCTTCGGGTCTTGGGTCGGCAGCAGCAGCTCATCCGACTCGACTTTGAGGCCCAGCCAACCCATGAGGTCCTGAAGAACAAGCAGGCGGAATTTCGACGGGCCCTGGATGCCGTCGATCTGGTGATCATGTCCGACTACGGCAAGGGCGGGCTTACGCACATCAAAGACCTTATTGCCCTGGCCCGTGAGATGGGCAAACCCATTTTGGTGGACCCCAAAGGCGATGACTACGACCGGTATTCGGGCGCAACCCTGCTCACCCCAAACCGCTCAGAGTTTTTTCAGGTGGCCGGGCGTGCGCAAGATGAGGCCGACTTCGAGCACCGGGCCCAGGCCCTGCGGGCCAAGCTGCAGTTGGCCCATCTGCTCGTGACACGAAGCGAAGAGGGCATGACCCTCTTCTCGGCGACGGTCCCTGTCTTTCATGTGCCCGCCCAGGCCCGCGAGGTCTTTGACGTTAGCGGCGCGGGTGATACCGTGATTGCAACCCTGGCAGTGGCCTTGGGGGCTGGCTATGACATGGAGTCAGCGGTTCGTCTGGCGAATCGGGCCGGCGGGATTGTGGTGGGCAAGCTGGGCACGGCCACGCTGACCATCGATGAACTCTTTGCAAAGGACTAGACCATGACGATTGTGGTGACTGGCGCCGCCGGCTTTATTGGAAGCAACCTGGTCAAGGCCCTGAATGACCGAGGCGAGCGCGACCTGGTCGTGGTCGATGACCTCACCGATGCCGACCGGTTCTTGAACCTGGTGGACTGTGAGGTGGCCGACTACCTGGACAAGGAAGAGTTTCTGGACCTCTTGCAGACCAACAGTCTCAATGAATACCTCCAGGGCCTCGGTGCGGGTCTGGGTCCGGTGCGGGCGGTCCTGCACCAGGGGGCCTGCTCCGACACCATGGAGACGGATGGCCAGTTCATGATGGACAACAACTACCGCTACACCCGCGAGGTCTTGGACTGGTGCCAACGTCACCGCCTGCCTCTGCTCTACGCCTCGTCTGCCGCGGTCTACGGAGGCTCCACAGTCTTTACAGAAGACCGTGCCGTGGAGTCACCGCTTAACGTCTACGGCTACTCCAAGTTTCTGTTCGATCAGCACCTGCGGCGTCGGCTCGATGGGCTTACTGCGCCGGTCATTGGTTTTCGGTACTTCAATGTCTATGGCCCAAGGGAGCAGCACAAGGGCCGAATGGCCTCGGTCGCGTTTCACCACTTCAACCAATTCCGTGCCGAGGGACAGGTTCGACTCTTCCAGGGCTACGACGGCTGGGAGGCCGGATGCCAGCAGCGTGACTTTGTCTCAGTGGAGGATGTGGTTCGGGTGAACCTGCATTTTCTGGATGCAGCCCTGGCGGGGCGCGGCCAGTCGGGCATTTTTAACCTAGGGACCGGCCGAGCCCAGACCTTCAATGAGGTGGCGGTGGCGGTTATTAACAGCCTGGCCCAGGCCCAGGGGCAGCCCGAACGGTCCCTGCAGGAGTTGGTGAAAGCTGGCCAGATTGTCTATGTCGATTTTCCTGAGGCCCTGAAGGGCAAATACCAGAGCTATACCCAGGCCGACCTAAGCAGGCTTCGGGCGGCTGGCTACGCTGCCCCCTTCCTGACGGTGCAGCAGGGCGTCGCTTCGTATGTGAAGGCCCGACTCGCCGCGGACTGCTAGGCGCCTCCTCTGCTGCCAAGGGGCTGCCTGAGCAGCCCTTTTTTTTGGCAGATCAAGAGGACTCCAAGATGAATCGATTTGAAACCGAACGGTGGCTGGCCACCAGTGCCCTGGCTTTAGCCCTTAGTTGGTCCGCGCCCCAGGTGATGGCCCAGTCCGTGAACTCCGCCGAGGCCCCGGTGGTCGAGCAGACTCAGAGGCCCAAGCGGTCCCAGACGCAGGCCGTCTCGAAGCCGTCCCGACCCAGCGTGGATATCAACACGGCCGAGGCCCGGCAGCTTCAGGAGGTCAAGGGCATTGGCCCGAGCATGGCCCAGAAGATTGTCATGGCTCGCAAGAAGGGTGGGCCGTTCAAGAGTGCGGCTGACCTCTCTCGGCGAGTGAAAGGACTGGGTGAAAAACGTCTGGCCAGGCTCCAGGCCAACGGCCTGGTGATCAGGCCTTCGATTCTGCCCGAGCCGAGCCGGCCGACGGGCCCCGATGCGGGTGAGCCGAAGATGAGAAAATAAGGCCCATGCCCCAGCCGGAACCCCAAGCCCCCAGCCTTTCCACCTTTCTACGAAGCCGAGCGGTGGCCTACTGGACCCTCGCTCGCTTTGACAAGCCGGTTGGCATCTTGTTGTTGCTCTGGCCGACTTGGTGGGGGCTCTGGCTGGCTGCCCAGGGCCTGCCCGACTGGCCCCGCCTGCTGGTCTTCACGGTGGGCACCATCCTGATGCGGGCAGCCGGCTGTGTGCTCAACGACCTGGCTGATCGACGCTTTGATGGCGCGGTGGCCCGCACGTCTCAGCGTCGTCTGGCCACCGGCAGTGTCTCGGTGCTAGAGGCCTTGGGTCTGGCCCTGGTCTTGCTGGCCTGCAGTGCGAGTCTGCTGGTCTTTCTCAATGACTTGGCTCGTCAGTACGCCTACGTCGCCGTCTTTGTGGCGGCGGCCTATCCCTATTTCAAACGCTTTTTCCCCATGCCCCAGGCCGTCTTGGGCATTGCCTTTGGTTTTGGCATTCCCATGGCCTTTGCAGATACCCACGGCCAGGTGCCGCTCTATGCCTGGTGGCTCTGGCTGGCCAATGTGGCCTGGTCGATTGCCTATGACACGGCCTATGCCATGGTGGATCGGGACGATGACCTCCGACTGGGTCTACGCAGCAGCGCCATTACCTTCGGTCGATTGGATGTGCTGGCGGTAGCGGTCTTCCAGTCCTTTGTCCTGCTGACCTTGCTGGCACTGCCATTTCTGGTGAGTCTTGGTCTGGTCTATGGGCTGGCCTGGGTGGCTGCGACAGTCTGGTCCTATCGGCTGCTCTTACGACTTCGTAGCCGAAGCCGTGAGGACAGCTTCTGGGTCTTTCGTCAGAGTCATTGGGTGGGGGCCGTGATCTGGCTTGGCCTCGCCCTTGACCTGATGCTCTAGCGACCCATCTCCTCGCCTCGGTCTCGCGCGGCCCGAAGGGCCTTCTGAATGACTTGCTCGAAGCCGTCCGCCTCTAGGCTGGCCAAGGCCGCTGCGGTCGTCCCTCCCTTAGAGGTCACCCGCTCCCGCAGAAGGCTGGGATGGTCGGGGCTGCTCGACATGAGCAGGGCAGCCCCCTTGATGGTCTGGCGGGCCAGAGCCAAGGCCTGCTCCGGACCAAGGCCCATCGATTGGCCAGCCGCGGCCAGGGCCTCGGCAAATCGAAAGACATACGCCGGACCGGACCCCGAGAGGGCCGTGATGGCATTCATCAGGGATTCGTCTGCGACCCAGACGACCTGACCTACTGCGGCCATCAGTGATTCGGCCTGCTGCCGTGCAAGGGGTGTGAGGGTGGGCGATGCATAGAGGCCGGTGATGCCCTCTTGAATCAAGGCCGGTGTGTTGGGCATGGCGCGAACCAGTTGGTCATGCCCAATCCAGGCGCGAAGCTTGTCGCAGCCCAGACCGGCCGCAATCGATAGCCAGTGGGCCTGGCTGCCTGGCCCGCAGAGCAGGCTGCGCAGGCCGTCGGGAAGTTGGTCAAAGACTTCGGCGACTTGCTGAGGCTTGACGGCCAGCAGCACCCAGTCGATGTCGTTGGCACGACTGGCGGCCTGCAGGTTCTCGTAGAGGTTAAAGACGATGCCCCTGGACTGGGCCTGAATTTGGAGGTTGCCCAGGGTTTTGCGAGTGGCCTCGAGGGGCTCAATGACTGTGAGGGTCTGGACTTGGCTGGGGGCCTTGGCCTGGATGAGTCCGCCCATGAGGGCCTGGGCCATGTTGCCACCCCCGATGATCAGCAGGTGACGGGCATTGCTGGAAGAGGAGGTCATTTGGGGCCCTTTAGGATCGATTGCCAATGAACACGCATCAGGCTCAACGCGCCAAAGTATGACAGGGCGGCTGCAGCCATGAGGCCCGCCAGACCGAGTAGGCGCAGGCCCGGACTCTGTCGAAGCAGGACCCAATCGAGCTGATTGGCCAAGGCCACCAGCAGCAGGCCCATCGCCAGGGCGGCCATCAGGACTCGCAGGATGAGCAACCACCAGCCAGGCTGGGGATGGTAGCTGCCCCGCTGACGCAGCTTGAACCACAAGAGCCCCGCATTCAGGCAGGCCGCGAGTCCGGTGGCCAGGGCCAGTCCAGCATGCTGGAAGAGGGGCACCAGGACCAGGTTGAGCAGCTGAGTCGTCGCCAGGGTGAGCAGGGCAATTTTGACGGGCGTGCGGATGTCTTGTTTGGCGTAGAACCCCGGGGCCAGCACCTTGACCGCAATCAGGCCGGTTAGGCCTACGGCGTAGGCCATCATGGCCTGGGCGGTCATGAAGAGGTCTTGGTCGTCAAAGGCCCCGTAGTGAAAGAGGGAGGCGGCCAGTGGGACTGCCAGCACAGCCAGCCCGACAGAGGCCGGAATTGCCAGCAGAAGCACGATCCGTAGGCCCCAGTCTAAGAGGGCTGAGACCCGCTGGCTGTCTGCCTCGCTGTGGGCCTTGGTAAGACTGGGCAGCAGCACGGTGCCCAGGGCCACGCCCAGAAGAGCGGTTGGAAACTCCATCAGCCGGTCTGCATACGAGAGCCACGAGACACTGCCAGTCTCGAGCCGGGCGGCGATGTGGGTGTTGATGATCAGGCTGATCTGGGCCACCGAGACCGCAAGACTGGCCGGCAGCATCAGAGACAGGATGCGGCGGACATGCGGGTCAGCCCATGCCTCCCGCAGACTGGCCCAGGGGTCTCGCAGCAGAGGCCCCAGCGACCGCAAAAGCCCCAGCCTTGCCAGCCCCCAGGCCTGCAGGGCCAGCTGGGCCACGCCGCCCACCAGGACCGCCACCACCAGGGCCCAGATGGGCTCCTGGAGTTGGGGGGCCAGCAGCAGGGCCGACCCGATAAAGGCCAGGTTGAGCAAGACGGGGGTGAAGGCGGGCAGCCGGAATTCCGACCAGGTGTTGAGCACGCCGGCCGCCAGAGCCACTAGGGAGATCAGCAGGATGTAGGGAAACATCCAGCGGGTCATCTGGGTGGTGAGTTCAAAGGTGGCGGCGTCGCCGCCAAAGCCCCCGCTCATCAGCCAGACCAGAATCGGCGCGGCCGCGATGGCCAGCAGGGTGATGAGGGCAAGCACCACCAGCAGCAGCAGGCCCACCCGAGCAGCCAGGCTGGCGGCCTGGTCGGGCCCCTGTTGGGCCTTCACCTGCCCCAAGACGGGTACAAAAGCCTGGGTGAAGGCGCCTTCGGCAAAGAGCCGTCGCAGCAGGTTGGGAAGCCGAAAGGCTACGAAGAAGGCGTCGGTCTGGGCCCCCGCGCCAAAGAGCCCTGCCGTCAGGATTTCTCGCAAAAGCCCGGTGACGCGGGACAGCAGGGTGAGTCCGCTGACGGTGGCAGCAGTCTTGAGCAGATTCATAAGAACGGCTATAGTGTAGGGCTTTTCCGCATCGGAACCTTTTTTTTAGGATTTGTTATGGCTAACTCTGCCTCCGCCCGCAAAAGTGCTCGTCAGGCCGCTACCCGCCGCCTGATCAACGCTGGCCTGCGTTCGTCCTACCGGACCGCCGTGAAGTCTGTTCGCAAAGCTGTTGCCGCTGGCGACGCCAAAGCCGCTGCCGCTGCCTACAGCGCAGCCACCAGCGTCATCGACCGCATTGCTGACAAGAAAATCGTTCACAAGAACAAGGCTTCTCGTCACAAGAGCCGTCTGGCCGCAGCCGTCAAGTCGATCGCTGCCTAAGCTTCACGCCTGGGGCGGGCGCCGAAGATGGCGGTGCCCACCCGAACCCAGGTAGTTGTTCTGGCTGTGCTGGCCGCAATGGCCAACTCCAAATCAGCCGACATGCCCATCGACAAGACATCCAGAGGTTGCACCAGTCCCCGCTCCCGCAGGGCCTGTGCGATGTCGTCTCTCAGGGCCACCAGCGCCGAGAAGCGTTCCTGAATAACCCGGTCTTGGGGGCTGGGCTCTGGAATGGTCATGAGTCCGCGCAGGACCATGGCCTGGTCTGACCTTGGGTGGGCCTGAATCAGCTCGGCGAGTTCGACGGCTAACTGCAGGGCCGCAGCTGGGCTCACCCCCGATTTGCTCTGCTCACCACTGGTGTTGACCTGCAGGCAGACCTGAAGGGGCCCCAGATGGGCGGGTCGTTGGTCAAGCAGTCGCTGGGCAATTTTGAGGCGGTCGATGCTGTGGACCCAGTCAAACTGCTCCGCCACGTCCCGAGTCTTGTTGCTCTGAAGGGGGCCAATAAAGTGCCAACACGGTCTGGGACTGGTTGAGGAAGGCGGTTGGCTGGCCAGGTGTTCCAGCTGTTGCGCCACCGCCAGAATCTTCTCCACCCCCTCCTGAACATAGTTTTCGCCAAAGTCTTGCTGGCCCGCCGCCAGTGCGTCTAGGACGGCCTCGGGCCCAAAGGTCTTGCTAACGGCCAGAAGCCTGACGGCCGCCCTTGGCAGTCCCGAGGACTCGCAGGCCCGATCAATGCGTTGGGAGACCTCTTCCAGGCGGTCTTGGATGTTGCTCATGTTCTTGCAGACCCCGCCACCATATCGAACCGCATCCATCGGCATTCGATGTCGCCATTCATCACGGGCGTTCGCCGACCCGCCTTGAGTCGGATTGCGGAGTCGAGCTTGAGGTTGTCCGTGAGTAGCCAGGCCTGATAGCCAGCATAGTGACGCTTGAGGACCTCCGAGAGCCGTCTGGGGTCCTCCTCGCTCATCTGAACGCGCTTGCCGTAGGGCAGGTTGGTGAGCAGCAGGGCGGGCGTGCTGGTGGCCGGCGCGGGTGCTTCGAAAAAGTCGGCCTGCTCAAATTCAATCTGGCGGCTCAGGCTGGGTGGCAGGGCCCGGCTAGCATTGTCAGCAGCGACGCGAACCAGCCGGCCGTCTAGGTCGCGGCCAACAAGCGCGGGCAGACTGAGCTGGGCCGCTCTGCCCCAGGCCGCCGCACACTCGGCCCGCAGCCCTGTGAAGTCCACCCGACCGAAGGCAGATCGACGGTCGAATCGCTCGCAGGCAAAGGCTCGGGGGTGAACCGGATGAAAGCCAGGGGCGAGTCCCGCCAAGAGGCTGGCAGCCTCTATGAGCAGGGTCCCGCTACCGGCCATGGGGTCGAGAATCAGGTTTGGGGAGAATCCCGAGGGCTGGCCCAGGCCGGTCATCATGACCAGAGCGGCGGCCAGGTTTTCTCGCAGTGGCGCCTCACCCTTGGCCTGACGCCAGCCTCGCTTAAAGAGGGGCTCACCACTGGTGTCAATCGAGAGAGTGGCCTTGTCGCCGTCGATGTAGACCCAGAGGCGGATGTCCGGGTCGTGGGTGTCCACCGAGGGCCGCTCGCCAGTCTGCTCCCGAAACCGATCGCAGAGGCCATCCTTTACCTTCAGTGCCGCATAGGGCAGGGCCAAGTCAAAGGGCGCTGGTCGGCCTTGATTGACATCGATACGAATGGTCTGGGCTGGATTGAGATAGGTCTCCCAGGAGAGTCGCTTGGCAGCCGCATAGAGGTCGTCGGCGGACCGAAGCCTGACCTGGTCGAGCAGCACCAGAATGCGGGTGGGGACTCGACACCAGAGGTTGGCCCTGGCGATGGCAGTGGCGTCTGCCCGAAACCAACAACCGGCCTTGCCGGTCTGGATTTCGGTGAGGCCCTCTAGGCTGCGGAGTTCATCGGCCAGGCAGGACTCGAGCCCCGAGGGACAGACTGCGAAGGCCGATAGCAGCGCCATTAAAAGGGCTTGACCACAACCAGAACCACGGCGCCCAGCAGCATGAGCACCGGAATTTCGTTAAACCAGCGGAACCAGACATGGGATTTCTGCAGGGTGCCGGCCTGAAACTTTTTGAGCATGGCCCCGCAGATATGGTGATAGCCCACCAGGGCCACCACGATGGCCAGCTTGGCATGCATCCAGCCATTGCCCGGCCCGTCTTTGCCAATGCCAAACCCAAGCCAGAGCCAGAAGCCAAAAAAGAGGGTGCCAATCATGAGCGGCATCATGAACCGATAGAGTTTGCGGCTCATGAGCAAAAGCCGGTCTCGCTCTGCCTGGCCCTCGGGGCCAGCCGGCACCATGGCCAGGTTCACGAAGATGCGTGGCAGGTAGAAGAGGCCCGCAAACCAGCTGGTCACAAAAATAATGTGAATGGCTTTTACCCAGAGGATGGCCATGGGTCAGGTCTCCGATGTCAATGAGTGTGCGTGGGCACTGTGTGTAGGGGGTCTAGCTTCGAATGTGTCCGTCCCCGAAGACGACCCACTTCAGAGTGGTGAGGCCTTCGAGGCCGACGGGTCCACGGGCATGCAGCTTGTTGGTGGAGATGCCGATTTCGGCACCCAGGCCATACTCGAAGCCATCGGCGAAACGGGTAGAGGCGTTGATCATGACCGAGGCCGAGTCAACCTCACGGAGAAACCGCATGGCCGTCGAATGGTTCTGGGTGACGATGCTGTCGGTGTGGGCGGAGCCGTAGCGTGCGATGTGGTCCATGGCCTGGTCGACGCCATCGACCAGGCGGATCGACAGGATGGGCGCCAGGTATTCGGTTCGCCAGTCCTCTTCGGTGGCCGTGACCAGGTCTTGATCCTTAAAGCCGTTGGCGGCCAGGACCGCACGCGTCTGGTCGCAGACCCGAAGCTCAACGCCCTTGGTCTGGTAGATCTTGCAGAGGTCTGGCAGGACCTGCTGGGCCATGCTGCGGTCGACCAGCAGGGTCTCCATGGTGTTGCAGGGTGCATAGCGCTGGGTCTTGGCATTGTCAGCAATCCGGATAGCCTTCTGAGGGCAGGCATCGGCATCGATGTAGACATGACAGATGCCATCGAGGTGTTTGATCACCGGCACTGTGGCCTCGTTGGTAATGCGCTCGACCAGGGACTTGCCACCGCGCGGCACGATGACATCGATGAACTGGGGCATGGTGATCATGGCACCGACTGCGGCCCGATCGGCCGTCGGCACCACCTGGACACCAGCCTGGGGAAGGCCAGCCTGAACCAGGGCCTGACCAATAAGGCCCGCCAGGAATTGATTGGAATGAAAGGCCTCTGAGCCTCCACGCAGGACCGTTGCATTGCCCGACTTCAGACAGAGCGCAGCCGCATCGATGGTGACGTTGGGCCGGGACTCATAGATGATGCCGATAACGCCAAGGGGCACACGCATCTGTCCCACCTGAATGCCGCTGGGCTGGACGCGCAGGTTCGACATCTCGCCGACTGGGTCTGCCAGGCTGGCAATCTGGTGCAGACCAGCCACCATGGTGGCGATGGCTTTGTCCGACAGGGCCAGTCGATCGACAAAGGCCTCGTCATGGCCGGCAGCACGGGCCGCCTGGAGGTCTTGTTGGTTGGCCTGCTGAAGGGCTGCGGTCGAAGACTCGATGGCCTGGGCCAGGGCTCGCAGAGCCTGGTTTTTCTGGGCAGTGCTGGCCGCGGCCATGCGACGCCCAGCCTCTCGGGCTGCCTGGCCGAGTTCGGTCATCATGGACTGGACATTGGGTGTGGTCATCTTGATTTCGACAGGGACAACGCGAGCCGCTCTAGCGCCATCCAGGGATCCTCTGCGAGTAAGCCTTTTGCCATTGTATCGATGCGACTGAGCTCGCGCAGGGCCTCTGCCGCCCGCGACAGGGGGAGTCGACGGACCGCATTGGCCACGCTCCAGACCAGAAGGGGCAGGGCCTGACCCTCTTCTCGAAGCCCTCTGAGCATTCGCAGGCTTCGTCTGGCATCGCCCGCCACAAAGGCATCGCCTAGTACAAAGGGACTGAAGCGGGCCGCGTCGGTGACGGCCTCGTGCATCTCGGCGGCACTGATGGGCGCCGTGGGGTCTTTGCGCGGCAGGTGGGCAAGCTTCAGGATTTCTTGGTGGGCTGCGGCCAGATTGCCCTCGGATTTTGCCGCCAGGACTGAGAGGGCCTTGGGCTCGGCCTGGAGTCCTGCCTGGGCAAGCCTGGCGGCGATCCAGGCGGGCATGTCGGCGGGCTGCAGCTCGGGAACACTGATGACCAGGCCGTGCTCTGCAAAGGCTTGAAACCAGCCGGTGGCCTGCATGGTGCGGTCAGCCCTGGGCAGCAACAGCAGCACCACGGTGTCGGGGGCCGGGTCCTGGGCCCAGGCGGTCAGGGCCTTGTTGCCCTCGGTTCCGGGCTTGCCTGTTGGCAGACGCAACTCCAAGAGGCGCTGGCTCGCAAAGAGCGAGGGGGCATGGGCCTGCGCCAACCAGCTTCGCCAGTCGAAGCTGCGGTCGGTGGTCTCGCTGGTCCGCTCGTCAAAGCCCTGTTGGCGAAGAAACTGGCGGACCTGGTCGGCCGCCTCGGTGGTGAGCAGGGGGTCGTCCCCGCTAATGGCGCAGCTGGCGGGGTGGCTCTGGGCAGCGCTGAACTGTCGTTGAAGCTGGCTGGCGAGCAGCTCAGGCTTTTTCGGGTCGAACCGGATTTGCATCGGTGGAGATGGTGGCCAGTCGACGCAGGATCTGCTGAAGGATGTCTTCTTCCATGGCGTTGATCTGGAACTTCTCGGCATCGTCGGTCGACAAGACTTCGGACTCACTAACGCTGATTGAGCGGCGCAGTTCGATGGTGTCGGTCGCAATCAGGGAGCGGCCTAGGGCGTCCTCGACTCGGAAGGTGACTGCCGTGCGCAGTTCGATCTCGCGAGGACGGCCAGAGCCAGAGAATCCGACCACCAGTCGCTGTTGATTGACTTGGAGCAGACGAACAATGACCTGGGTCTGGGCAATCCGAGACGTGAGTTCAAGTCGGTAGCGGGTTCTGAGTTCGCGACGCAGACGCTCGGCCAGTCCGTTACCAGCGATGGGCTGGGCCATCTCGCCACCCATCTTGGCCAGGTCTTCTTCGGAGAGGCTGCGGTCGACCACTGGCCCCTGTCCGGGTGCGAGCACCATGATGCGTTTAAAGCCGAAGTTATAACCGGCCCCGCGAATTTTCCAGCCGCAGCCCCCTAGGCTGCCCAGCGTAGCCAGGGCCAGCAGGCCCAGGCCTCCGGTGCCGGCCCGCAGGAGGGCCCGTCGTGGGCTTGTCGAAGTCTGGGGTTGAGTCTTCACGGAAGAAGTCATGCGGACAAGGGTATCAGACCACCAGGTTCACCAGACGACCTGGCACCACGATGGCCTTTCGAAGGGGCTTGCCATCCGAGAACTTTGCAAAGGCCTCACTGGCGAGCGCCGCGGCCTCAATGGCCTTCTGGTCAGCATCAGCTGGCACGGTCAGGCTGCCGCGAAGTTTTCCGTTGACCTGAAGCATGAGTTCCAGGCTGTCACGAACCAGGGCAGTCTCATCGACCGCAGGCCAGGCCGCATCCAGGAGGTCGCCGTAGGTCTGGGCATAGCCTAGCGACTGCCAGAGGGCGCAGCCCATGTGGGGGACCACTGGGTAGAGGACCCGAATCAAGATGCCCAGTCCCTCGCGCAGGCAGGCAGCAAGGTCCTCGTCGGGCCTTGGCTGGCCAGTCGCTGTGGCGGCCTTTGTGAATTCCTTTGTGGCCTCCTCCAGGGTGTTGAGCATTTTCATGCAGGCCGAGACCACGGTGTTGTACTGCCGACGAGAGAGGTCGAAGTCCGCCTGGCGCAGCAACTCGTGGACGGCACGGCGAAGGTCTTTGGCCGCTGCTGTCGTTGGCATGACGGGGCTTGACTGGCTTGACTGGTTTATTAGCCAGCCCTGGTGCGTCGCTGCAAAAGACCAGA
>CALMJH010000005.1 GCA_937864175.1 uncultured Burkholderiales bacterium
TTGCAGACCAGGGTGGCGGCTACGATGTCGTCGTCCATGGGGATCTGCAGGGCACCTTCCTTGGTCACGATCAGCTTCAGGAAGTCCAGCAGGTTACGGGCATAGAGTGCCGAGGCGTCTGTGGGTACCAGGGCCGCCAGGTTGGGCATGCCGACAATCTTCACGCCGTTACCAGTGGTGATCGTCTGGTTCAACTGCGATAAGGGACAGTTGCCGCCTTGCTCAACCGCCATGTCCACAATCACGGAGCCAGGTTTCATGCTGGCCACCATTTCTTCGGTGATGAGGGTCGGAGCCTTGCGGCCGGGAATGAGCGCCGTCGAAATGACGATGTCCGCCTGGGCAATCCGCTTGGCGACCTCGGCAGCCTGGCGCTTCATCCAGCTCTCGGGCATCGGGCGAGCATAGCCGCCCACACCCTGGGCGATCTCGCGCTCTTCGTCAGTCTCATACGGGACGTCGATGAACTTGGCACCCAGGGATTCAATCTGCTCTTTCACAGCGGGCCGGACGTCGCTTGCCTCGACGACGGCGCCCAGGCGCTTGGCCGTAGCAATGGCCTGCAATCCAGCTACACCAGCGCCCAGAATGACCGTGCGGGCGGCTTTGATGGTGCCAGCGGCAGTCATCATCATCGGGAAGATGCGGGGGTAGGCGTCCGCAGCCAGCATGACGGCCTTGTAGCCGGCCAGGTTAGCCTGAGAGGACAATACGTCCATGGACTGGGCCCGGGTGGTTCGGGGAGCCGCTTCCATGGCAAAGGCGGTGACGCCAGCCGCAGCCAGCTTGTCCAGCCCAGCCCGATCGAATGGGTTGAGCATGCCCACCAGGGTGGCGCCTTTGGACATTTGCCCCAGTTCGGCGTCGTTGGGAATGCGAACCTTGAGGACCAGCTCACAGCCGAGCGCAGCAGCTTGATCCACGATCTGGCCGCCAGCCTCGGTGTAGGCCTGGTCGGTGAAGTTGGCAGACAGGCCGGCCCCGGCTGCAATCGCCAGGGTATGGCCCTGGCCAACCAGCTTCTTAACGGTCTCTGGCGAGGCCGCTACACGGGTCTCGCCGGTCAATGATTCCTTGGGAATGCCGATGCGCATTCTTGGGCTCCCTTGTTTGGTCTGTTTCGAGTCTGCAGAGGTCTGCTAACTGTTTGTTTTTATACGCGGCGACGCAACATGCGGGCCGCAGTTCTACTAGACTTCTATCTTATATGAGCGCAGCCAAAACCGTTGTAGTCGGCCTGTCCGGGGGCGTGGACTCTGCGGTCTCGGCCTACCTGCTCAAGGAGCAGGGCTACCGGGTCATTGGCATCTTCATGAAGAACTGGGAAGACGATGATGACAGCGAATACTGC
>CALMJH010000006.1 GCA_937864175.1 uncultured Burkholderiales bacterium
GACTGGCTTGACTGGTTTATTAGCCAGCCCTGGTGCGTCGCTGCAAAAGACCAGAGTCGCTTGAGGAAGCGGTGGGCACCCTCTACGCCGGTGTCAGACCACTCGAGGGTCTGCTCGGGGGGCGCTGCAAACATGGTGAAGAGTCGGGCGGTATCGGCTCCGTAGCGGTCGATTAGGGCCTGTGGGTCGATGCCGTTGTTCTTGGACTTGGCCATCTTCTCGGTGCCAC
The DNA here is from genome assembly GCA_937864175.1 of uncultured Burkholderiales bacterium. Classification (GTDB taxonomy): domain Bacteria; phylum Pseudomonadota; class Gammaproteobacteria; order Burkholderiales; family Burkholderiaceae_A; genus Hahnella. The sequence goes on from CALMJH010000006.1 coordinate 230, forward strand.
CGATCTCCACGGGTCTGCCGTCGGCTTTGAGGACCGCAGAGGTGGGCCGGCCTTTGTCGTCGAACTGGACCTCGACGTCAGCGGGGTTGAACCACTGCTTGCGGCCAGACGGATCGTCGCGGTAGTACGTCTCGTTCAGGACCATGCCCTGCGTCAGGAGATTGGAGAAGGGTTCGTCAAACTTCACCAGCCCCAGGTCTCGCATGACCTTGGTCCAGAACCGGGCGTAGAGCAGGTGCAAGACTGCATGCTCAATGCCACCGATGTACTGGTCCATGGGCATCCAGTAGTCGATGCGTTCATCGACCATGGCCAAGTCTTGGCCAGGGCTGCAGTAGCGCATGTAGTACCAACTCGAGTCGATGAAGGTGTCCATGGTGTCGGTCTCCCGACGGGCTGCCTGGCCGCAACAGGGGCAGGTCACACGCAGGAAGGCCTCTGACTTGTTCAAGGGGTTGCCACTGCCGTCGGGTACCAGGTCCTCGGGCAGCACCACGGGCAGGTCTTTTTCTGGGACTGGCACCTCGCCGCAGGTCTCACAGTGGATGATGGGAATGGGGGTTCCCCAATACCGTTGGCGAGAGATGCCCCAGTCACGAAGCCGGAAGGTCTCTTTTTTCTCGCCCAGGCCTTTTGCTGCCAGGGCCTTGGCGACCGCCTCCACCGCGGCCTCGTGGCTCAGGCCATCCAAGGCCCCGCTGTTAACTGTCTGAACCTGCTGCTTGTCGGCGTACCAGTCTTGCCAGACCTGGTCGTTGAAGGCCTGGCCCGCGGCTGCAGAGGCGCTGGTGGGTGCCATGACCTGCCGAATCGCCAGGCCATATTTCAGGGCGAAGGCAAAGTCCCGCTCGTCATGGGCGGGCACGCCCATGACCGCACCGTCGCCGTAACTCATCAGGACATAGTTGCCCACCCAGACGGGTACCTCGGCACCGGTCAGGGGATGGGTGACGGTGAGGCCCGTGTCCATGCCTTCTTTTTCGCGGGTGGCCAGATCGGCCTCAGCCACGCTACCGGCCTTGCAGGTCTCGATGAAGCTGGCAAGTGCGGGATTGGCCTGGGCCGCGACCGTGGCAATGGGATGCTCGGGTGCTACGGCCATGAAGGTCACGCCCATGATGGTGTCGGCGCGGGTAGTAAAGACAAAGACCTTGCCGTCGTTAATCAGCTGGCCATCAGACCCGGTAATGTGGTGTTCAAAGGCAAATCGCACGCCGGTGGACTTGCCAATCCAGTTTTCTTGCATGAGCTTGACGCGCTCTGGCCAGCCCAGTCCTTCGAGGCCAGTGATCAGTTCGTCGGCATACCGGGTGATGCCCAGGTAGTACATGGGGATCTCGCGTTTTTCAACGACTGCACCGCTGCGCCAGCCCTTGCCGTCCACAACCTGTTCATTGGCCAGGACGGTCTGGTCCACCGGGTCCCAGTTGACGGTGCCGGTCTTTAGATAGGCAATGCCCTTCTCCCGCATCTTCAGAAAGAGCCACTGGTTCCACTTGTAGTAGTCGGATTTGCAGGTGGCAGTCTCGCGCGACCAGTCGATGGCCAGGCCCATGGCCAGCATCTGGCGCTTCATGGTCTGGATGTTGTCGTAGGTCCAGGCGGCTGGGGCCACCCCATTGGCCATGGCGGCATTTTCAGCGGGCAGCCCGAAGGCATCCCAGCCCATGGGCATGAGGACGTTGTAGCCCTGCATCCGCAAGGACCGGGCCATAACATCGTTGATGGTGTAGTTGCGGACGTGGCCCATGTGCAGCCGGCCCGAGGGATAAGGCAGCATGGAGCAGGCGTAGTACTTGCCCTTGGGATATTTGGGATTGTTCTCCACTGCCCGGTAGGCGTCTTTTTTGAGCCAGTCGGCCTGGACCTGGGCCTCAATGGCCTTGGCGTCGAAGTGGGGGTCGAGGGGAGGGAGGGTCTGGGACACCGCTAGATTCCTGCTGTCGCGTAAAGGGTCTGATTTTAGCCGGTTGTCCCCTTAGAATCCGAACATGTCTGCCTCCAACATCGCGGCTCTGGTCGAGAGCCTCAATCCCCCCCAGCAAGCCGCCGTCACCCTCCCCCGAGAGCCCGCCCTCATCCTGGCCGGTGCTGGCTCTGGCAAGACGAGGGTTTTGACCACCCGCATTGCCTGGCTGATCTCCACTGGCCAGGTCAGCCCCTATGGCCTGCTGGCGGTGACCTTTACCAACAAGGCAGCCCGAGAGATGTTGGCCAGGCTGGGGGCCATGCTGCCGGTGAACTTAAAGGGCCTCTGGGTTGGCACCTTTCATGGCCTGTGCAATCGACTCCTGCGGGCCCACCACCGGGAGGCCGGCCTGCCAGCCACCTTCCAGATTCTCGACTCTCAGGACCAACTGGCTTCGATCAAGCGGCTCATGAAGGCCATGGGCATTGACGATGAGAAGTTTCCGCCAAGGCAGGTCCAGTCCTTTATCAATAGCGCCAAGGAGCAGGGCCTTCGGCCCTCTGCCGTCGATGACAGCGATGGCTACAACAAGAAATTTGTGGGCCTCTACCAGGCCTACGAAGACCAGTGCCAGCGCGAGGGGGTCGTGGATTTTGGGGAACTGCTGCTGCGGAGTGTGGAACTCCTCTCACGCAATACAGCCCTGCGAGACCATTACCGGCAGCGGTTCTCGCATGTCTTGATCGACGAGTTCCAAGACACCAACCCCCTGCAGTACCAGTGGCTCAAGCAGCTCAGCACCGGGCAGACGGGCGTCTTTGCCGTGGGGGACGATGACCAGAGCATCTATGCCTTCCGGGGCGCGGACGTCGCCAACATGAAACGGTTTGAGTCTGAGTTTGGAGTCAAGCACCTGGTGAAGCTGGAACAGAACTACCGCTCTCATGGCCACATTCTGGATGCAGCCAATGCCCTGATTCGAAACAACACGGACCGGCTGGGCAAAAACCTCTGGACCGAGGCCGGGGTTGGGGAGCCGCTGCGGGTGATGGAGACTGCCAGCGACCTGCTGGAGGCCCACTGGCTGGTCGATGAGGTGAAGACTCTGGTTCACGAGGGCAGCCTTCGCAGCGAGATTGCCGTGCTCTATCGCAGCAATGCCCAGTCCCGAGTCCTGGAGCAGACCCTCTTTAATGCTGGCATTCCTTACAAGGTCTTTGGTGGGCTGAGGTTTTTTGAGCGAGCCGAGGTGAAGCATGCCCTGGCCTATCTGCGGCTTATGGAGAATCCGCACGAGGACACGGCCTTCCTGCGGGTGGTGAATTTCCCGGCACGCGGCATTGGGGCCCGCAGCATTGAGCAGCTTAGCGACTTGGCCAAGGCCCACGGCACCAGCCTCTATGCTGCAGCCGGCCACCTGGAAGGCAAGGCCGGGGTCTCGGTCCGTGGCTTTGTTCAATTGATCGAGTCGCTGCGGTTTGAGACACAGGGCGCGCCCCTGAAAGAATTGGTCGAGCTGATGCTGGAGCGCTCTGGCCTGGTTCGTCATTTTGAGACCGAGCGAGAGGGCCGAGAGCGTGTTGAGAACCTGCTGGAACTGGTGAACGCGGCGGCAGCCTTTGGATACGAGGAGGGCCTGGACCCGAACGTGCCAGCCAACCTAGGCGTGAGCATGCCCGTGGATGCGGGACAGCCGGGGCAGGTGGTACAGGCCATTGCCCAGGCCGATGGGGTCGTCTTGGATTCGGGCGATGCGGTGGTGCCGCTGGCCAGTCCCCTGTCGATGTTTCTAAGTCATGCATCTCTTGAGGCCGGTGACAACCAGGCAGCCGAGGGCCAGGACGCCGTTCAGCTCATGACCATTCATTCGGCCAAGGGCCTGGAGTTCAACACGGTCTTTATCACGGGTCTTGAGGAAGGCCTCTTCCCGCATGAGAACAGCGCGGCTGAACTCGATGGCCTGTCCGAGGAGCGACGGCTGATGTACGTGGCCATCACGCGAGCCCGCAGGCGGCTGTATCTGTCGATGTCTCAGACCCGAATGCTCCATGGGCAGACCCGCTACAACATGCGGTCGCGTTTTTTGGAAGAGTTGCCGGAGGGGGCCCTGAAGTGGCTAACCCCTCGGCTGGGCCGGCCGGCCGGTGCCGGCATGGGCCAGGGCGGCTATGGCGGCGGCTACGGTGCTGAAACGGGCGGTGGTTACGGTGGCGGGTCTAAAAGCCGCGGGTTTGGCTGGGCCGATGCGGACAGCAGCAAATCGTCTCGGAGTGGTGGCTATGGACGCGGGGCCGATGCCCCCTACATGGGTGGGCCTGCTCAGTTACGAGGCGTGACCCATGACAGCGGATTTCAGATTGGTCAGGCGGTTCGCCACGCCAAGTTCGGCGATGGTGTCATTACGGCCCTGGAAGGCAGTGGCAGCGATGCCCGTGCTCAGGTCTCGTTTAAGCGAGAGGGCAGCAAATGGCTTGCCCTGTCGGTGGCCAAGCTCGACTCGATTTAGGTGAGTGGCTCGGTGCGGGCCTCAAAGACATCCCGCGTGCTGGCATAGAAGGACCCATGGCCGATGGCCATGAGCAGCAGGGAGATGGGCATGACCATCAGCAGCATTGTCTGGGGGCTGCCTCCGATGCTGCTCAAGATCAGCGAGATGACCAGGCTGATGGCCACGACCAGCAGCAGCCAGGCCAGGCTGTAGCGCAGGAAGGCGCTGCGGTTGACCCAGACCGACATCCAGGAAAAAAACAGGGCCTTGGGTACCGAGAGTCCTTTCCAGACCACCAGCTGTGGCGCAAACCAGAAGGCCATCATGACGGGGATGTAGGCGAGGAAGCCGACGATCAGCCCCCAGGGCAGCTCTCGCTGCAGCTTCAGAAGTTCTTGCTCGGTCGCGCCCCTCTCCACCATCTGCATGAGTTGTCCACCACCCACCATCGAGGCCAGCAGCAGCACGGCCGCCAATGCCAGGCTGTAGAGGGCCCCCAGCTGCAGCAGGGCACGAGCCCGGCCGTTACGAAAGCCCGAGATAAGCAGGGTGGGCGTTGGCGATTCTTGGCGGTCGATGGCGCGGGCCAGGTTGATAAAACCAAAGCCCAGTCCTGGGGAGAGCAGCAGGGGCACGATGAGGCCCACCAGTGGAACGCTGCCGATCAGCATGAGCCCAGCCCAGTAGGCCACCAGGGTGAGAAACCAGACCAGTGGCTGGCGATGAAAGAGTGCAAAGCCCTCGAGCAGCCAGGCCTGTCCGACTCGGGCGGGCATCAGGTGGGGGCGGTCGAGCATTTGCATGGCCTTAGGACCCCATTTCCGCACGACGGTTTCGTAGGATGCGCTCGAAATGTCCAGGATCTTTGGGTTTGAGCATGCTGGCCTGCCGGGGCAGGTGCCAGTCATAGAGCCTTGAGATCCAAAAGCGCAGGGCGGCCGCTCTGAGCATCATGGGCAGGGCCTCACCCTCGGCCTCTGGCAGAGGCCGCACCGACTGGTAACCCTCTAGCAGGGCCACTCGGCGTGAGGGCTCAAACCGGCCACTGTCGGTGGGTCCGTGGTCGATGCACCAGTCGTTGAGGGTGACGGCCAGGTCGAAGACCAGATGGTCGACACCAGCAAAGTAGAAGTCAATGAAGCCTCCGAGCACTGGCTGGTTCTGTTCATGGTCAAAGAGGACGTTATCCCGAAAAAGGTCTGCATGAACCGCCCCGCGCACCAGGCCCTGGGCCAGGGGACTCGCTGCAAAGTCGGTCTGGTCTTGAACTTCGCTGGCCAGCAGCAAGCGCTGGTCGTCGGAGAGATGGGCCAGCAAGGCTGGTGCCGTCTGCTGCCACCAGGCCAGACCCCGCAAGTTGGGCTGCTGGCCTTTGAAATCGGCCACGGCCAGGTGGGCCTGGGCCAGGGCTTGGCCCACCAGCTGGCAGTGCAAGGCGGAGGGCTGCTCGACATCCTGGCCCATGAGCCTGGTGCAGAGGGCTGCTGGTTTGTGTTCGCACTCGGTGAGCAGCCGCCCCGCACGGCTGGCGACGGGGCTCGCACAGGGCACGCCTTTGCTGGCCAGGTGGTGCATCAGGTCGAGGTAGAAGGGCAGTTGCTCGGCACTGAGCTTCTCAAAGAGGGTGAGGACGTAACGCCCCCTGGTGGTGTCGACGAAGTAGTTGGTGTTTTCGATGCCCGAGGGGATGCCCTGAAAGCCCGTCATCTCCCCCAAGTCATAGTCCTGGAGGAGTTGCTGCAGTCGGGCTTCGGAGACGGGGGTGAAGACGGCCATGGGCGGTAGTGTATCGCCCTCTTTTTGGCTGCCTTCGGGCCCACTGCGCCGGGAGAGCACAGCGGCCCGACCCGGCTGTCTGGATTTACTGGTTCAGGCGCTTGATCAGGCTTGAGGTGTCCCAACGCCCCCCGCCCATGGACTGGACATCGGCATAGAACTGGTCCACCAGGGCGGTGACGGGCAGTCGGGCGCCATTGTGCTTGGATTCCTCGAGGCACAGGCCCAGGTCTTTGCGCATCCAGTCGACGGCAAAGCCAAAGTCGAACTTGTTGTCCACCATGGTGGTGCCACGGTTGTCCATCTGCCACGACTGGGCAGCCCCTTTGCCAATCACCTCCAGGACGAGCTTCATGTCGATGCCGGCCTTCTGACCAAAGGCGATGCCCTCCGAGAGGCCCTGCACCAGGCCTGCGATGCAGATCTGGTTGACCATCTTGGCCAGCTGTCCGGCACCATGGTCACCGATGCGGGTAAAGGCCCGTGAGAAGGCCATCGCCACCGGCTTGGCCCGATCAAATGCACTGGTCTGGCCGCCAACCATGACGGTGAGCAGGCCGTTGACTGCACCGCCCTGACCGCCTGAGACGGGTGCGTCAAGGAAGTGAAGGCCGTGGGCCTCTGCGGCCTGGGCCAGTTCGCGGGCAATTTTGGCCGAGGCCGTGGTGTGGTCGACGAAGAGGGCACCTTTCTTCATGCCTGCAAAGGCGCCTTGCTCCCCCAAGACCACGCTGGCGAGGTCCTGGTCATTGCCCACACAACAAAAAACTATGTCGGCGTTTTGGGCTGCAGCCTTTGGAGTGGGTGCGGACTGACCACCGAACTCGGCAACCCAGGCCTGGGCCTTGGCGGGTGACCGGTTGTAGACCGTGACCTGGTGGCCGGCTTTGGCCAGGTGACCGGCCATGGGAAAGCCCATTACACCCAGGCCCAGGAAGGCGACACGGGTTGAGGGACTGGATTCGTAGGTTTTTGCGTTGACGCTCGCCACTGTGAGGACTCCAAGGGTCGTTGAGGAAAGGCCCCATTATTGGGCCCAGAGCCAGATCGGCAAATTCAGGAAATCCCGCCCGTTCCTTTAAACTGGGGGGTATGAACCAGTCCACCTCCTCCAGCGGCTCGGCTGCACAGCAGCCAGCCATGTCGGTCGGCGAGATCCGCCGCAAGTTTCTTGATTTCTTTGCTGCCCAGGGTCATACCATCGTGGCCTCAAGCCCCCTGGTCCCCGCCAATGACCCCACGCTGCTTTTTACCAACAGCGGCATGGTGCAGTTCAAGGATGTCTTTCTGGGCCGTGAGCAGCGTGCGTACACCCGGGCCACCTCCTCCCAGCGCAGCGTTCGGGCCGGCGGCAAGCACAACGACCTGGAGAACGTGGGCTACACCGCCCGGCACCACACCTTCTTTGAGATGCTGGGCAATTTCTCCTTTGGCGACTACTTCAAGCGCGAGGCCATTGGCTACGCCTGGACCCTGTTAACCGAGGTCTATGGGCTGCCCAAGGACAAGCTGCTGGTCACGGTCTATGCCGAAGACGACGAGGCCTACGAGATCTGGGCCAAAGAGGTCGGGGTTCCCACTGAGCGCATCATCCGGATTGGTGACAACAAGGGAGCCCGGTATGCCAGTGACAATTTCTGGCAGATGGCTGACACCGGCCCCTGCGGCCCCTGTAGCGAAATTTTCTACGACCATGGCCCTGAGATCTGGGGCGGGCCCCCGGGGTCGCCAGAGGAAGACGGCGACCGATTCATTGAAATCTGGAACCTGGTTTTCATGCAATTCAACCGGGACGAGGCCGGCGTCCTCACACCATTGCCCAAGCCCTGCGTGGACACCGGCATGGGGCTGGAGCGCATTGCGGCCGTCTTGCAGCACGTGCACAGCAACTACCAGATCGACCTCTTTGACCACCTCATCCGGGCCGCCGCTCGGGAGACGGGCTGCACAGACCTGTCGAACCCCTCTCTGAGGGTGATTGCAGACCATATTCGGGCCTGTAGCTTTTTGGTGGTCGATGGGGTTATTCCCGGCAATGAGGGCCGTGGCTATGTCTTGCGTCGAATTATTCGTCGGGCTCTGCGCCATGGCCACAAGCTTGGACAGCCTCAGCCCTTTTTCTACCGGCTCGTGAAAGACCTCTGTGACCAGATGGGGCAGGCCTACCCCGAGCTGGCCGCCTCAGCCCAACGGGTCTCGGAGACCCTTCGGCAGGAGGAGGAGCGCTTTGGAGAGACGCTCGAAAAAGGCATGGGCATTCTGACCGAGGCCCTGGCAAAGCTTGGCAAGGGCCAGCAGCTCGATGGCCAGACTGCCTTCATGCTCTACGACACCTTTGGCTTCCCGCTAGACCTCACAGCAGATGTCTGCCGCGAGCGCCAGGTCACCGTGGACGAGGCGGGGTTCGAGACCGCCATGAACAAGCAGCGTGAGCAGGCGAGGGCCTCGAGCAAATTTAAATCCGGCGCCAGCCTGGACTACCAGGGCCAGTCCACTGAGTTCACGGGGTATGTCTCGCTAGCCGAGTCAGCCCGCATCGTGGGCCTCTACGTGGAGGGCTCTGCGGTGGAGTCGGCCCAGGCAGGCCAGTCGGTGGTGGTGGTCTTGGACAAGACACCGTTTTATGCAGAGTCAGGTGGTCAGGTGGGCGATGCAGGCCAACTCTCATCAGCGGGCCTGTTGGTGGCCATTGAGGACACCCAGAAGATTTCTGCAGAAGTCTTTGGCCATCATGGTCAGGTGCAGCAGGGGGTCCTTCGGCTGGGTGACACAGTGAGTGCGCAGGTGGACTTGATCCGTCGGTCGCGGACCATGCGCCATCACTCGGCGACCCATCTCATGCACAAGGCCCTGCGGGAAGTCTTGGGCTCCCACGTTCAGCAGAAGGGCTCGCTGGTCGATGCGGACAAGACCCGTTTTGATTTCTCCCATAACCAGCCTGTGACGGCAGACGAGATGCGTCGCATCGAGGCTTTGGTGAATGCGGAGGTCTTGGCCAACACCGAGACACATGCCCAGGTGATGGGCTTTGATGAGGCGGTCAAAGGCGGCGCCATGGCTCTCTTTGGTGAGAAGTATGGTGATGAGGTTCGGGTGCTGGACATTGGCAGCTCGCGTGAACTCTGTGGGGGCACCCATGTGGGCCGCACTGGCGACATTGGTCTCTTTAAGATCACCTCTGAGTCTGGTGTCGCGGCAGGTATTCGGCGCATCGAGGCGGTCTGTGGAGACCGTGTCTTGTCTCTGGCCCAAGACTTGGAAAACACGGTGGCGCAGGCCTCTGCGATGCTGAAGACCCCAGCCCATGAACTCACGGGCAAGTTGGGTCAGATGCTGGAGAACATTCGAGGGCTGGAAAAAGAGCTCGCCCGTCTCAAGAGCAAAGCAGCCGCCTCCGCCGGTGATGACTTGGCTGGGCAGGCCCAGCAGGTCTGTGGCATCTCGCTTCTGGCCACAACGGTGCAGGCCGATGCCGCCGCCATGCGGGAGATGCTCGACAAGCTCAAAGACAAGCTGAAGTCTGCGGCCATTTTGTTGGCGGCTATCGATGGCGAGAAGGTCAGCCTCATCGCTGGCGTGACGCCAGACCTAACCTCCAAGGTGAAGGCCGGTGAGTTGGTGACGCACGTCGCCAGTCAGATCGGAGGCAAGGGTGGTGGTCGCCCCGACATGGCCCAGGGCGGTGGTACCAACCCTGCAGCCCTTCCAGCGGCCCTAGAGAGCCTCTCGGCCCTGGTGGCCCAGAAGCTCGCCTAGCCATGTCCGAGACCCCCATCTCGGTTGAGCTGGATGTCCAGGGCCTTAGTTGCCCGCTGCCAATTCTGCGCGCCAAGAAGGCCCTCTCGGACATGACAGCAGGCCAGCGGCTGCTGGTCTTGGCGACAGACAGCGGCGCCTGGGATGACTTTGAGTACTTCTGCAAGAACGCCGGCCATCAGCTCGTGAGTCGCGAGGAGCGTGATGGGGTTTACCGGTTTTTGATCCAGCACCGCTAGCCTGAATCCCCTCGGTGACATGTGGTCTTTGGGGCGTTTGTCGATGCTGATTCGACTTTTGTTCACGACAAAAAATGTAAGCCCTAGACAGACGGTCTTCAAGGCCTGAACAAGGCCCGGGGCCGTGCTGCGTCGCAGCTTGAATGCCCCTTATCGCGCGCCTATGGTAGGGGCTCGTTGAGGAGGAGAGGCTGTTGAAGCAATCGCGACGACAGCCCTTGGGGGCGATCTCGGTGCAAACCGGATCGCCACTTTTTTTGGCCTTGCCTCAGCCCGCCTGCAGCTGTCTGAGTTGCTGGCTCACCTTCTGGAGCAGCGACTCAAACTCGGCCAGCCGCTGCTTCTCTTGATCCACCACAGCCGCTGGGGCCCTGGCCACAAAACTCTCGTTGCTGAGTTTGGCGTGGGCCTTGGTGATTTCGCCTTGAAGACGCTCGATCTCTTTGCCTAGCCGAGCGGATTCCGCAGCGACATCAATGGTGACCACCAGCATGAGCTTGAGTGGGCCCACGATTTGAACGGGAGCCTGCAGAGGCTTGTCACCGTCCTGGAGTTGATTCACAAAGACCACATCGCTGAGCTTGCCCAGAGACTTCAGGGCCTCGGCCATTAACGCACGCTCGTCAGTGGCCTCTCGCAGATCAATGGCTGTTTGTCCTAGTGGGCCGGCGACGTCTTCCAGACTGATGCGCAGCGGCACCCGCTCTGCAGGTGAGAGGTTCATTTCGCTGCGCAGTGAGCGCACCGCCAGGACCATAGACTTCAGTTCCGCCATGAGGGCATCGGCCTGGGCATCAATTTTCTTGGGCTCGCTCATGGGGTAGGCCGACGTCACGATGCTGTCGAATTCCCCAGCGGCGAGTTTGGCGCTGCGGCCGGCCAGCGGTGCCACAGCCTGCCAGAGGGCCTCGGTGATAAAGGGCATGATGGGATGCAAGAGTCGCAGCGTGGCTTCTAAGACTCTGAGAAGGGTGCGACGCGCAGCCTTGGCGCTGTTCTCCCGACCACCGTTCAGAGACGGTTTGGCCAGCTCCACGTACCAGTCACAGAATTCGTTCCAGATGAACTCGTAGAGTTCTTTAGAAGCCAGGTCGAAGCGGTAGGCAGTCAGGTGCTCGTCCACACGGGCCTCAACGCGCTGAAGCTCGGAGGTGATCCACCGGTCCACGAAACTGAAATAGAGGGGTCCGTCGGGGCCACAGTCTCCGCCGCAGACGCCAAGGCCGTTGTCCTTGCCCTCGGTGTTCATCAGGACAAATCGGGTGGCGTTCCAGAGTTTGTTGCAGAAATTTCGGTAGCCCTCGCAGCGCGAGAGGTCGAAGTTGATGTTGCGGCCTGGCGTGGCCAGGCTGGCGAAGGTGAAGCGCAGGGCATCGGTGCCGAAGGCAGTGATGCCTTTCGGAAACTCAGCTCGGGTCTTCTTCTCGATCTGGGCCGCCTGCTTGGGGTTCATCAGACCCGAGGTGCGCTTGGCCACCAGACTGTCCAGATCGATGCCGTCGATGAGGTCAATGGGGTCTAGTGTGTTGCCCTTGGACTTGCTCATCTTCTGGCCTTCGCCGTCGCGAACCAGGGCGTGGACGTAGACATCTCGGAAGGGCACCTGGCCGGTGAAGTGGCAGGTCATCATGACCATGCGGGCCACCCAGAAGAAGATGATGTCAAAGCCGGTGACCAGCACGCTGGAGGGCAGGTACTGGGCCAAGTCCGGCTTGAGTCTGGGCCCACCAAACTTCAGGCCGCGGTCTGCGCCGAGGCTTGGGTCCCATTCCTCGCCTTCCTCTACTAAGGTAGAAAAGGGCACCAAGGCCGATGAGAACCAGGTGTCTAGAACGTCGGCGTCTCGAACCAGAGCCCCGGTATAGCCGGCGGCTGTGGCCTGGGCCTTGGCCTCGGCTTCGTCGTGGGCGACAAAGACTGTGCCGTCCTCGATGGGTCGGCCGTCGGCGTCTGCCTTGTACCAGGCTGGAATCTGATGTCCCCACCAGAGTTGGCGCGAGATACACCAGTCTTGGATGTTCTCCAGCCACTGGCGGTAGGTGGTGGTCCAGTTCTCGGGGTGGAAGGTCACCTGGCCGTTTTCGACGACCTCTAATGCACGCCCTGCAATCGATTGCCCTGGGGTGTGCGTGCCTTCGGGCGCAGGCTTGCTCATGGCCACAAACCATTGGTCGGTGAGCATGGGCTCAATCACCGCATTGGTGCGGTCGCCCCTGGGCACCATGAGTTTGTGTTTATTGGTGGAGACCAGCAGGCCCTGTGCCTCCAGGTCTGCCAGGACTTTTTTACGGGCCTCGTAGCGCTCTAGTCCTCGATAGGCCTCGGGGGCCTGGTCGTTGATGTGGGCGTTGAGCGTAAAGATGTTGATGGGGGACAGGCCGTGTCTCTGGCCCACGGCATAGTCATTGAAGTCGTGGGCGGGCGTGATCTTGACGCAGCCGGTTCCAAACTCGGGGTCCACATAGTCGTCGGCAATGACAGGGATCTGCCGACCCACCAAGGGCAGGGTCAGGCTCTTGCCCACCAGATGCGCATAGCGCTCGTCCTTGGGGCTGACCGCTACGGCCACGTCACCCAGCATGGTCTCTGGGCGGGTGGTGGCCACGACCAGGCTGCCAGAGCCATCGGCCAGGTGGTATTCAATTTCCCAGATGTGGCCGTCTTCTTCCTCGCTGACGACTTCGAGGTCTGAGACCGCGGTCAGCAGCTTGGGGTCCCAGTTGACCAGACGCTTGCCACGATAGATCAGGCCCTGCTGGTAGAGGCTGATGAAGACTTCTTTCACCACGGCCGAGCAGGCCGGGTTCATGGTGAAGTACTCCAGCGACCAGTCGCAGCTGGCGCCCAGTCGGCGCATCTGACCGGTGATGGTGGAGCCTGACTGTTCCTTCCACTCCCAGACTTTTTCCAAAAAAGCTTCGCGACCTAGGTCATGCCGGGAGACGCCTTTTGCATCCAGCTGGCGCTCCACCACGATCTGGGTGGCAATGCCCGCATGGTCGGTTCCTGGCAGCCAGAGGGTGTTGTCCCCCCTCATGCGATGCCAACGCGACAGGGTGTCCATGAGGGTCTGGTTGAAGGCGTGGCCCATGTGGAGGGTGCCGGTGACATTGGGCGGCGGCAACTGGATACAGAAGGAGGGAGCTTTGGGGGCTCGGCCGGCTGCGTAGAGTTGGCGCTTTTCCCATTCGGGGCCCCAGGTCTGTTCGATCTGGGCTGGTTCAAAAGATTTTTCTAGGTTTGACATAGGGTGGGCCGTTGCCGGGACTAGGCCTTGGCAGCGGCTAGGTCGTGGCGGGTGATGGTGTAGCCGCGGTCTCGGTAGAGGGTAAACCGAGCCCGGGCTAGTTCTTTGTCGAGTTCATCGGGCCCGACGATTTCAAAGACCCGCTGGTATTGGCTGAAGAAGTCGGGGACTGCATCGTCGAGATTGACCAGGATGTTCGGCTGGCGTGGCATGTCCGGTGAGTAGGGTCGTGACGAGAGAATGATGGGGGCCTCGTCCACCAGTGGGTGGTCGGCATCCACATGCGGCAGAAAGTCGTCATCGGAGAAGCTGTAGAGGAGCTCGTCGAACTGCGCAAGCCGATCGGCCTGGCTGCAGTAGACCACCAGCGGCTTGTCGTCGGTCGCCGCCTGAGCGCGCAGGGCTTTTCTCACCAGCCGACAGGCATGGTGCAGCCTGTCGGGGGTGTTGAAGTGGAAGTCGACACTGGTCACGCCAGGCCGTTCTTGGCGAACTCCACCAGCAGGCCAACGGGCCGTCCGGTGGCGCCCTTCTGGGCGCCGCTCTTCCAGGCCGTGCCTGCAATGTCCAAGTGAGCCCACCGGTAGGCCTTGGCAAATCGCCAGAGGAAGCAGGCGGCGGTCACGCTGCCGGCGGCCCGGCCCCCAATGTTGGCCATGTCGGCAAAGGGACTCTTGAGCTGCTCTTGGTAGTCCTCTTCCAGGGGCATGCGCCAGGCTGGGTCGAGCATGGTCTTGCCAGCCTTGGTGAGGGCCTTGGCCAGATCATCGTCTTCGGTAAATAGCCCGGTGTTCACGGCCCCCAGTGCAATGACACAGGCCCCAGTCAGGGTAGCAATGTCGACGACGGCAGCGGGCTTGAAGTTCTTCTCAACGTAGGTCAGGGCATCACAGAGAATCAGACGACCCTCGGCATCGGTATTGAGGATTTCAACGGTCTGGCCTGACATGGTGGTGACAATGTCGCCTGGCCGAGTAGCGGTGCCACTGGGCATGTTCTCGCAGGTGGGGATCACGCCAACGACATTGCGCTTAAGGCCCATCTCGGCCACAGCCTTCATGACGCCGAGCACCGTGGAGGCTCCTGACATGTCGTACTTCATCTCGTCCATGTCGGCAGCGGGCTTGAGCGAAATGCCCCCGGTATCAAAGGTAATGCCCTTGCCAACAAAGACCAGTGGTGCCTCTTTGGCTGGGCCGCCATTGTGTTGAAGCACGATGAACTGGGGCGGCTGGACGGACCCAGCAGAGACGGCCAGCAGGGCGTTCATGCCCAGCTTTTCCATGGCAGCCCGCTCCAGGACATCCACCTTCAGTCGGTGTTGACGAGCCAGCGCGCGGGCCGTGTTGGCCAGGTGGGTGGGGGTACAGATGTTGGGTGGCAGGTTACCCAGGTCTTTGGTGAGGCTGATGCCGTTGGCCAGGGCCTGGGCCTCGGCGATGACCCGAGGTGCATCGGAGGGACGCATATCCCCGGGCAGCAGCATCTCAACAGCTGCCAGGGTGGTCTGGTCGCCCTTGGCCTTGGTCTTGGCCTTGTCGTCGGCCTGGCTGTCTTTTTTGGTCTTGAACCGCTCAAAGCGGTAGCTGGCCTCACGCACTGCCAGAATGTGGGCCTGCATGCGCCAATGACCATCGCGCTGGCCGACCGGCTGCTCGGTGAGGTAGGAGGCCACTTTTTTGACGCCCTTAAGGCTCTGCATGGCCTTGGTGGCGGCGCGGACTGCCTCGGCATATTGTTTTTCGAGGAAGGCCTCTTTTTTGCCCAGGCCCACCAACAGGAGGCGACTGGCGGGAAGTCCCTTGACGTCGCGCAGCAGAAAGCAGCTGCCGGCCTTGGCATCGAAGTCGCCCGCCTTGAGCAGTCGGGCAATGGCCCCATCGCTCACTTTGTCCGCCACCCGGGCCGCACTGGTGAGTTCGACCCCGCTGGCGGTGGCATAGAGGCCAAGCCAGACGCAGTCCACGCTGGCCCGGTCAACGGGCTTGTTGCTGGCTATAAATTCGATGGGCTCGCGGGCCTCACCGGGGTCTTTGACTTCTTTGAGGTCTTTAGAGGAGTTAGAAGCGGTCATGACACAATGCCTTTCGTCAGAAGACTTCTATTATAAAAGTAGTGATCTTTCAAAAAGCCCTCGTCCAAGAACTTCGCTCTATGGCGGGGGTGGTCTTTGCGACCCTATTGACCATTGTGGTCACCACCACCCTGATCCGGACCCTGGGCCGGGCGGCCTCAGGCAAGGCCGACGGCGAACTGGTGCTTCCCCTGATTGGGCTCTCATCGATCACCAGTCTGGGCCTGATTCTGAGCCTGACAGCCTTTATTGCCGTCCTGATGGTCCTCTCCCGGCTCTGGCGGGACTCCGAGATGGTGGTCTGGCTGGCCAGTGGCCGCAGCCTGCTGGATTTGGTCAAGCCGGTCGTGCAGTTTCTCTGGCCGATGGTGGTGGGCGTGGCCCTTTGCAGCCTGGTCATCTCGCCCTGGGCTCGGCAGCAGTCCGAGGCTCTGCGCCAGCAGTTTGAGACCAGAGAGGACGCCAAACGCATCTCGCCGGGCCAGTTTCGGGAATCCAGCTCGGGGCAGCGGGTCTTTTTTGTCGAAAACCCTGACGAGGAATCTGCCCAGCTGGGTATGGTCTTTGTCGTGACCCGAACTCCAGACGGTCGGGAGTCGGTTCTTATGGCGGCCGAGGGGCAGTTTGAAAAGGGTCCCGATGGTGAGCCCTGGATCAATATCCGGCGCGGGACTCGGACTGACTTCTCTCCGCCTGGCCCATCTGCGCCGCTGCCAGCTGTTCGGACCATGACCTTTGAGGGCTACCGCCTCCGGGTCGATGCTGCCCCCGGCGGCCCGGCGATCGATCCCTCGGTGCGGGCCCAGCCCATCGCAAGCCTGGTCCTCTCGTCGGACAAACAACAGCGAGGGGAATTGGCTTTCCGGGTTGGCCTTCCCCTGCTCTGCCTGCTGCTAGGCCTGCTGGCCATCCCCATGTCGGTGGTTAGCCCCCGGATGGGCCGCTCGTTTCACCTGCTGTTTGCCTTTCTGGTCACCATGACCGCCAACAACCTTCTGACGGTCAGCCAGGCGTGGATTGCGCAAGGTCGGGTGAGTTTTGCCATGGGATGGTGGCCCGTACCCCTTGTTCTAGCCCTGCTCATGGTCGCACTGTTCTGGTTTCGGATGGGCCTGCGCCGAGGTCCCGTGGAGTGGGCCTGGCTGGGACTGCGCCGACTGAAAGGCCAGGGCTAAGGTGGCCAAGAACCGGACTTTTGAGCGGTATGTGGCCCGTGGCATCTACGGGCGCATTGGCTTTGTGCTGGTGGGCTTTGTCGGCCTCTTTGCCCTGTTCGACCTGGTGGCCGAGCTGGAGGACATTGGCCGCGGCAATTACCGACTGCAAGAGGCCTTGCAGTTTATTGCCCTGCGGATGCCCGCCATGGCCTACGAGCTGATGCCGGTGGCCACCCTCATCGGCAGCCTCTGGGCCCTGTCGACTCTGGCAGCCTCCTCGGAGTACACGGTAGCCCGGGCCTCGGGCTTTCGGCCACAGGATGCTCTCTGGGCCATGGCTCGACTGGGGCTGCCCCTGGTGGTGGTCACGGCCCTGCTCTCCGAGTTGTTGGTCCCGCTGTCTGAGTCGGCCGGCAGCAAGCTTCGGGCCAGTGCCCTGGGCAGTGTCTCAGCCGATGCCCTCCGGTCTGGCTATTGGCTTCGCGACGCGGTGAAGGGTCTTCCCGTCAATGCCGCCGAGCGCATGATCAACCTGCGGGGCGCGACTCCCGACCAGCGGCTCCTGGGGGTGGTGATTTATGAATTCGATGCCAACAAGCGGCTGCTTCGGGTCATCCGTGCCAAGGAGGCCCAGTTTGATCGGCTGGTCTCCGTGGGTGGCCTAGACCAGGCGAGTCAGTGGACGCTGGTCGAGGCCAATACCCTGAATCTAGGGGCGGATGGCCAACTCAGCCGGACCACAGCCGACCGTCTGGGTCTTGTCTCTAGTCTCTCGCCCAATACGCTGGGGGCCCTGCTGGTCAAGCCCGACCAGATGTCGGCCCGCGACCTCTGGGCCTACACCCAGTACCTTAAGGCGGGACGACAGGCGACCACCCGTTATGAGTTGGCCTTCTGGAAGAAAGTCATTTATCCAGTGGCTGTCTGGATCATGCTGCTGATGGCCCTGCCGGCTGCCTACTTGCAGGCCCGCGGCGGCACGGTGGGCCTGAAGGTCTTTCTGGGAATTGTGGCCGGTGTGGCCTTTCACCTGCTCAACAGCCTCTTTTCGCACCTCGGCATTCTGAACACCTGGCCAGCCCCGCTGGTAGCGGCCATTCCAAGCCTGGTCGCGCTGGTCTTTGCCCTGGCGATGTTGTTGCGAGTCCAGAGACGATCGCTCTAAACAATCGTTTTCTCAGACTCATAGCCTTAGAACTTGCCCCGGTTTAGGGCCGGAGTCGATGGGTGGGCTCGTTACAATGACGGCCATGACTGCTACCTGCACCCTGACGCCCTCGGGCAAGACCTTTCCTGTTCAACCTGGTGAGACCATCCTCGAGGCGGCGCTTCGGGCCGGCATTGTCCTGCCTTACGGCTGTAAAGACGGCGCCTGCGGCTCTTGCAAGGCCAGCCTCCAGTCGGGACAAGTCGACTATGGCGACTACCAGAAGAAGGCCCTCTCCGATGACGAGCGTCAGGCGGGACAACTCCTGCTCTGTAAAGCCAGCTGCACGGAGTCCGTCACCATCTCGGCCCGCGTCGTGGCCGCCGAGGGCATGATCCCCATTCGCAAGATGCCTTGCCGAGTCGCCAGCATCGAGCGGGCGGCGCCAGACGTGGCCGTAGTCAAACTGCAACTGCCTGCCACCGAGAATTTTCAGTTTCTAGCCGGTCAGTACATCGACATCCTTCTGAAGGATGGCAAGCGTCGTAGCTACTCCATGGCCAATGCGCCACACGACAACCAGCAGATTGAATTGCACATCCGTCATACGCCCGGAGGCGCTTTTACCGACGCACTCTTTGGCACCGGTACACCGTCTATCAATGCGGTCAAGGAAAAAGACATTCTGCGATTTGAGGGCCCCCAGGGCACCTTCTTTCTGCGCGAGGACAGCACACGTCCCATCGTCTTTCTGGCCTCGGGCACTGGCTTTGCGCCCATCAAGGCGGTGATCGAGCATGCTCGTTTTAAACACATCGAGCGGCCCATGGTCTTGTACTGGGGCGGTCGTCGTCCGCAGGACCTCTACATGGACGCTATGGCCCAGCAGTGGGCAGCCGAGATGCCTTACTTCCGGTACATCCCCGTCATCAGCGACGCACAGCCAGAAGACCAATGGACCGGCCGGACAGGCTTTGTTCACCAGGCGGTCATGCAGGACTTCCCGGACCTATCGGCTCACTCGGTCTATGCCTGTGGCGCTCCCATTGTGGTCCAGTCGGCCCAAAAAGATTTCGTAAGCCAGTGCGGCCTGCCCCAAGACGAGTTCTTCGCCGACGCCTTCACCACGGCGGCTGATCTGGCCAAGAAGTAAGGCAACATCCAACCCGCCCAGCGCAGTCGGCGTCGCCTAGGCGCCTGAGGTCCTGGGGCCAGACTTCCGCTAGCCTTTTGCCAAGAAGGCCTTGAGTGCCTTACCGGTCGGCGTGTTCTTTTTCTGAAGGTCTCTGGGTGATCCCTGCGCCACCAACTGACCACCGTTAACACCGCCACCAGGCCCCAAATCAATGATCCAGTCGGCCTGGGCCCAGACGTCTAGCTGATGCTCGATGACCACCACGGTGTTGCCCGCCTCTACCAGCCGGTGCAGGGCGTAGATCAGTTTTTCCACATCGGCCATGTGCAGGCCTACCGTGGGCTCATCCAGAACATAGAGGGTCGCACCACTCTGCTTGGACTTGGCTAATTCGGTGACCAGCTTGATGCGCTGGGACTCGCCCCCAGATAGGGTTGGGCTGGGCTGGCCCAGCGTCAGGTAGCCCAGGCCCACGTCTTGCAGCAGCTTGAGTGGCCGCTGAATGCTCGAGACATTTTCAAAAAACTCTGCCGCCTCATCGACAGACATGGCGAGCACGTCGGAGATGGTCTTGCCGCGCCAGAGCGCCAGCCGTGTCTCTTGATTGAACCGGGCGCCACCACAGGCATCGCAGATCACACGCACATCGGGCAGAAAGTTCATCTCGATGGTCTGCCAGCCCTGGCCGTCGCAGTTGTCGCATCGGCCACCGGCTGTGTTGAAGGAGAAGCGGCCTGCACTCCAGCCACGTCGCTTGGCGTCCTCCCCGTTGGCGAACTGCTTGCGGATGTCGTCCCAGAAGCCGACGTAGGTGGCCGGTGTGGAGCGGGGTGTCTTGCCAATCGGTGTCTGATCGACTTCCAGCACCCGTTGGATGGATTGCCAGTTTTCAATCGACTGACAGCCCTGCCAGTCAATGGTCTTGGCCCGACCCGCCTTGGTGCGTTGCTGATTGACCAGTCGCGACAGGTTGTGACGCAGGATGTCGCGCACCAGACTGGACTTGCCAGAGCCCGAGACGCCGGTCACCACAGTCAGACGCTCCAGAGGAATTTGCACCTCTAGGTTTTTGAGGTTGTGCAGATGGGCTCCCACCACCCGAAGCCAGTGCTCAGCGGCTGGCCGACGGGCCTGGCTGCTGTGCTGCATGGGTTCGCGCAGATACCGGCCGGTGAGCGAGTCCGCTGACTGCATCAGGTCCTGCTGAGAGCCCTGGGCGACAATTCGGCCGCCCAGCTTTCCAGCGCCCGGTCCGATGTCGATCAGGTGGTCGGCCATGGCGATGGTCTCTTCGTCGTGCTCGACGACGACGACCGTGTTGCCTTTTTCTTGGAGTCTTCGCAGGAGTCCGAGCAGGGCCTGGTTGTCCTGCGGATGCAGACCGATGGAGGGCTCATCCAGGATGTAACAGACGCCCTGCAGGTTAGAGCCCAGCTGTGCGGCCAATCGAATCCGTTGGGCTTCGCCACCGGACAGGGTGGGCGCAGAGCGATCCAAAGACAGGTAGCCCAGACCGACTGAACGCAGAAACTCCACTCGGCTGTCGATTTCTTGAATCAAGCCTTCTGCAATCGCCTTGCCCCTGGCGTCCAGGGTCTTGCGCAATCCCTTGAGCCAGGCCGGCAGGTTCTCGATGGACAGGCGAGAGACCTGGTGGATGCCCATGTCGCTTAGCAGAATGCTCCTGGCGATTGGGTTTAAACGTGCACCCTCACAGCTTGGGCAGTCGAGTGGGGCGTCTTGGTCCTCCAACTCCGACTCGGTGACCAGAAAACGGTCTTCTTCCCCAGTCTCGTCCTCGGCCAGACTGGCGGTGAACAGGCCTGTCCCGGTACACGATGGACACCAGCCCAGCTTGGTGTTGTAGGAAAAGAGCCTGGGTTCTGGTTCGGGCAGGCTGGTGCCGCAGCTTGGGCAGGAACGTTTGGTCGAGAGCAACTGACTGATTGTCTGGCCTTTGGCATCTTGCGTCAGCAGGCTCAGGCTGCCTTGGCCGTATTCAAGGGCCTGGTCGACCAGCTGTCGCAGTGCTGTCTCTTGGCTGGCCAAGACCTCGACCTGGCCGATGGGCAGCTCGATGGTGTGTTCCTTGTAGCGGTCCAACTTTGGAAAGGGTTTGGTCGAGACAAACTCGCCATCTACGCGAAGCTGCTCGAAGCCTCTGCTGTCCGCCCATTTGGCCAGGTCCTGATAAATGCCCTTTCGGTGCAGGACCAGGGGTGCCAGCAGACCAACGGTTCGACCCTTGTGCTGTTTGAGGATGTTGGCCAGGATGGCCTCGGGCGTCTGAGGGGCGATGGCCGTCTGGCAGTCTGGGCAGGTCTGTTGACCGAGCTTTACAAAGAGGAGTCGCAGGAAGTGATGAATCTCGGTGAGCGTGCCCACCGTGCTCTTGCGACCGCCACGGCTGGTGCGCTGTTCAATGGCGACCGTGGGTGGGATGCCGTAGATGGCATCAACCTCTGGTCGGCTGGCCGGCTGGACGAACTGGCGGGCGTAGGCATTGAGGGACTCCAGGTATCGGCGTTGACCCTCGGCGAACAAGATGTCAAAGGCCAGGGTAGATTTGCCAGACCCAGAGACACCCGAGATGACCGTGAGCTGGTTGCGAGGGATCTGAACGCTCAGGTCTTTGAGGTTGTGCTCGCGGGCATGCAGGACCTCAATGTTTGGATGGTCGGCCAGGGCCTTGGGTCTTTTGGTGAGGGCAGGCGCCTCGGCCACCGACATCTCCCGCATTCGGCGCAGGGCCTGACCGGTGTGGGACCTTGGGCAGGCGATGAGGTCGTCGGGCTGGCCCTGGGCGATGAGTTCACCGCCTGCGGGACCTGCGTCTGGTCCCAGGTCCAGAATCCAGTCCGAGGCAGCGATCAGATCCAGGTTGTGCTCGATGACCACCAGGGAGTGGCCGGCTTTGACCAGGGCCCGCAGGGCTCGGATGAGCTTGGAGATGTCCTCAAAGTGAAGGCCAGTGGTGGGCTCATCAAAGAGCAGCAGCATGCCCTTGGTCTTGCGAGCCCCTTTTTCAGCGGCGTCAGCCAGGTGTCCTGCAATCTTGAGTCGTTGGGCCTCGCCACCCGATAGGGTGGGGACTGGTTGGCCCAGTCGAAGGTAGTCGAGTCCCACGTCCCCCAGGGGCTTCAGACGGCGATGAATCTCTGGCACATCCCCAAAAAAGGCCAGGGCCTCGGTAACTGTCATCTCGAGAACATCGGCAATGGATTTACCACGCAGGCGTACCTCGAGGGTCTCGGTTCGATAACGACTGCCACCGCAGTCCGTGCAGCGCAGGTAGACGTCTGACAGGAATTGCATTTCCACCTGCTCGTAGCCACTGCCCGAGCAGCTGGGACAGCGTCCCGTGCCGGCATTAAAGCTGAAGGTGCCGGTGGTGTAGCCCCTCTGAAGTGCCAGGGGTGCATCCGCAAACTGCTTACGGATGGCATCGAAGGCGCCGACGTAGACCGCTGGGTTGGAGCGGGTGGTCCTGCCAATCGGCGACTGGTCCACCATCAGGACGTCGCTGATCAGGGGGACGCCCTCGATCTTGTCGTGGGCGCCAGGCGTCTCGGTCGCTTTGCCGAGTTGCTTGCAGACCGCTGCATAGAGCACGTCGTGGATCAGGGTGGACTTTCCGGATCCAGAGACGCCGGTGACGGTGACCAGATGGCCCAGGGGAAACTGGACCGTTAGGTTTTTCAGGTTGTTGGCGGTGACGCCCGAGAGCCGAATGATGGGGGCTTTTTGAACCAGGTCTTTCGGTGCGGGGGGCTCTGAAGAGACCAGTTTTTCTAGCCGCAGGTATTGTCCCGTAAGGGTCTTGCTCTGGACGAGCTCATCAAAGCGGCCGTTGAAACAGATGTCTCCACCGTGCTCGCCCGGACCAGGCCCCATGTCGATGATCCGGTCTGCGGCCTGCATGACCTCTGGGTCGTGTTCCACCACCAGCAGGCTGTTGCCGGCATCTCGCAGGCGCTGCATGACCTGAATCAGGCGCTGCAGGTCTCGAGGGTGCAGACCAATCGATGGCTCGTCCAGCACAAAGAGCGTGTTGACCAAGGACGTGCCCAGGGCTGTGGTCAGGTTAATGCGTTGGACCTCGCCACCCGAGAGTGTTCTGGACTGGCGATCCAGGGTGAGATAGCCCAGGCCGACCGCTTGGCAGAAGCCCAGACGGGCCCTCATTTCCTTGTATACCAGCTGCGCGGCCGTGTTCTGAGCGTCGGACTGATGTGACCCAGTCGTTGGCTTGTTAGGGGACTCGGATGCAGCCTGCACAGCCTCTAACCAGACCATGGCCTCATCAATGCTCTTGGCCATGACTTGGGAGAGGGTGCAGCCCCCCAGGCGCCAATAGAGTGACTCAGGCTTGAGCCTTGCGCCATGGCAGGCCTGACATTCGGTGTAGCTGCGGTACTTGGAGAGCAGCATCCGAATGTGCATCTTGTAGGCCTTTGATTCGAGGTACTCAAAGAACCGGTTGATGCCGTACCACTGCTTGGTCCAGCTGCCCTTCCAGTCCTCATCACCCTCGAAGACCCAACGACGGTGCTCTGGGGGCAGGTCACGGAAAGCAATGTCATGGGCTACGCCACACCGTTTGGCATGCAGGAGCAGCTCTCGCTGACAGTCTGCATAGGACTTGGTCTGCCAGGGCTTCACAGCGCCATTGGCCAGGCTGAGTGATTCATCTGGAATCACCAGGCCGGGGTCAATGCCGATTACGCGCCCAAAGCCTCGACAGGTCTCGCAGGCGCCAATTGGGGAGTTAAAGGAGAAAAGAGCGGGTCTGGGCTCTTTAAACGAAATCCGGCAGGCCGAGCAAGACAAGGCGCTAGAAAATTGCAGCAGCTGGTCCTTCTGCGAGTCTTCCTTGTGAAGCAGGACTAGTTGGCATTGACCTTGACCGTAACGCATGGCGGTCTCGATGGCTTCTGCGACTCGGGCTCTCTCTAAGCTGTCGTTGACGACGAATCGGTCGGCCATGACTTGAATAGAGCTGGCCTGGCGTCTGTAAATTTTGGTGAAGCCCTGGGCAGATAGCCATTGTTCGAGCTGGTCATCCTCCAGGGACTCCGGCGTCTCCCGGGTAAAGACCACAGCCAGTCGCTGACCCGATGACTGGGCCAGCGCTAGGGTGACGATGCCATCGACGGTGTCCCGCTGCACGCGTTCACCACAGCCTGGACAGAACAACTCTGCCGATCGGGCAAAGAGCAGTTTCAGGTGATCGGTGATCTCGGTCATGGTACCGACCGTTGACCGAGAGGTGCGAACCGGATTGGTCTGGTCGATGGCAATCGCCGGCGGGACTCCGTCGATGCGGTCGACCTGCGGCTTGTCCATGCGGTCCAAGAATTGGCGCGCGTAGGCCGAGAAGGTCTCGATGTAACGGCGTTGACCCTCGGCGTAGATGGTGTCAAAGACCAGCGAGCTCTTGCCCGAGCCCGAGACACCCGTGACCACCGCGATTTCTCCGGTGGGCAGGTCCAGCGACAGGTTTTTGAGGTTGTTCTGTCGAGCGCCCCTGACGCGAATCGTCATGGAGTCTTAGTGCTTGTGATCGTG
>CALMJH010000007.1 GCA_937864175.1 uncultured Burkholderiales bacterium
AGCAGGGCTCGCATCTCGTAGAGCTCGCGCATCTCATCGGGCGTGAGTCTGCGCACAAAGACCCCAGAGTTGAGTTTGGTGGTGACGAGTCCAGTAGGCTCCAGACTGCGCAGGGCTTCCCGCACCGGCACCCGGGATACGCCCAAGCGTTTGGAGATCTCGGGTTCGCTCAGACGATCCCCCTGGTGAACCTCACCCAACAGAATCATCCGCATCACCTCCTCGCGTACGCGCTGGGCTAGGGACTTTTCGGGTGCACCCGGATCGAATGGATCCTCGGTCAGCCAGGGAAACTTCAGCGGGGTCATTTTGATTGTCGCTTAGACTACTTCAAAGGCCGCCCACCCACAGCCTGAATCAATCCCCTAGACGCATTGTAAATTTGAGCGTAGCCCTGCATAAAAATCTGGGCACTGCGCTCATAGGCTGCCCAGGGCAGAGACAACTCCGGGGGAGCATACATGCCTTGGCTTGGCCCACTCTTCAGGCGCCCAAAGACCCGAGCCCTTAGAATGCCAGCAGGGTTCTCCATGGCCACCATACGCTCTTCATCTGACGTGGTCGACAGGGGCAAGAGCCCTTGAGCAATGTCGTATGCCGTGGTGCCGGGAGTCAGGCAGGCGGCCGCCAGGCAGCAACCACCGGTCACAGCGAGTGAATTGTGGGCCTGCTGCGGGGTGAAGTAGCGTGCCCGAATATGCCCACCTTGGGCGGGCTTGGAGACAAAGCAGACCTTGGGAATGGTTTCGCTGGCTGCTAGCTGCTCAGCGGTCATGGCCGCACCCGATTTGGTCTTCAGCCCCATGTTGAGTCCGGCCTGAACCCAGATGCTGCGCAGCCGCTCGATCAGAGCATGGTTGGCATTCAGGCCATCGATGGCTTCGTCGCCCACCAACCCCAGCTGCTCGGCCTTCAGGATCACCATGGGAACCGCCACATCGACGCAGCTCACCTCAATCCCGTCGATCACATCCTTGGCTGCGCCGGTGGGAAGCAGTCGGCCCGTCTTCGCGCCAATCGGGTTGCGCAAGCTGAGTTCCACCCCCGGGAACGCCCCCATGACACCTGGAATCTCGGTCGGGCTGATGTCCTCGAGTTGTCCAGTCGGTGTGGGCACACGACAGTCGGTGGTCACCTGGGTGTTGGTGTTAAACAGACTGACTTGGGTGATGCCTTTCGTCAGCTTTACCAGTCCGTTGGTCATGAGATAGAGCGGAATAGCGGCTGACATGTTGCCGCAGTTCACGCTCCAATCAATGGAGGATTTTTCGGCAGCCAACTGAGCCAGCGTGGTCTTGAATATCCCGGGTTCCTGCGCATGGGGTTCTACGATAAAGACCTTGTTACTGGTCGCCACACCGCGACCCAAGCCGCTGATCTGTTTGTTGCCTTTGCGTTCGCCCGCATCCGGCACGCCCATGATCTTTCGAATGATCTCTTCCTTGAAGTCTGACAGGCCGCAGAAGTGCTGCTCCCATATCACGATCCCCGTTGAGGTACCGCCACGCATGTAAAAGACCGGAAAAGAGACCGTTGTACCGCAAACCGAGGCCTTGGCTTGCAAGTAAGGAGACGGCGTGGACCGGGACATGGCGGGACTCCTAGACAGAGACAAACTTGTTTTCAATCTCACCAATGCCCTCAATGGCGACCTTCACCACATCACCGGCGTGTAGGAACTTGGGTGGCGTAAAACCAATACCCACGCCCACTGGCGTGCCGGTGGCAATGATGTCGCCGGGCTGCAGGGTGATGCCGGCGGAGATCGTGGCGATGAGGGTTGGGATGTCAAAAATCAACTCGCTGGTCCGAGAGTCTTGGCGCAGTTCACCATTGATCCAGCACCGAATGGCCAAATCCTGACCATTGACGGAGTCCGCGGACACGGCAGCCGGTCCCATGGGGCAGAAGTCATCAAAGCTCTTGCCCATGTGCCACTGCTTGTGACGGTGTTGCCAGTCGCGGGCGGTTACGTCGTTCACAATCGTGTAACCCCAGACCATCTTCATCGCATCGTCTTTGCTCACGTTCTTGCAGCGCTGACCGATGATCACGGCCAGCTCGGCTTCGTAGTCGATAGATGTGGAGACCTCAGCCACTGGTAGGCGAACCGGATCAAAGGGACCCACAACGGTCTCAGGCACCTTGGAGAAAATAATGGGGTCAGTCGGCAGGTCACCTGCACCGGTGGATTTACCGGCATCGAATCCGCTCTTGGTGAACTCCTTGGCGTGGGGCTTGTAGTTCAGTCCCACACAGAAGACGTTTCTACGAGGGCGTGGGATGGGCGCCATCAGCCTGATCTTGCTGGTGGCGACTTCTGCCTTGACGGCTGGAAGGCGCTTGCCCTGAGCCTGCAGGTCGATGATGGCCAACAAACCCTGGTGAGCCTGTTCGGGTAAAAAGTCTAGAACTTTGATAAGCCCTTGATCCAGAAGACCTACTTCGATTTCATTGGGATTAGACCTACCTTTGAAGCAAACGACTTTCATGCTTGAATCCAGACGATGAAATAAATGACCCCACAGGTTGCTACAGGGCTTTCAAAAAGGAAAGCCAGCAAAACCCGGGTATGACCCTAATACCAATCCACCCTCGGGTGATCAGGAGAATGAGATGACTCAAACAAGACGTCCCTTCATCAAAGCCGCCAGTGCCGTTGCAGCGCTGGCTGCCACAGGACTACTGTCTCTCGCGCAGGCGGCTGGCTACCCCGATCGTCCTATCACCATGATCGTGCCTTTCCCACCCGGTGGTGTGGCCGACACGGTTGGTCGCCCCATGGCCGAGTCCATGTCTCGCGCGCTCGGTCAGCCGGTGGTCATCGAAAACAAGGGCGGTGCAGGCGGTGCCATTGGCATGCGACAGGTGGCGACCTCCAAGGCTGACGGTTACACCATCCTCATGGGCCTAGTCTCCATCTCGACGATTCCAGTGGCAGATGAGGTATTGGGTCGTCCACCATCTTTTACGCTCAACCAATTCACCCCAATTGCGCGCATCACGGCTGACCCCACCGTGTTGGCCGTTCGAGCCGAGTCTCAGTGGAAGACCTACAAAGACTTTATCGACTATGCCAAGGCCAACCCCGACAAGATCAACTTCGGCTCGTCAGGAAACTACGGCACCATGCATGTGCCCATGGAGATGCTTAAGCTAGAGACTGGCACCAAGATGACCCATGTTCCTTATAAGGGCGCCGGTCCCGCAGTGATTGGTCTGCTAGGTGACGAGGTGCAGGCCTTGTCTACAGGACCTTCCTCCATCGGTACACAGGTCAAGGCCGGCAAGATCCGTGTTTTGGCCCACTGGGGAACCGCAAAGCTTGAGTCCATGCCCGAGGTTCCCAGCCTGAAGTCGCTTGGCGTGAATGCCCAGTTTGCCCAATGGTCTGGCATCTTTGCCCCAGCGGGCACGCCCGAGGCTGTTGTCAAGCGGCTTCGTGATGCCGCCAAGGCTGCTGCCAATGATCCAAAGGTCAAAGAAGCCATCATCAAGGCCGGCAGCCCAGTCATGTACATGGACGCACCTGAGTTCGCCAACTACTGGGCCGATGACGCCAAAGTTTTGGCGGGCGTTGTTAAAAAGATTGGCAAAGTTGAGTAACCAGCTGCACACCAGACGAGATTCCCCCTGCATTGCCATCTGTTCGACGGCACAGGGGGATCCGGTCTGTCAGGGCTGTGGCCGAACCTTCGAGGAGGTCACCAACTGGGTTGTGATGACCCAGGCCGAGAAAGACGTTGTCTGGGACCGCATTGAGTCTGAGCGTTCAGCCTTGCGGTACACCACCTACAGGGAACGCGCGCTCTAAATTCGCGGGTGTAATGGCTCTAGTCCGGTCTCTCGAATAATCTCGTCGGCTTCGGGGCTGGCCAAAAATGCGAGAAAGGCCTTGGCTCTCTGCAGTCGTTGCGAATCCGCACAGCTTGCCCCGATTGCGGCGCTGAATTGGAAGGGCTTTCGGATTTCTGGGGGTAGCAGACCCACCAGCTTCACGGTTCGAATGGGCATGATTTCACTGGCCTGCTGAAAGCCAATATCAGCCTCGCCGCGGGCGATCACGTGTCCGACTCGTTCACTGTAGACCGTGAAGGCTGTCTTGCTCATCTCTTTGGCAATGCCCAGCTTTGGAAAGACCTCTGTCGAGAGGTAGATGCCACTGGCACTTGCCGCCAGGGCGACCGCCCGAGATCTCAGCAAGGTCTCTTTGAAGGCCTCTAGAGTTGAAATATCTGGCGCAAGGTCGTCGACTCGTACAGCCACTCCAATATTGGACTCCACCAAATCCCAACTCAAGCCTGTGGCTAAGTATCCCTGCACTGAAAACTCATCTAGGGCCTTTCGGGCCAAGACAAAAGCATCAAACTGTTGCCCTTGGGACAGGCGAGTAGGGATGGAATCATAGGCGGCTCCAAGCGAAGATCCAAAGTGAAGCTCAACCTTTTCACCAGTCTTCTGACAATACAAAGGGGTGAGTTCTTGCAGGGCCGCAGCGAAGGCGCCAGAGGTGATGATTTGCAGGGGGCCGCTGGTTGATGTCATCTTTTTATTATTGAGCAATAACAGGCTGAAGCCAATTCGATATCGTACTTACTAAATCAATAATGAAAGCGTCGCCATGAGGATCGTCAGAGCCATACAAATCTTGTTGCTGGGTTCGTTTTTTAGCGGTGCAGTTCACGCTGGTACAGCCACCGATCAAACGCGGGAACTGGCCAGGACCATTCCTTTGGCCGACCTGCACATGCATGTCTATGGGATCAAAGGCAGCACACCGGCCAACATCCTTCGATTCATGCAAGAAAACAATGTGCGGTGGGGCGGTGGTGTGGGTCACTACCAGTCTGAGATGCAGGACAAGCTGGGCCCACGCTACATCGCTGCGA
>CALMJH010000008.1 GCA_937864175.1 uncultured Burkholderiales bacterium
AGGAGTTTTGGGGCGAGAATGGTCATGGAGCGAAAATGGTGCCGACTATCTGACTCGAACAGATGACCTACCGCTTACAAGGCGGTTGCTCTACCAACTGAGCTAAGTCGGCAAACCGGAGACCAGATTGTCGCTTATTTCACCCGACGCAGGGCAGGCCGGCCGATGGGCGTCGGTGCGGTGGGCGGTGGCTCGTCGGGTTCATGGCCTGAGTCACCAGCCGATGGACTGGCTGCCGGGGCAGAGACATCGGCCAGGCCAATGGGCTTGCCCAGGCTGGTTGAGGCTCCTTCGGCCAGAGGCTTGGGGACGTCGAAGGCCATGCCATGGCCAGTCTCTTTGGCGTAGATGGCTGCAATCTGGGCGATGGGCACGTGGATGTCCTCGGCCACACCAGAAAACCGAGCGGTAAAGCTAAGGTCTTGGTTGGTGATCTGCAGCCGGTGAGTCGCCAGGGCACTGATGTTGAGCACGATCTCACCATTGCGAACATGAGCCCTGGGCACCCGGGTCTGGTCGCTCACCGAGACCGCGACATACGGGGTGTAGCCGTTGTCGGTACACCACTCGTAAATGGCGCGGACCAGGTAAGGCTTGGTCGAGATGGTGTCGTTGGCGGACATGTCTGCGCGTCTGGGAGACCCGTTGGCCTTAGCGGCGCATGACTTTTTCCGAGGGCGTCAGGGCCTCGAAAAAAGCGGGACGAGCAAAGATGCGCTCGGCGTACTTGAGCACGGGCGCAGCAGCCTTGGGCATCTCGATGCCATAGTGGTCCAGACGCCAGAGCAGCGGGGCCAAGGCCACGTCGATCATGGTGAAGTCTTCGCCCATCATGTACTTGGACTTGGCCACCACGGGGGCCAGCTGAGAGAGCTGGTCGCGGACAGTGGCGCGGGCCTTGTCGACTTTTTTGGGGTCTTGCTTTTCGAGAGCATCGATGTGGATGAAGACCTCACGCTCAAAGTTCAAGAGCAGCAGCCGCGCACGGGCCCGCTGAACCGGGTCGGCTGGCATGAGCTGCGGGTGCGGGAAGCGCTCGTCGATGTACTCGTTGATGATGTTGGACTCGTAGAGGATGAGGTCGCGTTCCACCAGAATGGGCACCTGGCCATAGGGGTTCATGACCGAGATGTCCTCGGGCTTGTTGAAGAGATCGACATCGCGAATCTCGAAGTCCATGCCCTTTTCAAAGAGGACAAGGCGTGAGCGTTGGCTAAAGGGGCAGGTGGTACCCGAATACAGAACCATCATGGTGGTCTTTTCTCCTCAAAAAAACTTGGGCGGACGCCTGGGGTCCGCCCGGTCTAGC
>CALMJH010000009.1 GCA_937864175.1 uncultured Burkholderiales bacterium
AGAGCATCCCCCTCCTAAGGGGAGGGTCGCACGTTCGATTCGTGCCGGAGGCGCCCTCTTCGTGGTGCCTAGGGTTAGTCACTACTGTACGGAGTGGCGTAAAAGGAGAACGATTCTCCTCGTCACAACCCATCAGGAGACAGTAGTGTTGCCCACAACAAAAACAATAAGCGCCGCTCTCGTGAGCCTCGTCATGGCCAGTCCCGCCATGGTTCATGCCCAGGCATGGAAACAGGGCATGAGCCCAGAGCAGTCGACCTCAACTCTCGCTCCACTGGCGGGCAAATTGACGGTTACCCCTGCATCTGAGATACCAATCGATAAACTGAAGTTGCCGAAGGGCTTCAAGGCTGAGATCTGGGCTACTGGGCTGCCTGGCGGCCGTGCTATGGCCCAAGGAGACGACGGAAAAATCTATGTAGGAACCCGCGGCATCGGACGTGTTTATGAAGTGTCTGACAACGGCAAAGAGCGAACGGTTCGCACAGTTGTGGACAAGCTTAATCAACCAGCGGGTGTCGCGTATAAAGACGGACGACTCTATGTAATGGCGATCGACAAGGTCTTGCTATTTGACGGAATCACCAAGAACCCCATGGTCGACCCTAAAGACATTACCGTCGCATTCGACCTGCCGAAGGAGCAGCACCACAACTGGAAGTACATTGCCTTCGGACCAGACGGTAAGCTGTACGTGCCCTTTGGCGCACCATGCAACATTTGCGAGCCTCCTACCAAGGAGTACGCCCAAATTCGGCGTTATAACGCAGATGGCTCCGGCAAGGAAATCCTCGCTACAGGAGTAAGGAACTCGGTTGGGTTCGACTGGCATCCCGTCACCAAGGAACTATGGTTCTCGAATCATGGCCGTGACTGGATGGGTGACGATTCTCCCAATGACACCCTGAACAAACTCTCAAAAAATGGAGAATCCTTTGGTTTCCCCTATTGCCATCAGGGAGACACCCCCGATCGGGATATCAAGAAGGATGAGCCTTGTCAGGGTGTGACCAAACCCATTGCCAAAATGGGTCCTCACGTAGCGACCATGGGGGTAACCTTTTACACAGGCTCCATGTTCCCCAAGGAGTATCAAAACGTCGCTCTCGTGGCACGTAAAGGCTCTTGGAACCGTACCCAAAAATCCGGGTATGACGTCGTTGCGGTTCATGCGAATGCAGACGGGTCGAAGGCAACCTTCAAGCCATTCATTACCGGCTTCATGGATGAAAAAACCAATACTTTTTGGGGCCGTCCAACCTACATGCTCCAGATGAAGGATGGTTCACTGTTGCTCTCAGACGAGCAGTTGGGTGCCATTTATCGCATCAGCTATGGCTCTTGAGCCAGGTTCTCCTGACCACCGAATGAACGTTAGATCAGCCACTCCTCGACTTCTGTCGGGGAGTGGTCTTTTGTTGGCCATTCTGCTCGCCAACACACCTGCTTCAGCCCAGCCCCCCACCGCGACTCAACTCAATCAAACGGCATGCGTCAGTTGCCATGGGGAGAATGGAAATTCTGTAATTGCGAACATCCCGTCACTAGCTGGCCAACCAAAAATCTTTCTGGAAACCCAGATGGTCATGATTCGAGAGGGACTTCGAGAGATTCCGGAAATGAATGGCCTGCTGAAGCACGTCTCCGACAAACAGATTCAAGAACTGTCTGCGCTTCTCTCTAGTCAAGCCCTTGAAGCCTCAAACAAGGCTACCAAAGACCTAAGCAAATTTACTCGTGGCGAAGATCTATCCAAAAAGTCTCTTTGCGGCACCTGTCACATGCCTCAGTACCAAGGCCAGAATCAGGTTCCACGGCTGGCAGGCCAGCGGGAAGAATACCTACTCAAAACCATGATCGCCATGCGGGATGGAAAGGCAGTCGGCAGGGACACCATGATGTCTGGGATAATGGTTGGATTTTCAGATCAACAGATCAGTGCTTTGGCCCATTTTTTTTCGAATCGTTAGGCCACCAAGGCACCGCCGAGCGCTAGAACTTTGCTGAGTAGGTTATGCCCACCAGGAAATTCCGAGGGGCTCCTGGCTCGTAGTAGAGTCCATTTACCCGGTCCCCAATAATCGATGCAGCATAAACTCGGTCGGTTAAATTGTTGATCCTCGCAAGCGCGGTCAATTTTCCTCCCAAGAACCCCATTACTCGACTAGCTCGGGCGTTAACTAAACTGTATCGGCCGGTCGTCTCCGAATTCTGAGAGTTGGCATAGATTTTCCCAACTGACGAGAACTCCAGCCCAAACTCGTCTCTTTGTTCCATGGCGACATTTGGTGCAATGAACTGGCCGGAGGGTCGGTAGACCAGATCAATCCGAACCTTGTCCCCGGGAATACTAGGCAATCGATTACCAGACGCAAACGTTGTGCCATCTTGGAGCGAGCCCGCCTCTCTGTAGCGCCCCTGAACCACTGAGACACTCGCGTCCAACATGACCGTACGGGACAAGGCGGTGGCCAATGCAACCTCAACTCCCCTACGCTGTGTATTCAGGTTTTGCCAAGTAGCAGACGAGGTGCTAAGCCTGAATGGAACAATATCGTCTTTAGTATTGGCTAGAAAAATAGTTGCTGAATACTGGGTGTTCAGCAAATTTCGTTTCAAACCAGTTTCAAAGTGCAGTGACTTCGCGGGATTAAGTGTCCGGTTGAATTGGTTCTGAACTCCGCCATTCTCAAGGTAGATCACCTCATTTAACGTTGGTGTCTCGAACCCGCTACCGGCGTTTATGTACCAGTTGGTCTGCTCATCTAGGTGATGAGTCATCCCTATCATCGGAACCAAACCATTGTAGGTGCGCGAGCCCGAGCCATCGCCAGAAGAATCCGTCAAATAGTAATCTCGTACCTCATTCTTCACACTTGTAAAGCGCAATCCCGCGGTCAGTGTCCATTTCTCATTCAGCAGCCAAGCCCCCTGAGAGTAAAATCCATGGGAGGTGGCCAGATTATCCTCATCTCGTCCAATCGCTCCCGTAGGAATACCTGCTGTATTACTTCGCTGCGACCTTGCATCGTTTACGCGGTCGAACTCGTAACCAACGAGCAATTCAAGCGGAGCGCCAAAGAGTTGGGCTTTTGATAACCACTCCAGACCCGTCCCCTGCTGCACGCGGTCAACGAGAATAAAGTTAAAGCCGGGGTTGTCTAGCGTACGGGTGGCTAAATAAAGTCGTGTTCGCAGACGATCTCCATCAGCTAGGTTACGATCATCCACAACACCCAAGAGATTCTGCTGAAAGGTTTTTCCGTACTTACCAGTGACGTTGGCCGCCACCGCTTGATATGGGTTCGCTCGAAACTCCGCCAGCGTTAGGCTGCCTGGGTCCTCACTTTTTTTCTGGTCCAGCGAGTTGGCAATCAAAGTGGTCTTTCCAGATTCGCTCGTTCGGACCAACTTAAAGTTGAAGTGATCACGCTCTGCCGCACTGTATTGCCGAAAGCCTGTGCTTGACAACGCACCGTAATCGAGGACAAGCCCATACTGTCCCCGGGTCTCGGAATACTGAATCCCCCCTCGTCGGAGTTCGTCAGACCCATAAAAGCTCTTCAACTCAAGCTCGGGCTCCTTGGATGGGTCCCGGGTAAAGGCTTGAATTAGACCGCCGCTGGCATTGCCATACAGCGTGGCCATGGGCCCCTTCAACACTTCAATGCGACTGGTCGAGGTCGCAGAAAACTGGGAAGTCTGGCCTTGCCCATCCGGTAATGTAATGGGCAGACCATCGACCAACAGGCGCACACCACGGACTCCGAAAGGAGCTCGGGAGCCAAAGCCTCTAATGGACACCTGCAGGTCCTGAGCATAATTGCTTCTATCCGCCACATTAATGCCCGGCACCAATCCAAGAGCATCACTGATATTGACCTGAGGACCAGAGTGCTCAATTTGACGCCGATCGACTAGATCGATCGAACCTGGAGCATCAAAAGCTTTTTGCTCGGCGCGAGAGGCACTCACGACCACCTCATCTAGAGTGGTCTGTGCCAGACCCCAACTGGGTAACACAGCAGCCAGCAGAGGAAAAATACGAGCGGTTAAGTGGCGAATGCCCATGATCTGCCCGCCTTAATGAGGGACTTCTACAGTTAACTTCATAGATGCATACCAGGCAGCGAGCGCCTCAATGTCTCCATCTGACAGGGGCTTGGCAATGACCGACATGACTTCATGCTGTCGCTTTCCACTGCGGTAGTGCTTTAACTGTTCCACTAGGTACAGCTCCTGCTGACCCGCTAGATTCGGGGCGCTTGGCATTGGCGCAATGCCGTTTTGTCCGTGGCACATCACGCAGGCGGCCTGCGCCTTCAGTCGGCCAGCACTGTTGGCGTCCGCCTTGGGAGAGGCTAAGACGGAGAGAAGAGCGAGTCCCGCAACCACCGCAATATTTGTTCTAAACATAACGCTTCGTTAAACAGACAAAAAAAGGGCCTGCGACTCAACGCAGGCCCAGTTCGAGAAAACAACTACTGTTGGTAGCTAATGCGATAAATGGCGCCCGCAAAGTCGTCAGAAACCAACATAGAGCCATCTTTCATGACGGCAACATCAACCGGACGGCCTCGATACAGGCCGGTCTCCTTATCCAAGAAACCAGATGCGAAGACCTCCATCTTTCCTGCTGAGCCATCCGCGTTGATCGGTACAAATTGAATCTCCGCGCCGGACGGTTTGGTCCGGTTCCATGAACCGTGGGCGGCAACAAAGATGCCCCCTTGGTACTTCTTGGGGAATTTATTTCCCGTGTAGAAGGCCATACCGAGCTGAGCCTGGTGAGCAGGGAACTCTACTTGAGGGAAAACAGCGCCGGCTGGTTCCTTCATGTCCTTCAGATCGGCGGCAGCAGGCGAACCAGCCACCTTGTACTTGCCGTTCCAATAGGGGAATCCAAAATGCTGCCCAGGCGTGGTCGAGCGATTCAGTTCGCCAGGAGGTACATCATCACCAAGGCCATCGACCTGGTTATCAGTCCACCAGAGAGATCCATCTTTGGGATTGAAATCCTGACCAACGGAGTTACGAGCACCCATTGCAAACACCTGACGCTTGGAACCATCAAACGCATTCATTCGGACAATGCCACCGATCCCGATTTTGTTATACAGATCGATCTTGTCTTTTGGCTGAACGTTATAGGGTTGCCCAAGAGTGATGTAGAGCTGTCCATCTTTGCCAACTCTACAGGTGCGGGCACCATGATTGAACGATTCTTCTTCGGTGGGAATCAGATTGCCCTTGGCAACTACCTCGATGACGGCAACATCAGGACCCTCATAGAAGAATTCAGCGGCTGGAAAGTTCAAGACCCGATTGTGCTCAACCACAATCAAAAATCCATCTTTCGTCCAGCAGACACCATTCGGATTGGTGAACTTCAAGGAAGGAGCGAACGACTTCACTTCATCGGCAACGCCATCACTATTGCGGTCTGTCACGGCCCAAACCGTGGATTTGCGTGTCCCAACGAACAGCATGTTGGTGGAGGGCGCAACCGCCATGTGACGAGCATCGGGTACCACGGCAAAGAGCTCTATCTTGAAGCCCTCTGGCAGCTTCACCCGTTTTAAGTTTTCCCGGATAGCAGCTGCATTCTTGCCATCCTGGGCGACGGTTGGAATATTAAGATCAGTGGTCGCCACCTTCATCTGCTTAAGGGTGGCAAGATTGTCAGGCGCCGCGAAGCCAACAGAGGCCGTCAAACCAAGCGCAGCAACTCCACTGGCCAACAACGATTTCTTGAGCATGCTCATCTGGGTAATACCTCCTCGATCAAGGATCATCGAATCGTTCTGATATGAAGTAACAAAGTGGTTCAGATCAACTGCTTCGTCGAGTAGGGCAGGCTCTTTACTGGCCTGTAGGGCCTTAGAATGCTATTTAAACGAGCAAATCCTTAGCCGGGGAAACCCTTGTATATATTGACGCCTTGCAACATACCCCTTGACGACGAGAGTTTGTGACTACAACTCTGAACCTCGCCGCCTACCAATTCTGGCCCATTCAAGATCCAGCAAGCCTTCGACTCAGGCTACTGGAGGCCGGCGAGTCGCTGGGCATCAAGGGCACCATCCTGGTGACGCCAGAGGGCCTGAATGCCTTTCTGGCCGGTCCCGAGCAGAGCTGCCGCGAGATGCTTGCGGTGCTGCGGGCCGTGCCGGGTTTTGCCAGCCTTGAGGCCAAGGAAAGCTGGTCCAGCGACATTCCCTTTCAACGGTTCAAGGTCAAGCTGAAAAAAGAGATCATCCGAATGGACCATCCCACCATTCGGCCAGCAGAGGGGCGGGCCCCAGCGGTAGACCCGGTGACACTGGCCCGATGGCTCGACCAGGGCCACGATGACACTGGGCGGCCGGTCGTCATGCTCGACACACGCAATGACTTCGAAGTGGATTTTGGGAAATTCAACAACACCATCGACTGGCGCATCCAGCGGTTCACCCAATTCCCGCAGGCCGTCCAAGACCACCTTCACGAGCTGCAAAACAAGACGGTCGTCAGTTACTGCACTGGTGGCATCCGATGTGAAAAAGCCGCCATCTACATGCAGAGCCTAGGCCTTCACAATGTGCTTCAGCTCGACGGCGGCATTCTGAAATATTTTGAACAGACCGATGGTCGTCACTGGCAGGGCAGCTGCTTTGTCTTCGATGAGCGTCAGGCCCTAGAGCCCAACCTGACGGCAAGCAAGACGAGCCTGGCCTTGCCAAGCTCCTCCTAACTAGCCTGGAAAAATGCCGGTGCTCAGGTAACGGTCGCCTCGGTCGCAGACGATGAAGACCACCGTCGCGTCCTTGAGATCTGCGGCGATTCGCAGGGCCACCTGACAGGCGCCAGCCGCAGAGGGACCACAAAACAGGCCCTCCTCTGCAGCGAGCCGCCGGGCCATGGCCTCCGCCTCCTGCTGGCTCACCTCCTCGATGCGATCGATCAGGGCCTTGCTGCGAATCGGGGGTACATACGCCGGCGACCACTTACGGATGCCGGGAATCGACGAACCATCACTCGGCTGAGCCCCGATGATCTCAATGGCTGGATTGCGCTCCTTCAGGTAGCGGGAGACTCCCGTGATGGTGCCAGTGGTCCCCATGGCCGAGACGAAGTGGGTGATACGCCCCTGGGTCTGACGCCAGATCTCGGGCCCAGTGCCCTCGTAATGGGCCATCCAGTTGTCATCGTTGGCGAATTGGTCCAAGACCAGGCCCCTGCCCTCTGCCTGCATCTGATTGGCAAGGTCTCGCGCACCCTCCATGCCCTGTTGTTGGCTCACCAGAATGAGCTCAGCGCCAAAGGCCTTCATCGTCTGACGACGCTCCACTGACAGGTTGTCGGGCATGATCAAGACCATCTGGTAGCCACGTATCGCTGCGGCCATGGCCAGTGCAATGCCGGTATTGCCGCTGGTCGCCTCAATGAGTGTGTCGCCCGGCCGAATCTGCCCACGGGCCTCTGCCCTCGCAATCATCGAAATAGCGGGGCGGTCCTTGACCGAGCCAGCCGGATTATTGCCCTCGAGCTTGCCCAAGAGAACCGTCCGATTCTGACGCAGGGCTGGACCCACCACCCGCTGGAGAGCGACCAGTGGTGTCTGACCGATGGCCTGCTCGATGGTGGGGTAGTCGGCGGGGCTTGGGTTCATGTCTTCTTTCGTCGGGCAGGGCTGGGTTTCACCGTCTGACAGCCGGGCAGGTCCGTAGACAAGATGACATCGGCCAGGCGCTGGACAGCAGCCTGCCGGGCAAAGCTCTTGCGGCTCACCATGACCACCCGGCGGGTGGGAATGGGCTTGTCGAATTCGACATGGGCCAGCATGGGGTCCTTGCCAAGCGAGTCCACTGCCATTTTGGGCAGCACCGTGATGCCCAGGCCCGAGGCCACCATGTGACGGATGGTCTCCAGAGAGCTCCCCTCGAAAGACTTCTGAATACCACCAGAGCTCTGGGCATAGCGGGCTGCCTCGGGGCAGACCTCAAGGACCTGGTCCCTAAAACAGTGGCCAATGCCCAGCAAGAGCATGGTCTCTTTCTCTAGTTGGCTCGAGGCAATGGATTTGCGACTGGCCCAGGCATGGCCCTTGGGAACCGCCACCACAAAGTCTTCGTCATAGAGCGGGACAAGATCGAGCCCCGAAGCATCAAAGGGCTCTGCCAGGATAGCGACATCGATCTCCCCAGTTCGAAGCTGCTCGAGCAGCTTAAGCGTCTGGTTCTCGAAGAGGATGAGGGGCATGCCAGGATGCTTACGAATCATCTGCTTCATGATGCGCGGCAGAAGGTAGGGGCCAATCGTAAAAATGACCCCAACCGACAAGGGGCCCGTGAGGGGGTCTCGACCCTGGGCCGCCAGCGACTTGATCTTGGCAACCTCATCCAGGATGAGTTGGGCCTGGGCCACGATCTCGCTGCCAACGGGTGTAAGGCCTACCTCGGCCCCACCTCTTTCAAAAATCTGCGTCCCCAGTTCATCCTCCAGTTTCTTGATGCTGATCGACAGGGTCGGCTGACTCACAAAGCAGGCCTCGGCTGCTCGGGAAAAATGGCGCTCTCTGGCCACTGCAACAATGTAACGAAGCTCAGTCAGGGTCATCTAGGTACTCGTCAGAAGATCATCTGCCTGATGGGCCCAGCGATCTAAAAGGGCATGGATCTGATCCATCGATACCCCCATGGCCGTTCTTGCAACTGGATCGGACCAGGCTGCGAGGAGGCGCTGCCCATAGTCCACTGCAAAGGCCACCAGGTCTTGGTCTCGGGTTAGATCGCTAAACCTCAGGCTTGGTTCGCCTGATTGTCGCATGCCAAGCAACTCACCAGGACCTCGCTGGGCCAGGTCTCGGTTAGCCAGTTCAAAGCCGTCGTCGGTCTCGTAGAGCGCCTTGAGCCGCTGCCTGGCCGCCTCCGACAGCGGCTCGTCGAACAACAAAATGCAACTACTCTGACCAGCCCCTCGACCCACCCGTCCACGGAGTTGGTGCAGTTGTGCCAGACCAAACCGCTCGGCATGGTCAATCACCATGAGCCTGGCCTGGGGGACGTCCACGCCCACCTCGATCACGGTGGTGGCGAGCAATACGCGCAGATCCCCACTGGCAAAGCGGGCCATCACCGCCTGCTTGTCCTTCGCTGGCATGCGTCCATGAACCACTCCAAGGCGGTCTCCCAGCAGAGGCGCCAGCCAGGCCTGGGTCTCCTCGAGTGCCAATAAGGCCCGCTCGGCATCCTGCTGTTCTTCGATGACTGGGCAGACCCAGTAGGCCTGCCCCTCCTCGGTATCGATGTAGTTCAGCAGACGCTGTGCCAGTTCCTCTCGCTTGGACATGGCCATCAATCGAGTCCGAATGGGAGTGCGGCCCGGCGGGCGCTCATCGATCACCGAGACATCCAAATCAGCCAGAAAGGTCATGGCCAGGCTTCTGGGAATGGGGGTGGCCGACATCCCAACGGTGTGCGAGACCAGACCATCGGCGGTCTCGCGCAGGGCCAGTCGCTGCCCAACACCGAAGCGGTGCTGCTCGTCGACCAGGGCTAGACCCAGCCTGTGAAAGTTCACTGACTTTTGAATCAAGGCATGGGTGCCCACCACCACCTGAGCCTGTCCCTCACTGATCATGGACAAGGCCTCCCGACGAGAGGCCGCTGGCATGCCCCCTTTGAGCAAGAGGACCCTCACCCCCAGAGGTGCCAGCCACTCTGAGGCCTTCTGAAAAAGTTGCTGCGCCAGGATCTCAGTGGGGGCCATGAGGGCCGCCTGCCAACCCGCTCCGACGGCCTGGGCTGCAGCCAGCACCGCCACCACCGTCTTGCCGCTGCCCACATCGCCTTGGATCAGTCGATGAGCTGGGCGAGACTGGGCCAAGTCTTGGCTGACCTGCTGCCAGGCCCGCTGCTGGGCGCCAGTTAACTGAAAGGGCAAGGCAGCACGCAGGCGGTCGCTCAACCCCTGCTGGTCCACCAAAGCCGGAGCCTGCCGAACAGCCCGGCGGGCCCTGGCCCGACGCAGTGCGATCTGTTGGGCCACCAACTCGTCGAGCCGAATCCGCCGCCAACAGGGTTCCAACTCTGCTGGTCCATGGGCATGAATCGGCGGGGCATGAAGGGTCTGAATGGCCTTGGGTAGATCGGGTAGTCCGAGCGTCTGTAAGGTCTGCTGATCCAGCCACTCGGCCGGCAGGGCAATGGCCAGAGCCTGGGCAATGTGTCGGGCGATGATCGGCTGGCTGAGTCCCTGGGTGGTGGGGTAGATCGAGACCAGGCTTGGGCTGGCCGGCTGATCGGGCTCTAGCCATCCCCAACGAATCTTGGGGTGAATAAATTCCAGGCCATTGGGAGCACGTCGAGCCTGCCCAATCAACCGCAACTGCGTCCCGGGTACAAATCGTTGGCGCAGGGACTCGTTGAAATAGAACAGCCGCAGACTCGCCTGGGTGAGGTCATCCTGAACCAAGACCACCAGCGTGCGACGGGGCTTGAAGACCACCTGGGCGGCCAGCACCGTGACCTGGGACTGAACCGTCTGTCCGGGCAGCACAGCACCCAGAGGCACCACCTGCGATTCGTCCTCATAGCGCAGCGGGAAATGCAGCACACGGTCGATCGGTCTGAGCAGACCGAGCTTGACCAGTCCGGCTGGCAGCGGACGGGGCTTGACCGTCGCTGCGGCCGGCATGCTTAGCCGAGCACCATGACTGCCTCGGCCTCAAAGGCGGCTCCTCGGGGCAGGCTGGCCACCCCCACTGCCGCGCGGGCCGGATAAGGCTGGTCAAAATACTGGGCCATGATCTCGTTGACCTTCGCAAAGTGCGACAAGTCGGTGAGAAACAGGTTGACCTTCACCACATCGTTGAGGCTGCCGCCGGCAGCCTGGGCCACTGCGGCAAGGTTTTTAAAGGCCTGATGAATCTGCAACACCACACCCTCGGGGCTGTTGTCGCCCACCAGGGTCATGGTTGCGGGGTCGAGCGGAATCTGTCCCGACAGCCAGACGGTCTGTCCCACCCGAACGGCCTGTGAGTAGGTGCCAATGGCGGCGGGGGCCTGGTCGGTTGAGACAATCTGTCGTGTGGTACTCATGCAGTGCTCCTAGGTTTTAAAAGTTTCCATATGAATCTGGTGAGGCTCAAAGCCGTGCCCCGTTAGTACATCCTGAACAGTCTGCATCATCTGTGGCGGTCCACAGACCAACGCCTGCCACCCAGCCAAATCCTGCGGCAACAGCGGGCCAAGGCCCTGGGCATCGGTCTGACCTACCCCGCCAGTCCAGTCGGCAGTGGGTTCAGACACCAGACAATCCACCCGCAGCCCAAGGCCAGGTAAGTCAGTGAGTTCATCATTCGGGAAAAATTGCCCTGGATGGCGGTTGCCGATCACCAGATGTGTCACCAACTGGCCTCCATAGGCTGTCACCCAATCGCGACGGGCCTGCAAGACCGACAGCAAAGGCGCCAAGCCGATACCCCCAGCGACCAGCAGCAGGCGGGGGGCGTCGACCAGACCACGCCCAAACGTTCCATAAGGTCCATCCAGGTACACGGTTCGCCCAGGCCGGCAGTGCTGTCCCAAAGACTTGGTGAAGTCACCGACCGCCTTGATCAAAAACGTCAGCGCCACTGGTCCTGGCTGTGAGCCTGGCCGGGCTGGCGCCGAGGCGATCGAAAAGGGATGGTCATGCAGTCCAAAAGCAGAGCCGGACTTGATCCAGACGAACTGGCCGGCCTGATAATCGAAGGAGGGGCCGCTCACCTGCTGGAGACGAAGATGCCAAGTTCGGTCTGCAACCTCTTCGAGGCCAACCACCCGAAAAGGCCGGCGCAGCAGCGCCCAGGGGCGGACGAAATAAATCCAGGTCAAGGCCAGCAGACCGACAGCCGTAAAGGCCACCAAAGCCCAATGCACAGTTGGGATGGCCTTGCCAAGCCAACCGCCTGAGCGGGCATGGGCCAGGCCCAACCCCAAGGCACCGATCGCCAACAGTCCGTGCGAGCGTCGCCAAGCCTCATAGCGCATGGGCAGTTCATCGCGCGAGAGGGCCATGACCACCACCGCAATCAGCGCGAAGAGGGCCAGAAACCCCAGACCGAGCCCGCTGCCCGACATGCGGATGTCACCCAGAAAATAAAAGAGGGGATGCGCCATGAACAGGACCAACACCGCCCGGCCTACCATCTGGTGGAGCCGCATGACGCCGTCAATCGACCAACGGCCAGTTAACCAGGAAAAACGGCCCGATAGCAGGCTTTCGACGGCCAGAAGCCCCATGCCCAATACACCCGCCCATGAGGAGAGGTGCGCTAGAAAATCGGTCATCGGCATGGGCTCAAGGGTTTTCCCATCGGGTTTTCATAGGTCTCGTTGTTTATTATTGAGAAGTTTCTCTTTAACGCCTAAAACAAGCCTCGCGAGTCGGCCATGAATCAAATCCTCCAATACATCAATGGTGCATCGGTCTCTGGTGCCAGCCAGCGTTTCCAAGACATTACCAACCCCGCCACCGGTCAGGTGACCAGCCGGGTCCAACTGGCCTCACGCAATGACGTCGCCAAGGCAGTGGCCAACGCCCAGGAGGCCTTTGCCAGTTGGTCGCAGGTGCCGCCACTGCGCCGGGCCCGCATCCTGTTCAAGTTCCTGGACTTGCTCAACCAGCACCGAGATGAGCTGGCCAGGTCTATTACCGCAGAGCATGGCAAGGTCTTTACAGACGCTCAGGGTGAGGTGACCCGAGGCATCGAGATTGTGGAATTTGCCACTGGCATTCCACAGCTGCTCAAGGGTGACTACACCGAACAAGTCTCCACCAACATCGACAACTGGACCATGCGCCAGCCACTGGGTGTTGTTGCGGGTATCACGCCCTTTAACTTCCCCGTCATGGTGCCAATGTGGATGTACCCCGTGGCCATTGCCTGCGGCAATACCTTTGTGCTCAAGCCCAGCCCCATCGACCCCAGCCCCAGCCTGTTGCAGGCTGAGTTGCTGAAAGAGGCCGGTCTGCCAGATGGCGTCTTCAACGTCGTTCAGGGCGACAAAGAGGCGGTCGATGCGCTCTTGGACCACCCGGATGTCAAAGCCATCAGCTTTGTGGGCTCCACGCCGATTGCCAACTACATCTACGAGACAGGTGCCCACCACGGCAAGCGGGTACAGGCACTCGGTGGGGCCAAGAACCACATGGTGGTGATGCCCGACGCAGACGTTGACCAAGTCGTCGACGCCCTGATTGGCGCGGCCTATGGCTCCGCCGGTGAGCGCTGCATGGCGATCTCAGTGGCCGTCCTGGTCGGTGATGTGGGCCAGAGGGTCATGCCCAAGCTGGTGGAGCGCACCAAGTCGCTGAAGGTTCTTGACGGCATGAACCTGGCGGCGGAGATGGGGCCCATTGTCACCCAGGCAGCCCATGACCGCATCACCGGCTACATCCAGGCTGGGGTGGACGAGGGTGCCAAGCTGCTGGTCGATGGCCGTCAGTTCGATGCCAAGCAGACCGGCACTGGCTGCGAAAAAGGATTCTGGATGGGGGGCAGTCTCTTTGACCAAGTCACCCCCGACATGAAGATCTACAAAGAAGAAATCTTTGGCCCCGTGCTGTCCTGCGTACACGTCAAAGACTTCGCCCACGCCGTCGACCTCATCAACGCCCACGAGTTTGGCAATGGCACCAGCTGCTTTACCCGTGACGGCAACATTGCCCGTGAATTCGCCCGGCGCATCCAGGTGGGCATGGTAGGCATCAATGTGCCCATCCCGGTGCCCATGGCCTGGCATGGCTTTGGTGGCTGGAAGCGCTCGCTCTTTGGTGACATGCATGCCTACGGCGAAGAGGGCGTGCGTTTCTACACCAAGCAAAAATCCATCATGCAGCGCTGGCCCGAAAGCATTGCCAAAGGCGCCGAATTCGTGATGCCCACCTCGAAGTAAGACGGGCTGCTCTGGGCGGTCTAGGCCCCCTGCTGGCCCTGCGCAGTCAGCCAGAGCCCCCCAGCAATGAGCACG
Source organism: uncultured Burkholderiales bacterium (assembly GCA_937864175.1). Classification (GTDB taxonomy): domain Bacteria; phylum Pseudomonadota; class Gammaproteobacteria; order Burkholderiales; family Burkholderiaceae_A; genus Hahnella. The sequence goes on from CALMJH010000009.1 coordinate 13,998, forward strand.
AAACCCAGACCGTGGTACCACTCCGGTGGCTCAGCGAGGACCACCAGAGAGAGCAAGGCAGTGAATAGCGGAATCAGGTTGGCGGCCATGCCTGTCACCGCAGGGCCCGCCCGAGATACGGCAAGCCCCCAACAGCGGTACGCCACAATCGCAGGCCCAAGGGCAACGTAGACCACGCCCAGCGCTAGTGTCCAGGTCCACTGGACTTCGGCTCGTGGGGTGACAGACGACTCCGGCCAGAGCCACTCCAACCCAGCAAAGACCAGACACCAGACGAGGCCCAAGGCTGTCTGGGCGAGCAGATGGGCTGCCCAGTCCGCCTGAATCCGAGAATCGGCCTGTCCTGGCCAGGGCCGCGACAGCAGCCAGCTGTACCAGGCCCAGAGGACTGAGGCCAAGACCATCAGAAGGTCACCCGAAACCAACGACAGGCCCAGCAGCCGGTCCAGCTCGCCCCTGGCCAGAACTACCAAGACTCCCACCATCGAGGCCGCAACCCCCAGCCAAGACAATGCCCGAACAGCCTGTCCATAGAAGACCCGGCCCATCAACAGGGTAAAGAGTGGGATGGCCGAACTCACCAGCGTCACATTGATGGGACTCGAGGTCTGAAGGGCAAGATAGAGCAGGGTGTTGTAAGACCCCATCCCAAGAAAACCCAGCAGCAGGTACCTGGGCCAGTTCTGCCAGAGCGGCGAGTGGCGTCTCAATACCCATCCCGCCAGTGGGAGCAAGAGAACAAAGACCAGACTCCAGCGCAACAAGTTGAGCATAATGGGGGCCACGAGGTCTTGCAGAAGACGAGCCACCAGGGCGTTGCCCGCCCACAACAGGGGTGGGGTCAACAACAACAGCACGGTGCCGAAACTCAGCGATGGTTGAGGAGTCGAATTCTGGGAGGCCACAGGCTATTTTGACCGACCTTTGAGTAAAGCCATGTCCAACCCCAGTCTTCGCATCGATGTCCAGGTGACCTACCTGCCCCATGAATCCGCGCCCGGCGAGGACCTCTGGGGGTTTGCGTACACCATCACGATTACCAACACCGGGGACATTGCTGCCCAAGTCATGGGCCGGCACTGGGTCATTGACGACTCACGTGGCCACCATCAGGAAGTAAAAGGACTTGGCGTTGTTGGCAAACAGCCCTACCTCCAGCCAGGCGAATCCTTTCAATACACCAGTGGAACCAGGATCAAGAGTCCGGTGGGCAGCATGCACGGGCGCTATTTCTGTATTGCAGACGACGCCACACTTTTTGAGACCGCCATCCCGGCCTTTGCCCTGAAGGCTGAGGGCGAAGAGACCGCCCGGGTGCTGCACTAGATGGCGCAGTTGCGAGTCTTTTACGACGGAGCCTGTCCGCTCTGCCGACAAGAAATATCGGTCTACCAGCGGGCAGATCGAGCACAGGCCATTGAGTGGTGCGATGTGAGTGACCCACGCAACACAGGACTGCCCCTGTCCAGGGAGGCCCTACTCGCCAGGTTTCATGTCCAGCAGAGGGATGGGCAGTTGATCAGTGGTGCGCGGGGCTTTATCCAAGTCTGGCGTTACCTGCCTGGTTGGCGATGGCTGGCGCTCCTCGCCTCTCTCCCAGGTCTTCCTGCGCTCCTTGAGCTGGCCTACAGAGCCTTTCTGAGGATCCGCCCCCTCATCCAGGCGCGCTTTCGGCGGCCCGCTTGATTCCACCGCTGGACTGGGCTGCCAGCTCAGCGGCCCTCGCCCAGTCGGACCCAAGACTGGGGGCTCTGTTGTCCACGCTGGGAGGGACAAGACTCGAGTCCCGTGGGGAGCCTTTTTCCTGCCTGGTCCGCGCCATCGTTGGACAACAGATTTCGGTTCGGGCTGCCGATACCGTCTGGCACCGTCTCATGGGCCTGCTAGGCCCAGACCAGTCGGGGTCTCTTCAGCCCATTGCACTTCTTCGTCGAGCCGATGACCTCCGCTCCGTAGGCCTCTCGGGCCGAAAGGTGAGTTATTTGCTCGCGCTTGCAGAGCGCTTTCACCAGACCCACGACTTGTCCCAGCAGCTGGCAGGCATGCCCGATGATGCGGTCATTCGTCTCCTTACAGAGCTGCCAGGGATTGGCCCCTGGACGGCCCAGATGTTTCTGATCTTTACGCTCATGCGGCCCGACGTCTTTCCAGCCGATGACCTGGGCGTACTCAAAGCCATTGGCCTGCTGTATGCGGATGAATTTCCAAGAGACTGGGCCAATCGACCCCTGCGGCAGCGACAAGAACAGGCCCTGGACTTCTCGAGGCGGTGGGTGCCACACCGGACCGTGGCCACCTGGTTGCTCTGGCGAAGCATAGACCCGGTGCCGGTGGCCTACTGAGAGGGGCTGCACCATGATCGACTCACGATGGGGTGGTGCCGGTGAAAGGAATCGAACCCTCGACCTTCGCATTACGAATGCGCTGCTCTACCGACTGAGCTACACCGGCACGGTGATAAGCCCGCTAGTCTAATTCAAGCCCTTGGGCAATGGAAACCGAATGTGCTCCTCGGCACCAGGCAGGCGGCGGACCGCACCGGCCCCCGCAGCCTTGACTGCCGAGACCAGGCCCTGAACCAAATCCTCCGGCGCAGAGGCGCCAGCCGTAATGCCCACCCGTGAGCGGCCCACTAGCCAGTCAGCCTTCAACTCACTGGCGTCGTTGACCAGGTAGGCGGGAACGCCATGACGCTCGGCCACCTCGCGCAGACGGTTGCTGTTGGAACTGGTGGGGCTGCCGACCACCAAGACCAGATCCACCGACTGGCTCATGAGCTTGACGGCATCCTGACGGTTCTGGGTGGCGTAACAGATGTCGCTGAACTTGGGCCCTCGGATCTCAGGAAACTTGGCCCTCAGGGCTTGCACCACACTGGCCGTGTCATCGACCGAGAGGGTGGTCTGGGAGACATAGGCCAGCCGACTTGGTGTTCGAACACTCAGGGTTGCCACCTGGGCCTCGTCTTCCACCAGGTAAATACCAGAGTCCAGCTGGCCCATCGTCCCCTCAACCTCTGGATGCCCATGGTGGCCGATCATCACAATCTCATAGCCTTCGGCTGCCAGTTTCCGGACCTCGACGTGGACCTTGGTCACCAGGGGGCAGGTGGCATCAAAGACCTCCAGCTCACGCTCAGTGGCATGGTCGCGAACCTTTCGGGAGACCCCATGGGCGCTCATAATCACCCGGGCGCCCAGGGGAACCTCGTTGAGGTCCTCCACAAACACCGCGCCTTTTTCTCGTAGGTCTCGAACAACATGGTCGTTGTGGACAATCTCATGACGGACATAGATGGGGGCTCCGAACTTCGTCAGGGCCTTCTCAACAATCTCAATGGCGCGATCGACTCCGGCACAAAAGCCGCGAGGCTCTGCCAAGACAATTTCCTCTGGTCCCTTGCTCATGCGTTGATCACTCCCACAATACGAACCACGAAATCCAGTGGCTGGCCTGCCAACGGATGGTTGAAGTCAAAGAGGGCTCCATCGTCCTCCCAGCCCTTGAAGACCCCGGCAAACCGTCCACCCTCTGGGGTCGGAAATTCCAAGAGATCGCCAGGCTCGAGAGGGTCGTTTGGGTCGACGTGCTGAGCCAGCAGGCCCTTGGAGATTTTCTGGACGAGCTCTGGATTGCGGGGGCCAAAGGCATCGTCGGGCCCCAGGGCATAGCTTCGCTCCTCGCCCTCGCGCAGGGCCATCATGCATCGCTCCAGGCCCGGCGCAAATTGTCCTAGGCCCATCTGAATGGTGGCTGGCCGCTCGACAAAGGTATCAAAGACGACCTGGCCATCGGGAAGGGTCAGCCGGTAGTGAAAGGTGACGTGGGAATCGGTGCCCACCGCTGACTTGTCCATTTGGGCGCTAGTGCCTTCGGAGGAGATTGCGAATGCTCTGCATTTTACGACCAAGCCGCCCGCGAACATGCAATCCCCAGACCCACATCCCCACCTCCAAGAGGGTCAGACCATCGCCGACCCCCTGGCGCTCAGCCCCTGGCTCCTCACCCACCTCTCCCACCTACCCTTTGAGGTCTTCGGGGCGGCCTTTCTCAACAGTCATCACCAGCTCATCGCCATCGAGACACTTTTCTGGGGCGGACGATCCCAGACCAGCGTCTATCCCAGGCATCTGGTGGCCCGGGCCCTCAGCCTGGATACAGCCAGTCTCATCATCTTTCACAACCATCCGTCGGGCCTGGCCAGCCCGAGCCTCGCCGATCAACGCCTAACCCATTGTTTGGCCAATCTTTTTTCACAAATCGAGATTCAACTCTGGGAGCACCTTGTGGTGGCTGGGCAACAGGTGGTGGGCCTGATTCGGCAGCCAGAATTGACCTAAGTCTCGGTTTTTTCTATACTCTTAGTCTTTTTCCGCCGCCCCAAAAAGTCAGGACGTTCATGACTTTTCGGCCAAAGACTGTGGCCAAACCCTAGCAGCACCGGGGCGGATACTTGCGGTAGTCGCGCGGTAACTCAAAAGGAATCGTCTTATGGCACGTGTATGCCAAGTAACGGGCAAAAAGCCCATGGTGGGAAACAACGTCTCCCACGCCAACAACAAGACCAAGCGTCGTTTTCTGCCCAACCTGCAATACCGTCGGTTCTGGGTTGAGAGCGAAAAGCGCTGGGTGCGTCTGCGCGTGTCCACCGCAGCGGTCCGCACCATCACCAAGAACGGCATTGAGTCCGTGCTCGCTGACCTGCGCGCACGCGGCCAGATCTAAGGAGTTCGGCCATGGCAAAGTCCGGTCGTGAAAAAATCAAACTAGAGTCGACTGCTGGCACGGGTCACTTCTACACCACTACCAAAAACAAAAAGACCATGCCCGAGAAAATGGAGATCAAGAAATTCGATCCCGTGGCCCGCAAGCATGTCAGCTACAAAGAGACCAAGATTAAGTAAGGTCTAGTTAAAGAAGTCCTTCACCTTGTCCATCCAGCTCTTGCTGGCCGGGCTATGACGATCGCCACCCTCCTCGAGGGTGGCCTCGAAATCCTCCAAGATCTTTTTCTGCTTGTCCGACAGCTTGACGGGCGTCTCGACCACCACGTGGCAATAGAGATCCCCAGCCAGTGAGGTGCGGACATTCTTGATGCCCTTGCTGCGAAGCCTAAAGGTCTTGCCAGTCTGCGTTCCCTCTGGCAACTCGAAACTGGCCTTGCCACTCAAGGTGGGCACATCGATGGAGCCCCCCAAGGCAGCCCGCGCAAAGCTAATGGGCACCTCGCAATGCAAGTCATCGCCATCACGCTGAAAGACGCGATGGGGCTTGATCGACACCTCGACATAGAGGTCGCCAGCAGGTCCGCCATTGACGCCGGGCTCGCCATTGCCTGCAGATCGAATGCGCATGCCGTCATCGATGCCAGCAGGAATCTTCACCTCTAGGGTCTTCTGTTTCTTAACCCGGCCCACGCCGTCGCAGCTGGTGCAGGGGTTTGGAATAGTCTTTCCAGACCCATGGCAGCTGGGACAGGTCTGCTGAATGGAGAAAAACCCCTGCTGCATGCGTACCTGGCCCTGCCCACCGCAGGTCTTGCAGGTCTCAGCCTTGGTCCCTGGTTTCGCACCAGAGCCGTCGCAGGTGGTGCAGGTCTCCCAGCTGGGCACCTTGATCTCGGTGGTAAAGCCATTGGCCGCCTGCTCCAGGGTGATCTCCATGGCGTAGCGCAGGTCGCTGCCCCGGTAGACGTTGCTGCGGCCTCCCCGGCCACCACCACCGGCGCCGCGAGCGCCCCCGAAGATGTCACCAAAAATGTCGCCAAAGGCATCGGCAAAGCCACCGAAGTCTTGACCACCTGCGCCGCCAAATCCTCCGGCATTCGGGTCTACACCCGCATGGCCAAAGCGGTCGTAGGCTGCCCGTTTCTCTGGGTCAGAGAGCATCTCATAGGCCTCTTTGGCCTCCTTAAATTTCTCCTCAGCCACCTTGTCGTCGGGGTTTCGGTCCGGGTGGTGCTTCATCGCCAGCTTGCGATAGGCCTTCTTTAGCTCCTCGTCGCTGGCATTCTTGGCGACACCCAAAATCTCGTAATAGTCTCGTTTTGCCATGGCTTTACTTAAATGAAAAAGCCCTGACCAGTCTGGCCAGGGCTGTTACCCATTAGGGCAGTTTAGTCACGCTTAACCTCTTTGAACTCTGCATCCACGACATCTTCTGCCTTGGCCTTGCTGTCCCCACCTGCTGCAGCGGCCCCCGCTTGGCCTGCGGCTGCCGCATCAGCATAGACCTTCTCTCCCAATTTCTGGGAGGCCTTCATTAGGTGGTCGGTCTTGGTCTCAATCTGCTCCTTGTCCTCAGAACCCAGAACTGCCTCGAGTTCCTTGATGGCCTCTTCGATCTTGGCTTTCTCGTCAGCTTCGACCTTGTCACCGTGTTCCTCGATGGATTTCTTCACAGAGTGGACCATGGCCTCTGCTGTATTGCGGGCCTGCACCAGCTCAATGCGCTTTTTGTCCTCTTCGGCATTGGCCTCGGCATCGGCCACCATCTTGGCGATTTCCTCTTCGGACAAGCCGGAGTTGGCCTTGATGGTGATCTTGTTCTCTTTGCCTGTGGCCTTGTCCTTGGCCGAGACATGCAAGATGCCGTTGGCATCGATGTCAAAGGTCACCTCAATCTGAGGCGTGCCGCGTGGTGCAGGAGCAATGCCCTCCAGGTTGAACTCACCCAGCATCTTGTTGGCATTGGCCACCTCACGCTCACCCTGGAAGACCTTGATGGTGACCGCAGGCTGGTTGTCATCGGCCGTGGAGAAGACCTGGGAAAACTTGGTTGGGATGGTGGTGTTCTTCTGGATCATCTTGGTCATGACACCACCCAGGGTCTCAATGCCCAGCGACAGGGGAGTAACGTCCAGCAGCAAAACGTCTTTGCGATCACCCGCCAGCACAGCGCCCTGAACCGCAGCGCCCACGGCCACCGCCTCATCAGGATTCACGTCTTTACGGGGCTCTTTGCCAAAGAAGCTCTTCACGGCATCCTGAACCTTGGGCATACGGGTCATGCCGCCCACCAGAATCACGTCATCGATCTGGGAAGCCGACAGGCCAGCATCCTTCAGGGCCACCTTGCAGGGCTCGATGGTACGGCTGATCAGGTCGTCGACCAGGGACTCGAGCTTGGCACGGGTTAGCTTGAAGGTTAGGTGAACGGGGGCGCCGTTGGCCATGGCGATGTAGGGCTCGTTGAGCTCGGTCTGGGCACTGCTCGAGAGTTCAATCTTGGCGCGCTCGGCCGCAGCCTTGATCCGCTGCAGGGCAATCGGGTCCTTGGACAAGTCCACGCCATTGGTCTTCTTGAACTCATCAATGATGTGGTCGATGATGCGCTGGTCGAAGTCCTCCCCGCCGAGGAAGGTGTCACCGTTGGTGGAGAGCACCTCGAACTGCTTCTCACCATCGACATCGGCGATCTCGATGATCGACACGTCGAATGTGCCGCCACCCAGGTCATAGACCGCGACCTTGCGATCGCGGCCAGCAGCCTTGTCCAGACCAAAGGCCAGGGCAGCCGCGGTCGGCTCGTTGATGATGCGCTTAACTTCCAGGCCAGCAATGCGGCCAGCATCTTTGGTGGCCTGGCGCTGGGCGTCGTTGAAGTAGGCGGGGACCGTGATCACAGCCTCGGTGACTTCATGGCCCAGGTAGTCCTCGGCGGTTTTCTTCATTTTGCGCAAGACTTCGGCAGACACCTGAGGAGGCGCCAGTTTCTTGTCGCGCACGCCAACCCAGGCGTCTCCGTTCTCGGCCTTCAGAATCTCAAAGGGCATCAGGTCGATGTCCTTCTGAACTTCCTTGTCAGTGAACTTGCGACCGATCAGTCGCTTGACGGCGTAGAGAGTGTTTTTGGGGTTGGTAACGGCCTGCCGTTTGGCCGGTGCGCCAACCACGATCTCGCCCTCGTCCATGTAGGCGATGATCGATGGGGTGGTGCGGGCGCCTTCACTGTTCTCGATGACTTTGGGCTGGCCAGCTTCCATGATGGCCACGCAGGAGTTGGTGGTACCCAGGTCAATGCCAATAATCTTTGCCATGGTGTGAATTCCTAATCTTGAGAGTGTTGGGTCAAAAAACGTTGGTTAATGGTCTAGTTGGGGGCGTTTGGCTGATTTTCAAGAGGCCACGGCCACCAGCGCAGGCCGCAGGACCCGCTCGCCAATCAGATAGCCCTTTTGCATCACCTGGACCACATGGCCCGAGGCCACAGGGGGCGTGCTGGTCTTACCGTCCACCATCGAGATGGCCTGGTGGCGGTTGGGGTCGAACTTCTGTCCCACGGGGTCAATGGCTACTAGCCGGCCCTTTTCAAAGGCCTGTTGGAGTTGACGGAGGGTCAAGTCCACGCCGTTTTTCAGGCCCTCAAGACTCTGGTCCGGAAGGGCCAGGGCCATGGTCAGGCTGTCAGCCACGGGCAGTAGTGCCTCCGCGAAGGATTCAATGGCAAATTTGCTGGCATTGGCCAATTCGGTGGCATGGCGCTTGCGCAGATTGTCGATCTCGGCCGCCAGGCGGATCAACTGATCGTCTCGCTCGGCCAATTGGGCAGTCAGCTGGGCGGCCAGGTCCTGGCCCTGCTCGGGGCTGTCTGTTGGGCCCTGGTCGGTCTGGCCTGGCTGGTCGGCCTGCTCAGACTCGGGAGCGGCATTCAACGAAGGCTCTTGGTCGGCTGGGGGCTGGTTTGAATGTTGGGTCATGGTCTCTACCTTGGTTAAAACAGCTTCGGTAGAGCAATTGGGGGCGCCCACCCCCAATTTCAAGGGGGTTGGCTTTAGTCGGCCGAACCCAGGGACAAAGCCCGCTCACGACTGATCTGACGGTCTTGGGACTCTGCCGCAGTCTCGGGCCCCACGGGCCAGCCCGAGGTTTCTTGAACGATGAGGTCGGCCAGGAGTTCGATGGCCGCTGGCTGGTCGTTAAGACAGGCAATGTAGTGGTACTGCTCGCCACCTGCGCTTAAGAACTCCTCCTTGCCCTCCATGGCGATCTCTTCCAGCGTCTCCAGGCAGTCTGAGAAAAAGCCCGGGCAGACCACATCCAGCCGCTTGATCCCCTTGTGGGCGAGATCCTCAAGGGTCTGGGAGGTATAGGGCTGAAGCCACTCCGCAGGCCCGAACCGCGACTGAAAACTCACCTGCCACTGGTCCTGCCCAAGGCCCAGCCGCTCGGCCAAAAGACGCCCGGTCTTGTGGCATTCACAGTGATAGTTGTCACCCTTGAGGAGGCTGCGCTTGGGCACCCCATGGAAACTCATCAGCAGAAACTCTCCCCGCCCATGCTCGGCCCAGTGCCGCTGAACCGACTCGGCCAGGGCCTGGATGTACCCAGGATGGTCGTGGTAGTGCCGCACCGTGCGCAGTGCCGGGGGACTGCGCAGGCTGGCCATCTCATCGAAGACCCGGTCAAAGACTGTCGCGGTCGTGCTTGCCGAGTACTGGGGGTAGAGCGGCAAGACCAGAAGGCGATTGACGCCCCGAGCCCTTAAATCGGCCATGGCAGAGGCAATGCTGGGCTGGCCATAACGCATGCCCAGAGCCATCTCCAGTTCCAGGCCTCGGCCCTTGAGGCTAGCCTGCACCTTTTGGAGTTGCCGCTCCGAGTAGACCCGCAGGGGCGAGCCCTCGTCCATCCAGATGGAGGCGTATTTGGCTGCGGACTTGGCAGGCCGGGTGTTGAGGATGATGAGGTTCAGAATGAACCACCAGATCGCCTTGGGGATCTCCACCACCCGGGGGTCCGACAGAAATTCCTTGAGATAACGACGCAGGGCCGGCGCGGTGGGCGCATCGGGCGTCCCAAGGTTGACCAACAAGACGCCTACTCGCAGCAGGCTTCCGTGGCGAAAGGGCGCTTCGTCTCGAACCTGGCTTGCGGGCAGAGGCAGTGTCATGGTGGTTCTCAGTCTTTTTATTCGTTGAGGGGTTCATCCGACTGCAGGTGCGACAGTGCCGCGGTGACCATACGCGCCGTGATGTCCACAATCGGAATGACCCGATCATAGGCCATTCGTGTCGGCCCAATCACCCCCAGGGTTCCCACAACCCGACCATCGACCTCGTAGGGGGCCGTCACAATCGAGAGTTCCTCCACCGGAACCAGGGCAGACTCCCCTCCAATAAAGATCTGAATACCCTGGGCGGTGCTGGTAGAGGTAAGCAACTGGCTGAGCATGGTCTTTTGCTCGAAGAGGTCAAAAAGCTGCCGAAGCCGGCTCATGTCATCGGAGAGTTCAGAGACCTCTAGCAGTCGGCGCTCGCCTGAGATAACCAGGGCTCCCGAGGCATCTGTGAGGGCTGCACCACCCTCTTCCACAGCCTTGAGCATGAGGCGGCTGACATCCTCTCGAAGCCGCACCAACTCCTGGCGCAGGCGCCGATTCACCTCGTCGAGCGAGAGACCCGCATAGTGGGTGGTGAGGTAATTTCCAGCCTCAACCAGGGCCTCGACAGGATAATCTCGATCGGTCTGGATGACCTTGTTGTGGACATCGCCCTCTGGTGTCACCAGGATGAGCAGCAGACGACGCTCCCCCAGGCGGAGAAACTCCAAGTGCCGAAATACCCCGGCCCGGCGTGCTGAGGTCACGACACCAGCGAACTGAGAGAGACTCGACAGGAGAGAGGCGGCATGACTCATGATGCGGCTGGGTGCGTCCGCCGTCAGGCCCTCTTGGAGCATGGCCGTCTGCTCAGGCGCCAGGGGCTGCATGGTGAGCAGTGTGTCTACGAAGAGTCGATAGCCCTTGGGCGTTGGGATTCGACCGGCAGAAGTATGAGGGCTGGCGACTAACCCCAGCTCCTCCAGGTCGGACATGACGTTGCGGATGGTGGCGGGCGAGAGGTCCAGACCAGAGAACTTGGATAGAGACCGAGAGCCGACCGGCTGGCCTTCGACGATGTAGCGTTCGATCAGGGTCTTGAGCAGGCGGCGGGAACGGTCATCCATAGGCCCAATTGTAGGGCGGCTGTGGTCTAATGCCAGCCATGAAGGCGGCCTTTTCTCACATCGCTGTGTTTGGCCGGCCCAACACCGAAGGGCTGGCCGCTCCAGTCTCGGCCATCCTTCAGACCATCGCCAAGACCCTTCCAAAAGCCCGGGTTAGTCTGGAGACCCAGACAGCCCGCGCAGCAGGGACCCTCTCCGGCCCTCCAGCCGAGACAGCCGACCTCTCGGCCCTCGCCCAGACGGCAGACCTGGCTGTGGTTCTCGGTGGAGACGGCACGCTGCTCGGGGTCGCCCGTCAATTGGCACCCTTCAAAATTCCAGTGGTGGGCATCAACCAAGGCCGGCTGGGTTTCATGACCGACCTCGACATCGCTCAACTTGATCAACAACTCCCTCCCATCCTGCAGGGCCACGGAGTGCCCGAGGACCGCAGCATGCTCGACGTCTCGGTCATGCGAAAGTCGGAAGACGGTCAGAATTGGCAGCCCGTCTTCCAGGCGACCGCACTTAACGATGCAGTGATCAGCAGGGGGGCCGTGAGCCGCATGGTCGAGCTCGACGTCTTTGTGGATGGCCATTACATGCAGACCCTTCGGGCTGACGGCCTGATTGTGGCCACACCAACGGGCTCCACGGCCTACGCCCTGTCGGCCTTTGGGTCGGTGCTGCACCCTAGGCTGCAGGGCATCACCCTGGTGCCGGTCGCCCCCCAGGCCCTCTCGTCCCGGCCCATCGTCCTGCCCTGGCCAGTCCAAGTCACGGTTATGGTCAATGACGGAGCCGGCACCGAACTGCACTGTGACATGCAGGCCCTGACCTCGCTGCGTGACGGGGACCGTATCGTCATTCATCCTTCGGCCCACCTCGTTCGACTGCTTCATCCAAAAGACTACGACTACTTTTCTACCCTGCGACGTAAGCTTCATTGGAGCGCCAACCCGGTGTTGGTGGGTCGTCCCGACCCCCTCTTCCCCTCCGAAAATGCCTAGAGCCTTGCCACCATGCTGCGTACCCTGTCGATTCGGGACTTCGTCACCGTTGATCAGTTAGAGCTGGATTTTCAGACGGGTTTTACGGCTCTGACCGGAGAGACCGGTGCCGGCAAATCCATTCTCTTCGATGCGCTGGGGTTGCTGCTGGGTGATCGAGCGGAGACCCATCAGATTCGCCTGGGTGCCCAGCGGGCAGACCTCAGTGCAGAGTTCATGCTCCCTGCCGAACAGGCCCAGGCGCTGGCGGACTCTCTAGAGGCCTCTGGTTTTGAAGCCCTGGCGGGTTCCCAGCCCAGTCTGCTCATTCGCCGCAACATCGAAGCCTCGGGCCGTTCCAGAGCCTGGATCAATGGCCAGCCTGCTACCCTCACGCAACTCAAGCAGCTTGCGGAGCAACTGGTCAACATCCATGGCCAGCATGCACACCAGGCGCTCACCGAGCCCCAGTCGCAACTCGCCATGCTCGACCAGCATGCCGGCCTAAGCCCCCAGCTCAAAGCGCTTCGGGAGGCTCACCGCACCTGGATGCAGGCCAGCGAGGCCCTGGCAAAAGCCACGGCGCAAGACCAGGGGCTGGCCCAGCAGCGGCAGACCCTTGGCTGGACCATCGAGACCATCGAGGCCCTGCAGATCGGGCCGCAAGAATGGGAGACGCTTCATCAGGAACAGCAGCTTCTTGCCCATGGTGCGGAGCTCCTCGAGGCGAGTCAGGCCGCCCTCAATCAGGTTGACGAGTCCGACGATGCCCTCACCGCCAGTCTCAGGCGGCACCTCTCCCGCCTTGAGTCTCTGGTCGACAAGGATCCCCGGCTGGCTGACATTGTGGCCAGTCTCCAGACTGCCGAGATCGCCCTGTCTGAGGCCAGCCGAGCCCTTGGTCGTTACATCGATCGCAGTGATCTCGATCCAGAGCGCCTGGCCCAGATCGAGCAGCGACTCAGCGAACTCTTCGAGGCCGCTCGAAAACTCAGAACTCGACCAGAGGCCCTGCTCGAGGATCTTCAGAAAGCCAAAGAGGAGTTACAGACCCTGCTAGCCCAGACCGACCTCGAGGCCCTGCAGCGCGCCGTCGATGCAGCCCAGGCCCACTACAGAGCCCTTGCCGAGCCCATCTCGGTGGCCCGGCAGCAGGCGGCTGGCGAGTTTGCCAAGGCCGTCACGCAATGGCTTGGCGAGTTGTCCATGGCCGGAGCCCGCTTTAGCATCGCCATCAATCCGCGAACCAGCCCCGCAGCCCATGGCCTCGAGGACCTCCAGTTCACCCTGGCCCATGGGCCCAAAGCCCCGGCACAGCCACTAGCCAAAATTGCCTCTGGCGGTGAGCTCTCACGCGTAAGCCTTGCCATCGCGGTGGTGGCCGCCCAGGCCACCCAGACACCTACGCTGCTCTTTGACGAGGTCGACGCCGGCATTGGGGGCAATACGGGCCATGTCATTGGTCGACTGCTGCGAACCCTGGGCCAGACCCACCAAGTGATGGTAGTCACCCACCTGCCGCAGGTTGCGGCCCGTGCCCACCAACAGTTAAGGGTCCAGAAGACTCTCGATGCCCAGGGCCAACCCACCAGCCAAGTCAGCAGCCTGTCCGCCTCTGAGCGCGAAGACGAAATTGCCCGCATGCTGGGAGATGAGGGCGTGACCAATCCCTCGCGGGAATTGGCAAAAGACCTGCTTCGGCTTGCCGACTAGACGGCTGCCAGGCCCAGCACGTCAAACATGTCGTACTGGCCCACGGGCTGGGTCATCAAGAACTTGGCTGCGCGAACAGCCCCCTGGGCGTAAGTAGCCCGAGACGACGATTTGTGGGTGATCTCAATGCGCTCGCCCTGGCCCGCAAACAAGACCGTGTGGTCACCCACAATATCCCCTCCCCGAATCACCGAAAAGCCAATCTCAGCGTCGGTCCGTGCTCCGGTATGTCCGACTCTTGAATAGACGGCATCCTGGTCGAATCGACGGCCAGCGGCCTGCGCGACGACCTGTCCCATCTTCAGGGCAGTACCCGATGGCGCATCGACCTTCTGACGGTGATGGGCTTCGATGACTTCAATGTCAAAACCGCTGGAGAGATGGCGACCTGCAAGCTCAAGCAGCTTGAGGGTGATGTTGACCCCAACGCTCATGTTGGGTGCAAAGACAAGCCGCTGCTCTTGACCAAAGGCAGCCACAGCTGCCAACCCCGCCGCATCAAAGCCTGTGGTGCCCAAGACCAGGCCGACGCCATGCACCTGACAGGCCTTGAGGTGCTCAAGGCTGGCCTCAGGCCGGGTAAAGTCGATCAAGACATCGGCCCCGGCCAGGTCGGCCAGGCCATGATTCACCAAGACGCCCGTCTTGAGTCCCTGGGGAAGCCCGGCATCTTGTCCCTGCAAGGGGCCATCGGGTCGATCGAGTGCGACGACAAGCTCCACCTGGGGATCCTGGAGGGCCTGCGCCACCAGGAGCTGGCCCATTTTTCCGGACGCACCTGCGACGGCAAGTTTGATGACAGAGGACATGTCGTCTGGTCCCCCTTGGCTAGCGGGCCGGCCGCATCGGCAAGACCAGATCTCCAGAGACCTGAGGCAGGGGGTCGCCCCCCCATTCCTTCAGTTGGTCTTTTTCAAAGGCTACAAAAAAGCGGCGACGGTCACGCTGACCATCCCCTCGCTTGATGTCAAAGACATAGTCCCACTGGTTGTCCCGAAAGGGGTCCACCAGCAGCGGCGTGCCAAGCAGGGCGCGAACCTGGTCCCGGCTCATTCCCACCGTGAGCCGATCTGCCAACTCCTGGGTGATGAAGTTCCCCTGACCGATGTCAGCCCGATAAGGCGAGAGCCAGTTGGGTGGGTTCTCACGAAACCGAGAAACGGTGCCGCAGGCACTCAGAGTCAGCAGACTGCCCAACAGCAGTCCAAGTCCCAGACCCCGACCGAGTCGAGGCCGGCTGGGCCTGCGCCCCGTGCTTAGTAATGACCCCATGTCCATGTACGCCTCTGCAGTAAATGTCATTATCATAGCCTCATGGTCAATCCTGACAGCCTCGCAGCGGACATCAAGAGCACCGGACTCAAAGTTACAGTGCCGCGCATGAAGGTCCTGTCCATCTTCGAGTCCTCGAAGGTGCGGCACCTGAGCGCAGAAGATGTCTACAAGTTGATGCTTAACGAGGACATGGACATTGGCCTAGCGACGGTCTATCGGGTCCTGACCCAGTTTGAGCAGGCTGGCATTTTGTTGCGCTCCAATTTCGAGTCCGGCAAGGCCGTCTTCGAGCTCAACGAGGGCACCCACCACGATCACCTGGTCTGCCTAGACTGCGGCCGGGTTGAGGAATTTGTAGATGACCGCATCGAGGAGCGTCAGCGCAAGATCGCCGAAGAAAAAGGCTTTCAACTCCAGGAGCATGCCCTGGCGCTCTACGGTCACTGCACCAAAAAGAACTGTCCTCACAAACGCGGCCAGGGTCACCGCTAGGCCAGGTCCTGCTGGTCCTGCTGGTCTACTAGTCTTACTGCGCCTTCAGGCCTGCCTGCCTCAGCGCTTGCAGTACTGCATCGGTGGACAGCCATTCTCCCAAGACCGCCGGCTTGCCAAGGCCTGGCCCATAGACCAGGTAGAGCGGCACCCCATTGCGCCCGAATCGCTGAAGCTCCTTGGTGATGGCGGGATCTTGCCGAGTCCAGTCCGCCACCAGGGGCGTTACCTGACCCGACTGTAGCAACTGGGCAATGGGGTCGTTGTGAAGGACTCGCAGCTTGTTGGCCTGGCAGGTGATACACCAGGCCGCCGTAAAATCAACGAAGACCACCTTGCCCTGTTGGGCCAGTTGTTCGGGACGACCCGGCGCCCAGGGCTGCCAGTTCACCGCTGAACCTTTGGATGGGGCGGACGAGGAGGAAGAAGGGGAGGCGCTCGAGACAGCCGATCCAGAGCCCCGGTCGTGGCCCACAGACCAGACCAGCCAGACCACCAGGCCCAGGCAGGTGGCCAACCCCGCCCACCGAAGAGTACGGCCCAGGCCAGCCGGTCCCCGTTGCAACCCACCCCAACACCAGACCGCAAAAGACAAGGCGACCAGGGCCAACAAGACTGGCAGGACTACTGCTGTGCCCTGCTGTTGGGCCAAGACCCAGACCAGCCAGGCCACAGTGGCCAGCATGGGAAAGGCCAGCACCTGTTTGAAGGTGAGCATCCAAGGTCCCGGCCGCGGCAATCGGGCCAACGCACCGGGCCAGACGGCCGCCAAGACGTAGGGAAAGGCAAGGCCCAGGCCTAAGAACCCGAAGACCGCCAGGGTCTGAGGACCAGAGGCCGTGGCGGTGTAGCCCACGGCGGTTCCCATGAATGGAGCTGTGCAGGGGGACGCCACCACGACCGCCAAGACGCCCGAGCCAACGGCCGACCACGGTCCCTGCCCGCGGTCCCAATCACCCAGCCGCGTCAGACTGACGCCAAATTCGAAGACCCCCAGCAGGTTCAAACCAATCGCTGTAAACAGCAGCACCAGGCTCAAGACCACCCAAGGGTTTTGCAGCTGAAAGCCCCACCCCACTGCCTCGCCTGCCGCCCGCAATCCCAGCAAAAGGCCTGCCAGAGCCAGCATCGAGACCAAGACCCCAGCGGTAAACAGCACTGCATGCTGCCAGGCCTTAGCCGGTGAATGCGCGTGCTGACTATAGGCCAAGACCTTCAGGCCCAAGACGGGAAAGACGCAGGGCATGAGGTTCAAGACCAGTCCACCCAAAAAGGCCAGACCGAGAATCACCGGCAAAGAGCCGCTCGATTCAGGAGTCGACGACCCCGCGGACCCATGGGACTCAGAGGCGGCATCAGGAGACTGCCAGACCGGCCGACTAAGCTCCACAGCAGGTAGGGGCAAGGCACGAAAACTGACCGCATAGCCTTGGACATCGGGCGTTTCTGCGGGGGGTGCTGAAGGCTTGAGAACGGCCTGCAGGCGCCCAGTAGCCTGGACTGCTGCCAGAGCCCGCTTCGGTCGCTCTGAGAGCGGAATCTTCACGAGCCATCCGTCGCTGGTGGCAAACCAGCTCTGGGGGGCCGCCGGATTGGTCAACTCTTCTTGCTCAACAAACCAGAGCCCCCGACGGGCCTCAGGGCTGCCCTGTCCCCAGAGCAAGAGTTGTCCGCTTGCCTGGTCGACTGCAAAGCCCTGGCCCCAGTTGGCCGTCTTGGGCAGCCGACGTCGCATCTCATCGAAGAGGGCCGCGTCAGCCGACAGGCTAGGGCTGCCGCCTGCTGCAACCGGCAACGTCAGGCTGAGCTGCGCCTGCCCAGGAATGCAGACGTCTTTGCAGACCAGCCAAGCGGCCTCGGCCTGGAGTGTCACCGAGCCCGCTGGAAGAGACTTGGGCAGTTCTAGCTCAAAGCCCAAAACCACCCGCTTTTCGTAGCCATAGTTGGCCAGAGGACCCACGGGCAGGCGACTGGGTGTCGGCCAAGCCTGGGACCGAATGGGTAGGCTCGCCAGGACCTGCCCCTGGCTGTTGACCAGCTGCCAGCTCGCCGAAGTGGCGAGCCCGGAGTCTCCGGGATTTTTCCAATAGGTATGCCAGCCAGGGTCGTGGTCGATGACCAGACCAAACCACTGCCGTCTACCGGCCTCCAGCCCAGCCGGCTCTGCAATGAGTCGAATCTGGACCTGATCCACCCGAGCCTGCGACTGGCCACCCGCCACTTGGGCCAGAAGGCCGGATCTGGGGGAGGCACCGAGACCCTGGGCCATTGCCAAACCACAGCAGGCCAGGGCAAGCACCATCAAGACTGCACGAGGCCAAGACCATCGCATCAGAGGCCGAGCTGGGTAAACCCATTGCATACGCTTAGAGATCCGTCGGGTGGGTAGAGTGGAAATTCGATTATCGCCTGCGGTATTGATACCATGCCGCTATGGTGAATGAACTCGACGCCCTGCACGACAAATTGCAGGCCATCCATGCGGTCTTGGAGAGCCTGCGTCGCGAAAATCTCCAACTCAGAACCCAACTGGCCAGCTCTGAGCAGCAGGTCCAGGCCATGGCCCAGCGCATCGAGCAAGCCAGCAACCGCCTCGAGACCCTTCTGCAGCAGGCTCACCATGGCTAGCGTCCCCATGACCGAAAAATCCGCTGTCGAGCCTCAGACCGTCGAAGTCACCATCGTCGATCGGGCCTACAAGCTGGTCTGCCCGCCCGATGAAAAGCCCATGCTGCTCGAGTGTGCAGCCATGGTGGACACGCGCATGCGGCAGATTAAACAAGCCGGCAAGCTCCAGAGCGCAGACCGTATCGCTGTCATGGCAGCTCTCACACTGGCCAGAGACTTGCTCAGTGCCGGCCCCTCCGGCTCATCGTCGGCCAACAATGCGGAGGCCCGTCAGACCCTGAGGGCCCTGCACCAACTGGCTGACCAGATGCTCGCGCCCCAAGAAAAACTCTTTGAATAAAAGGGCTGTATGGACTTCATGATCGTGATCGAGCTGCTGCTGCTCGGCGCTGCAACTGGGTTTTTGGCAGGTCTGCTGGGCATCGGTGGGGGAATGACCATGGTGCCATTCCTCACTCTCATCTTCAGCAGTCGCGGCTTTTCGACGGACATCGTCGTCAAGCTGGCCATTGCAACCTCCCTCTCCACCATTCTCTTCACATCGGTCTCAAGCGTTCGTGCCCACTACAAGCGTGGCGCCGTGCGGCTGGACCTGCTCAAGACCATGGGGCTGGGCGCCTTTGTCGGCACCTTTGTCGGCGCTAACTTTGCAGGCCTGCTCAAGGGCACGGCCCTGGCGGCCTTTTTCGCGCTCTTTGTTGGGTACTCCGCCCTTCAGATGCTTCGAGGCAAAAAGCCCAAGGCCGGTCGTACACCACCCCGGGCCTTCGGCATGGGACTGGTGGGCAGCGCAATCGGATTCATCTCGAGCCTCCTCGGCGCAGGGGGAGGCTTTCTGACCGTCCCCTTCCTGACCTGGTGTAACGTCCAGATGCACCAGGCCGTCGCCACCTCGGCTGGCATGGGCTTTCCCATCGCAGCGGGTGGCCTTATTGGCTACATCATTGCGGGCCTGTCTGTCGAGGGCCTGCCTTCAGGCTCTATCGGGTTTATTCACCTCCCTACCCTGGCTATTCTGGCTGGTGCATCGATGCTGCTCGCCCCTTGGGGCGCAAAGGTCGCCCATGGCATGGACGTCTCCAGCCTCAAACGCGTCTTTGCCTTGTTGCTGTTGGGCCTGGCCAGCTACATGCTGACCAAGGCACTCGGCTACTAACGTCCGCTGTATTGCTCGCGCAGAAGGTTCTTCTGAACCTTGCCCATTACATTGCGGGGCAGAGCATTGACCACATAAATTCTCTTGGGCACCTTGTAGTTGGCGATTCGGCCTCTAATCTCTGCAAGTAGCGCGGCCTCGGTGAGTTGGGCCTGGGCTTTGGGGACCACCACTGCAGTAACGGCCTCGCCGAAGTCAGGGTGGGGAACCCCAATAACGGCGGACTCCTCAACACCGGGAAGATCGTCCAGCAGCATCTCGATCTCTTTGGGATAGACGTTGTAGCCCCCCGTAATAATCAGGTCTTTGCTGCGCCCCACCAGGGCCAGATAGCCGTCCGCATCCCATCGCCCCATGTCACCGGTCTTAAACCAGCCGTCAGCCGTAAACTCCTCTTTGGTCTTCTCGGGCATGTTCCAGTAGCCAACAAAGACGTTAGGGCCCTTCACCTGGACGCCGCCAATGGCAGACTGCTCACCCAACTGCCCAAGAATCGATTGGCCTTGGTCATCGACCAGTCGGACCGAGACCCCCGGCAAGGGGTGGCCAACGGTCCCGGCCTTTCGGGGGCCATGGGTGGGGTTGGAGGTGAGCATGACCGTTTCGGACATGCCATAGCGCTCCAAGATGGCATGGCCCGTGCGTTGCGTGAACTCCTGGTGGGTCTCCGCCAGAAGCGGTGCAGACCCACTGACAAAGAGTCGCATCCCGCTGACCAGAGACTTGGTAAACCGGGGCTCTGACAGGAGACGGACGTAAAAAGTAGGAACCCCCATCATCACCGTGGCGCTTGGCAGCAGACGAATGACCTGCTCCAAGTCGAACTTCGAGAGCCAGACCATGCGAGACCCGTTGTAGAGGGCTCCATGCAGGGCGACAAACAGTCCGTGGACATGGAAGATGGGCAGTGCATGCAGCAAGACATCGTCCTTCTGCCAATGCCAGTAGTGGTGCAGGACCAGGGCATTGGAGGCCAGGTTGCGATGGGTCAGCATGGCCCCCTTGCTTCGTCCGGTCGTGCCGGAGGTATAGAGAATGGCGGCGAGCTCGTTGGGGCCTCGATGAACCGTCTTGAAGTCGTCTGAATGCGGGGCGGCCAGTGGAAGCAGGCTGCCATCGATCTTTTCGCCCAGGGTCTCGACGCGGCGACAGCCCGCCCGGCGGGCCAGAGGCGCCACCCAGGCCAAGTTCTCCGGGCTACAGATCACCACGCTGGGCCGGGCATCCTCTAAAAAGTAACCTATCTCTGATTCGCGGTAGGCCGTGTTGAGCGGAAGAAAAATGAGGCCGGCCCGCAGTGCGCCCAGATAAACCATAACGGCCTCGGGCGACTTTTCTACCTGGACCGCCAGTCGGTCGCCGGGCTTGGCCCCCATCGCAACCAGGCAGTTGGCGATCCGGCCGCTCGCCCGTCTCAGGTCCTCAAAGCTGTAGGCCCGACCATCGGGGGTCTCCATCGCCACGCCAGACCGTGGGAATCTCTGGGCCAAGAAGTCATAGAGGTTAGAGAGTCGGTTGAGGTCCGACAGGGCAGTCTCAAGGGTCTTAGTCATGTTGGAAGTCAGGTCTGGTCTTATTAAAAAAGGCGTCGAGTCCACGGGCGTAATCACGCGTCTCCACAAAATCCCAGCAGGCGTCACGCTGACCGGGCGACAGCACGGCCTGGTCATCAATTGCTGAGAACATCTGGATGAGCCACTTGTTTCTGCGGGCCGCATGCGGTGCGCCCGCCGAGAGTCGGGAGACCGTCGCAGCGACCTCTGCCTCCCACTGGTCGTTGGCCACGCGTCTCTGAATGAGACCCTTGTCGTAAGCCTCCTGACTATCCCAGATGCGGCCCTCTAAGAGCAGCTCCAGGGCATTGGCCCGACCGATCACGCTGACAACACAGGCTGATTCATGGGGGGCCAATGGAAAACCCAGGCGGCCGATTGGAATACCAAAGGTCGACCGCTCGCTGGCAACCCTCAGGTCACAGACGGCAGCGATCTCGAGGCCACCTCCAACGCAGGGACCGTCGATGGCGGCAACCACCGGTGCGGGGCAGTGCAGAATGGCCCGAAGCGCATCACCAATCACCTCGTCGTGGTAAGCACGGGCCTGGTCTCGGGTCGCACGATGCTCAATGAACTCAGAGATGTCTGCACCGGCCGCGAAGGCCGCACCCTCTCCCCTTATCACCACGGCCCGAAGCTGGTCGTCTGCGGCAAAACGACGAAAGCAGTCGGCGATGTCGCGCCACATGGAGAGGCTGAGGGCATTGAGTTTGCCCGGGTGGGACAGCCAGACGGTGGCGATATTTTTCTGCCCCCCTTCGCGCGCACACCAGACCCGGCCGAGCCGCCCGGATCCGTCTACCGTGAGGTGGGTCTGTGAAGGACAGGTCGGTTTGGCCATAGTTATCCCTTAAAAGACTTTGAGACCGAGGAGGACGCCGTAACCTCTCCGGCGACGAAGGCCTCATGGTTTGGTTCGATCTGATCAAGGTCGTAGAGGTAGTTCACCATCGCCCCAAGCGACTGGCGAATGCCCTTGGGCGAGAGATTGGCCAGGGCATTGACCCGTTCAAGCCGTGCACCGTTGTTCAGGTGGAAGCGAGCCACCGGGTCTGAGAGTCGATCATCCAGCCGAGGGGTCGCCTTCAGGTAGGCCCCGGCCAGGCGACCAATCGCCTCGGACTGCCCCGGTTGTTCGGCAAGACTCAGCAGACTGGCTAGGGAATTCTGCTGTCCAGCAACTCTGGCAGACCACTCGGTCCGAAGTTTCTCTAGGCTCGAGTGAGCCTTGCTGGTAAAGGGCTCCGTCGGCAGTGGCGTGTCGCTGGCCAGCCAACCCACCAGTCCCGGAATGGGCGAGAGGGTGCAGAAAGTCTTGAGGCTGGGGAATTCTTTTTTCAGCGACTCCGCCACCCGTTTGATCAGAAAGTTGCCCAGATGAACCCCCTTCAAGCCGGGCTGACAGTTGGAGATGGAGTAGAACGCCGCAACCTTGACCTGCTTAGGGTCTCCTTCGATGGGACGCTTGCGATCGAGCAGAGGCGCGATGGCCTCTGGCATCTCGACGAGCAGGGCGACCTCGACAAAAATCAGCGGCTCATTGGGCAAGGCTGGATGAAAGTAAGCAAAGAGTCGGCGGTCTGGCTCTAGTCGTCGACGCAGGTCACCCCAGCCATCAATTTCATGGACGGCCTCATGGGCGATGATTTTTTCGAGCAGGCCAGCGGGTGATTGCCAGTTAAGGCTCTCTAAGGAGAGAAAGCCCGGGTTGAACCAGGAAGACAGCAGGTGCTGCAGGTCGGCATCGACCAGCCGAAGAATGGGGTGCTTCTTGAGGTGAGACAGCAGATCCATACGCAGACCAATGAGCACCGCACAGCCGTGTGGCACCTGATTGAGCCGCCGAAACAACTCCTGACGCGGCGGCTCTGCCTTGTCGATGAGGGCCATGAGGTCATCGGGGTCGGCCGAGGCCGCATACCGGGCCGAGAGCTTCCGCACCGCCGCAACATCGGGATTGAACCGCTCGGCCAGGGCGAGAAAAAAGCTCAGCCGGGAGTCGGCGGTTAGGTCTTGGTAGAGGGCCAGCGCCTCAGAGGCCAAGCGCTGGCTGATTGATTCACCGGCCTCGGTCAGCAGCCGATCACAGGCCTCTAGCAGGAGTTTGAGCCTGATTTTTTCTTTTTGGGCGGCACTGGCCTGACGAAGTCGCTCGAACATCTGGGCAGAAAATCTATCCAAGACTTGGGTGTTGTTTTGAGGACCACCAGTCTATGGCGCTGCCACATATTCAACGATCGGTATATTCCCGGCGGGGTGCCCACCAGAGCAGGGCAAGGCCCACCGCTATCATGGGCAGACTAAGCCACTGGCCCATGGACAGGCCCATCGATAAAAGCCCCAAAAACGCATCTGGCTCACGGGCAAACTCGACCACAAACCGGGCCAGGCCATAGCCCAGCATGAAGAGGCCAGCCACCTGACCGGCCGGACGCCTGCGGGCCGAAAACCACCACAGCAGACCAAAGAGCACAAGGCCCTCCAGGGCCATCTGGTAGAGCTGCGAGGGGTGTCTGGCCAGTCCGTCACCCGCCAGGGGAAAGACCATGGCCCAGGGGGCCGAGGGGTCTGTCGTCCGTCCCCAGAGTTCGCCATTGATAAAGTTACCCAGCCTGCCGAAGGCAAGCCCCAGAGGAACCAGAGGCGCTACAAAGTCGGCCAAGACCCAGAATCGGCCTGTTCGGGACAGTCGCCCCTGGCCGCCGAGGTGTGTCCGGCTTGCTGAGAAGCCCACCATGGCCAGGATGACCCCCAACAACCCGCCATGAAAGGCCATGCCGCCCTGCCAGAGGGCCAGAATTTCTGCAGGGTTTTGAAGGTAGTGGTCCGGCTTGTAGAACAACACATAGCCCAGGCGACCGCCCAGCACGACGCCCAGCGCCCCCCAGAGCAGCAGGTCGTCAAGGTCGCGCACCGTCATGCCCGTGTGGGCCGCCCGACCAGCGATCTGAAGCCGCCCAAGCCCGTAGAAAGCCCCAAAAGCGCAGAGGTACATTAGCCCATACCAGTGGATTGCAAGGGGCCCGAGGGCGATGGCAATGGGATCGAATTGGGGGTGGACCCAGGGCGAGGACATGGCGGCAGTGTGCCATGAGTCAGAATGTGGTTTGATTTCAACTTCACTTTTTTGCCAAACCTCGGCGGACTCCCAACATGCCCTACAACGATCGTTCCAAAAATGTCACCCAAGGCGTGGCTCGCGCGCCCAACCGCTCCATGTACTACGCCATGGGCTACAAGGAACAAGACTTTGACAAGCCGATGGTCGGCGTGGCCAACGGCCATTCCACCATCACGCCCTGCAACAGTGGCCTTCAGCCCCTGGCTGATGCTGCGGTCACTGCACTCAAGTCCTCTGGCGCCAATCCCCAGCTTTTCGGAACGCCCACCATCTCAGATGGCATCGGCATGGGCACTGAGGGCATGAAGTATTCCCTGGTCTCTCGAGAAGTCATTGCCGACTGCATCGAGACCTGTGTCAACGGTCAGTGGATGGACGGCGTCGTGGTCATTGGTGGCTGTGACAAGAACATGCCTGGCGGCATGATCGCCATTGCCCGCACCAATGTTCCTGCCATCTATGTCTATGGCGGCACGATTAAGCCTGGCCATCACAAGGGCAAAGATCTCACCATCGTCTCCGCCTTTGAAGCCGTTGGCGAATTCACGGCGGGACGGCTGGACGAGGCCGACTTCAAGGCCATTGAACAAAAGAGTTGCCCAGGCTCGGGCTCCTGCGGTGGCATGTACACCGCCAACACCATGAGTTCGGCCTTCGAGGCTATGGGCATGAGCCTGCCCTACTCCAGCACCATGGCCAACGAGGACGGCGAGAAAATCCAGAGCGCTGCCGAATCAGCCGCAGTCTTGGTGGAGGCCATCAAAAAAGGTATCAAACCGCGCGACATCATCACCAAGAACGCCATCGAGAATGCGGTCACCGTGATCATGGCCACCGGTGGCTCTACCAATGCCGTCCTGCACTTCCTGGCCATTGCCCATGCCGCCGAGGTGGAGTGGACCATCGATGACTTCGAGCGCATTCGCCGTCGCGTCCCTGTCTTCTGTGACCTCAAGCCCTCTGGTCAATACGTCATCACCGAGCTGCACAGGGTTGGTGGCATTCCTCAGGTCATGAAAATGCTACTCAAGGCGGGGTTGTTGCATGGAGACTGCCTGACCATCACCGGCAAGACTATCGCCGAGACCCTGAAGGACATTCCGGACCAGCCCCCGGCTGGTCAGAACATCATTCGCCCGATTGACCAGCCGCTCTACACCGAGGGCCACCTGGCTATCCTCAAGGGCAACCTCTCGCCTGAGGGCTGCGTGGCTAAGATCAGTGGCCTGAAGAACCCAGTCATCACCGGGCCCGCCAGGGTCTTTGACTCCGAAGACGAGGCCATGGCCGCCATCATGGCCCGCAAGATCCAGGCCGGCAACGTCATCATCATTCGCTATGAGGGACCCAAGGGCGGCCCCGGCATGCGCGAGATGCTCTCGCCTACTGCGGCACTCATTGGTCAGGGGCTTGGTGAATCGGTGGGACTCATTACCGATGGGCGGTTCTCCGGTGGCACCTGGGGCATGGTGGTCGGTCATGTGGCCCCGGAGGCTTTTGTGGGTGGGCCCATCGCCTTGGTCCAAGAGGGCGACAGCGTCACCATCGATGCCAAACAGCTGCTAATTCAGCTCAACCTCCCTGAGGCGGAGATCGCCAGGCGCAAGGCGGCGTGGGTGCAGCCCAAGCCGCGCTATACCCGGGGCGTGCTGGCCAAATTCGCCGCATTGGCCTCTACAGCCAGCAAAGGAGCGGTCACCGACCCCAATCTGGACCAGGGCTCACCGACCCACTGAGGTTTTTGCCTGGGTCTGGCTTCGGAGTGCAGAGAGCCCCGGACGAGCAATTCCGCCCGACCGGGGCTACAATATGTTGGTCAGTGAATATCCCGGGAAATCATTCGCTGGCGACATCAACCTAGGAGACTTAAAACCATGCGTAAATTTGTTCTGGCCGCAGCCATGATGGCTGTCGCAGGCGCAGCCCAAGCGGATGAAGCCCTGCTCAAGAAATACAACTGCGTGGCCTGCCACGCCAACAACGCCAAAAAAGTGGGCCCTGCCTACAATGAAGTGGCCAAGAAATATGCCTCGAAAGGTGACGCTGTCGCCTACCTGAGCGGCAAGATCAAGGCTGGTGGCAAAGGCGTCTGGGGTCCAGTTCCCATGCCCCCGCACCCCCAGGTCTCTGATGCAGATGCCAAGACTCTGGCCACCTACATCATGACCATCAAGTAAAGCAGGCCCGTGGGCCCGGTCTGTCCGGGTCCAATGATTGGTCTGTGATAAAAAGGCCTCTGTCCCAAAAGACAGAGGCCTTTTTGTTTGTCCATGGAAATCCTGCTTCAACAAATTCTGAATGGCTTGGTCCTGGGTAGCGTCTATGCGCTGATTGCCCTGGGCTACACCATGGTCTACGGCATCTTGCAGCTCATCAACTTCACCCATGGCGAGGTGCTGATGATCGGCGCAATGGTGAGCCTCACCGTGATCCTAGCCTTGCAGACCGCCTTGCCTGGCCTGCCAGGGCCCCTGCTGCTGGTGGCCGCCCTGGTCATCGCCGTGCCGACCTGCATGGCCCTGTCGGCCGCCATCGAGCGGATCGCCTACCGTCCCTTGCGCAATGCCCCACGCCTGGCACCCCTCATCACAGCCATCGGGCTGTCCATTGTCTTGCAGACCCTGGCCATGCTGATCTGGAGTCCCAACCCAATGGTCTTTCCAGACCTGCTGCCGACCAATCCCATTCAGGTCGGTGGAGCCTTTTTGGCGCCCAAGCAGCTGCTCATCCTGGTCACAGCCGCTGCGCTGATGGCCGGGCTGATTGCCGTGGTGCAATTCTCCCGGCTGGGACGGGCCATGCGGGCGGTCTCCGAAAACCCGAAGATGGCCATGCTCATGGGGGTGGATGCCGATCGGGTCATCGCCATGACCTTTATGATCGGTGCCGCATTGGCTGCCGTGGCTGGCCTATTGGTCGCGACAAACTACAACATCGTTCAGTTCACCATGGGATTTATGCCGGGGCTCAAGGCTTTTACTGCGGCTGTACTCGGGGGTATTGGCAACATTCCAGGCGCTGTCCTGGGTGGACTCTTGCTGGGGGTCATCGAGAGCCTCGGCGCTGGCTACATTGGGGATCTCACTGGTGGCTTTCTGGGCAGTCACTATCAGGACATCTTCGCCTTTGCAGTGCTAATCGTTGTATTAATTTTTAGACCCTCTGGTCTGCTCGGTGAACGAGTGGCTGACCGAGCCTAAACCATCTATGGCCAACCAGACCCAGCCCATCACCGGCAGGCATGCTGCCCCGGAGGCCCAGAGGGCTCTGATCGCAGCCGCCTTGATCGGTCTAGCCCTGGTGCTGTTGCCCTTTGTGGCGGCCGAATTCGGCAATGCCTGGGTCCGCATTCTGGCCTTTGCCCTGCTCTACGTCATGTTGGCCCTGGGGCTCAACATTGTGGTGGGTTACGCGGGCCTGCTGGACCTGGGCTATGTGGCCTTCTACGCCGTGGGCGCCTATCTCTATGCACTGCTGGCCTCGCCCCATCTGGCCGAGAACTTCGACTGGATTGCACAGACCTTTCCCAATGGCCTTCACAGCAGCATCTGGTTTGTCATTCCACTGTCCGCCCTGGTCGCGGCAGGATTTGGCGTCTTGCTGGGCTTTCCCGTTCTTCGACTTCGCGGAGACTACCTCGCCATCGTCACCCTGGGGTTTGGCGAGATTATTCGAATTTTCATGAACAACCTAAACGCGCCGGCCAACATTACCAATGGCCCTCAAGGCATCTCCAACATTGACCCCATTCGCATCGGTGGCCTAAGCCTCGCCCAGCCCCTTGAAATCGGCGGGATCAGCCTGCCCTCGGTGCAGCTCTATTACTACCTATTTCTGGTCCTCACCCTCCTGGTGGTGGTGGTCAGCATCCGACTCCAGTCTTCCCGGGTGGGTCGAGCCTGGATGGCCATTCGTGAAGACGAGATCGCCGCCAAGGCCATGGGCATCAACACCCGCAACATTAAGTTGCTGGCCTTTGCCATGGGCGCGAGTTTTGGTGGTGTCTCTGGTGCCATGTTCTCGGCCTTCCAGGGCTTTGTATCCCCCGAGAGCTTTGTCCTCATGGAGAGCATCGTGATCGTCGCCATGGTGGTGCTGGGGGGCATGGGCAATGTCAAGGGCGTGGTGCTCGGAGCCGTGCTGCTCTATGCCATTCCGGAGGCCCTGCGCCACCTGGCCAAGCCCATCCAACTGCAGCTCTTTGGCCAGGAGTTCATCGCCCCCGAAGCCCTGCGCATGCTGCTCTTTGGCCTGTCGATGGTCCTCATCATGCTGTACCGACCGCATGGTTTGATCCCCAGGCACCACGTCGGGGGCGGCCGCGCATGAAGGCACCCCTGCTCAACGTTCAAGCCGTCTCCAAGCGCTTTGGGGGATTGGCTGCGCTGACGGACGTCCACCTTCAAGTCCAGCAGGGGCAAATCTACGGCCTGATCGGTCCCAATGGGGCGGGCAAGACCACCTTCTTCAATGTCATCACTGGCCTCTACCAGCCGGATTCGGGCCGGTTTGAGCTCAACGGCAGGCCCTACGAACCGAGCTCGGTCCACCAGGTGGCCCAGGCCGGCATCGCCAGAACCTTTCAGAACATCCGGCTCTTTGCCGAGATGACCGTCTTGGAGAACGTGATGGTGGGCCGCCACGTTCGAACCCACGGCTGGTCATCGGGTGTCCTCGGGGCCCTCTTTCAAACAAGGGGCTACCGGAACATGGAGGCTCAGATTGCCGAGCAGGCCCACGGCTGGCTGCGCTACGTCGGCATCGATCAGACCGCCCATCAGCTGGCCCGCACCCTGTCTTATGGAGATCAGCGTCGCCTGGAAATTGCGCGGGCGCTGGCCACTGAGCCCAAGCTGCTGGCCCTGGACGAGCCTGCGGCCGGCATGAATGCCACTGAGAAAAATGGCCTGCGCGAACTCCTGCTTCGTATCCAAGCCGATGGGCGCACTCTGTTGCTCATCGAGCACGACGTCAAGCTGATCATGGGTCTCTGTGACCAGGTGACAGTCTTGGACTATGGCCGAGTCATCGCCCAAGGCACCCCCTCGGTTGTACAAAAAGATCCAGCCGTGGTGGAGGCCTATCTGGGAACGCAGGTCAGCCATGTCTAACAGGCCTGCACCCCAGAAGACCATGGCCCGTCAGCCGGCCACCCTCAGCGTTGAGCAGCTGTCGGTCGCCTATGGTGGCATCCAGGCGGTGAAGAGCATCAGCCTAAGCGTCCAACCTGGCCAGACCGTCGCGCTTATTGGTGCCAACGGGGCCGGCAAGAGTTCCACCCTGCGGGCCATCACCGGACTAGTGCCCAAAGCAGCTGGACGAATTCTCTTTGATGGCGATGACGTCACCACGCTCGAGGGGCATGCCCTGCCTGCGGCTGGACTCGTCATGGTGCCCGAGGGCCGCGGCATCTTCTCCCGAATGACCATTACCGAGAATCTCTTGATGGGGGCCTACAGCCGGCCGGCCTCGACCAAGGCACTCATTCAACAGGACCTAGAGGCACAGTTTGACCGCTTCCCCCGTCTCAGAGAGCGGGCCCACCAACTGGCCGGCACGCTGTCTGGCGGAGAACAACAGATGTTGGCCATGGGTCGTGCCCTGATGGCCCACCCGCGACTGCTACTGCTCGACGAGCCCAGCATGGGCCTCTCCCCACTCATGGTTGACAAGATTTTCCAGACCGTTGCCGAAATAGCCCAGGCCGGCACCAGCATTTTGTTGGTTGAACAAAACGCCCGGCTGGCCCTGCAACTCGCCGACTGGGCCTACGTCTTAGAGTCGGGGCAGATTACCGAGGAAGGTACGGGCCAGACCCTCCTCAACAGCCCGGCCATTCGGGCGGCCTATCTCGGCGAATAGCGCCACCCCTTCAGCCCCCGCCCATGACCCCTGGCGCCCTTCCCTTTCGATTTCGTCGGCCGCGCATTGCGCTGGTGGGCAGTGGCGATGTTGGCCACAGGATCGCCCAGGCCTATGAGAACTCCAAGAGTCGTGGCCCCAGGTTCTTGAAGGTCTCCAGGAGTCTCGGCTGGGATCTGGACAGGCACGACATTCGCGAGCGCCTCGCACGCTGGGCTACTCACACCATCGTCCTGGTACCACCAGCAGAGCAAGGGTCCAGAGACCTTCGGTCCCGGCGCCTGGCCGCGGCCTGGCGAACAGCCAGAGCCCAAGCAGCGACCAGCCTGTTCCTGGTCAAGCGCAGGCCCGGGGTCTACATCAGCACCACGGGGGTCTACGGCGATCACCAGGGTGGCCTGGTCGTCGAGACGAGCCCGTGCCTGACCAGACAGCCCCGGTCTCTCCGAAGACTCGATGCGGAGAGACAGTGGCGTGCCCTTGGGTTTCATGTGCTGCGAGTCCCGGGCATTTCGGGTCCAGATCGCCTGCCCATTGAGCGACTCCGCGCCGGCATGCCCGCCCTGCTCGCGGCCGAAGACGTCTACACCAACCATATTGATGCCGACGATTTGGCGCAGGTCTGCTGGAAGGCGCTCTGGCGGGGCCGACCCGCTCGACTCACCAATGCGGTCATGCCAGACCACCTGAAGATGGGGGATTACTTCGATACGGTCGCCCGACACCTGGGTCTGGCACTCCCCAGACGCATCAGCCGACCAGAGTTAGAGGACTTGGTACAACAAGGGCGTTTGAGCCCGATGATGATGAGCTTTATGCAGGATTCCCGGCAGGTGCAGAGTCAGCGTCTGGCAAAAGAACTGGGAGTGCGTCTGAGGCGCCCGACTATTGCGTCCATTCTGGCCGACTATCGGCGCTAGTCTGCAGGAGACTTTGGCTTGCCCTTGTTGGTGTTGGTGGCGTCGTCCGCCATGGCCGTGCGAATCTTCTCGCCAAATCCAAAGGTGTCGGTGATGGAACTCAGCAGAGACAACCACGAGCGCGTGGCCACAGCCGCCACTCCACCCACCAGTCGCGGAGCCTGCTCTAGGGTTTCTACAAACCCATGGGCTGCAAGCGCCTGGGCGTTGGTCTGACCCGTGAAGTAGGGAGAGACGTCCTCGTCGCCACGTCCCTCGGCCACCGCACGACGAATGTCGTCGTAGGTGACAGGACTGCCGTCAGGCAGACGATGGTGGACGTTCTTGTCATCGCCCTGGCCAGTACTGGGAATGTAGGAGGCCGTCTTGGCCAGCGCCAATTGGTCGGCAAAGGATAGGCTGGATGCAGCGGCCGGTGCGGTCGGTGCGGTCTTTTCGGGGGACGTCGCCGAGGCACGGTTTACCCAGTTCTGAAAATCTTGGTCAGCTGCGCTTGGCTTGATGGTCGTCATGGGGAACCACTCTGGCACAAACCACCTGGGACATCAACAACCAGTCCCACTCATGGGGATGGCCTCAGAGCCTATCGCTCGACAAAGGCGCGCTCAATCACATAGTCGCCGGGCTGTCCCAGTCCAGGCGAGACTACAAAGCCCCTGGCATTCAGCATCTCAGCGGTCTCTTTGAGCATCGCTGGGCTGCCACAAATCATGGCGCGGTCAACTGCTGGGTCCAGAGGGGGCAGTCCGATATCCGCAAAGAGCTGGCCGGATTCTATGGCCGTCGTCAGACGCCCTGTGTGGCGAAAGGCTTCTCTCGTCACCGTGGGGTAGTAGATCAGCTGATCGCGCACCAACTCGCCCAGAAACTCATCGTTGGGAAGTTCGTTTTTCAGATAGTTCGCGTAGGCCAACTCACTCACCAGACGAACACCGTGGATCAGGACTACCTTCTCAAACCGTTCATAGGTCTCGGGGTCTCGAATAATGCTCATAAAAGGCGCCAGACCGGTGCCAGTGGAGAAGCAATAGAGATGCTTGCCAGGCTTGAGATCATCAATCACCAGCGTACCCGTGGCCTTCTCACCAATCAGCAGGTCATCACCGACCTGGATGTTCTGAAGCCGAGACGTCAGTGGGCCGTCAGGCACTTTGATCGACAAAAACTCAAGGTGCTCCTCGTAATTCGGACTCACCACACTGTAGGCCCGCATCAGGGGCTTGCCCTCTACCTCGAGTCCAATCATGACGAAGTGCCCATTGCGAAACCGGAAACCCGGGTCACGGGTAACCTTGAAAGAAAACAAGGTCTCATTCCAGTGGGTGACTTCGGTCACCTTCTCAATGCGATGCTTGGCCATACCCGCCCTTTTGTTGTTTTTTGCTCAATCAGCCGTGCCTTGATCCAACAAATGGATTTGAGACACGCTCCTCCCCAAATGTACTCATCGGTCCATGGCCGGGCACAAAGGCCATATCGTCTCCCAAGGGAAACAGACGCTCCTTGATCGAACGCAAAAGATCCTCGTGATTGCCCCTGGGAAAGTCGGTCCGGCCAATAGAGCCCGCAAACAGCACGTCTCCCACAAAAGCGATTCGGGCCACCAGGTCTACGAACACCACGTGACCGGGTGTGTGGCCCGGGCAGTGAATGACCTCGAGAACCAAGTCACCCACCGTAACGGTATCGCCATCGACCAGCCAACGATCCGGCGTAAATGGTGAGAGCGCCGGAAAGCCAAACATCTTGCCCTGGGTGGGCAGTTGCTCAATCCAGAAGGCATCGTCTCGGTGAGGGCCCTCGATGGGCACACCCAGCTCTTGGGCCAGCAGACCCGCCTCGCCACAATGGTCAATATGGCCATGGGTCAACAGAATCTTCTCCACCACCACGCCTCGCGCCTCGGCAGCCGCCTTCAGCTGGCCCAGGTCACCACCCGGGTCCACCAGGGCGGCCCTAAGGGTCTTGGGGCAGATGATCAAGGAGCAGTTTTGCTCGAAGGGGGTCACTGGAATGATGTCGAAATCCATCTACACATTATGATTGATTCATATGAGCACCCTTGAATCCATTCGCAAAGACTACTGTCAGGCCTCGCTGGATCTGACCGACGTCAGCCCCAACCCCAAGGACCAGCTGGCCGCCTGGCTGGACCAGGCGGTCGCGGCCAAGTGTCCAGAGCCCAACGCCATGAGCCTGTCGACAGTCTCCCCCAGAGGCCGTCCCACCAGCCGGGTGGTGCTGATCCGTGGCATTGATGACCAGGGAGGCCTGGCCTTCTTCACCAATTACCAGTCGGCCAAGGGCCAGGCTCTGGCCGCCAATCCCTGGGCGAGTCTGCTGTTTTTCTGGCCCGAATTAGAGCGCCAGGTCCGCATTGAGGGGCATGTCGAAAAACTCTCGGCCGCAGAATCCGACCGGTACTACCAGTCAAGACCACTGGGCAACCGTCTGGGTGCCTGGGCCTCGCCACAGAGCTCGGTCATTCCCAATGCCCAATGGCTCATGGACCGTCAGACCCGCTTAAGCCAGACCCTCGGAGAGAACCCTGCGCGACCCGAGCACTGGGGCGGCTACCGCCTGCTACCAGACCTCTACGAGTTTTGGCAGGGCAGGCCCTCTCGCCTGCACGATCGCATTCGCTATCAGACCAGCCAGACCTCCGCCTCGGGGTGGGCCGTCGAGCGGCTGGCGCCCTAGTCTTTCACAATCGCAGGAAAAGACTGTTGCGCCTTGATGACTTTGGGCGCTACCACAAAGAGGCAGTAGCCCTGCCCTGGGTTGCGATTGAAATAGCTTTGATGGTCGGTCTCTGCTGGCCAGAAGACGGCCTCCGGTCTCACGGCCCGCACCGTCGTTGAATCGTTACCGGATGTCATCTGGTTAAGGGCCACCCGCCAGTCCTCACTGGTGACGTCCACCAGCTCGGTCACGGCATTGACGCCGGCGGACCGCAGTTCGCCAAGCTTGCGTCTGGCCAACTCGAACTGCGAAGCAGTCGTGGCAAAGACCATCGACCGATACTGAGGACCGACATCATTACCTTGGCGGTTGGGCGTGGTGGGATCATGGATTGTGAAGAAAATCTCGAGTAACTCTGAGTAGCTCACTTGATCGGGTCGGAAGTCGACCAAGACCACCTCGGCATGACCGGTCTGTTTGCCACAGACCGCCTCGTAGCTCGGGTCGGGCAGGTGCCCACCCATGTAGCCCGACAGCACATGGGTGACGCCGGTGGTCCGCTGAAAGACGGCCTCCAGGCACCAGAAGCAGCCCCCCGCAAAAATCGCCGATTCGAGTCCCTCTACCTGGGTCGCCTGGGTTGAAGTAGCGGGGTTCATGCCAAGGCCTGATCTTGATTACGAATTGAAGTAAGGCTTGGCCCAGGCCAGCCCGTCCTCGGTCCTCGGGCCAGAGGGCTTGTACTCGCAGCCCACCCAGCCGTTGTATCCCAGCTGATCCAGGCGCGCCAACAGCCGGTCGTGAGCGAGTTCACCGGTGGAGGGCTCATGGCGATCGGGCACGCCAGCAATCTGAACATGTCCAACGACATCGATGGCCCGCTCCAGGCTGCGGGTGACATCGCCATGAAGAATCTGCTGGTGATAGAAGTCGAACTGAAGCCTGAGGGCCGGGTGGGCCACTTCTCGGGCAATCGCCTCACCCAGGGGCATGGTGTTCAAAAAATAGCCCGGCACGTCGCGTCCGTTGAGTGGCTCAATGGTGATGCCACGGCCGGCCGCATAGGCCTGGTCTGCAGCCCAGGCGAGGTTGCTCAAATAGACCTCACGGGCTTTGGCATCGTCAGCAGAGCAGAGCCCCGCCATGACATGAATCTGGGGCACGTCCAAGGCCTCTGCAGTGGCAAGGGCCTTGAGAAACCCCTGCCGAAACTCGGTCTGTCGACCATCCAAGGCCGCCAGCCCCCGCTCACCGGCGGCCCAGTCGCCCGCAGGCGCATTGATCAAGACCATCTGAAGCTCATGAGCGGTCACCAGTTCCACCAGAACCGCATCACTGACCTCGTAGGGGAACAGGACTTCGACAGCGGAGAAGCCTGCCGCACGGGCGGCAGCGAATCGCTCGAGAAAAGGCCTCTCAGGCCAGAGGAAGGTGAGGTTTGCGGCAAGTCTTGTCATGGCTCTCATGGTACCGGCTGGCTGAGCCTTTGCACCACAGGACAATACCTTAGTCGAAATTCGCATAAGGACAAGATGCATCTGCCTCTAAACTGCCGTCATGACCACACACCACCGCCCTCTCCTCTCGTCTCTTTTCAGCCTGCTGCTCTTGCTCGCCATGGGCTTTCTGGCACTCGGTGCTCAGGCGGCCAGCCTGCCGGGCCCGATCGTCTCTGCTCAGCAACTAAAAGCCCTGATCGACGCCAAATCCGTCGTTGTGCTCGACACCCGCGAGCTCTTTCAGTCCGACGGCAAGACTCCCAATTACACGGCCGGTCACATCCCTGGTTCGCGGCCGGCCCCCTATTCTCTGTTTAGGGGTCCCAAAGAAAATCCAGGTGCCGTCATGCCGCTGCCAGCTCTGACCCAGCTGGTCGCCAGCCTCGGTCTGGATCCCCAGCAACCCGTGGTCCTCGCTGGCTCCGGCTCGGATGCCACGGAATTTGGCGGGGTTGCACGCATCTACTGGAACCTGAAGTCAGCCGGATTCAACAAGCTGGCCGTGCTCAATGGCGGCACCGGCGCCTGGATGGCTGCCAAGCTGCCCCTTGAAAAGGGCGAGCCCGACAAGATCAGCCCCAGCAGACCCAGACTCACCACCAACGCGGCCATGATGGTCGGCACCGAAGAGCTAAACCAGCTCACCAAAGCAGCCAGCAAGCCGCTGCTGGTCGATGCCCGCCCAGAGGACTTTTTCCTGGGCGAGATGCGTCATCCTCAGGCGGCCCGCTGGGGAACCCTGCCGGGGGCCAAGCACTGGGACTCCGAAGAATGGTTTGTGGCCAACACGGGTCGGCTCCTGGAGCCCAGCCAGCTGCGCAGCATCGCCCAACAAGCCGGCCTCATGAGTCCGCAGCCACAGGTGAGTTTCTGCAACGCAGGCCACTGGGCGGCCACCCACTGGTTTATCCTCTCCGAAGTTCTGGGCCAGAAAAACGTCCGCATGTATGCGGAGTCTGTCGTGGCCTGGAGCAAAGCGGGACACCCCATGGACAACGAACCCAGTCGGTCGACTGTACTCATGCGCCAGGTCAAAGGCATTGGGGTGATGCAAAACTAGCAACCTCTTGCTCAAAGGGTGGTTCATGCTGCTGCAACGATCGGGCCTGCTTCTAGCAGGCCTTCTGGGTGTACTCACCATCGCCTTTTTTGCCGGCCTGCAGGCAGGTGGTTTGGTGCTACTGGGCATTGGCTTTGGGCTGGCCCTGCAGGGCTTTCGCTTCGGCTTTACCACTGGCTGGCGAGTGCTCATCCTGCAGAAAGACCCACGCGGGGTCTATGGCCAAATGCTGCTGATGGTGCTGGCCGCCGGCCTGACGCTACCCCTCATTGCCAGCCATCCCGGGGAGTTGGTGGGTGCGGTATCGCCGATCAGTTACAGCCTGATCCTAGGAGCCTTTGTCTTCGGCCTGGCGATGCAATTGGCCGACGGCTGCGGCTCAGGCACGCTCTACAAAGCGGGAGCCTCTGCGCCTCTATCCTGGGTGGTTTTACCGGCGTTTATTGTCGGCTCCACGGTGGGGGCCTCACATCAGCCTGCCTGGCTTGCACTCGGTGGCCCCTTCGATCAACAGGGCCAGTCGCTCATGGTCGACCTACTTGGCACAATGGGCCCCTGGCTGGCTCTGCTCGCCACTGCCGTGGGATGTGCCGTGGTGGCGTGGTTTGCCTACCGTCGCAGCCTGACGGCTGACCCTCCGATTGAGGCTGGCCTGTCAACAAGCCTGCGCCGCTGGCTGATCGGTGGGCTGGTTCTGGCCGTGCTCTATGCGATCCACCTCATAGTGGCAGGCCAGCCCTGGGGCATTGTCTACGGCCTTGGGCTCTGGGGTGCCAAGATCGGCAGTGGACTGGGCGTGGACCTCTCCACCGATGCATTCTGGGGGGCCGCTCCACATGCCCAGCGACTGGCCGAGCCTGTGCTCTGGGACATCACCAGCCTGACGAACATCGGCCTGCTCTTTGGCGCTCTGCTCTCTGCCAAATGGTCGGCCAATCACCAGGCGACTACCGACAAGACCCTCTCGCGACTCCGGTTGCAGCACTGGCTGACAGGCATGGCCGCGGGTCTGGTCATGGGCTATGCCTCGCGCCTGGCTTTTGGCTGCAACATTGGGGCCTTTCTTGGCGGAGTGGCCTCGGCCAGCCTTCATGGCTGGGTCTGGTTCGCGATGGCCTTTCTGGGCTCCATGGTCGGTGTCCGACTTCGACTAAAGGTACAAATGCCATGAAGCTCTCTCGACTTGCACCCTGGTTACTCTGGGCCCTGCTCATCGTGGGCCTCTCTTACGACTTTGCGGCCACCGACAAGCCAAGGGCCGAACCTGCCATGCTCTCGATGGGTAGCGGCAAGGCCGCAGCTGGCGGCCACTGCTCAGGGCGCTAAACTGTTGGGCATGAAAAACCATGCCCGTCGACAAGTCCTTCATGCCGTAGCCGGCAGCCTCCTGCTGGGTGCTGCCCCCCGGATTCTTCAAGCCAAACCTGCAGCCCTGCGCGTCGGCGTCATGCTGCCTGCCTCGGGCACCTATGCCCCTCTCGGTGCTGCCATTTTGCAAGGCATGCGACTGGCCCTGCAGGAGTCCGGGGGACAGTGGGCGGGTCGCCCGATTGAGTTCCTCACCGTCGACGACGAATCCAACCCCAGCAAAGCCCCCGAGCAGGCCAACCGACTCCTTGCGCGCGACAGAGTCGACCTGCTGGTGGGTTCGGTGCATTCTGGTGTCGCTCTGGGCATGGCCAAGGTGGCCCGCGACTCTGGTCAGCTAATGCTCATTCCCAACGCTGGCGCCAATGACCTGACAGGGTCGGCCTGCGCGCCGAACGTTTTTCGTACCTCGTTTTCCAACTGGCAGACCATCTACCCTCTGGGCAAGGTGATGGCCGACAAGGGCATCAAGACCGCAGCCTTCCTCACCTGGAAGTACACCGCCGGCCAAGAATATGCCGAGGCCTTTGCCCAGGGCTTTGAGGCCCATGGTGGCAAGGTGCTCACCAGCCTGACGCTGCCCTTTCCCCAGTTGGAGTTTGCCCCCCTGCTGGCGCAGATTGCGGCTGCTCGGCCACAAGCCGTCTCCTGCTTTTTCTCGGGATCAGGTGCGGCCAAGTTTCTGCTCGACTATGCGCGGTCCGGCCTGAAGGACAAGATCCCGCTCTACGTCACGGGTCACACCACCGAGGGTATTTTGCATGCCCTCAAAGGCGAGGCCGAGGGCATTATCAGCGTGCTGCACTATGCCGACGGTCTGCCCTATGCCAAAGACAAGGCCTTTCGTCAGGCCTGGAAAAAGGCGAGCAAGCTACCGGTCGACGTCTTTGCGGTCCAGGGTTACGACACCGGACTCGTGCTTGCACAGGCCTTAAAAGCCACAGGGGGAGACCCGACAGCCCCATTGATGCAAAAGGCGCTGGAAGGTATCCGGATCAGCAGTCCACGTGGCGACTGGGTTATGTCCAAGGCCCACAACCCCATTCAAGACATCTACCTGCGACAGGTCGTAGGTCAGCAGAATCTCTACAAGGGCATTGCCGCCAAGGCCCTGGAGGACCCAGGTACCAACTGTCGGCTCAGTTAGACTGCTGGCCGTGACCGATCCGATCTACCTGCTGATCCAGTTGGTCAATGGCCTGCAATACGGCCTGCTGTTGTTCCTAATGGCCAGTGGGCTGAGCCTCATGCTCGGGGCTATGGGCATTCTTAATCTGGCGCATGGCGCCATCTACATGCTGGGCGCCTACCTGGGCTTTGGCCTGGTCAGCCTGACGGGCCGACTCGAATGGGCCTTGCTGCTGATTATTCCAGTGGGGCTTGGGATCGGGCTGGTGTTAGAACGTCTGCTGCTGCGAAAGACCTTTCATCAGCACCCACTTGAGCAAGTTCTCTTGACCTTCGGCCTGGTACTGGTCTTTGAGGAAATCCGATCTCTGGTCTGGGGAGACGATGTCTTGTCCATCGCAATTCCCGCATGGCTATCGGGCAGCCTCGCCCTGACAGATTTGCTCACCTACCCGCACTATCGCATCGCTGTCGGTCTACTCTGCCTGCTGATTGCGGCGGGTCTCTTTGTCTTCATCCACCGCACCCGATTTGGGCTGCAGATTCTGGCGCTCGCTGAGAACCGCCATCGCCTGGCCAGCCTGGGTATCAGTCCCGGTCGTCTATCAGCAGCCGTCGTGGCAATGGGTTGCAGCCTGGCCATGCTGGCTGGCCTGTTGGCTGCACCCCTCTACACCCTCTATCCGCAAATGGGGCAGCAGGTGCTCGTCACCAGCCTGGTGGTGGTCATACTGGGGGGCTTGGGCTCACTCACGGGCACGCTGGTCGCAGCCTTGCTCATCGGTGTCGTGGACACCCTGGGGCGCCTGGCCTTCCCCCAGGCCTCTGGCCTGGCCATCACCCTCTGCATGGCGGCCATGCTGGCCTTTCGGCCACAGGGTCTCATGGGCCTGCAGGCTGGCGACGGGGAGAGTCGATGATCTACAGCCTGGACCTCGTGTCCCAGTGGCTTGAGATGGGCCTGCTGGCCACCAGCCTGTGGCTTTTGATTCAGCAGTTGGGGTTGGTCAGTCTGGGGCATGCCGCCTTCTATGGCCTGGCGGGATACAGCCTCGCCTTGCTCAGCCAACACACCGCCAACTTCTGGATCAGTCTGCTCGGCTCCCTGCTGGTCTGTGCGGTCTTTGCGGGTATCACGGGCCTGCTGGCGCTGCGATCCAAGGGCCTGTTTTTCCTCATGGCCACACTGGCTTTTGCCCAGATGTGTTTTGTGCTGGCCTTCGAGACCCATCTGTTCGGTGGTTCAGATGGTCTCTACCTCACCCGCCCCACCGAGGGGATCTGGTCACTCAAAGACCCGATGAACCGACTGCTATTGACGCTGGCGGTGGTGATGGCCTGGCTGGCGCTGCTGATGCGCTTGCAGCGTTCGCCGTTCGGCTCTCTTCTGCGAGCCATTCATGACAATCCATCCCGAGTGGTGTCACTGGGCTATGAGCCCATGCAGTTCCAGTGGCTAGCCTATGTGCTGTCGGGACTCATGGCCGGCAGCGCTGGGTTTCTGCATGCGCTTAGGTTTGGATTTGTTAGTCCACAGGTCTTTGCTTGGCAGACCTCCGGCCTGGCGTTGCTCATGGTCTTGCTGGGTGGGCGTCGACCCCTCTGGTCGGGCTTTGCTGGTGCCGCTCTGGTCATCGTGCTGCAAGAGACCCTGTCCAATACCGCCTGGTTTGGCGAGTGGGCCAAGCACTGGCCGGCCGCACTGGGTCTGGTCATGGTGGCCGTCGCCCTGCGCAGGCGCTAGACTGCCGCCATGACATCCAAGCCTTGCCCACTCTGTCAGCCGACAGCCGAGACCGTCTTGTCTCAAGACCAACAGACCCGCGTGATTCAGGTTACGGATTCGGACTGGCCGGGATTTCGACGGGTGATCTGGCAAGACCATGTAGCCGAGATGACTGACCTCTCTGAAGACCAACAACGGTTGATCTTTCAGACAGTGATGCAGCAGGAGGCGGCCCTTCGACAGTACTACCAGCCCGA
>CALMJH010000010.1 GCA_937864175.1 uncultured Burkholderiales bacterium
TGGGTCGGTTGGGTCGGTTGGGTCGGTTGGGTCGGTTGGGTCGGTTGGGTCGGTTCAGGCCTATTCGCGATCGGACTCTACCCTCAGGCGGTCTTGGCCCAGCAGAGTCCGCCGCGGGTCGTCCCCCATCCGTCAGCGGTCTTGCTCAAGGGTCTAGAGATCGGTCAGAGGGGTCCTGCTGGCCAGGCACCCGCCGCCCTTAGCCTGGAGGAGGCGACTCGGAGAAGCCGAGAGATGTTTATGACGGCCCTAGACCAGGGGGATCCCGGCTGGCTTGGCAGGGCGCAGGCCGTGCTCAGTCCGTGGTGGTCCAGTCGAGAACTTCCCGCTGAGTCGCTGTTTGTTCGGGCACTGATTCGGCAGGGACTCCATGATTTTCAGGCTGCCCGGCTGGACCTCAAGGCCGCCATTGCCCAAGACTCCACTCGAGCCGAGTTCTGGTCCTGGCTTTTTGCAGTGGACTTGGTGGGCTCGCGACTGCCGGAGGCCCGAGCCAGCTGTGACCAGCTGCGCAGGCTATTTGGGGCAGCGGAGGGCGATGCCTGCCTGGGTCTGCTGCACCTTCGTTCCGGTCAGCCACGCCAGGGTCAACAGCTGCTCGACCGCCTGGCCAAGGCCGCTGGCGACCCGTCTAGCGCCTCTTCCCAGTGGCTGGCTTTTCATCGAGGAGAGGCCTACCGAATGCTCGGTCAGCCTCAGACTGCCCGCGCCATCTGGCAGGAAGCCTTGAGAGCGGCGGAAAAGGCCGGGGACAGAGCCCATGGTCTGCGGCTGGCGCTGGTCGAGCTGCTCAACGATCAGGGGCTCCATGCAGAGGCGCTTCGTTTTAATGGTCTGCTGCCGAGGTCGGATGCCCTGCTGGTGCAGGCTATACGGTCTGCAAAGGGTCTTGGTCGGCTGGAAGAGGCAAGAGACCTGACCAAGGCCTTTGAGGAGCGATTGGCCAGACAGAGGGCCAGGGGAGACCTCAGCAATGAGCGGCCTGTAGTGGTCTTTTGGCTGGATGTTGAGGGCCGTCCAACAGAGGCCCTGGCCCTGGCCCGCCAGGCCTGGGCTACACAACGAGAGCCCGCCGATGCGGTTTTGTTGGGTCGGGCGGCTCTGGCGACGGGGCATCGGGCCTCCGCAGAGGAGGTGGTGGCCTGGGTTGACCAGACTGGGCTTGTCGATCGGCCCAGTGAGGGGCTCTTCAGAGACCTGCGTGCCCTGGCCAGTGGGAGACGTCCTTGAGGTGGCTCTTGCATCTGCTGGTAGGGCTTGGGCTGTCAGCCGGCATTTCCTCAGCCTGGGGTCATTCAGGCAGCACGAGTCTCTTGGAGATTCGCTCTGCGGGGGCTGACCGGTTTTCCAGTCGACTAGACCTGCCATTAAGAGATCTGGCGCTGACCTTTCGGATGGACCAGGATGCCGACGGGCAAATCCGGTGGTCGGAGGTTTTGGCCCAGAGGGATTCCATTGAGGCCTGGGTACGGCAGGGTGTGGCGATACGAAACGACCAGGGTGACTGTCCATGGCAGGGCCTCGATTGGGCGGTCGCCTCCCATGGAGAGGAGGTCACCTTGAGTCTGGTCGGTGAGCTGGCCTGTGAGTCTCCCCGCCAGACTGACTCCGCCAGGCTGGTCTACGGGCTTTTTTTCGACCAAGACAGTCTTCATCGGGCGCTTTTTAAGGCGGACTGGTCTGGGCAATGGACCACCGGGGTCTTGAGTCCAGACCGCCCAGAGGCCTGGTTGAGCCCCTCGCGAACCGGGTTTTGGGGGAACCTGACGGCGTTTCTGGTGGAAGGGGTCTGGCACATCTGGATTGGCGCAGACCACATCGCTTTCTTACTCAGCCTGCTGCTGCCCTGCGTCTTGCTGCACCGTCTGCCTGGCGTTGGCCGCTGGCAGAGCCAGCCCGCCTTGGGGGTCACCCTGCGGCGTGTCTTGATGGTGGTGACGGCTTTTACCCTGGCCCACTCGGTGACGCTTGGTCTGGCGGCAACCGGTCTGGTGAGCCTGCCGGATCAGCTGGTCGAGTCCGTGATTGCGGGCTCGGTGGTGGTGGCGGCCCTGATGAACCTGGTCGGTCGGGGCTCAGGGCTGGGATGGCAAATGGCTTTCGGGTTTGGGCTGGTCCACGGCTTTGGTTTTGCAAACGTCTTGGGCGACCTGGGGCTCTCAACCCAAGGGCTGGTCTCTGGCCTTCTGGGCTTCAATCTTGGCGTAGAACTGGGACAGCTGGCGATTGTCGCGGTCTTTGTTCCGCTGGCCTGGTGGCTTCGATCGACCGCCTTTTATCAGGTGGGGGTCATGGGACTGGGGTCGATGGCAATTGCGGGGGCTGGGGTCTATTGGCTCTGGGAGCGGCTGTCCTAGGCCGCGTGAGCCAACAAGCCTTACGTCGCATAATGTTTATTATGTAAACTGAGACGGTCAACAAGAAGCCCGGCTAGTCGGAGATCCCCCCGACCCCACCGGGCTTGCCCCAGGGCCACCCGCTTGGGCAGCCTCTGGACCAGACGCTTACAGACGCTCGAAGATTACCGCAATGCCCTGACCGCCACCGATACACATGGTGGCCAGACCATACTTGCCACTGACCCGGTGCAACTCATGGATGCACTTGGTGGCAATGACCGCGCCGGTGGCACCAACTGGGTGGCCCAGTGCAATGGCGCCGCCATTGACGTTCACCTTTGCAGGATCGAGACCCAGAACCTTGGTAACGGTTAGGGCCTGGGCAGCGAAGGCCTCGTTGGACTCGATGACGTCAATCTTGTCGAGCGTCAGTCCTGCACGCTTGAGGGCAATCTGGGTGGCCGGGATAGGACCCTCGCCCATGATGTCATTGGGCACGCCGGCGACGGCATAGCTCACCACCCGTGCCAGAGGCTTCTGCCCATTTTTGGCGGCTACGCCGGCCTCGGCCAGCACCAGAAAAGCCGCTGCATCGTTAATGCCAGAGGCATTGCCCGCGGTCACTGAGCCGTCCTTTTTGAAGGCGGGCTTCATGGCAGCGAGCTTTTCCAGGGTGGTCGCCCGGGGGTGCTCATCGGTATCAAACACCGTGTCGCCCTTTTTGCTGGCGATGGTAATGGGCACGATCTGGCTCTTGAAGCGCCCCTCGGCAATGGCCTTGGCCGCCCGGTTCTGGGACTCCAAGGCAAAGGCATCTTGCTGCTCACGGCTCAGGCCATGCTTGCTGGCAAGATTCTCGGCCGTGATGCCCATGTGGCCAACGCCAAACGGGTCGGTGAGCGTGGCCACCATCATGTCGATGACCTTGGTGTCGCCCATGCGTGCACCCGAGCGCATGGCTGGGCTCAGATAGCCTCCCTTGCTCATCACCTCCACGCCGCCGCCAATCCCGTAATCAGAGTCACCCAAGAGAATATTCTGGCTGGAAGAGACCACCGCCTGAAGCGCAGAGCCGCAGAGACGGTTGATGGTGAGGGCCACCGAATCCATGGGCAGACCGGCCTGGATGGCCGCTACCCGCGAGACGTATGGGCTGCGAGCCTCAGTAGGAATGCAGTTGCCACAGACCACATAGTTAATGGCAGCAGGATCAGCCTTGGACCGGGCAATCGCCTCCTTCATGACCAGACCACCCAACTCGGAGGGCTCAAAGCCCGACAAAGAACCTCCAAACCCACCAATGGCCGAGCGAACGGCACTCAGAACGACGACTTCACGCATGTTCATACCTCCCCTTTGAATTGTTACGAAGAAACATACACCGCTTCAAGGTCATAGTCTTGACTGTCGACAATGTCCGCCATACAAAACTGGCCGGTCTCCACGGTCACTGAGTGGCGAGAGTTGGGGTCTGGCCTCACCCTCACGATGCCGTCGATGTCTGGAGCATCCCCCATCGTACGGGCAATCAGGCAGCCGTCTTCGCTGTCCACCCCATCGATGAGCACCCTTACCCGCCGGCCAATCCATCGGGCCTGGCGCATGGCGGAGATGGGGGCCTGGTGGGCCATGACCTCGGCCTGTCGGGCCTGCCGAACCTCATCAGGCAGTTGTCCCGCCAGGGCATTGGCCCCTGCTCCATCCACTGGGCTGTAGACAAAACAGCCCAGACGATCGATCTGGGCTTCGGTCAAGAAGTCC
The DNA here is from genome assembly GCA_937864175.1 of uncultured Burkholderiales bacterium. Taxonomy (GTDB): domain Bacteria; phylum Pseudomonadota; class Gammaproteobacteria; order Burkholderiales; family Burkholderiaceae_A; genus Hahnella. The sequence continues at coordinate 4,101 of CALMJH010000010.1, forward strand.
AGCAGGTATTGGTGTTCGGCGTCGGTTTCGCCGGGAAAGCCTGCGATAAAGCTGCTGCGAATGGTGAGGTCGGGGCAGATCTCACGCCAGCGTTGAATGCGCTCCAGGTTCTTCTCGCCGCTGGCAGGCCGCTTCATGCGTTTAAGGACATCGGGATGCGCATGCTGAAACGGCACATCTAGGTAGGGCAGCACCTTGCCTTCGGCCATCAGGGGCAGGACTTCATCGACATGGGGATAGGGATAGACGTAGTGCAGACGAATCCAGACGTCGAGCTTGGCGAGTTCTTGAACCAGCTCTGTCATGCGGGTTCGAACTGGCCGGCCATCCACAAAGTCGGTTCGATATTTCAGGTCGACACCGTAGGCGGAGGTGTCCTGCGAGACCACCAGAATCTCTTTGACGCCTGCCTTGACCAGGGCCTCGGCCTCTCGCATGACTTCGCCGACTGGACGCGAGACCAGGTCACCGCGCATCGATGGAATGATGCAAAAACTGCAACGGTGGTTGCAGCCCTCTGAGATCTTGAGATAGGCGTAGTGATCCGGCGTGAGCCGAATGCCCTGCTCCGGCACCAAATCCATAAAGGGATCGTGCGGCTTGGGCAGGTGCTGGTGAATGGCCTGCATGACCTCCGCGGTGGCATGGGGGCCTGTGACTGCCAGCACCTTGGGATGGACCTGGGCCACCAGTGAGCCGCCCTGCTCCGAGGTCTTAGCGCCCAGACAGCCGGTGACGATCACCTTGCCATTTTCGGCCAGCGCCTCGCCAATGGCTTCAAGGCTCTCCTCTACCGCCTCGTCAATAAACCCGCAGGTGTTGACCACCACCAGGTCGGCCTCTTCGTAACTGGCGCTAATGCCATAGCCCTCAGCCCGGAGTTGGGTAAGGATGCGTTCTGAATCAACCAGGGCCTTGGGACAGCCCAACGAGACAAACCCAACCGTGGGAAGCGACATAACCGACTACTTTTTGTCCTTCTGGTCGGGGTTGAGGCCAAAGCTGCTCAGCATGGACTTGGCATTGTTTTGCATCTGCTCTTCCATCTGCATGAAGACCTTCTTGCTCTGGTCGATGTAGTTGCTCATGAGCGTCTGCATCATCGGAGCCTGGCCTGCCATGAACTGGGTCCAGGCCTCTTGGGACCCCTGGTTCTTTCCACCGACAAAGGCCTGCGATTGCTCCTGGAGCTTGCCTTGAATATCCATGAAGGCCTGGATGTTCTTCTCGAGGTAGGTGCCCATCATGCCTTGCATGGCGTTGCCGTAAAAACGAATGACGTTGGCCAGGGCCTCGGCCGAGAACATCGGAATGCCGGCAGATTCCTCTTCGAGAATGATCTGCAGCAGGATGCTTCGGCTGAGGTCCTCGCCACTTTTGGCGTCGATGACTTGGAAGGCCTCATGGGCCAAGACCAGCTCTTTCACGTCGACCAGCGTGATGTAGGTGCTGGTGCGCGTGTCGTAGAGACGACGGTTTGGGTATTTCTTGATGAGTCGGATCTGATCTTGTTTGCCCACAAAACACCTCTCTTCTTTCAGCAACAACCGGCTTGCAACCCCGGCCTCTGGCCTGGGGGCTGCAAGGCCTGGGCCTTAGCCCATGTGCAGACCACCATTGAGGGAGAAATCTGCACCCGTGGCAAAGCCACTGTCCTCCGAGGCCAGCCAGGTGACGATGGAGCCAATCTCCTCGGGCTCACCGAGCCGCTTAACCGGGATGGTCGCTACGATCTTTTCCAGGACCTCAGGCTTGATGGCCCGGACCATGTCCGTTCCAATGTAGCCCGGTGAGACCGTATTCACGGTAACACCCTTGGCAGCCATCTCTTGGGCCAGCGCCATGGTAAAGCCATGGATACCAGCCTTGGCGGTGGAGTAGTTGGTCTGGCCAAACTGCCCCTTCTGGCCATTGACCGAGGAGATGTTGATGATGCGGCCCCAGTTCTTGGCCACCATTCCCTCGACCACCTGTTTGGTGACATTGAAGAGGCTGTTGAGGTTGGTATCCATCACCGCATTCCATTGGTCGCGGGTCATTTTCAGAAACATGCCGTCCTTGGTGATCCCGGCATTGTTCACCAAGACATCGGGATTGCCGAATTCGGCCTTCACCTTCTGAAAGGCCTCAACGGTGGAGTCCCAGTCGGAGACGTTGCCCACAGAGGCGTGGAAGCTATAGCCGTCGGCCTTCTGCTCGGCCAGCCATTTGGCATGGTCACGGCTAGGACCGCAGCCGGCAATCACGATAAAGCCCGCATCGTGGAGCTTGCGGCAGATTGAAGTGCCGATGCCGCCCATTCCGCCGGTCACGTATGCAATTTTTTGGGTCATGTCTGTCTCCTTGTTGTTGTCTCTATTTTTTTGTTTTAACGAAAGTCCTGCTGAGGGATGGAGGCCAAGCGCGCTCCTGGTCGGTATTCTCCTTTAAACGGCTCTGACTTTGACGTAACTACCTGGTGCCGGCTCGATGGCCTTGAACTGTGTGCCTCGGCCCTCGCGCTTGGGTGCTGCCTTGACTGGGCCCTTGTGGCCGTTGGCCCATTTGGCCCAGTCGTGCCACCAGCTGCCGGGCTGCTCGGTGGCGCTTGCCAGCCAGTCTTGGGCAGACCGTCCGAGCTTGCTGGCGGTCCAGTGGGAGCGCTTGTTTTTGGAGGCGGGATTGATGCTGCCGGCAATGTGGCCGCTGGCCCCCAAGACGTACCGAACGTTCTTGCCAAAGTGAGTGGCCGACTGCCAGGCCGCCTCCCAGGGCACGATGTGGTCCTCTCTGGCCCCGAGGGCGTAGACGGGCAGGTGCGAGAGGCTGGCGAGGTCGATCTTCTCGCCGCAGATGGTCAGGCGGTTCTTCTTGACCAGGTTGTTCTCGAGGTACATGTTGCGCAGGTACCAGGCAAAGAAGGGCCCGGGCAGATTTGTGGAGTCTGCGTTCCAATACAGAATGTCGAAGGCTGGTGGGTCTTCGCCCTTGAGGTAGTTCTTGACGACGTAGTTCCAGACCAGGTCGTTGGGTCGGAGCACTGCAAAGGTGGCAGCCAATTCTTTTCCAGGAAGAAGACCTCCCTGTCCCAGGCTGGCCTCACGCATGGCAACGTGCTGCTCGTTGATAAAGACATCCAAAACTCCGGTGTTGCTGAAATCGACCAGGGTCGTCATAAGCGTTAGGGAGTGGACCGACTCGTCCCCCCGGGCGGCCAAGACGGCCAGGGCGCTGGTCAGCATGGTGCCGCCAACGCAAAAACCCAGGGTGTTGATGTCTTTGACCTGGCAGATGTCTTTGACGGTGTGGATGGCCTGAATGATGCCGTCCTCGGTGTAGTCATCCCAGGTGATCTTGCTCTCTGGGTCGGTGACGTTTCGCCAGGAGACTAGAAAAACCGTGTGGCCCTGCTCAACAATAAACCGGACCAGTGAGCTCTCGGGCTGTAGGTCCATGATGTAGAACTTGTTGATGGCCGGAGGGACCAACAAGATGGGCCGAGACCCCACCTTTTCGGTGAGCGGCGAGTATTGAATGAGCTGGAACAAGGCGTTCTGGTAGACGACTGAACCCTTGGAGGTCGCCAGGTTGGTACCAATCTCAAAGCCACGCTCGTCGGTCTGAGAGATTCGGCCTTTTTGCAGGTCGGCCAGCAGGTTGTCGATGCCGTGGCGAAGGCTCTCGCCCTTCGATTCAATGAGCCTCTGCTGTGCCTCTGGGTTGGTGGCCAGGAAATTGGCCGGTGATACTGCATCGACCCACTGCTGGACCATAAATTCTAGTTTTTGGTGGGTCTTGGGGTCGGACTCGATGGCCTTGGCCATCTCGAGCATGGCCTGGCTGTTGACGACATAGAGGGCCGCCATGGTGGCAAAGGGGCCGTTGCTAAGCCAGGAGTCGGACGCAAAGCGTCGGTCGGACTTCGCCACGCTAACCGCCTGATCGTTGGAGGCCAGAATGGAGGCCAGTCGTTCCATGTAGGCCTGCTGGATGGCCTGCAGCCTGTCTGGGGCGATGGACACTAAGGGCTGTTGGTCACTCATGCGTCATCCTGTTTTCTCCCACGCTTTCAAGCATTCTTGTCCTCTTGCAGAGGGCTTGTCAAATTCTCCGGCTCGCTGAAAACCCGCATCTCCTCAGGCTTTGCGCCAAATCAAGAAGGCCATGCGTCCAGACGGTGCCTGCCGACGGTGGCTGTAAAACTGATCAGCCCGGGTAAACGTGCAGTCTGTAGGCAGTCCGGCGATTTGCAAAGGAATGGCCTGGGCCTGGGCCCAGGCCTGCAGTCGGGCTTCAGCTAGTCCAGAGAGGTCGAGCATGAAGTGGCCCGCGCGATGGCTGGGTTTGGCGGTTGTGAGTCCAAAGGCTGCGACGACTTCCGGCCCCACCTCAAAGGCCTCGGGGCCTATGCAGGGCCCCAGCCAGACCCGAAAGCCTCGCCTCGGGTCCTCCTGCGCCAGCAGCATGGACTGAAGAAGCCGCTCCAGCACGCCCGCGGCCAGGCCCCGCCAGCCGGCATGGGCTGCACCCACCCAGCGCCCATCGAGGCTCGAGACCAAGACTGGCAGACAGTCTGCGGCCATGACACAGGCCGCCTGGCCGATCAGTTGGGTCATGGCGGCATCGGCCTTGGGTGGGGATGCGTGAGGGGGCTCGGTGATGTGATGGACATCGGTTCCATGAACCTGATCCAGCCAGACGGGCTGAGCCCCCAGAGTCTCACCAAGGGTCCGTCGGTTGGCCAGCACACGGGCCGGGTCATCGCCAACGTGCAGTCCCAGGTTAAAGCCGTGATAGCTGTCGGTGTGAGGGCCGGGACCTCGGCTGGTCCAGGCCGCCTGGACCCCTTCAGGCCAGCCCTCAATCAGAGAAATGGATGTCTGCATGGGCCAGCAGGGTCTGAAGGTCTTGGGGAGCCGAAGCCTTAAAGTCGATGGATCCACTGCCGCTGGGATGATCAAAGGCCAGACGGTAGGCATGCAGGGCCTGTCGGTCAAAGGCCAGCCGATCGCCCAGGTGGGGCGCACCCCGGTGGTAGGTCTGATCGCCCACCAGGGGGTGTCCGATGGACTGAAGGTGGACCCGAATCTGGTGGGTCCGCCCCGTCTCCAGTCGGCATCGCACAAGACTGACCGCCCGATCGAGCAGCTCACCCTGCGCCAGGACCTGAACATGGGTAACCGCCGGCTTGCCATTGGTCACCACCACTGCCATTCGCTGCCGGTCTTTGGGGTCGCGACCGATGTCGCTCGAGAGGGTCTGGTCTTTTTTCAGGCTCCCCCATGCCAGGGCCAGATACTGGCGAGAGACTGTCCGGGCCTGCAGCTGACGCACCAGACTGGTCTGGGCCTCGGGTGTCTTGGCGACCACCATCAGGCCGGTGGTGTCGCGGTCTAGTCGGTGAACAATGCCAGCCCGGGGCAGATTAAGTAGGCTTGGGCAGTGGTGAAGAAGTCCGTTGAGCAGAGTGCCCTGGGCGTGGCCTGCTGCCGGATGAACCACAAGGCCGGCCGGCTTGTTCACGACCAGCAGTGTTACGTCCTCGTAGACCACGTCGAGTGCAATCGGCTCAGCCACCCACTGGCCCTCCGGCTCTGGTGGCGGGGCCAAGACCTCGATAACGTCGCCCACTTTCAAGGAGGTGCTGGGCCTGATCTTGCGATCGCCCAACCGGACATAGCCCTCCTCCACCCAACGCTGCAGACGAGCCCTTGACTGGGCCGGCAGCATGTCGCTCAAGAAGCGGTCGAGGCGCTCACCCGCCTGGTGAGCTTCGACGACAAACTCGACCGGCTGGCTATAATCGGAGCCATCCTCTTCAAGGGTTGAACACTGCATGACACTATTGTCTCCGGTTTTGCGTAAGGCTCGGCTTGGGCTGTCCCGAGTTGCCATGTTCATGGCCCTAGGCCTGGGCCTTGGGCTCTCTGGCTGTGCGATAGACCCTGCCACCCAAGACCAGACGCTTAACTGGACTGCAGACCGCCTCTATGCCGAGGCCAAGGACGAGATGGCGGCGGGCAACTGGGCTCAGGGCCTCATCCTGCTTCAGAAGCTAGAGTCACGGTATCCCTTTGGTCGCTACGCACAGCAGGCCCAGATTGACACGGCCTATGCCCACTGGAAGGAAGGCGAGCCAGCCCTCGCCCTGGCAGCCGTCGAGAGATTTCTAAGGCTCTATCCCAACCACGAAAACGTCGACTACGTCCTCTACCTTAAGGGACTGATCAATTTCAACGACCGGGCCAGCCTCTTTACCACCGTCAGCGGGGAAGACATGGCCGAGCGAGACCCCAAGGCCGCCCGAGAGGCCTTTGACACCTTCAAAGAGCTGGTCTCTCGCTTTCCAGACAGCCGCTATGCAGCCGACAGCGCGGCTCGACTCCAGTTTTTGATCAACGTGCTGGCCCAGAACGATGTCCATGTGGCGCGCTATTACCTTCGTCGTGGGGCGTTTCTGGCAGGCGTCAACCGCGCCCAGCAGGTGGTCAAGCAGTATCAGGAGGCCCCAGCCGTCGAGGAGGCCTTGGCCCAGATGATGTTTGGCTACCAGCAACTGCGGCTTGAAAAACTCGCAGACGACACCCGGCGTGTCCTACAGACCAACTATCCCCAGAGCCTCTACCTTAAACACCGCTACGACCCCAAAGAACGCATGGGGCTTCAGGCCTCGGTGCGTCCCGACGAGAAGAGCATCTGGTCAAGCCTGAAGGTCTGGGAAAAACTGCCTGGCCTCCTGCGCTAGCCGTGTTCGCCGAAACGGCGGAAGGCTCTTGAGCATTCGACGCCCATAACCAGTCTCGGCAAGCCGCCGATCGCCGACCACCAGGAGGCCACGATCGGTCTCCGTCCGAATCAGCCGTCCAACCCCCTGTTTCAGCGCCATGGTGGCCTCGGGCCACTGAATCGTCATGAAGGCGTCGCCCTGCTGGGCCTTACAGGCCGCAATCCGTGATTCAAGGATGGGATCGTCCGGCGCACCAAAAGGCAGCTTGTCAATCATCACCATGGACAGGGCCTGGCCCGGGACGTCAACGCCCTCCCAGAAACTGGCACTGCCCACCAAGATCGCCTGTCCAGCCTGCCGAAATTGCGCCAGGAGTGCGTCGCGGGAGGCGTCTCCCTGGACCAACAAGAGGCGCTGGCCGAAAGCCTCGGGCATCTCGGTCAGCAGCGCCTTGGCCTGTCGGACCGCCCGATGACTGGTGCAGAGTATGAAAATGCCGCCCGGACATCTCCGGATCACGGCCTGAAGGTCGAGGTCAGAGAGCAGCTGGGTCATCAGATCGGGAGACTTCGGGTCTGGCAGCGTCTCCGGCACCCACAACAAGCCCTGTTGGCTGTAGTCAAACGGACTCTCGACGGTAAGGGTCTGGTCTGCCTGAAGGCCAGTCCGCTGGAGAAAGTAGTCAAAGTCTTGACCTGCCGTGGCCAGTGTCGCCGAGACCATAATCCAGGCCCTTGCCTCCGACTGAAAATACGGCGCGAGTTGTTCGCCCACTGACAGAGGCGCCCAGTGCAGAGACAGGCCGTGGCGATGACGCTCAATCCAGTAGACGCCGTCGTCTGCGGGGGCCTGCTGCAGGCTCAGTCGGGCATTTGGCCTGCTGCGGCCAAGCGCCTCCTTGAGCAGCAGAGCCCGGTCGTAGAGACGGTCTAACTCAGGGTGACGGCCCAGGTTGGGCTCCAGGGTCTGTCGCACTTGTTGGAGCGTCTCCTCTAGTTCGTCCAGGGCGGCGTGACCCTCTAAGTCTTGGACGGAGGAGAGGTCGGTCCAGCGCAGACGGTCAGTCCCGCCCGTGCTAAACCGCTGTCCGGGCACCTGGCCCGCATCAAAGGCTCGGCGAAGATTAGAAATGCTCAGCTCAATGCGGGCATTTAGACCGGCCCAGTCTGCGCCGTCTCGCGCATGAAGCAGACCAGCGGCCAGAAGTTCTCTCCCGAAGCCCGCCAGGCTGGTGGTGGAAAGCGTTGCCCCGAAGAACTGGGTGGCAATCTCCCCCAGGGCATGGGCCTCATCGATGACCATGACCGAGGCCTTTGGGAGCAGCTGCGACTCAAAGCTCTGGTCCAGAGCTAGGTCAGCACACAAGAGGTGGTGGTTGACGATCACCATCTCAGCCGAATGGGCCCTCTGGCGGGCGGCCACCACATGGCAGCGCCCCAGATCGGGACAGTTCGTCCCCAGACAGTTCTCGGTGGTGGAAGTCACCAGAGACCAGATGGGCGCTGATTCGGCTACCCCACTGCAGCCGCTCAGGTCGCCGTCGTCGCTGAGTTCTGCAAACTGGGCAATGGTCCGAAGCTGGGCCACCTCTTGGGGGCTGGCGAGTTGGGCCTCGGACTGGGCTTTCTGGAGCCGATACCAGCAGAGGTAGTTGGCCCGGCCCTTGAGTCGAGCAACCTGCAGGGGTAGGCCCAGGGCCTTGGTCAGTCGGGGAAGGTCTCGCAGAAAAAGCTGGTCTTGGAGTGTCTTGCTGGCCGTGGAGACGATGCTTTTTTCGCCCGAGAGAATCATGGGCACCAGGTAGGCGTAGGTCTTGCCGACACCGGTGCCGGCCTCGGCCACCAGATTGTGTCGGCTGGTGATGGCCCGCTCAACAGCCTTGGCTAACTCAATCTGCCCGGGCCGGACCCTAAAACCTTCGATGGTGTTCTGAAGTCGGCCCGCAGGCCCAAGCCAAGACTCCACCGACTCCACGGCCATGCCCGTCGAAAACCGTCTTCAGGCCGGCTCGCTGGGCGAGAGCTGGCCTGCTAAGAGCGCAATCTGGTCTTTAATTTGAAGCTTTCGCTTCTTGAGTCTTCGGATCGCCAGCTCGTCGACTACCACGGCCGCCGTTAACTCCTCGATGACGTGGTCGAGCTCACGATGCTCGGCCTCTAGCTCGAGGATTCGCATCTGGACGGTTCGGATGTCGGTGTTAAGGGGCACGCTGGACCCCCCTGGCCCGAGCTCTGGCCCTGGCCTGGGCCTCCCGAATCTGCTCGCGAAGGCTCTCTGCTGCAAGGTCGAGGTCGCGAGAGGCGGTGGCATGAGACTGGCGGAGGTCTTCGAGGCAGTCGGCCGACAGAAACTTCTGAAGGCAGGCCTGCTCCCGACGGCTGGAGGCCTGGCGCAGAGCCGCCCGCTCCTTTTCGATCTGTGAGAGGCCCTGATTGGCTCGATCAACAATGGCCTGCTCTGACTCGCTGAGGTTAGCCGCCAGCAGCGGGCTGGGCAGACCAGCCATTGCACCAATGACCAGAGAGGCTATCAAGGCCATTGGAGCCCTCCGGGTCATTGGGGCCATTGGGGTCATTGGGGTCATTGGGGTCATCGGGGCTGTCAGGCAGTTTCGCAGGGTGATCAGACGGACGCGAGGGAACATGCCCCCTATTATCCACTAGCGAATCGATTCGACGATCTGGCGACGCGTTTGCTGGAGATAGGCCGTGGTCTGCATCTCTACAAGCCTGCTGGCGGTTCGCTGAAATTCGTTGGCGAGAACCCCTGTGGTGTAGAGGCCATCTGGCGGCGCCTCGGCGCTCAGAACAAGACGGGTATGGTGGTCGTAGAGAATGTCGACCAGCCAGGTGAAGCGGCGGGCCTCCGAGGCCTGTCCCGCCGACATGGCCGGCACGCCACTGACCACCACCGTATGAAACTGCCGCGCCAGTTCCAGGTAATCGTTCTGGGATCGAGGTCCTCCGCAGAGCACGGTGAAGTCAAACCAGATGGCGCCGCCAGCCTGCCATTTGGCTGGGATCTCGCGGGCCTCGATCAAAAGCCGTGGCTGGTCCACCATCGGCCCGTCTGCAAAGTGCTCAAAGATCCGAAAGAGCGTGTTTTCGGCCACCACGCTGAGGGGCTGTTGGTAGAGGGCGGCCGGCGGGCCCCCGGCTGTGGTGCCGGACTGGGAGGCGGCTTCAGTCGACTCTGGCTGGGTGTCTTGGTCGCGGCGGTGATCGGTCTCTGAGGCGATCTCAACAATCTCCAGGTGGGCCTCGAGCAATTCAATGGCGGGCAGAAGACGGTCGCGGTGGAGACCATCGGGATAGAGTCCGTTGGGTGGGTAGTTGGAGGTCATGACAAAGCCCACACGGGCCTCGATGAGCGCCCGAAGCAGGCGCTCCAGAATCATGGCGTCGGCAATGTCTGAAATATGAAATTCGTCAAAACAGATGAGCCGGTAGCGTCGGGCCACTCGAATGGCCACCTCGTGCAGAGGATCTTCTGTTCCGCGCAGGTCATGGAGCTCCCGGTGGGTCGCCCGCATGAACTCATGAAAATGGACCCTCAGCCGGCGCTCGATGGGAACCGCCGCATAGAAGCAGTCCATCAGAAAGCTCTTGCCCCGCCCCACCCCACCCCAGAGGTAGACTCCTCGGGGCAGCGGCGGGTGGATGAGCATCTTGGCCAGGCGACCGCCTCGCCGGGCCTTGTAGTTCTGCCACTCCTGTGCACAGCGCTCCAGGGCTGCCAGGGCGCCGGCCTGGCCCTCATCTGGCGAGTAGTGCCGGGCCTGTAGCTCCTCGTCGTAGACCTGGACGACGGATTTCAAGCCGCCTTCCCCTTACATGTTCAGTGCGCGCTTGTCGGTCGCCAGCGCCGCCTCGCGCATGACCTCTGACATCGACGGATGGGGATGACAGATTCGGGCGATGTCCTCTGCGGCCGCCTTGAACTCCATGGCAACTGCAGCCTCTGCGATCAGGTCTGAGGCGCTGGCTGCAACAATGTGAACACCCAGGATCTCGTCGGTGGCCGCGTCAGCCAAGACCTTCACAAAGCCCTCGGCTGCGTCCATCCCCAGGGCCCGTCCATTGGCTGCGAACGGAAACTGTCCAGCCTTGTAGGCCCGCCCTTCGGACTTGAGCTGCTGCTCAGTCTTGCCAACCCAGGCAATCTCGGGGGAGGTGTAGATGACCCAGGGAATGCAGTTGTAGTCGATGTGGGGCTTCTGGCCGGCAATGATCTCAGCCACCAAGACGCCTTCGTCTTCGCCCTTGTGGGCTAGCATGGGGCCCCGCACGACATCGCCAATGGCAAAGACATTGGGCTTAGCGGTTCGGCAGTGGTCGTCTACGGGAATAAAGCCCCGCTCATCAACGCTCAGTCCAATGGCCTGAAGGTTCAGATTCTCGGTATTGGGCACCCGGCCCACCGAAACAATCAGCCGGTCACAGTCCAGACTCTGGGACTTGCCCGCCGCATCGGTGTAGGCGACCTTGACGCCCTTTGCGCTGGTCTTGACGTCCCCAATCTTGACGCCAGTCTGGATCTGCAGGCCCTGCTGGGTCAGCAATTTGTGGGCTTCCTTCGAGACGGCCTCGTCGCATGCTGTCAGAAAACCCGGCATGGCCTCGAGAACGGTCACTTCAGCGCCCAGTCGGCGCCAGACCGAGCCCAACTCCAAGCCGATGACGCCTGCCCCGATTACACCGAGCTTTTTGGGAACGGCTGGGAAATTCAGGGCACCCTCGTTGTCGCAGACAAGCTGGTTGTCGACGGCAATACCCGGTAAGTGCCTGGCCTTTGAGCCTGTGGCAATAATGAGGAAACGGGCCGAGACGTCTTCGGTGGACTTCTCTGCCTGGACCTTGAGGCTCACGCGATCCCCCTGCTCTCCTGTCAGGCTTGCATGGCCTTTTAGCCAGGTGATCTTGTTTTTCTTAAAGAGAAACTCAATGCCCTTGGTCATCTTGGAGACGATGGCATCCTTGCGACCAATCATCTTGGGGATGTCGATGCTGGCCCCCTTGACGGAAATGCCATGGGTCTGGGCATGGTGGTTAATCTTCTCGAACTCTTCGCTCGAGGCCAGCAGGGCCTTGGACGGAATACAGCCCACGTTCAGGCAGGTGCCTCCCAGCACGGCCTCGCCGTTGGGGTTTGTCCACTTCTCAACGCAGGCGGTCTTCAGACCAAGCTGGGCTGCACGGATGGCCGCGATGTATCCAGCGGGGCCTGCACCGATGACGACCACATCAAATTCTTGTGCCATCTGAGCCTCTCCTTAGACTTCCAGCAGCAGACGAGCGGGATCCTCGAGTGCGTCTTTCATAGTGACTAGACCCAGCACCGCCTCGCGTCCATCAATGATGCGGTGGTCGTAGGACATCGCCAAGTAGTTAATGGGACGCACCACCACCTGACCGTTTTCGACAACTGCACGGTCCTTGGTGGCATGTACCCCGAGGATGGCTGACTGAGGCGGGTTGATGATGGGCGTGGAGAGCATCGAGCCAAAGACGCCGCCGTTAGAGATAGAGAACGTGCCGCCGGTGAGTTCCTCGAGCATGATCTTTCCCTCACGGGCGCGGACGCCGAAGTCGGCGATGGTCTTCTCGATCTCGGCAAACGTCAGTTGGTCTGCATTTCGAATGATGGGCACAACCAGGCCTCGGGGTGAGCCGACTGCAATGCCAATGTCGAAATAGCCGTGATAGACGATGTCATTGCCATCGACGGAGGCATTGAGGACCGGGTACTTCTTCAGAGCAGCAACAGCAGCCTTCACAAAGAAGGACATAAAGCCCAGTTTGACGCCGTGCTCCTTTTCAAACCGCTCCACATACTGCTTGCGCAGGGCCATGAGGGGCGCCATGTTGACTTCGTTGAAGGTGGTGAGAATGGCATTGGTTGCCTGTGACTGCAGCAGGCGCTCTGCGACTCGGGCCCGCAGGCGACTCATGGGCACGCGCTGCTCGGGACGGCCCTCGAGCATGGCCTCAGGGCCCAACTGAACGGGGACTGGGGGCAGGCTGCTGGCTGCGCTAGGCGCTGCTGGCAGGCTTGGGGCAGAGGCTTTCGGTGCGCTGGCGGCGGCCAGGACGTCGCCCT
>CALMJH010000011.1 GCA_937864175.1 uncultured Burkholderiales bacterium
ACTTCTTTGTAGGCCTCAACCAGGCGGTTGCGCACGGCGATCATGCCCTGAAAGGCCAGGTTGGCCTTTTGCAGCGAGACCATGACTTCTTCTAGAGACATGTCTTTGTCGCCCAACTGAAAGGCCTGGGCCTTGGCCTGGGCACTGTTCTGAGCGTCGCTGACATCTTGGACGGCCTGGCGAAGAACCTCGCCAAAGTCCACGCCTGTGCCCGCCGAACCGGCAGCAGCAGCCCCACCGGCAAGATTGTTGTCGGCAGGTTTTGCCTGACCCTGGGCCAGCGCGGCAAGCGCTTGCATACGGGCCATGGCGGCGTTCATGTTGTTGTCAATGCTCATAAGTCCAGACTCTAAGTCAATTTTCCTCGGACAGGAAGCCCTGCGCCTTGTAGTCCTTCAGCTTGTAGCGCAAGGCCCGCTCTGAGATGCCCAGGATCTCAATGGCTTTACGTCGGTTGCCATCGGTCTGTTTAAGCACCAGCAGAATGTGGTCTCGCTCTACTTCCTCCAGATTCCTCAGGGAAGATGAAGCAAGATTTGGGCCAGATTCGGCTATTGCCGGGGCTGGGGCATTCGGCGAGGCTGTGGCAATGACCGCCCCAATCTCGCCCAGCTCCAATTCCGCAGGTCCAATCACCCCGCTGTCGCTTAGCAGCAGGGCCCGCTGAATGGCGTTTTCCAGCTCGCGCACGTTGCCTGGCCAGTTGTATGCCACGATGCGCTCGCAGGCGGCCTGACTGAGTCCCGCCTTGGCATGGCCCAGCGTGGGGCCGTACTTGGCCACGAAATAGCGGGCCAGCGGGAGCAGGTCCTCTACCCGGTCCCGCAGAGGCGGAATGGCAATGGGGAAGACCGCCAGCCGGTAATACAGGTCTTCTCGAAACTGACCAGCGGCCACCCTGGTCGGCAGATCCCGGTTGGTGGCCGCAATAATCCGCAGGTCAATTTCCACCGACTTGTTGGCCCCCAGCCGCTCGACCATCTTGTCTTGCAGCACCCGCAACAGCTTGGCCTGAAGCTCCAGTGGCATCTCGCCGATCTCGTCCAAGAAGATCGTGCCGCCGTTGGCCTGCTCAAACTTACCCTCTTGCTGCTTGACGGCCCCGGTAAAGGCCCCTCGCTCGTAGCCAAACAGAATGGACTCCAGCAGGGTCTCGGGAATGGCCGCGCAGTTAATGGCCACATAGGGCTTGCTGGCTCTGGGGGATCGCCGATGGATCTCTCGAGCAAAGACGTCCTTGCCCACGCCCGACTCGCCGGTGAGCAAGACCGTGGCGTCGGTGTTGGCCACCCGGCTGCAGCGGCCCAGAATATTTTGAATCGCTGGTGACTCGGCGATGAGTTGCCCGCCGTTCTTGCCACCGCTACCACCCACACCGCCAGCAACGCCACCAGCGCCAATATTGCCCGGCCCGCCGGCGCCGCCCGCCGCCCCCATCCCAGACTGACGGTAGCGACCAATCACCTCCACCAGATGCTCGGGCTGGCAGGGCTTGATGAGGAAGTCTCGGGCACCAGCCTTCAGGGCCTCCACGGCCAGCTGGGCCTCGGCAAAGGCCGTCATCATCACCAGTGGCAGCTCGGGCAGCCGCTTGTGCACGGACCGCAGCAGGGTCATGCCGTCCATGCCGGGTAGGCGAAAGTCGGTGAGCACCATGCTGTAGACCTCTTGGTCAATGGCAGCCAGCGCAGATTCGGCCGAGTCAAAGGCCCGGTACTCCACGTCTTGAAGGTCCAAGGTGGCACAGAGGGCCTCTCGCAGGTCTGCGTCGTCTTCCACAATCATCACGGGGGCGTCACTCATGGCCATCTTGTTCGAACTCCAGTCTTACAGCGCTTGAATACAGGGAATGCTGATGGAAAACCGGGCGCCACCCTCGGCTCGGTTGCCCGCCAGAATCTCGCCCCGGTGGGCCTCTACGGCATTGCGGGCAATCGACAGGCCAAGCCCCGTGCCATTGATGCGGCTGGTGGCAAAGGGCTCAAACAGGCTGGCCAGCATGTCATTCGGAATTCCAGGCCCATTGTCCTCCACCACAAACTGCAGGCGTGGGCCATCGGCCCGGCCGTGCAACAAAATCTGGCTGCCCTCCTGGCTCACCTGCAGGGCGTTTTCCAAAATCGCCACCATGGCGCCCACCATGGTCTGGCGCTCGACATTTACCAGCGAGTCCATGCCACTGGCCTGGACCTGCAGGCCTACGTTGCGTTTTTCACACATGGGGGCAATGGCCGCCACTGCCTCGTCTAACAGGGCCTGGCCGCTGACCATCTCGGTCTTCTGGGGCCGCTGGCGAACGAACTGCAGCATCTGGGTGGTGAGCGTCTCGAGCGAGGCCAGCTGCTTGCGCAGCCGATCCAAGGCCTCTTTCTGTTTCTCAGGGGTCAGGTTGGGCATGCCCAGGTTGCCCGCATACAAGGTGGCCGTGGCCAGAGGGGTGCGCAGCTGATGGGCAATGCTGGCGGCCATCTGGCCCATGCTGGCCAGCTTGGACTGACGCTGGCTCTCAATATGAAGCCGCAGGCTCTCGGTGATGTCCTGAATCTGAACAATCTGCCGGTCGGCCAGCGAGAGCTGGGTGACCTTCACGGTGCGGGCGCTGGAGTCGGTGCTGGTCTGGTACTCGCCAGGCATGGGTGTTGGCAGCCAGGAGTTGGGCACCCGCCAGGCCTGGCCAATCTGAAGTCCCACCTGGCTCTGGGCCGCCAGGTTCTGGTCGGCCACCAGCCCGTTTTCCACCAAGACCACGCCGGTGGGCAGGGCCTGCAGAAGGTCGGTGAGCCGCTGGTTGGCCTGGGCTAAGTCGCTGGAGAGCCGCTCAATTTCGGCCTGGAGCTGCGCCTGCTGGGCCTCAATAGCCTTGGAGGCCTCGATAAAAAGGGCAAAGGCCTCTTCGAGTTGCTCCTTGTTGGCGCCGCCGGCAGCTGGATTAGCCAAGCTGTTTTTCCTTGACGCAGGTCGAAAAAAGTGTCATAACGCCTTCAGTTTAAAGAATTTTTTGTCTTTCAAACACACGTCAGACCACTTGGAACGAAAAAATTGGCCGACGCCGTTACACCAAATTTAAATGCAGCTGATGCAAACGCCACCGTCTTGAATGTCTCAAACGGCGCCGCGGCTGCGCCTGCGCCCGCAGCGGCCAAGCTGCCCGCCACCGGGCGATCCAAGGTGGCGCAAGATGTGATGGGACGAGTGAAGTCGCTGCCTCTGGGCCAGAAGCTGGTCTTGGGCGCAGCCCTCTTCTTTGTGCTGCTGGTGCTTGTCTACACCGGCACGTCGAGCACTCGCCAGGAATACAAGGTCTTGTTCTCGGGCCTGGAAGAAAAAGACGCCGCCTCTGTTGTGGCCGCACTCGAGCAAAGCAAGCTGCCATATAAGTTCACCGAGGGTGGCGGGGCCATCATGGTGCCCAAAGACGTGGTCTACGAGACCCGCCTGAAACTGGCCAGCCAGGGCCTGCCCAAGTCGGGCTCCATTGGTCTGGAGTTACTCGAGAACCAGAAGCTGGGCACTAGCCAGTTTGTGGAGCAGGTGAACTACCAGCGGGGTCTAGAGGGTGAGTTGGCCCGCAGCATCTCTTCTATTGGGTCGGTCAAAAGCGCCAGAGTCCACCTGGCCGTCCCGAAACAGTCCGCCTTTGTGCGCGAGCGTCAGCGGCCCACCGCCTCTGTCGTCGTCAATCTGCACTCTGGTCGATTTCTCACGCAGCAGCAGGCCACCGGCATTGCCCACCTGATTGGGTCCTCTATTCCCAACATGAGCGCCCAGGACGTCACCATCCTGGATGCAGAGGGCAACCTGCTGGCGCCCAACCCTGACCGCAGCGCCTCTGGCCTGGATGCCTCGCAGCTGAAGTACGTTCAAGAAATTGAGTCTGCCCTGTCCAAGCGGGTGATGGGCATCCTGGAGCCCGTGGCCGGCAAGGGCAATGTCAAGGCCCAGGTCACCCTGGACATGGACTTCAACGAACTGGCCCGTACCCAAGAGGCCTTCGGCAAGAACACGCCCCCGAACGCAGGCGCCATTCGCAGTCAGCAGAGCGTCCAGACCCAGGGCTCCTCGGGTCCGGTGGGTGGCATTCCTGGAGCCCTGACCAACCAGCCACCTCCTAACGCTCAGGCCCCTGTGCAGACGGCCCCGGCTGGTGCGGCCGGTGCAGCAGCTCCCGGTGCAAATGATCCCCGCACCCTGAATGCACCAGGTGGCGCTGCCGCCTCGGCCAATGCCCGCAACGAACTCACCACCAACTACGAGGTGGACCGCACCATCGAGTATCTCAAGCGCGCCAAGGGCGAGGTCCGACGCGTCTCCGCTGCCGTGGTGGTGAACTACAAATCCAACACCGACGACAAGGGCAAGGTCACCACAGCCGCCTTCTCGGCTCAAGAGTTAGCCCAGATGACGACTCTGGCCCGCGATGCGGTGGGCTTTAGGGCAGACCGGGGCGACTCGGTCAGCGTGGCCAACATTCCATTTACGCCCGAGCCCGTCGAGACCATTCCGTTCTACCAGCAGCCTGGCGTCTTGCAGATGACCAAGGACATCAGCATGGCCCTGCTCACCCTGGGTGCGCTGGCCATCATCTTCTTTGTGGTGGTCAAGCCCATCCTCTTCCCGATTATCGAGGCAGAGACGCCGGTCGAGCAGCGACTCGAGGAGGAGTTCGACGAGAAGATGAAGGCCGAACTCGCCGCCGTCTCGCCCGAGGCCCGCGAGCGCAAGCGCATGGAGATGGAGTTGCGTCGCGAGAAGCAACGTCTGGAAGAAGAAGAGCGGCGCCGCCAGGAGGAAGAAGAGCGGCGCATGGAAGAGGAGACGCGCAAGAAACGCGCCGAAGAGGCCCAGAAGGAATACGAGGAGTTGGTGCAGTACGCCAAGGACTTTGTGGCCAACGATCCGAAGGTGGCCGCAGCGGTCTTCAAGAACTGGATGCAACAAGACGTTGCACCACCGGCTTAGTGAGCGAGGTGACCCATGCCCGATGATGACCAGGCCACAGAAGAACGCCCAATATCCATTGCCGAGGCCCTAAAAGAAGGGGTCAAGAGCGCTGGCAACACCCAGGTCTCGTCTGTTGATGACATCGACGGGGCCTCCAAGGCTGCCGTGGTGCTGCTGGCGGTGGGCCCAGACGCGGCTGCTGACGTACTGCGCAACGTCTCGCCCTTCGAGGTCCAAAAGATCTCGGGCAAGATGGCTACGGTGCGTGCGCTGTCGCGCGAGATTGTCGTGCAGGTTCTGCGTGAGTTCCGCGAGGCCACGGCCGACGGCTCTCAGGTGGCCTTCGACACCGACAGCTTCATGCAGAACATGCTGCACAAGGCCCTAGGCACAGAGGGCGCCAGCGACCTGCTGGGCAAACTCGAGAGCGCCATCGACATGTCAGGCGTCGAGAGCCTGAAACGCATGGAGCCTGATGTGCTCTATGAAATGATCAAAAACGAGCACCCCCAGATCATCGCCACCGTCATGGTCTTCTTGGATCCTCAACAGGCGGCCCTGGTCACCAAGCTCTTCCCAGACGAAATTCGCGACGAACTGATGCTGCGGGTGGCCCTGCTGCAGAAGGTTCAGCCAGCCGCCCTGAAGGAGTTGAACGAGGTCATGTCACGGTCCGCAGAATCTGGCAGCGACACCCGCCGCAGCAACGTGGGTGGCGTGACGCCAACCGCCGAAATCCTGAACTACCTGTCCGGTGGCATGGACCAGTCGGCCCTGAACAAGATCCGGGAGTACGACGCCGAACTGGCCCAGTTGATTCTGGAACAGATGTTTACCTTCGAGGACCTTATCGAGATCGACGACCGCTCGCTGCAGACTCTGCTGCTCGAGGTGCCCGCCGACATGCTGGTCATCTCGCTCAAAGGGGCCTCGCCCAAGTTGCGCGAGAAGCTCTTCAAGAACATGGCCCGTCGGGCGGCCGAGGCCACCAAAGAAGACCTGGAGACCCGCGGCCCCACCAAGGTGCAGGACGTCGAGGAGCAGCAAAAAGCCTTCTTGGTTATCGCCCGCCGCCTGCAAGAAGAGGGCCGTATCAATCTGGAGCGTGGCAAGCAGGCCGACGCGTTCCTGTAATCCACCGGCCCCAACGTGACCTACTCGCTCGAGACTGTCTACCGCGTTGCCCAGGAGCTCGATGCCCAGCGTCGGGCCGAGGAGGAAGAGGCCAAGCTGCAAGACACGGCCCCAGTAAAGGTCTGGCAGCCGCCTTCATTCGACCCGGTTCCCAAACAGAAGGTCACCCGCATTCCCCTGCCCACGGTAGAAGAGGTGGAAGCCATTCGGGCCGATGCCCATCGGCTGGGCTATGACGAGGGCTTTGCCGAGGGCCGAGACGAGGGCCTGGCCAAAGGCTACGAAGTGGGCCACGAGAAGGGCCTGGAAGCGGGCAGAGCGGCCGGACATGCCGAGGCCTTTGAGGCTGCCAAGGCCCGAATCGATTCCCTGACAGAAAACCTGCAGGCGCTGGTGGACGCCATCGAGGCACTGCCTCACGAGATGGCCGAGCCTCTGCAGGAGTTGGCCTACAGCGTGGCCGAGCGCCTTAGTGGCAAGGAGGGCATCGACCGTGGCCCCCTGGTGGCCGCCATTCAAGAGGCGCTGATGCGGCTGCCGCGCCCGGGCGAGACCCTCTTTTTCAGAATTCGACCCGAGGACCGTGCCACCTGGGAAGAGGCGCTCGGCGGCTCGGGCCTGCCCTTCAAGTGCGACATCGTGATGGACGAGAACCTGCCCGAGGGCCATGCCTTTGTCGAGGCCGCCGGCACCCGACTCAACATTGGACAAGCAGCCCGTCGCGCCATTGTGCGGGGGGCTCTGGGGCTAGACCATGCATCTGGCCAGTCTGTTTGAGACCCAACGGCGCCGACTGGGTGCGCTAAAGCAACGCATCGAGACAGCCCCGCGGTCGGTCCGCGAGGGCAAACTGGTGAAGGTCTCTGGCCTGCTTTACGAGGTGGAGGGGCTGCCCATGGTCATTGGCAGTCGGGCGGCCGTCAACCTGGGCCACTCCATCATCGAGGCCGAGTGCATTGGCTTTGATGCAGGCATTTCCTACCTCATGCCCGTAGACCCCATCGATGGCGTATCACCCGGTGCACCGGTCTTTCCTCAGGGCGCGCCCTACTGGGATGTCCAGGGTTTTAAACACAACCAGACCGCCGATGCCCTGCCCATGGGCAACAGTCTTCTGGGTCGAGTCGTGGACGGCTTTGGAAGGCCCATCGATGGCAAGCCCGTGGACCTTTCGGAGGCCATTGGCCAGGCCACCAAGCGGCTCAACCCACTCACCCGTGCCCCCATTCACGAACCACTGGATGCAGGCATCAAGGCGGTCAATGCATCCCTGACCGTGGGCCGCGGCCAGCGGGTGGGCATATTTGCAGGATCTGGCGTGGGCAAGAGCGTCATGCTGGGCATGCTGGCGCGCAACTGCGTGGCCGACGTTATTGTGATTGGGCTAGTGGGCGAGCGGGGCCGAGAGGTTCGTGAGTTCTGTGAGGACACCCTGGGCGAGGACGCCATGGGCCGGGCTGTGGTGGTGGCTGCGCCTGCCGATGCCTCGCCCCTGGCCCGAATTCGTGGGGCCTCGTATGCCACCGATGTGGCCACTTATTTCCGGGATCAGGGCCACCATGTGGTCTTGATTATCGATTCCCTGACACGGTTTGCCATGGCCCAGCGGGAGATTGGCCTGAGCCTGGGCGAGGCCCCCGTCTCGCGTGGCTATCCCCCCAGCGTCTTTGCCCGCATGCCCGAGTTGGTCGAGCGGGTAGGCAACGGCGAACGGACCGATGCGTCCATTACAGCGTTCTACACCGTGCTTCTGGAGGGCGACGACATCCATGACCCAGTGGCCGACACCGCCCGGGGCATTCTGGATGGCCACATCTTCTTGTCACGCAACCTGGCCGATGCGGGCCACTACCCGGCTATTGACATCGAGAAGTCCATCAGCAGGGTCATGCCGCGGGTCACCAGCCGTCAGCACCAAGACTTGGCCCGCAAGATGAAGATGCTCTACAGCCGATACATGCAGGGCCGCGAGCTGATTTCTATGGGCGCCTATGTGCCCGGTGGCGACCCAGAGTTAGACCAGGCCGTGAAGCTCTGGCCCACCATGAAGGGCTTCTTGCAGCAGTCGCCGGAGGAGCGGGTGGGTCTGGAAGAGACCCTGTCCCAACTCACGAGCCTGATGGGTGGCAAGGCGGCATGAGCAGGGCCCTGCAGACCATGGCCAGGCTGGCCAAAGTTAAACAGGATGTGGCCATGGCCAAGGCCAAGCGGCTGGCCAGCCAGGTGGCCAAGGCCAAAGACCTCCAAGACCAAGTCATCGGTTTTGCCGGCGAGTACGGCCAGATGGCCCTGGACCAGGCCCAGGCCGGCACCAGCGTCTCCATGATGCAAGACGCCATGGCCTTTAGAACCCGGCTGCTGGATGGCGCAAGTGAGCAGGCGCTCGCTTCCGCGGAACTCAACCGACAACTGAAGCAGGCCAATGCCCTGGCCATGGCAGCACGCATGAAGTCCAAGGGCCTCGAGGACGCCGTGGCCCGGCGCAAGCGGGCAGCCCTGCGGGAGCAGGAGGAGTCCGAGGCCCAGGAAATTGAAGAATCCATTAGTGCCCGCCTGACCTTGGCGGCCAACCGGAAGGCAAGAGTTGGCATAGAAGATGCTTAATGTCCCCTGCATCCCTTTTCTAAAGGCAAATGGACATGGCAATTCTGACTGGTTTACCCCCCGGCGCCCGCGCGAATGCGGGTTCTAAAGGACAAAACGGCGCTGAGGCTGGCCTAGAGGCCCTGTTTGCAGGCCGGGCCCTGGGTGCCGAGGCGGGCAACGACGCCGCCAACCCCTCCGTCCCAGACCCCTTTTCTGCAGCCCTGCAGGCCGCCCTCACCCGAGTGGGAGCAGGCCTGGAAGCCGAGCAGATGGCGGTTACCGACGCTGCGGCCCTGGCTGCGCAAGGGCAGATTCTGCCGAACGCCGCAGCAGAGGGCCTTCAGACACAGGCAAATTTTGCTGTGCTTGCCCCTCAGACCCAGATGCAAGACCAAATCACCACCGAGGCCGCGGACCTGACACTGTTGGCCTCGAGTTCCCAGGTGGCAGCTGCAGCCCCCGCTGACCTGATAGCGCAACAGGCCAGCCTAGATGCACAGGCCTTGGCTGCGGCCTCTGCCCAAGACGCAAGCCTGCTTGCCAAATCGGCGACTCAGACCACAGCCGTCATCAACCCAACTACAGCCCAGACCCTGACGCCTGAACAGCTCGCTGCCCTTCAGGCTGCGGCGGATCAGGCCGCAGCCCAGTCTTCAAGCCCAGACCTTGCCGCCACTCTGGTAGATCCCATGGCAGAGGCCCAACTGGCGGCAGCATTGCCCGGTGCCACTCCAGTGGGAGGTCAGCTGGCTAGCCCAACCAACCAACAGACCACAGCCTTGGCTGCGCTGGCCAACGGCCCGCAGGGCGCTGTACAGACAGCCAACCAGCAGGCCGCAAACGATGAACAAGGAGCCGCAAGCAACCAGTCCACACTGGCTGGCCTGCTCTCTGTTGAGTCCCAAGACAGCACTGTCGAGGCGGGCGACGACTTCGCCAGCCTGCTCGACAACAAGCAGTTGGGCTCCGTGAGCCTGGCCGCACCCGCCAACAGCCAGTCCGCCCAGCTGGTCAGCCAACTCTCGGCCAATGGTCAGGCCAACACGCAGGCGCTCAACGCCGCCCAGACCCCGGTGGCCAACGTCATTGACCCAGCCCAGGCCACTGGCGAATCGGCCAGCCTGCAGCTGGCTGCCCGAACCGATTCTCGCGTAGAGGCCCTGCGAGCCTCGCTGGGCTCTGGTCCTCTGAACATGGAAGTCCTCAAGCTCACCAGCGCTGGCGGTGGTCGTGCCGTTATTGAAGTCACGCCCCCCAACCAGGGTCCCATCCGCCTCGACCTTCAGCTCGATGGCAATGGCAAGGCCAGCCTGGTGGTCGACGGCCTGACAGACAGCATGAAGGCCCGACTGGAATCCTCGGCCGGCTTTCTGCGTCAGGACATGGCGGGTATGGGTCTGACCCTCAACCTCGAGTTGCGTGAGCGAAACCAGGGGCAGTCGGCCAATATGCAGTTCTCAGGCCAATTCGGATCCAACCAGTCGGGTGGTTCCGGTTCGTCACGCAGCAGCAACGGATCGGCCCCAGACTCGAACGGCTTCATTGGCCCTGTAGGTCGCGGCCAGTCCTCCAACTCAACCGACAACGGCGTTAATCTGTACGCGTAATCCAAGGAGCTAAGCGCATCATGGCTGACGAAAACGAAAACCAAGAACAGGCTGAGCAGGCTGCAGCAGCAGCGGCTGGCGCGGCTGCGCCAGCTGCCAACGAAGAGGCTGCAGCAGCGGCTGCGGCGGCCAAGGCCAAGAAAAAGAAACTCATTATTTTTGGCGTCATTGGCCTTGTGGTCATTGTCGGTGCCGTCGTGGGCTACATGATGTATGCCAAGGGCGCAGCCGAAAAAGCCGCCAAGCAGGCCGAGCTCGAGCAGACGCCCGAGTACAAACTGCAGCAGCAGCTCAAGTTCAAAAAAGAGAACAAGCCACCCGTCTTTATCAAGATGGACGAGTTCACTGTGAACCTACCCGGACGAGGGGGCGAGCACTACCTGCAGGCCAGCATGGTTCTGCGCACGGCCGACAGTTCTACCGACGGCCGCATCAAAGACTTCTTGCCCATCATCCGTGACCGGGTCATCCTGGTGCTGTCCTCCCGGACCATGCAAGAGCTCTCCACTGTCGAGGGCAAGAATGCCATGGCCCGAGAAATTGCCCTGGTCATCAACTCCATCATCGAGCCCCAACTGACGGCCATCTTCATCCTGCAGCAGCAGCCTGGCACGGCTGAGTTGCAGAACCTGGAGCGAATTGGCGCCATGCCCCAGTCGACCACGGCCGGCGAAAAGCTAAGCCAGACCGCGGTCCAGGCGGCTGCTCAGTTCTGGAAGGTAAGCGAGATGGACCTGCCGGTTCAGCAGGTGCTCTTTGACAAGTTCGTAATGCAGTAAGACCCAAACAACATGGCTGACGACAACAACAACGAGACCACCAGCGAGACGCCTGAGGAGCAGCAGCCGCAGGGCCAGGAGCCCACGGCCACTGCCGATCAGGCGGCAGCCGCCGCTCCTCAGCAGGCTGACACCTCGGTCGCAGAGGAGTCCATCGACCCACTGCGGGCTCGGCATGACCGGGTCGAGCATCAAAAAAGCATGTTTGACAAGCTCTCGCGGCTGGTCAAGCGGCGCATGCCCACGCTGGAACTAATCCACGAACGGTTTGCCCGTACGGTCCGCCTAACGCTCTTCAACATGATTCGTTCGCCGGTGGAAGTTCGCGTTCACATGCCCATGGTCAAGACCTATGCCGACTTTGTGAATGGCTTTCCCGACCGCACCAACATCAATATCGTGAACATCCGCTCCCTGCGGGGCATTGGCTGTTGGTGTATTGCGCCGCAGGTCATCTACATCGCCATTGACAACATGTTTGGTGGTGAGGGCCGCATCAACCCCCGGTCGGGTATCAAGGAGTACACGGCTACCGAGCTGCGAATTGTTCGACGCATCATGGATGGTCTGCTTAACGAGTATGAGAAGGCCTGGAAGAGCGTCTACGAGCTGAAGTTTGACTTCATGCGCCAAGAGACCAACTTCACGTTTGCCAAGATCACCAGCCCAGAAGAAATGGTCATGCACGCCAAGTTCACCATTGACATCAATGGCCGTGAGGGCGACGTGGACCTCTGCATCCCTTTCTGGGTTCTAGAGCCTCTGAAGACGCTGCTCTACGAGAACATGCAGACGTTTAACTCGGAGCCCGATGAGGCCTGGGTGGAAAAGCTTCACAACGAGGTCCAGTCGGCTCACGTGCAGGCGGTGGCTGTACTAGCCCGCAAAGAGATGGCCCTGGGCGATGTGCTCAGCATGTCGGTTGGCGAGATTATCCCCATCGAGATCAACGACCCGATTACGGTCTTTGTCGATGGCCTGCCCATGATTCGGGGCAAGTATGGGGTTAAAAATGGCCGGTATTCGGTCAAGATCGACAGCATCAAGCACCCCGTGGAATACATGAAGATGCCGCTGCAGCATGGCCGATTGGGCCCTAGCATGATGCGGAGCGAGGAGCGTGGCGAGATGTACGCCAGCAGCGAGTCCCGAGCCGGCGAGACCCTCGAGGCCGCCTTTAAACAAGACTGATTTTGAAAGGACGTCACCATGGCTGAAAACGAAACCCCGGGTGGCTCACTGGCCCAAGGCCTGCGTGAGCGAGACACCCAGATTAAACCGGCGACCTACGCCAATCTCGACGACGACCCCAGCGCCAATGGCGCCGGCGCGGCCCTGAACGACATCGACCTGGTGGTAGATGTCCCGGTTCAGGTCACTGTTGAGCTTGGCCGGGCCAAGATGCAGATTCGCAACCTGCTCAACCTCTCCTATGGTTCTGTCATTGAACTTGATATGCTTGCGGGTGATCCGCTAGAAGTCATGGTCAATGGGTGCCTGGTGGCCCAGGGCGAGGTGGTGATCGTGAACGATCGCTATGGCATTCGACTCACCGACATCGTGACCCCAGCGGAGCGTCTGCGCAAAATTAATCGTTAATTCCTAGAAAGGGGGCTGTTCTTGCAAAAACACTCTGCAAAGGCGGCCGCTTTCTTCCACAGGGGTTCCAGCCATGGGCCCCTGTTTGTTTTTCTGGCCTCTGCTGGCGCTGCCAGCCAGGCTCTGGCCCAGCAGGCCGCTGGGGTTGCCACTGGCTCCACGCCCTTTCAGGCCGCTGCGCCAGTGGCCAGCAGTTCGGCCGGCAGCATGATCTGGTTTAGCGCCGTCACCCTGGCCCTGCTGTCTGGCTTGGTGGTGCTGGTGGCCTGGCTGCTGCGCAAGAACTA
Organism: uncultured Burkholderiales bacterium; assembly: GCA_937864175.1. Classification (GTDB taxonomy): domain Bacteria; phylum Pseudomonadota; class Gammaproteobacteria; order Burkholderiales; family Burkholderiaceae_A; genus Hahnella. The sequence goes on from CALMJH010000011.1 coordinate 12,934, forward strand.
CGGTGCGGGGGCTGGTCCGGCCTCCGGCATTCGGGTGGTCAACAGCCAGTCGGTGGGGCCTCGTGAGCGCCTGCTGGTGGTGCGGGTAGGCAACCGCGGCTTTTTGGTGGGCCACACGCCCACCCAGGTCAACCTAGTGGCTGAGCTTGACCCCGAAGACCTGGCCTCAGTCCCCCAGCAGGCCAGCCCCATCGACCTCTCGGGCAGCTTTGGCCGTCAGCTGCGCCAACTCTTTGCCAACAAGCGGTAAGACCATGCGACGACTTACAAAGTGGTGTGTTGGAGGCTCATTGGCCGCTGGGCTGATGGGCGCCTCGGCCTTGGCCTTGGCCCAGAGCCTGCCCTTGGTCAGCGTCCAGGGCAACACCTATTCGGTGCCCGTCCAGACCCTGATCGTGCTGACCGCCCTGAGCTTTATTCCGGCGGCTCTCATGCTCATGACCAGCTTCACCCGAATTCTTATTGTCTTTTCTCTGCTGCGTCAGGCCCTGGGCCTGACCACCATGCCGCCCAACCTGGTCTTGGTGGGTCTGTCGCTCTTTCTTACGCTGTTCATCATGCGGCCGGTCTTTGACCAGATCTACGACCAGGCCTATGTGCCTTACACCACCAAAAAGCTCAGCTTTGAGCAGGCCGTCGAGGTGGGCAGCAAGCCCCTGAAGGCCTTTATGCTGCGCAACACCCGCGAGGACGACCTGGCGCTTTTTGCCCGCATGCATGGCAAGCCCATCGAGACCCGCGAACAGGTCCCCATGACGGTGCTCATTCCTGCCTTTGCCATTAGCGAGATCAAGACTGGTTTTATTGTGGGCTTCATGATCTTTCTGCCGTTTCTGGCCATTGACTTTGCGGTGGCCAGCATCCTCACCTCGTTGGGCATGGTGATGGTCTCGCCCATGATGTTCTCTTTGCCGCTCAAGCTGCTTATTTTTGTGATGGCCGACGGCTGGGGCCTGCTGGCGGCCTCGCTGGTGCAGAGTTACGCCACGGGGGGATGACGCATGGACTCTAGCCTGGTTATTGAACTGGTCTTTCAGGCCCTGCGCATGGCCCTGGTGCTGAGCGGCCCTATTTTGCTGGGCCTGCTGATTGTTGGCCTACTCATTGGCATTGTGCAGGCCGCGACGCAGCTCAACGAGACCACCATTGCCTTTGTGCCCAAGGTGCTGGTCCTGGTGGTCATTTTGTTGCTGGCCGGTCCCGTCATGCTCACGCTCTTTACCGACTACCTGCGCGAGCTCATTTTGCGCATCCCAAGCATCACCCTCTAAGCACTCGACGGCATGATTAGCCTAACCGAGGCCCAGATCTTTGCCGCGGCCACCAGCTTTATGCTGGTCTCGGTGAGGCTCTTTGGCGTCTTTCTGGCTGCGCCGTTCTTTGGTTTTCGGGCGTTTCCCATGCAGATTCGGGTCACCCTGACGCTGTTTCTGGCACTCATGCTCTTTCCCAGCCTGACCGACCAGGCCAAGGCCTTTGCCTTGTCTCCGCCCACCTTCTTTGCCGTCATTTTGGAATTCTGTATTGGGCTTTTTATTGGGTTTCTGGTGCGGCTGGGCATGATGGCCGTAGAGCTCGCCGCCGAGGTCTTGTCAGTGCAGACGGGCCTTAGCTTTGCCACCAGCTATGTGCGGGACCCCAACATCGCCTCGGGGCTGGTGGGGGAGTTTCTGGGGCTGACAGCCATTGCGCTTATGTTTGCCATGAACCTGCATCTGGTGCTGCTGGACTTTGTGGTGGGCAGCTTCAAAACCCTGCCGTTTGGGGTCTGGCCGGGGCAGTGGAACCTGCAAGAGGTGGTCCGGCAGCTAAGCTTCTCGTTTGGCCTGGGCATGGTCTTGGCCCTGCCCACCATTGTGGTCTACACCATTTTCTACATTGTTCAGGCCATCCTGGCCCGCACCAGCCCCCAGTTCAACCTCTTTGCCGTGGGCTTTGCCATTACCGTGCCCCTGGCTTTTGTGGTCCTGATGATTGTGCTGCCAGACCTGCCAGCCTTTGTTCAGCGGGCCCTGGAGCCGGCCTACGGCACTATTCGGACAGGCCTGGGCCAGTGGCCTAACTAAACCCGCCTGCCTAAATGGCCGTTACAAGGTCACCGAAAATGTTTCATCCGCAGACCGCAAGACTGAGGCCCAAGATGCAAAACCACGCAAAACGACCATCCGCACGACCCCTGGCTGCCAAGCTGGCCATGTCTCTGGCCCTGGGGCTGATGACCGCACAGGCCTGTCTGGCGGCTGCTCCCGCCGCACCCGCCCCGGCGGCGCCAGCCCCGGTAAAGGCTCCGGCCATGCCCCACAGCACGCCCGTGGCCCCTGCGGCCGCTCCCGCTGCGGCTCCCGCTCCTCAGGTGGACGTTCCCGCTGCAGACCCTAACGAGGCGATCCGCAAGGCCATCGCAGACCGAATCTCGGGCAAGGGCGAGGTAGTTCTGAAGGCAACCGGCGCGGAGGCCAAGGCTGCGCCCAAGAAGTCCGCCCACAAGAAGCACACCGTCCATTGGGCTTACGAAGGTGAGGGCGGCCCCCACAACTGGGGCAAGATCAGCAAGCAGTACCTGGCCTGCGCAAACGGCAAGAACCAGTCCCCCATTGCCATTGAGCCGTCGGTAAGCCTGGGCTTGGATCTGCCGGCCCTGGAGTTTGACTACCGCAACTCACGTTTTTCCATTATCGACAATGGCCATACCGTCGAGGTGAAGTACCTCGATGGCGGCGCCATGAACATCCTGGGCCACCGCTACGAGCTCGTTCAGTTCCATTTCCATCGCCCCGCAGAGGAGGTCGTCAATGGCAAACGCTATGACATGGTCGCGCACTTGGTGCACCGGAGCAGCCAAGGCAAGCTGGCGGTGGTCGCTGTCCTGCTCACCCTCGGTGAAGAGAACCCCTTTATCCAGACCCTCTGGAACCACATGCCGATCCAGAAAAAACAGGCCATCACTCCCCCAACTGCCAGTATCGACTTGGCCAAGTTTCTGCCGGCCAACAAGGCTTACTTCCACTACATGGGCTCGTTGACCACGCCCCCCTGTACCGAGGGTGTGGCCTGGTATGTCATGCAGTCGCCCGTCGAGGTCTCGGCCCAGCAGGTCGAGGTCTTCTCCAAGATCTACGCCAACAATGCCCGTCCTACCCAGCGTGTTCACGATCGCCTGGTGAAGGCTAGCCGCGCCCCGGCAGACCTCTACGCCAAGCCTGCCCCCACTCAGGTGGCTGCTCCCCGCATCCCCAGGGCTGGCGGCGCCCAGTAGTCGAGACACGCCAGCGCCTGCTCAGGCGCTGGCAGAGTAGTGGTGCTGGCAGTGTTTACCGAGCCGGTCCTCTGTGGGCCGGCAAGTCTTGCCGAGGCCCTAAACTATCGGTCAGGTGGGTGAGTTGTAGGCGGGGGCTTTCTGATCTAAATAATTGATTTAGAACCACTTTAGTCATTTGGCATAGGCCTTGCTTTGTTTGAGCCGAACCCCATTGTGGGGTGTGGAGCTCTAGAGTGAAGCTGGTGCCGCAATACGATTCTCTGACTTTTGGTGAGGCAGCCCTCAAGGCGCGGTCTTTCCGTCAAGAGATTCTGGCCTCCAACATGGCCAACGCGGACACCCCTCACTACAAGGCCCGCGACGTCGACTTCGCCCAGGTCTTGCGGGCCCGTCTCTCGGGTCAGGAGCAGCGGGCCTCTCAGCTGGCCCTCGAGGCCACCGACAACGGCCACATTGTCCTGCCGGTGCGCAAAGAAGAACCCGGTGTGCAATTCCGTGTACCTCTGCAGCCTGCCCTAGACGGCAACACCGTCGACGCCGACACCGAGCGCAGCCATTTCGCCCAGAACGCCATGATGATGCAGGCCGCCATCGAGTTCTTTGGCGGCAGCATCAAGACCCGCATGTCAGCCATCACAGGGCAGCCGGGGTAATCCATGAGCCTGGTCCGATCCTTTGAAATTGGCTCAACCGCTCTGGTGGCGCAGTCACTGCGTTTAAACACCACGGCCTCCAACATTGCCAACGCCGAGACCACCGAAGGCCCCGATGGCCGTCCCTACCGGTCTCGGCAGGTCTACTTTCAGACCGTTCCCTTTACCGAGGGCCCCGGTCAGGGCGTGTCGGTCTCCAACATCATCGAGAGCGATGCGCCCTTCCGAATGGAATTCAAGCCTGGCCACCCAAAGGCCAACGAGGCGGGCTTTGTCGAGATGCCCAACGTCAATCCAGTTGAAGAGATGGTCAACATGATCTCGGCCTCGCGGTCCTACCAGATGAACATCGAAATGATGAACACCACCCGAATCCTCATGCTTCGCACGCTCAACCTCGGCAAGAACTAAGCCTTAGGAGCCCCACCAAATGGCCACCACCCTTGAATCCCTCAACCTTCCCGGCCTGACGTTCTACAGTGGCAACCCCACTGGTTCGTCAGGCAATGCCCTAGACGCCACCTCCACATCAGATCTACAGAGCAATTTTCTGCGCATGCTGACGGTTCAGCTGCAGAACCAAGATCCCATGAACCCCATGGAGAGCGCCGAGATGACCTCCCAGTTGGCCCAGCTCAACATGGTCGACGGCATCGGCACCATGAACAAAAACCTCAGCTCCCTCATCTCTCAGATGCAGGCGGCCGACTTCATGTCGCAGGCCGGCACGGTAGGCAAGTCTGCGCTGGTCGAGGGCAGTGAACTCTCGTACGACGGTCAGAGCCTGGTGGTCATGGCCTCTAACTTTGCGGCTCCGGTTACTGGGGCCATTGCAAACATCTATGACGCCTCGGGCAACTTGGTTCTAAAGACCGAGATGGGCAACCAGACCTCGGGCATCAAGCACTTTTATTGGGACGGTGTGGACGCCAATGGCCAGCAGGTCGCCGCTGGCAAGTACCGCATTGAGGTGGTGGGCAAAGACGGCCAAGCCAGCAAGGTGGGCCAGACCTATGTGGCCTCGCCGGTGGTGGCGGTGGGTCGTAATGGCACCGATATTCGATTGACGCTGGCCGATGGTCGTGAGATTGCCTCCAGCGGCGTGGTTCAGTGGATGGCGCAGTAATTTCTTCTAAAAGGGTGAAACGAAGATGAGCAACTACAGCATTGGTTTGTCAGGCCTGAATTCCAACTCGGCCGCCATTGACACGATCTCTAACAACATCGCCAACGCCAGCACCGTGGGCTACAAGGCCGGCGAGTACATATTCCAAGACCAGTTTTACAAGGCGATTAACCCGCTAGACCCAGCCCGTGCTGGTCAGGGTACTGCCAAGCAGAACATCCGCCGCCTGATGAACATGGGCACGGTGCAGGATTCTCAGAACACCCTGGACATGGCCATTACCGGCTCCATGGGCATGTTCCGCCTAGAGGATGGAAATGATCCTGATACCGTCTACTACACGCGAAATGGTCAGTTCGCGGTGAGCAAAGAGGTCGACCCCAACTTCCCCAAGCGCAGCTACATCGTTAACCAGAACGGTATGTTTTTGACCGGCTACCACTCCCAGGATGGCACGACTTTAGACGATCAGTGGACTAGTCGAATCAGTATGCCTCCGACCGAGTTGGAGCCCCAGACAACCACTAGATCAACGGTGGCAGTCAATTTGGATGCACGGACCAACACCTTTCTCCCGACCGGCAATGTCCCTTTTAACCCCGAGGTAGCCTCGAGTTATAACAATAAAGTCTCTCAGACCGTCTACAGCGCTGATGACAATGGTGGTGCGCACACCATGACGCTTTACTACAGGAGGGTTGACGACCAGGACATGACCGTCACCTATGACGGCGCGACGTTTTACTACCCAGCATCCGATATTGCTCAAAACATTCTGAGTGCCGATGAAGCCAACGTAGTGCTCACCAATGACACCTCTGACGGTATGGTGATGGTGTCTGGCCCTATCCGGACCACCGATACGACCAGTTCGCTCTCGACGTCTGCGGGCACTATTACTGTCGAAAATACCGCAAACATTGAGCAGCATGCGAGGGTCATGCTAAACGGACTGGATACCGGACGCTTTGTATCTGTAGCACCCGGGACTTCGACAATTGGGGTTACAGCAGGAACAGCAATCGACAACACAGACACGCTCGAGTTTTTCAATCCAGCAACAACTGCCGCTGCTAGCGTAGCCCTAACAGCAGGGGCTTTGACAGCGGACCTGACGGCTGCCAACGCTGACATTGCTGTTGGGCAGTACGTCTATAAAGTTGATAGCTCTGGTAATTACAGCCAAGTTCTGGGGCCCAGCAGCGTTGCGATAACGGTTGGTGGAATTAGTAGTGACACCCTGACATTCAGCGCCTCACTGACAACAACTGTCGCTACCACTGACACTCTTATTTTCTACGATCCTGTCTCTTATCGCCTAACCTTTCAGGACGGTACCAAGGTCTCTATGGCGGGGGATCTCTTCGACGGTTCCGTGGGCCAGCAGTTCAAGGCAGTAACGACGAAATACGAGGTGTATGCCTCACTGGATGATCAGTTCTACAACTACACCGACCCGCAGTTTTCGGGATCACTCGGTGTCGGAGATTTCTCGAGCACGCCGGTAGGATATGAGGGAACTAGCGATTATTACCCGGTAGCGATGATGCAGTTCTGGGGTGGAAAGAACATTGATAGTGTGGTCACCAACGAGGTCACCGGGCAGGCCACATTTGAGTCATCTGTCACCCTCACCGGAAAAGTCACCACACCTGGCAATACTGCTGAATCAACTGATCCAGACCTCATCTTTACCCTGGATCTCACCGGTACTAGAAACTACGCGACTCCTTTCGGCGTCGACCAGAGTACTCAAGACGGCCGTGCCGTGGCCCTGCTCAACAGCGTCTCCATTGATGACGAGGGCAAGGTGGTGGGCACCTACGGCGACGGCCGTACCTTCTTGGCTGGCCAGGTGGTGTTGGTGAACTTTGCCGCAACCGATGGCCTGGTGCCGAGCGGCAACAACGTCTTTGCCGCCTCTTACCTGTCGGGTGACGAGGTTCATCCCAATGTGACGGTCGGCAAGCCAGGTGCAAAAGGCCTGGGAGGCATTCGGGCTGGCGCAGTGGAGGGCTCAAACGTCGACCTGTCTAACGAGCTGGTCAAGCTGCTGATTCAGCAGCGGATGTACTCGGCTAACTCTCAGAGCATTCGGGCCTTTGACGACACCCTGACCACCACCATCCGCATGGCTGGTGGTTAATTCAGGCGACGACAAGGCTAGGGGACAAGCATGATTGATCGGATGGCATATGTTGCGATGACGGGGGCCAAGCACGCCATGGGGCAGCTGGCATCCACGTCCAACAACCTCGCGAATGCGCAGACCCCTGGCTTTCGGGAGATGGTCACCTCTTTCAGGGCTGTACCCCTCGATGGTGAGCAGGCCGATTCCCGCGCTTTTGTGGTGGATTCCACGCCGACGGCCATTTTCAATCCGGGCCCCATCGAAAAGACCGACAACCCCAACGACTTTGCCATTGACGGTGACGGCTTTTTTGCCGTCCGCCGAGCCGATGGCTCCGAGGCCTACACCCGGGCCGGTCGGTTTTTCCGGGACGAAGAGGGTGTTTTTAAACTGGGCAAAGACATTATTGTGATGGGCGAAGATGGCCCCATTACCATCCCCGCGGGCGCTGAAGTGGAAGTGGGCCGTGATGGTGGCGTGTTGGTTCGTGAGGGCGGTGAGCTTCAGTACAACCAGATTGCCCGATTCAAGCTGGTGAACCCCAACATTCGTGACCTGCGTCGCGCCGAAGACGGTTTTTTTGAACTGCCCGAGGGCCAACCTCCTGCAGCCCTTGATGAGGCGGTAAAGGTGATTCAGGGGGCCTACGAGACCAGCAACGTCAACGCCGCCGCAGCCATGGTGCAGATGATTAACCAGACCCGCATGTTTGATCTGAACATGCGGATGCTTCAGACCAGTGATCAGAACGCCCGACAGGCCAACGTGATCATGACTCTCTCTAACTTCTAGTGACTAACCAAGGAATCAAGACATGATTCGCTCACTCTGGATTGCCAAGACAGGACTCGACGCCCAGCAGACCAACCTGGACGTCATTTCCAACAACCTGGCCAACGGCACGACCACCGGCTACAAGCGGGTCAAGCCGATGTTCGAGGACCTGCTCTACCAGACGATTCGTCAGGCTGGCGGCCCCACCAATGGCCAGGCCCAGTCGCCCAGCGGTCTGCAGTTGGGCGTCGGTGTCCGCACCGCCGCCACCGAGCGCGTCCATATTCAAGGGGCCATGAACCAGACCCAGAACGCTCTGGACTTGGGCATCTATGGCAAAGGGTTTTTTCAGATTAGCCTGCCCGACGGCACCACGGCCTACACCCGTGACGGCAACTTCACGCAGGATGCAAACGGTCAGATTGTTACGCCCTCTGGCTATGTGCTGGCCCCCGGGGTCACCATTCCTGCAGACGCCACCAGCATTACCATCTCCGAGACCGGTACGGTCTCGGTCACACTGCCTGGCCAGGTTGAGCCCCAGAACGTGGGCGAGATTCAGCTGGCCAACTTCATCAACCCGGCTGGTCTGACCTCTATTGGTGGCAACCTCTATCTGGAGACCGCTGCCTCTGGTGCGCCTCAGCAGGGTGCGCCTGGCTCCAACGGCATTGGAACGCTCAAGCAGTATTTTGTGGAGGCCTCCAACGTCAACCTGGCCGAAGAATTGGTCTCCATGATCGTGGCTCAGCGTGCTTACGAAATTAACAGCCGCGCCATTAGTGCCTCGGACGAGATGCTGCAGCGTCTGGGCCAACTCTAACTAAAGCCAAGGACTAGCCCATGAAGCCCCTTACCCAAGCGACCCGCCTGACGGTCTCGGCCCTGGCCATTGGTCTTCTGGCCGGTTGCGCCACCGCGGACAAAAAGCCCTTGGTAGAGGGGCCCACATCCATCACGCCACCCTCGCAGGCGGCGGCGCCGGCCAATCCCGGCAGCCTCTTTCCAACTGTCTCCACCAACTCGGGCGGCTACCGCCCCCTGTTTGAGGACCGCAGGGCCCGCCATGTCGGGGACACCATCACTGTGGTGCTCAACGAGCGCACCACCGCCAACCGATCCAGCAACGCCTCAGCTAGTAAAGAGAGCACCGCTGAGATTACCTCCGACCTTAGCGCGCTGAGTGGCCTTACCGGGCCTAGCGGTGCATTACGAGGAACGCCTCTTCGTGGATTGACGAGTAGCGTGATAGACCGCGCACGTCAGGCCGGTGAGGCCTTCAACGTAACAGCAGAGAGCGCGGTCGACTTCTCGGGCAAGGGCGCAGCCAGTGCCCAGAACGCCTTTAGCGGCACCATTACCGGTACCGTCATCGAGGTCTTGGCCAACGGCAACCTGATTGTTGCAGGCGAGAAACAACTGGCCGTCAGCGCCGAGGAAGAGATTATTCGGTTCAAAGGAGTGGTCAACCCCGCAGATCTGGTGAACAACTCCATTACTTCGAGCAAAGTCGCTGACCTGCGACTGGAATACCGCGGCCGTGGCGCAGGCGACGATGCCCAGACCCCAGGCTGGTTGGCTGGTCTTTTTCTAAAAGTCTCCCCCTTCTAAGGCCATGGTCATGAATGATTTTTTTAATCGACTCTTTCGCTCCTTTGGCAAGACGGGCTTTTATCTGGTGGCAGCCATTCTGGTGGCCCTTATGGTGCTGCCCAACCTGGCCCATGCGACCCGCATCAAAGAAATCGCCAGCGTCTCCGGCCAGCGCAGCAACCAGCTGATTGGCTATGGCCTGGTAGTAGGTCTTGACGGCTCTGGTGACCAGACCACCCAGAGCCCGTTTACTCTGCAAAGCGTTATCTCTATGTTGACGTCCTTGGGTGTGGCTCTGCCCCCTGGCCAGTCCATCCAGATGAGAAACACTGCAGCGGTCATCGTGACTGCCGAGCTGCCTGCTCTGGCCCGCCCCGGTCAGAAGTTGGACATCACCGTCTCGTCGATTGGTAACGCCAAGAGCCTGAAGGGTGGTCAGCTGCTGATGACGCCGCTGCGAGGCGCCGATGGCCAGATCTATGCCTTGGGCCAAGGCGGCGTGTTTGTGGGCGGTGCGGGCGCAAGCGCTGCCGGCAGCAGCACCACGGTTAACCACCTGTCGGTGGGTCGTGTGCCCGAGGGGGCCCTGGTTGAGCGCGCCATTCCTGCTGCACCGATGGGCCAATTTGTGCAGCTTGACCTGCACCAGTCCGACTTCACCCTCATGCAACGCACGGCAGATGCCATTGCCAAGCGGTTTGGCGCGGGCGTGGTCATGCCCCTGGATGCCAGAGCCCTGAAAGTTGCTGTGCCAGCCGAGCCCATGGCCCGCATGAAGTTTTTGTCAGACCTTGAAAACCTGCCCATTGACACGCCGGCCGAGCGGGCCAAGGTCATTGTGAACGCACGTACGGGCTCTGTGGTGATGAACCAGGCCGTCACGCTGACACCGGCTGCTGTGGCCCACGGCAACCTGACCGTCAAGATTCAGAACGAGGCCTCGACCAGCCAGCCCGAGCCCTTTAGCCGCGGGCAGACCACGGTCACCAACCAGGCCAGCGTCCAGGTGGAGCAGGGTGAGAGTGGCCCCGGTGGACTGGTGAAGGTCCAACAGGGCGCAAACCTGGATGGCGTCATTCGTGCACTAAACATGCTGGGTGCCAAACCCGCCGACCTGATGTCCATCCTCCAGGCGCTGAAGGCCTCGGGGGCTCTTAAAGCCGATCTGGAGATCATCTAACCATGTCGTCCACTTCGCTCAACCTTAACGTCTGGGACCTTAGTGGCCAGATGGCGGCCGGCGAGCGGCTTCGCAAGTCGGGAGACGAGCGAGCCCAGCTGGAGCACGCAGCCAAGGGCTTTGAGCAGGTCATGATCCGCAAATGGCTGCAGGTTGCACGTGAGTCCAGCTGGGACCCCAAAGAGGGGGAGCAGAAAAGCTACCAAAACATGGCCGACGACCAGTTGGCTTCGGCCATCTCCAACATGGGGGGCTTTGGCCTGGCCGACGCCATGGTCAAGCAGATGATGGGTCAGATTGAGGCCGCCCGCGGTGGGGCGCTTAAGTCTCAGCCAAATTTAGCCGTTAAAACCTCGAATAACTAAGGTGAACTGACATGGCCGGCCCCTCGATTTTCAACACCGCCTATGCAGGGCTTCAGGCCGCCCAGGCTGGCTTGTTGGTCACCTCTCAGAACATCTCTGGCGCCTCGGTCGAGGGCTACACCCGCCGAGATGCCTCGGCCATTATTAACCGCCTGGCGCCTCACACGGCCACGGCCACGGGTACGGGTTTTTCGCCCGAGGGGTTTATTCGGGACTATTCCCGACTGCTGGAGAACCAACGCCTGGCCCAGCAGGGCAAATATGCCTACTCGGACACCCTGGTTCAGACCACCACGGCTCTGGACAAGCTCATCGCTGACGAAAGCAATTCCATTGCGACGGTCATCTCCGAATTCTTTGATGCGGCAGGCCAGATGGTGGGAGACCCCACCAGCCCAGCCTACCGCGCCAACCTGACCCACAAGGCCGAAATGGTGAGCCAGCGCATTGTGGGTCTGTCCGAGACCCTGGCTCGTGTTGATACCGATGCCCGCAAGGCCCTTGAGACCACGCTGGCCGAGGCCAATGCCTACACCGAGCAACTCGCTCAAATCAACGCCAAGATCAAAGAGGGGACCGCTGCTGAGGCCGGAATTGGCCCAGCACCCGAGTACCTAGACGAGCGTGACCGCCTGCTGATGCGTCTGCAAAAGCTGGTCGGTGGACAGACCGTGATTAATGACGACCAGACGGCCACCCACTACATGAATGGCATTCCCCTGGTCGAGGGCAGTATCGCCAACAAGTTCAATGTGGTGAACACAGAAGGCAACATTGACAACCTCAAGATCACTTTCACCAGTTATACCCAGGCGTCAATTAATGCCTCAGATGAGAACAACCGGATTAAGAATCAAACAATGCAGACGGTTGCCACGGAACTCTTTCAATCAGGAGAGGCGGGGGCCTACGTCGAGTTAGTTCGAAATTTCTTGCCTGATCTGAATCGTCGTCTTGATTCAATAGCGATTGGTTTGCTGAAGACGGTAAATCACCTAAGTCCCAACCCGATGTTTGGGTTTGAGGTCTCTGATGGCACCTTAAAAACTAACACGGCTGACGACACTTACCTCGCCGACATTCCGAACATTTCGTCTGCCACCCAGATCTACGAAGTAAGGGACATGCTGGATCCTTCGGATCCGAGTTATGTCGATAATTTGAGTCAGTTAAGAGCTGCAAACTTCCGAGCGGTTGCGCCAGAGAACGTAGACGACTGGATGATTGATGCAGATGATGCTTATGCCATTGAGGCCCTGAGGGGGATCTTTTCAGACCCAGTCTCTGATCTTGTTGCAACAACGGGCTCCCAAATCGCTACGTGGACAAACAACAGAGCTGCCGACAAATCGGTCATGGAGATCTTGAACTCTCGTCGGGAGGAGGTCTCAGGCGTGAACCTAGATGAAGAGGCGGCCAATATGGTCAAGTTTCAGCAGCTATATGCCGCTTCCAGCAAGATTATTCAGACGGGTAAAGACATGTTCGACACCCTTTTGAGCATGGTCTCTCGCTAAGGTAATTGGAAATGCGCATTAGCAGCCAACAACTCCTCTCCGCTAGCATCCGAGCCATTCAGGACCAGTCGGTCGATGCCATGAAATGGCAGGAGCAGATCTCCAGCGGCCAGCGTTACAACGCAGCCTCGCAAGGCATGGTAGCCCTAGCGCGCGGGGTTGAGATTGCCTTTGACCAGTCGAAATTCAAGATGCTGCAAGCCAATCAAGACTTTGTAGCTAATCGTATGGCAATGGCGGATACCCAATTAGCGTCAATGCTGGGTAGCATGAACCTCATTAAGGAGGCCGCACTTCAGGCTCGAAACGGGAGCTATGGGTCCCCCGCTTTTTCATCCCTAGCGCAGAAGGCGAGGGTGGAGTACGAGGCGCTTCGACAGCAAGCAGCCGCCGCCAACGCTAGTGACGAGAATATCCTCCTCTCTGCCCGAACTCCTGCGCGTTTATCACAACCACAGGTGACGATTACCAACGGAGGCACCTCTGCTGTCACCGCGGCGACGATCGCATCAGATGCGGTCTTTGAAGTGGGCCGTGAATACAGCATCAATTTTGAGTCGTCGACGGAGGCCTTATTGCAAATTGATGGTCTCGGACCCGACGGAACGGCTACTAGCTTTTTTGAGGGCACGGTCTCCGGTGGGGTACTCCGATTTCCCCAGCAGGAGAGCCAATTTTTCAATCTTGACGTCACACTCACTGGGGCCCCAACGGAGGGAACTGAGCTCGTATTTCTGGCGAACCCTGTTGATGTTGAAGTGGATGGCGTGTCCAAGATTTTCGTGCCGGGAGATTATGAGATCGCTTTTACCCTTGCTGGTGGAGCGATCAGCTCGGCAACGCTATCGAAAGATGGGGTTGACCTCAAAACAGTCACGGCCTCCGGTGGGGCGATTACCACCGACTCACAGGTCGGGCTGACTACATTGGATTTTGGCGACGACTCAGTAAATGACCCACCATATTTTTACGATCTGCAAATCTTGGTGCAGGGTGATGTTGCTGATATGAGTTCGAACGATTCTGCGAGCTTCGTGGTGTCGAGTGCAGTAAAGCAAATCGAGATTGAGCCTGATGTCTGGGTAGACGAGGGCATTAGTTTTCGACGAGCGTTGGGCGATGGGACGTCATCGAGTAAAGATGTTTTGGCAGAGGCGTTAGCGATAGTCGAGGCACTGGAATCCGCCGCATCCTCAGGATCCCTTGCGAGTAATTTTGGTGCGCTGATGAATGCGCATGATGATGCGACTCGACAACTCGAAAATGCCCAAATTCGATCAGGCCTTCTTGGCGCGCAAATTGATGCCGCTCGTTCCGCCCTGGAGACCAAGTCGACAGAGCTGGAGGCCCATCGGTCCCGTTTGTTAGATACTGACATCGCCGAGGCCTCGGCCGGGCTGGTGCGGACTCAGACGCTGCTGGAAGCCGCCCGGTCCATCTTTGCCCGCCTTGAGTCATCAAACTTATTTCAAAGGCTGATGTAATCATGCATGGCCAACACATTGACATGAAGGGATTGCGATCATGACGTGGTTAATTGGAGTAATCGTTGGACTGGGCTGTGCCCTGGCCGGCTATGTGATTCACGGCGGACACATCCTGGTGCTCTGGCAGCCAACCGAGGTCTTGTCCATTGGCGGCCTGGGCATTGGCTACATGATTGCCAGTAACTCACCCCGTAACCTCAAGGCCACCTTCGCCGCCATGCCGCGTGCCTTCAAAACGCCCAAGGCCAACAAGCGGAAGTTTCTGGACCTGCTCTGCCTGATGTTCGAAATCCTGCAGAAGGTTCGCCGTGACGGCCTGATGTCCCTGGAAGCGGACATCGAGGAGCCCGAGGCCAGTGCCCTCTTCGAGAAGTACCCCTCCATCAAAGAAGACCACCACCTGGTGGAGTTCATCTGTGACTACCTGCGCATGATGCTGGCTGGCGCACTGAACAACGTTCAGATCGAGGCCCTGATGGAGCAAGAGCTCGAGGTCCACCACGAGGAGAGCCACAAGCCTATCGAGGTCATCGGTAACCTGGCTGACGCCTTCCCTGCCTTCGGTATCGTGGCGGCGGTTATGGGCGTTGTGCACGTGATGGGATCGATTGGTCTGCCTCCTGCCGAACTGGGCAAGATGATTGGTGCGGCCCTGGTGGGGACCTTCCTGGGTATTTTGTTGTCTTATTCCATTACGTCGCCCATCTCCAAAGCCCTGGCCCAGAACGAAGAGGTCGATGGCAAGGTCTACAACTGTGTGAAGGCGATTCTGCTGGCCAGCCTGAACGGCTTCCCTCCCCAGGGCGCGGTTGAGTTTGGTCGGAAGGTCTTGTTCTCTGACATGCGTCCTAGCTTTAAAGAGCTTGACGAAGAGACCAAGAACGTTAAAGGCAAGTAAGGAAACCTAGAGCAGAGACAGTTATGGCGGACACCCAAGAACCAATAGTCGTCAAACGCGTTAAGAAGGTGGTCGGTGGCCACGGTGGCGGCGTCTGGAAGATTGCCTACGCCGACTTCGTCACGGCGATGATGGCCTTCTTCCTGCTGATGTGGGTCTTGGGCTCCACCACCTCGGGTGACTTGGCGGGTATCTCGGCCTACTTCCAGAACCCCCTGCGGCTCACGCTAGAGGGCGGGCAGGGCTCTGGTGATACCAACAGCATCATCAAGGGCGGTGGCCCACAAATCTTCCGCACCGACGGTGTAGAGGCCAAGGCCGATGCCGACACCGAGCAGCGCCGTGTGAGCGAGGCTGTCGAGTTCGATGAGCGTGCCCGTAAGAACGTTCGTAAGATGGTCGACGCGAAAGAGGGCATTGAGCAGCAGATCAAGTCCGACCCCGAACTGGCCAAGATGAAGAACCAGGTCTTTATGGACATCAATGCCTCGGGCCTTCGTATTCAGATTGTCGACGAGAAGAACCGAGCCATGTTTGGCGTGGGCGGAGCCGACATGGCTGGCTTTGCCAGCCGCCTGCTGCGGGCCATTGGCGGTGTGCTCAAAGACATGCCAAACGGCGTGCGCATCGAGGGCCATACCGACAGCCTGCGTTACAACAACGGCCTGGCCGGCTACTCCAACTGGGAACTCTCCACCGATCGGGCCAATGCGGCCCGCCGTGAGTTGATCGCTGGGGGTCTGCCCGAGCAGCGGGTAAGCCAGGTGGTGGGCTTTGCAGACACCATTCGTCTCAATCCCGACAATCCAAATGACCCGCTTAACCGCCGCATCTCCATTACGGTCCTGGATCAAAACACCGGAGCGACCAAAGGCGGCCTAGACCGCAGCAATGCCCCGGCTGGCCCTGGACAGAGCCAGGCGGCACCTGCGCCGGCAGCGCCTCAGGGTTCTGTCGCGGTGCCTGCTGGACAGCCGAGCGCATCGGGTCGAACGCCGATGCTGGTCTTGCCCTCGCGTCCAAGCCTGGGCCCTTCCGCGCCTCCCCCATCGGGTAGCGGGAATCGATAAATGAAGCAGGCCCTCGCCCTGGCGCTGGTCTTGGGATGGGCCCTGCCGCTTCAGGCAGCAGCTCCGGCCCATTCCGCACCTGCAGCCCCTGCAGCCCCTGCAGCCCCTAAGGCGGCAAACAAGGCCGCCGCTGCGGCTAGCTACCAGCCCACCGCCAGCTATGTGGCGGCCGAGGCCAAGTATCAGCAGATTCGGTCGCTGCAGGTCAAGGCCTTGGATGCCTCAGAGTGCATTCGGAAGAAAGGCTGCCCCAGTGACGAGTCCGACATGCTGCGCCCCTTGGAGCAGGCCCTCTTGCTGAAAAGAGAGCTTGAGCGACAGGCTGCTGCAGGAGATCGGGACGCGGGCTATTTTCGGGCCAAGGTGTCCGCAGAGGAGGCCGCCCGATTCAGTGAAGAGGGCGACATCTATACCGGCTTTCAGGACCCAGCCTACAAGCGTTCAGCGGGCCTGGCCTACGAGCGGGCTGCCCGTGAACGGGATTTTGCCAAGAACATTCTGGTGGCCGGTGCGGTAGACCTTCACCCCTGGAGTTGCATGCTCTATGCCGACCTCAATCTGTCGGCCCAGCCCGGGGTTAACAACCGTGAAGCAGCCTTCAACACCTATTACTGCGCGGCCAGTGGCTTTGCAGACCGTGGACTGCAAGATCTGGCGTTGGCAGCCTATGCCGGCATGCTCAAGACTGGGCATCCCCAACACCCCTACACTCTGGACATTCACGCTCGCTTGCTCAACAACCGGCCAGAGAACCCCTGGCGAAAAATTGAACCCACCGGCCTGGTTCGTCAGCCGGTTGCACCCGCTAAACATCACTAATACGAGGACCAGACCCCATGGAAAAACTCAAAGCCATCCTTCGAAAGGCCCTGTTTTTTGCGGTCTTTCCAGCGGCCTTCTTTGTCTTTCTCTTTTTCTTGGGAGAGCAGTTTGAGGTGGGCCGCCTCGGCGCTATTGCCTCCTGCGAGGGCAGCCCAAACCCCTCCGCCTGTATTCGCTCAAAGGGTTACCTGCCCGCTGCTCCCCACTATCCCGACCTTGGCCGCCGCACACTGGGCGCACTCGCTCGTGCCGTTGGTGGGGACTTGGGCGCCAGCTACAAAGAGCCGGTACCCGCAGCCGGCGACCCAGCCGCCGCAGCAGCTGGTGCGACCACCGCCCCCGTAGCAGGCCAGCCTGCAGCTGGGGCTCCTGGCCCTGCCCCCGCACCGGGTGTGACCCCCGGTGTGGCCCCGGCCGCCTTGCCGCCCGCCACCCCCAACGCCAGAGCCCTCTAAGAAGACTTCATGCCCCCCCGCAAATCCTCGTCGGCCCGCAGCGCCAGAGTCATCGACGCCCAGCGGCCGTCGAGCACCAGCCGTCGAGACCTTTTGCGTGGCCTGGGCCGGCTGTCATGCGTTGGGCTCGTGGGGGTTGCCAGCCTTGGGCTTACCGCCTGCTCTGACTATCACCAGGCCCGTCGGGCCTATGAGGTCGGCCGTTTTACCGAGGCCTTGTCGCTCTTGGAGAAACTCGCCGAGAGCGGGGATTCCAGGGCCCAGTATGAAGTGGCCCTGATGTACTTGCAGGGCATTGGCACCCGGGTGGACCCAGCCAGAGGCGGCTACTGGATGCTGGCAGCCGCCAACAACGGCAACGTGGCCGCCATGGTGGAGATTGGCGGACGGTTTGAGTCGGGCGCAAACGTTGAGCGCAACTACCTCTTGTCGTTCACCTGGTATCGCAGGGCAGCTGCTTTGGGAGACCCAATCGCCGCCTATCGGCTG
Organism: uncultured Burkholderiales bacterium; assembly: GCA_937864175.1. Taxonomy (GTDB): domain Bacteria; phylum Pseudomonadota; class Gammaproteobacteria; order Burkholderiales; family Burkholderiaceae_A; genus Hahnella. The sequence continues at coordinate 30,753 of CALMJH010000011.1, forward strand.
GCGGGCCTTTACGAGCGCGGCACTGGCGTCCAGCGGGACCTTCCTCGGGCCTGGGCCTGGTACCGCCTGTCCAGAAAGTTTGGAAACCCCATCGCCATCGAGGCGACGGATCGGGTCTGGAAGCTCATGGATGCCATTGAGCGCACCCAGGCCGAGACCCTGGTAGACCAACTCAAGGCAAACCCAGAAGCCTAGGCTAAACTGCCGCCATGGCAGAAGACACCTCGCAAGAGGACAAACAGTTAGACCCTACCGAGCGGCGATTACAAAAGGCCCGCGAAGACGGAGAGTTTGCCCAGTCGAGAGACCTCACTACCCTTGGTCTCATCACCGTTTTTCTCCTCTTTGTCTTTACCGCAGGCCCCTCCCTCATGACCCAACTGGTGGTCTTGGTGAAAGAGGGTCTGACCTTCTCGGCCCCAGACCGTTGGGCCGATGAGACCCTGTCCTGGGTGGCGGGCCCCCTGGTCTCACTGGCCGGTCTGATTGGGATCTTTGCCGTCCTGGCCATTGTGGTGTCGATCGTGGCGCCTCTTGGTTTGTCGGGCTTTCGGCCGGTCTTTGTCTTTAAGTTTCGTGGGGATCGACTAGACCCCATCAAAGGCATCCAGCGGCTTTTTTCTCTGCCTACCCTTGTGGAGCTTCTCAAGACCGTGGCCAAGGCCTTTTTTGTCTTGGGGATTGGCCTGGGCTATCTCTGGGTCCTGCTGGGCGGCGTCTCGGCCCTGGTCAATGAGGACTTTGAAATCGCCTTGCGAAATTCCGCTGGCTTTATTTTTAATGGCGCGGTCCTGATGCTGGCCCCGCTGGTCTTGATTGGTGTTGTGGATGCGCTCTTCCAGCGCTACAACTACATGCGCCAACTCCGCATGTCCCCTGAGGAAGTCAAACAAGAAATGAAAGAGACCGAAGGGTCTCCAGAGATTCGCGCCAAGATTCGTCAGAAGCAGCGTCAGGCCGCCCAGAGCCGCATGATGTCGGCGGTGGAGCGGGCCGATGTGGTGGTCGTGAACCCGGACCACTACTCGGTGGCCCTTCGGTACGACGAAAAGTCGATGCGGGCCCCCATTGTGGTGGCCAAGGGCCTGGATGCCACGGCCCTTCGAATTCAAGACATCGCCAAAGAACACACAGTGCCCATTGCCCGCATTCCACCGCTGGCGCGGCTTCTACACGCAAGGCTAGAGGTGGGTGAGCCCATCCCCGAGAAACTCTTCGAGGCGGTGGCCAAGGTGCTGGCCTGGGCCTATGAGCTCAAACAGGGCACCAAGACGCGGGACGACCTGCCAGAGATCGACCAGCTGCCCACCCTCCAAGAGTTACAGGCCTAAACCAGATGTCTGCGGCAAGACCCCAGGGCTGGCAGCGACTCTTGCTGGCCCTTGGACTTCAGGTGGGTGTGGCCACACTCTGGTTGAGCCTGCTGGCCCAGACCAGCTGGGCACTGCAGTCGCCGCTTGCCGTCTGGCTGCTGGCCCATGGCTTGGTGACGGCGGGGCTCTCGCACTGGTGGACCCGCGAGGTCTGGTGGTCGGTCTTTCATGTGGTGGTTCCCTGGCTGGTCGTGCTGGCCTTGCAATGGCAACTACCCCTCTACATCTATCCGCTTCTGGCTGCCCTGCTGCTATTGGTTTTCTCGCCGGTCTTACGAGACCGAGTGCCTTTTTTTCTGTCGAGCGACCAGGTCGGCCAGGCCTTGCTGGACTGGATGGACCACCAGGCCAGCCGCCGCTTTATTGACTTGGGCTGCGCAACAGGGGGCCTATTGGTCAGGCTTGCGAAGGCCCGCCCGCAGCTTGAGTTTGTTGGGGTGGAGACGGCCTTCGGCCCATGGCTAGTCGCATGGCTTCGGGCTTGGCGGCAGCCAAACCTTCGGGTCTTGCGCCAAAACCTCTGGCAGACCGACCTGGGGCCCTACGATGTGGTCTATTGCTTTTTGTCGCCGGACCCGATGGCCCGACTTGCCGACCAGTTTGCAGCGCAGGCTAAGCCCGGTGCTTGTCTGGTCTCCAACAGCTTTCAGGTGCCAGGCCGAGTGGCTGACCAGACCCTAAAGATTTCAGACTGGCGAGACTCCGTGTTGTGGGTCTACCGGGCCCCACTACTCAAACCGCCCGGCCTGCACCAGCCCTAGTCTTACTCGTGGTCTTGGTGGGCCTGAACTGCAGCATGCCATTTCTGCATGTGGGGCACCAGCATCGAGCCTTCCCAGGCCTTGATGCAGTTTTCTACCTGCTTGGGCGTAATGGCGATTTCTCGAATGCGCTTGGCCAGCATCTGCTGCTGAGGAGTGGGGAAGGCTGAGTCAGGCGGCGTGAAGGGGCCAATGGGCACGAGACAGAGAATCCAGAGGTCCCGCAGGTGGGTCTCAAAGACTTCGCCCATTTTCTTGGTGGCCAGGGCCCGATGGGTGATGGCGACGCAGAGCTGAATGGGGTCGACGATCTTGTATTCACAGACCTTGAGCAGCTCAGCACCCACCACTTTCTTGATGTCCTTGCCGGTCGACATCTCAAAGCCAAATTCACCGAAGTCGAAGATGTAATTGACGACCAGCTCGGCGATCTCGCCTGCGGCCTTGGGGTCTTTGGATTTGGTGAGCCTGGCCTTGATGCCTTTTTCAAGGTCTGTCCGCAGCTGATAAACACGCTGCTTCTGTTGTTCAGCCGGGTCTACTTTTTTCTTCGATCCGCCGAAGAGCATTGACAGAAGTGCTTTGAACATGAGGGTCCTCGATTTGGTCGGTGGTGGCCAGGCAACAACCAACGAACGGGCGAAGCGGCTTGACTGCGACGCCCAGCACTAAACGGCTTAGATCGTTGCTGGTTTGGCCCTGATTATAGAGGGGATTTCTTCAATTGCAGGCTGCACCACGGGGCTGTTGGCGGGCGCATTCTGGGTGCGCTCGTGAAGGACGCGCATGGCCTCGGTGGGCGCTGCCGCGGCCTGTCGCTGGGGGGCCGAGAGGCTGCTGGGCACGAAGGCGGCGGCCTGTTCGATGGCCTGGCCAAACTGGCGGAATCGAGCTTGGGTGTCGTCGTCACCCGCCCGAATGACGAAGTCTTTCTGGTGGAGAACTTCGAAAGCCTTGGACTGGGTGATGGGTGGCGCAAGCAGGAAGGGCACCGGGAATCGCTGGGCCGCCATGCCATTAAATTTGCGCTGAAACGGATGCACCTTGTTGGGGCAGAGGACAAGCTTTGGCGCCCCCGACTTGGTGAGCGCCATTCGCAGGTCCCGCAGCAGGCCGATGGTGCTGAGCAGTTCCAGCTCCGAGAGCGAGGTGGGAATGAGGACCAGGTCGAAGACGTCCAGAATGTCCGGCCCAATCACCGGGGACCAGGTGATATCGGTGATAACGACATCGGATTTGGCCGCAGCGTCCCGAATGGTGGACCGAGCACTGAAGAGGCTGAGGCGGTTGCCGCCGTGAATGACTTGGCTCACGCTCTCGGCCCGCAGCTTAGGGTGAGGCTTGGCATGCACGACCCACTGTGAAGAGGTCGCCTGGCGGTCAAAGTCCACCAGCACGGTCTGCAGGTCTTTTTCGATGGCGAAATAGGCCGCGAGGTTGGTCGACAGAGAACTCTTGCCGACCCCACCCTTTTGGTTGGTCACCAGGATTTTCAGTTTCTTTGTGGTGTTCATAGTTAGCGCGCCTTACAGCCAAATGAAATCTCTCGGGAGACCGACCGGGTCAGTTGGCCGGTATTGGTATCGATGCGACGCAAGACCACCAGCATCTTGTCCGGCCAGGCGTGGTAGGTGCCCACGACCGCCTCACGGACGGGTCCAATCTCGGGACGGACTTCGGTGGCTTTGCGCGACAGGGCTATAAAGCCCTGGTCGTTGAGGGACAGCAGGTTGGCGGCTTCCACTTGGAAGACCCGCTGGCAGTCCAGACGCGTCAGCGAGGCGCGAGCAACTTCGCCCATGATCAGACCAGCAACGCCCGGTTTCAGGTCGGCAATGTTGACCAGGTCGGTCACCACGAAGCCGCCCAGGGTGCCCTGGCCGCAGACATTGACCATGAGTTCGCTGGCCATGCTGTCAAAGACGGGCTGAAGGGGCACCGACTTCAGGCTGGCATCCAGGCTGGCCTTGCAGGCGGGGGTGGGGGAGAGCCATTCTTGGGTGTTGTTCTGAATGGCCTGGCCGGTCGTCTTGACCGTGCTGCAGGCCGTCAGGGCCAGGACCGACACCACCACGCCAACCGTTGCCAGAAACGGGCGTGTGCGCTCGCTCCGGCAAGTTGACGGACTGCGGGTGGTGAAAAAGATCTTTTTAAAAGTCATTTTTAATCAGTGTTTTACAGATTTTTAAGCCATTTAATGCGAGGCACAATGTCTGTATACCACGGTAGACGCATTACGGAAACGGTTTTGTAAAACGTTAGGTGGGCCCCGGCGCCTAAACTTGGACTGTTAACAGGCCGTAAATGGCATACGTCAACAAGCTTTGGGCCTAGGAAGCAGACCTATGAAGAAAATCGCCACCGTATTTACGACTCTCTCCCTGTTGGGCTGCGCTGCCGTTGCTCAGCAGCCCGATCCGGCCAGCATCCCCGCCCCGGTTCCCGCTCCTGCGGCACCTGCCGCTGTTGTGGCACCCGTTGCTGCCGCCTCTGTGACTTCGGCCCCCGTGCGGCCTGTGGTCCTGAGCGACGCTGAGGTCTTTCAGCAGGCCGTCGCCGAATTGGCCACCCAGCTCAACCAGAACATGGGCCGTCGTGCTGGCCAGGTCTTTATCCTCACCAGCTTCTCAGACCTTAATCGCATCCAAGAGAGTTCTCATCTGGGCCAGCTGCTCAGCGAGAACCTCATCCACGAACTTCAGGTTCGCGGCTGGGATCTGGTGGAGCTACGTCTGGCCAATGCCGTGTCGGTGAACAGCGCTGGCGAGTTTGGTCTGTCGCGTGAGCACCGTCGCCTGAAAGAGCAGTTCCAGGCCTCCGGCATCATCACGGGCACCTACAGCCTGGCTGGCCGTTATGTGATGGTCAATGCCCGGGTGATGAATTACGAGACGGGTGCCGTGGTCTCGAGCGCCCAGGTTCGCCTGCCCCTGACGGCATTCGTTGAGGGCCTGGCCTACGGTGGCAAGCCCCACATGTCACCCGTGGTTCGCATCACTGGCGGCGCCGAGGCCCGCTAGTTCACCTAGTTCGCTAGACCCGCC
>CALMJH010000012.1 GCA_937864175.1 uncultured Burkholderiales bacterium
GGTGGGCGGTGGTCCAATGAGCCGCTGCCAGGCACCGGTCTCGGAGAGCAGATGGAGCATCGCCGAGGGCCGGCGACCCTGCAGACCTTTAATGAACTCCTGCCAGACCCGTTCGGGCACGAGGCTGTCGACCTCCTGGCCCTCGACCATGGCCTTACACAGACCAAGGGTCTCTGGCGCCACCCGAAAGTCTGGCCAGCGGGCCGAAAATCGTGCAAGCCGAATGAGCCGCACAGGGTCTTCTGAAAAAGCGGGACTGACGTGCCGCAGAAGGCCCGCTCGAAGGTCCGAGAGACCACCGTAGGGATCCTGAAGCCGGCCATCTTCGCCGACGGCCATCGCGTTAACCGTCAGGTCGCGTCGGGCCAGGTCTTCCTCTAGGCTGACAGTCGAACTGGCCTGAAAGACAAAGCCCCGATAGCCCTGGCCGGTCTTGCGCTCGGTCCGCGCCAAGGCAAATTCCGCATGGGTGGTTGGATGCAGAAAGACTGGAAAGTCCCGGCCCACGGGTCGAAAGCCTGCTGCCAAGAGGTCCTCGGGCTCGCAGCCCACGACCAAGGTGTCGCGGTCCACATCGGGTTCGCCCAAGAGATGGTCGCGAACGGCGCCGCCAACGCAGTAGAGGCGGGCCTGCTGGGGCAGCCGCTGCAAGACCGGGTCCGCACTCCGGTCGGGGGCCAGGGCAGACAGGCCCTGTTCAGCGGCGTCTGAGATCATCGCCGTGGGGCGACGGGCGCATCGTGTCGGCTTCGCCGGCTCAGGATTCGCTTGGCCTGAGCCTCACCAAGAAACACAGGCGCAACCGTGTGGAGGCTGGTGAGGTGGTCGAGCCCCAGAATGGGGTCCATGGGACCGCTGGCCACATTGGGCAGGCTGGCCGAGGCCAGGTTGTCTCGGCTCAGCAGCGGCCGTCCGGGTAGCTTCTCCATAACAACCGCCTGCAGCCAGGCAAGGCTGTCGGGCAGGGCCAAGATGGGACGACGACAGCCGGCATAGTGGCCCGCCCAATAGGCAATCTCATACAGGGTCAGGACTTCGGGCCCGGCGCATTCGTAAATCTTTCCGATGGTCTGCGGCGACTGGATACACCGGCAGATGGCGGTGGTCAGGTCGCCCACATAAATCGGCTGGAACCGCGCATGCGGGGTTACCAGGGGCAACACCGGCGCAAAGGACTGCATCCGGGCAAAGAGGTTGAGAAAGGCGTCACCAGGACCAAAGACGACGGAGGGCCGCAGGATGGTCAGGTCGAGATGGCCAGCCCGACGCAGGGCCAACTCGCCGGCCGCCTTCGATCGCAGGTACATCGACGGGGCAGTCTCGGAGGCGCCGATGGCGCTCACGTGAACGAGCCGGGAGATCCCGCTGCGTTGCATGACGCGGGCAATGCGGGCCGGAAGCTTGACATGGGCCTCGTCAAAGTCTGGGCCCCAGGGCTTGCCCACTCGGGATTGCAAGAGGCCGACCAGGTTGATCACCACTTCGCTGCCGGAGAGCGCGTCGTAGAGGTCCCCTTCTTGGTTCAGACGGGTCTGGACAATTTCAAGGCCCGGTAGAACTCGAAGTGGATGCGACTTGGACAGGCCGCGGGTGAGCACCCGAATACCCCGCCCAGAGCCCCCCCGAAGCCGAACCAGCCGGGCGGCCAGGGCCTGTCCAATAAATCCGGAGCCACCAATCAGGCTGATGGTGGGTTTGAGGTTGTCTGCATGCATGGTCTTGTCCGAAAGGCTTAAGGCGTGATGGTACCGAGCAGGTCCGTTAGCCGCTGAGGCGGCGTCTGCAGAGAGACCTTGATGAGGCTAGGCTGCAAGAGGCGCTGGTAGACCGCCATGTTGGCGGTGACAGCCTTGACATAGTCTCGGGTCTCGGTAAAGGGAATGGATTCTGCGAAGGCGGCCCCATCGATGCTTCGGCTAAGGCTCGCTCGCCAGAGCTTGCTGCGGGAAGGGCCTGCGTTGTAGGCGGCCGTTGCCAGAACAATTGAGCCGTCGAATTGTGTCTGGAGCTGGGCCATGTAGTGGGTTCCCAGCCGAATGTTGGTCGAGGGCTCGGCCAGCTGCCCCTGCTTGAATCGGCTCTGGCCGGTCTCTTTAGCCAACATGCTGGCGGTCCTCGGCATGATCTGCATCAGACCGGTCGCTCCAACGGGTGATTTGATGTCAGTAATGAACCGTGACTCTTGTCGAATAAGCCCCATGACCCATGGCGGTTGCAGGGTCTTGGAGCGGCTGCTCTGAAGGACGTCCTCTAGAAAGAGGCTGGGGTAACGAAAGTCGAGCGCATGGAGCTGCTTGGTCTGGATGGCGGCGGCAATTGCACGGTCGGGTAGCTTCGCACCGTAAGCGATCTCGGACAGGGCAATGAGCTCCTCGTCTTTGAGGCCATTGATCAGGTGATTCCACTCCATCACAGCCTCAGCCCGAAGCCCGGCCTTGGCCAGGCCAATCGTGCGATTTACACCGGGATGCTGACGAAGACGGTTGCGATGGGCGACTACCTGCTCTCGCTTCGGCACCTCGGTGTAGGCAGCAAACCAGTCTTGCTCAAGGGCCTCGGCGGCCAGCAGGCTGTAGAAACCCAGTCCAGGACTAATCTGACGCAAGAGGTTTTTTGCAGTGTCTGGATGACCAAGCACCTCCAGGGCCCGAGCCCGCCAGAAGAGCCAGATGTCTTTCTGCCGGACGGCATCCGGCATGTCTCCAGTGGCCGCCAAGACTGCGGGCCAGTCGGACTGCCGAAGGGCCTGACGGGCCACCAATTCTTGGATCTGGGCGGGCTGTTGGCTCACAGACGGAAGACCCGCCTTGGTCATCGACCAGGCCTTCTCTTCTGAGCGGACCCAGAGCCAGGCCCCGATGCTCAGCCGCGCGAAGTCTTTCTGCTCCGAAGAGAACTGGCCGGCCAGCTTGTTGAACTGCTCAAGGGCACGGCTGGGATGAACACGAGTAGCGGCCAGCAGGCCCAGCAGAGCCGGCTCATGGGCGGGGGGTTTGTAGCCCATCTTGGTGGCCGACTGCCAGAGCTGGTCGGCATGGCCTTTCTCTCCGGCCAAGGCCGCCCATCGCGCCCGTTGAACCACGTCGGAGGGCTTGATGATGCCGCCCTCGATGAGCGACTGGGCCAGGCGGATGCAGGTTCTGCTGTCCTCCTGCCCCACCACCAGAGACTGCAGTACAGCGGTCTTGTCGACCACCAGACGTCCTCGGGCACAGGCGATGGCGGGGTGTTGAACCTGCAGGGGGAGGTCTTGCACGACCGCGGCGGCCTGCTCCCAAGGGGCATGCTCGAGTGTGGCCAGGGCCCAGTCTTTTTGGATGGCCTGGGCCAGAACATGTTGACCATTGCGTTGAACAAAGGCCTGCATGGCCGCGAGCCAGTTCTTGTCCGTAGCCTTCTGCGGCAGGCCCAGCCTTAGCAGCCAATAATCCGGCCAGACTGCCAGGGGGTCATTGGCCAGGCGGTCTGCAGCCCGGCGAAGACCTGGCACATCCCGGGATTCAAAGGCTTTTTTGGCCGCGAGAATGGGCGGGCTGGGTTGGGGCTTTGCCTGAGCCTCAAAGTGCATGCCAGCCATCACAATGAGGGCTAATAAGCCTAACAGTGCGGGCGGTTTTATCGGGTGTTTCATCGGTGACATAGCCCTACGATATAACGGAGAGACGACAAATGAGCAACGAACCACTGACGGCCGAGCCGCCGCCGGACCAGCCGGACAAATCGTTGTGGCGTCGTTGGCTGCTTCGAAGCCGTCTGTCCTTGCTGACGGAGGAGCGCCAGCGATTCGAAAAGCAGATGGCCGATGCCCTGTCGGCCAGAGCCGTGACCGAGGGCTGGCAGCGTGTCTTGGTCTTTCTGCCGTGGAAGGGTGAGCCCGATCTGGTCATGGTCTGGCGGGCCTGGCACAAGCGTGGCATTGCCCTTGGACTGCCCGTCGTCGAGGCCCATGATGCTCCGCTGCGGCTGGTGGACTGGGCACCCGGCAGCCCGATGCTCAAGGACCTGATGGGCCTGCCGGCCCCACAGTCCCCACAGTCGCCACAGTCGCCACAGGCGGTTGCCACGGCTGAGACAGCCTCTCAATTCGACACCTGGGTTGTGCCCTGCGTTGGGGTGGACCAGCAGGGCTCTCGACTGGGTGCTGGCAAGGGCTTTTACGATCGAACCATTGCCGCCCGAACCGAGCAGGGACTGCCCAAGCCCCGGCTCTACGGCGTGACGTTCTCGAGCTGCCTGATTCCCATGACCCTCTCCGAGCCCCACGACCTGCGGCTCGATGCGGTACTGACAGAAAGAGGCTGGCGAGATTTTTAGGCCGGCAGGGCGCCACGAATGCCCAGGGCCTCGACGATGGCCAGGGTGGGTTCTGCCCGGTTCATGGTGTAGAAGTGAAGGCCCGGCACGCCAGCCGTCACCAGCTGGTCGACCAGATCGGTCACGACGTCTTGGCCGAAGGCGCGAATCGAGGCCGCATCATCCCCGAAGCTCGCCAGTCGCTGACGAATCCACCGAGGAATCTCAGCCCCGCAGGCATCGGAGAAACGGGCCAGCTGGTTGTAGTTGGTGATGGGCATGATGCCCGGTGTGATCGGCACCTCAATGCCTTGCTGGTAGGCGTCGTCAACGAATCGGAAGTACGCATCGGTGTTGAAGAAGTACTGGGTGATAGCCCCATTGGCCCCCGCTCGAACTTTTTCAACAAAATGCCGCAGATCGTCTTGGGCTGATCGGGCCTGGGGATGGACCTCTGGATAGGCGGCCACCTCAATCTCAAAGGCATCGCCAAATCGCTGGCGAATAAAGTGCACCAGGTCTTTTGCATGGGAGAAGGCCCCGCCCTGGCCATAACCACTGGGCAGGTCACCCCGCAGGGCCACTAGCCGGCGGATGCCGCGGGACTGGTAGTCCGTGAGCAGAGAGGCCATGTCGTCCTCTGAGGCCCCAATGCAGGAGACGTGGGGCGCCACCTGAGGAAAGAGGGCCTGCATCTGGGCCACGGTGGCCAGCGTCCCCTCGCGGGTGGACCCGCCAGCCCCGTAGGTGACCGACACATACTGAGGCTGAATGCGCGCAAGCGTCTTGGCCGTCTCAGCCAAGGACGCCTGGGCGCTTTCCGTCTTGGGCGGAAAGAACTCCAGGCTGATCTGCATGCGGTCCCTTAGTAGCGATAGGTCTCGGGCTTGTAGGGGCCCTCGACCGGCACCCCGATGTAGCGGGCCTGGTCGCCGCTGAGTTCGGTCAGCATGGCACCAATCTTCTTCAGGTGCAGTCGGGCTACCTTCTCATCCAGGTGCTTTGGCAGCACATAGACCTTGCCCTTCTCGTAGTAGTCGCGATGGCAGAAGAGTTCGATCTGGGCAATGGTCTGGTTGGCAAACGAGGAGCTCATGACGAAGCTGGGGTGGCCGGTGCCGCAGCCCAGGTTCACCAGCCGACCCTGGGCCAGCAAAATGATGCGCTTGCCGTCGGGGAAAATGACGTGGTCGACCTGGGGCTTGATCTCTTCCCATTTGCACTTGGCCAGAGAGGCGACATCGATCTCATTGTCAAAGTGGCCGATGTTGCAGACGATGGCCTGGTCTTTCATGGCAGCCATGTGAGCATAGGTGATGACGTCTTTGTTGCCTGTAGCGGTCACGAAGATGTCTGCCTTGTCGGCTGCGTACTCCATGGTCACGACGCGGTAGCCTTCCATGGCGGCCTGCAGGGCGCAGATGGGGTCGACTTCGGTGACCCAGACCTGGGCCGACAGGGCCCGCAAGGCCTGAGCAGAGCCCTTGCCCACATCGCCGTAGCCGGCGACGACGGCGACCTTGCCAGCGATCATGACGTCGGTGGCCCGCTTGATGCCGTCGACCAGCGACTCGCGGCAGCCATAGAGGTTGTCAAACTTGCTCTTGGTGACCGAGTCGTTGACGTTGATGGCCCGGAAGGCCAGCGTGCCCTTGGCACTCATCTCCTTCAGGCGATGAACCCCGGTGGTGGTCTCTTCGGTCACACCGATCACGGCATCGAGGTGACGCTGATAGAAACCAGGGTCTTTGGCGAGCTGCTTCTTGATGGCAGCAAACAGACAGGTCTCTTCTTCGCTCTTGGGGGCGCCCAATACGCTGATATCACGGGCGGCCTCGGCACCGAGGTGCAGCAGCAGGGTGGCGTCGCCGCCATCGTCCAGAATCATGTTGGAGGGCTGGCCGTCGGTCCATTCAAAAATGCGGTGGGTGTAGTCCCAGTAGTCCTCAAGGGTCTCACCCTTTGTAGCGAAGACCGGAATACCGGCTGCAGCAATGGCTGCTGCCGCATGGTCTTGAGTGGAAAAGATGTTGCAAGAGGCCCACCGAACCTGGGCGCCGAGGGCCGTCAGGGTCTCGATGAGGACGGCCGTCTGAATCGTCATGTGCAAGGAGCCAGTGATGCGGGCTCCCTTCAGAGGCTGCGAGGGCGCGAACTCCTCGCGGATGGCCATGAGGCCGGGCATCTCGGTCTCGGCGATGCGAATTTCTTTACGTCCCCAGTCGGCTAGCGACAGGTCTGCAACAACAAAGTCTTGGGATTGGGCGGGTTTGAGTACGGCACTCATCTCGCGGTCCTTTCTGGTCTGAAGTGGAGTCGCGAGCGCCGTTGCGGTTGCCCGCAGACTTGCGGGCCACTCGAGCCTGGGAGGACAAGCCTCTCGCAACGCTCCTCGAGTGAGTTCCCATTTTCGCCCACAGACGGAGAGTGGTCAAGGCCACCCCCCCATCCGGGGTCTTGGCCTACCGGCAGTGGGCTTTGAGGGCCTCGGCCTTGTCCGTGGCCTCCCAGGTAAATTCAGGCTCTTCCCGGCCGAAGTGGCCGTAGGCTGCGGTCTTTCGGTAGATGGGCCGCAGCAGGTCGAGCATCTGGACAATGCCTTTTGGCCGCAGGTCAAAGACCTCCTGGACTGCCGCCGCGATGGTCTCGTCAGGCACCAGGCCTGTGCCTTGTGTGGTGACCCAGACCGAGGTGGGCCGGGCCACGCCAATGGCGTAGCTCACCTGAACCAGGGCCTTCTTGGCAAGGCCTGCAGCCACGATGTTTTTGGCCACATAGCGGCCCGCGTAGGCGGCCGACCGGTCGACCTTCGAGGGGTCTTTGCCAGAGAAGGCGCCGCCGCCGTGTGGGGCCGCACCACCGTAGGTGTCGACCACAATCTTGCGACCCGTCAGGCCGCAGTCGCCCTGAGGGCCGCCAATTACAAACCGACCGGTGGGATTCACCAGATACTGGATCGAACCCTTGACCAGGTGCTTGGGAAGAATGGGCTTGATGATTTCTTCAATCACCGCCTCGCGCAGCTGCTCCAGGGAGACCTCGGGTGCATGCTGGGTCGACAAGACCACCGTGTCAATGCTGTCGGGCCGACCGTCGACATACCGAAGCGTCACCTGCGACTTGGCATCGGGTCTGAGCCAAGGCAGCCGGCCATCACGGCGGACCAGCGACTGGCGCTCGACGAGCCGGTGGGAGAGGTGAATCGCGGCGGGCATGAGCTCTGGTGTCTCATCACAGGCGTAGCCAAACATCAGGCCCTGGTCACCAGCACCCTGGTCCAGGTCGTTGTCAAAGGCCTTGTTGACGCCTTGGGCGATGTCAGGACTCTGCTTGTCATAGGCCACCAGCACCGCACAGCCTTTGTAGTCAATGCCGAATTCCGTGTTGTCGTAGCCGATGCCTTTGATGGTCTCCCGAGCGACCTGGATGTAGTCGACGTTTGCCTGGGTTGTGATTTCGCCGGCCAGCACCACCAGACCGGTGTTGCAGAGGGTCTCGGCAGCAACGCGCGAGGTGGGGTCCTGGGCCAGGATGGCGTCCAAGATGGCATCAGAGATTTGATCGGCGACCTTGTCGGGATGGCCTTCGGAGACGGATTCCGAGGTGAAAAAATAGTCTTGCGACATCTGTAGTCCTTTTCGAGGCAGACACCTTGCGGCTTGTCTCTAAAGGATTACTCTAAAGGTCGCAGGACTCTCTCGAGCCCCCTGCGGGCGCTTTAGCGGTATTTAGAAGACAATCGCCCCGCAAGTTGTCGATTAAATCGGCGATAAGAATCACTATAGACCCTATGACCGCCTTCTTTCAACTTGGCGCCCATCTGCCGCTCTGGCTGCTCAGGCGCCTGGGCAGCCTCCTCGGCCATGCCATCTGGTGGCTCTCACCCGCCTATCGACGAATGTTCCGGGCCAACTGGGCGCTCGCCATGGCTGGCGACCAGGCAAGCCCCTCGCAGCGGGCCCGCCAGCACCGGGCTATTGGGCAGGCCGGCCAGATGGTCTTGGAGTTGCCAAAGATCTGGTGCGATGACCAGGCCTGGCAGGCCATGGCCCTGGTTGGGCTCGAGGCCTTGACGGCGGCACAGGCACGAGGCCGCGGGGTGATTGTGCTTACGCCCCACCTGGGAGCCTTCGAGCTGGCCCCCCGGGTTCTGGGGCGCCATCACCCGATGACGGTGCTCTACCGACCGGCGCGTCAGCCAGCAGTCGAGCGACTGCTTCAACGGCTGCGTCCAACCGCCCAGGTGGCCACAGCGCCCGCCAACGCGGCGGGCGTGCGACAGCTGCTCAGAGCCCTTCGGTCTGGCCAAGTCATTGGCATGCTGCCCGACCAGGTGCCCTCCAAGGGCGATGGCCTCTGGGCCCCCTTTTTCGGCCGACCCGCCTACACCATGGTGCTGCCTCTGCGGCTAGCCCAGACGACCGGGGCCAGCCTGATCTGGGCCCTGGCCCAGAGGGTGCCAGGGGGCTGGCAGCTTAGCCTGGAGGACTGGCGGCCCGAGGGACTCGACCAGCCCGACACGCCGCTACAGACCCTTGTGGAGGCGCTCAACCGCAAGACCGAAGAGGTCATTCTTCGCGCACCCGACCAATACCTCTGGGCCTATAACCGATACAAGAATCCGCAGGCCGGTGGGGCACCGACCGCATGATGTCTCTTTCTGAGGGGCTCATCGCCCTTGGGCTCTGGCTTGGTCAGGCCGCCTCTCGACTGCCACCGACCATGCGCCGTGCCCTTGCCTGGTCTCTGGGCCGGCTGCTCTATGGCCTGGCTGTGCCTCGACGGCGTGTCGCCAGGACCAACCTGCGGCTCTGTTTTCCCCACTGGTCAGAGCACAAGCGTCGCCAGGTGATCAAGCAGCATTTTGACTTCTATGCCCGTGCCTTTTTTGATCGCTTCGAGGTCTGGCGAGCCTCCGAGAGGCGCATCTCACAGTGGGTCAGCCTGCAAGAGGTCCATCACTTCGAGAAACTTCGCGGCCAGCCGACCATCGTGCTGGCGCCTCATTTCCTGGGCCTGGATGCGGGGGGCATTCGTCTACAACTCGCCTGCCGAATGGTCTCCATGTATTCCAATCAGTCCAGCGAGGTCCTCAACGATTTCGTCCTTCGGGGGCGGTCTCGGTTCAACGACCCGGTGCTCTTGTCTCGGCAGGACGGCATCGGACGGCTGGCCCGCTTGTTGAAGAAAGACCATGTCGCCTACTTCCTGCCTGACATGGATTTTGGTCAGCGCGACGCAGTCTTCGCTGACTTCTTTGGCCAGAAGGCCGCCACGGTTACCAGCGTCGTCCGGCTGGCCCAACTCACCGGCGCAGCCGTCTGCCCGCTAGTGACGACCATGACTGACCAGGGCTACGAGGCCCGCTTCTACGAGCCTTGGTTTCACCGGCCAGACGAGGATCTCCAGGCGGCTGTACAGCGGATGAATGACTTTATCGAGGCCAGGGTCTGCGAGCAGCCGGCCCAGTACCTCTGGACCCACCGACGATTTAAGACCCGACCTGACGGCCAGCCTTCGGTCTATGCATAATCCCGTCATGACTCTCCCAATCGTTTTTACCAAGATGCACGGCGCCGGCAACGACTTCGTGGTCTTGGATGGACGTGCGGGGCTTGCAGACCATGTCCTGCAGCCGACGACTCTTCAACGCCTGGCCGATCGCCGATTTGGCGTGGGGGCAGACCAGATTCTGGTGGTTGAATCCAGCCCAGACCCCAGGGCAGATTTTGTCTACCGCATCTTCAATGCGGACGGTCAGGAGGTTGAGCAGTGTGGCAATGGCGCACGCTGTTTCGCCCGCTACGTCATCGACCATCAATTGGCACCGGGCCCTTCCATTCGAGTCCTGACCAAGGCTGGCCTTATCACCCCCACCGTCGAGCCCTCGGGAGACGTCACCGTGGACATGGGCCGTCCAGACCTGCGGGCCCAGAGCCTGCCTTTCTTGGTTCAGGGCCTGGCCACCGAGGTTGTCGGGGGGCAGAGCCGCTATGCCCTCGAGCCGCCCGGGTCAACGCAGATCTGGTTTGCCCCCGTCAGCATGGGCAACCCGCACCTGGTCACCTGGGTCTCCGATCTCGACCAGGCCGCAGTGGCCGCAATAGGCAGCTGGCTGCAGTCCCACGAGCGCCTGCCGCAGAGGGTGAATGTGGGTTTTGGGCAGGTCCTCAGTCGCAACAGCCTTCGCCTGAGAGTCTTTGAGCGAGGCGCCGGAGAGACGCTCGCCTGCGGCACCGGGGCCTGCGCAGCCGTGGTCAGCGGAGTCGCCCAGGGGCTCCTTCAGGCTGACGAGTCAATTGAAGTCCAGACCCGCGGAGGCCTGCTTCACATTCGATGGCCCGGGACCCCAACAGAGGCGGTCAGCATGACCGGACCCGCCGTGACTGTCTTTACCGGAGAGATCCACCTATGACCACACCACAAGAGCCGCGGCTGGGCCAGCTCCCCGCCCCCGAACTCAACGACCAGTCGGTGGCCCAGTATCTCCGAGCCCACCCAGACTTTCTGATTCGGCACCCCGCGGTCCTGGCCGAATTACAAGTGCCTCATCTCCAGGCCGGGGCGGCTAGCTCCCTGCTCGAGCGGCAGCTGTTGGTCCTGCGCGAGAAGATCAAGGCCCTGGAGCACCGCACAGTCGAGATGGTCCGGCATGCCCAAGAAAACGACGCCATCTCTGACAAGCTCATGACTTGGCTGCGCAGCCTGCTGCTGCAGGCCTCCCCGGTGGCCCGAGCAGACGAGCTGCCGCTTGGTCTGGCCAGGGCCTTCAACATCCCTGTGGTCGGCCTGGGCCTCTGGCGTGGCCCCGCCGTGAAAGACCTGGACCAGACGACTGACCTGGCCAGGCCCAGCTGGTCTCTGGCCGCCACCGACGAGCTGGCCCAGATGACCGAGGCCCTAAGTCGGCCGCTCTGCCTGCCTGTGAAGACCCATCAGGCCGGCATGGCCCTGCGGCTTCTCCATGACCAGGAGGTCCAGTCCCTTGCCCTGCTGCCCCTTCGTCAGGGTGCCTCACCGCAGGCTTTTGGGCTTCTCGTTCTGGCCTCTTCTGACCCGGGCCGCTTCACGCCCGACCATGGGACAGCCTTTCTGGAGCGTATTGCAGAACTCTCCAGCGCCGCCCTGCTGGGACTCTCGGCGCAGCAGTCTGACCCCACCGCCTAGCCAAAGGCCAGGCCATGTCCGCGGTCGAGGCCTTTATTGAGACGCTGAGGCAACAGCGTTACTCAGCCCAGACCCTGGCAGCCTATCGACGAGACCTGCAGGCCCTGACCCAGGGCCTCGGCGAGAAAACCTGGGACCAGGTCATGCCAGCAGACCTGCGGGCCTTGATGGCGAGCGACCACCAAGGCGGCCTCTCCGCGCGGTCGATTCGCAGGCGGCTGTCTGCCTGGCGAGGCTTTTTTGATTGGCTGCTTGTACAGGCCCACGGCCCCCGGCCGCCCGCCAATCCGGCCCAGGCCCTCAAGGCGCCCAAAGCGGGGCGGCCACTGCCCAAGGCCCTGTCGGTCGATGCGGCCTGCGCCTTTGTGGCCAGCCCAACTGACCACCGAGACCATGCCATGCTCGAGCTGCTCTATTCCTGCGGTCTGCGGCTCTCAGAATTGGTCAACCTGAACTGCTCTGCCCGACAGTCCCAGGACCACGAGGGCTATGTCGATCTTGAGGCCGGCGAGTTGGTGGTGGTGGGCAAGGGCCGCAAGACGAGAAAGCTGCCGGTCGGCCAGCCTGCCTTGGCCGCGCTGGCGGCCTGGCTACCCCAACGGGCCGCGATTCTTCAGGCCCATCCCGACCAGGCCGACCAGGCGGCGCTCTTTGTCAACCGCCGTGGGCAGCGGCTCTCTGGCCGGACGGTACAACGACAATTTGCCAAGCATGCGCAGGCAGCCGGCCTGGGGCTGCATGTCCATCCGCACATGCTTCGACACTCTTTTGCCAGCCATGTCTTGCAGAGTTCAGGCGACCTAAGGGCCGTCCAAGAACTCCTTGGCCATGCCCAGATTGCGACTACGCAGGTCTACACCCACCTGGACTTCCAGCGACTGGCAGCGGTCTACGACCAGACCCATCCTCGGGCCAAGCGTCAGCCTGGGCACCCTGAAGATCCCAGCCAGACTCCAGGCAGCGGCCCGGACTCAGATCCGGGCAAAATAGAACCATGATTCCTGTCACCATCCTGACCGGCTTTTTGGGCGCCGGAAAAACCACCCTCCTCAAACGCATCCTCTCGGAGCAGCATGGCCAGCGCATTGCGGTCATTGAGAACGAATTCGGCGAGGAGAGCATTGACAACGAGCTGCTCTTTGAAGACCAGCAAGAGCGCATCATCGAGATGAACAACGGCTGTCTCTGCTGCACGGTCCGCGGTGACCTGGTGGACATGCTGGCCAAATTGCACCAGCGTCGAACCGCGGGCGAAATCGCCTTCGACCGCGTCATCATCGAGACCACCGGACTGGCCGAACCCGGCCCGGTTGCCCAGACATTTTTTGTTGACGACCAGATTGCCGAGCAATACCTGCTCGACGCCATCATCACCCTGGTCGACGCCTGCCACGGCCAGCAGCAACTCGATGCCAATCCAGAGGCCCAGTCCCAGGTCGGGTTTGCCGACCGCCTCCTTCTCTCAAAGTCAGACCTGGTGACGCCCCAACAACGCGACGACCTGGTCGCCCGGATTCGTCGCATGAATCCAAGGGCCCCCATCGAGTTCGTGCATTTTGGTCAGGCCGATCTGCAGTCCATCTTGGACATTCGAGGCTTTAATCTGAATGCCGTCTTGGAGGTGGACCCCGACTTCCTGGATGCGGACCGGCACGACCATCACCATGCCGATGACGTCTCGTCATTTCTTTTCAAGGCCGACCGTCCTTTCGATGCAGACCGGTTCGAGGGCTTTATGGGCGCGGTCTCTCAGGCCTATGGCCCCCAGCTGCTGCGCTACAAGGGCGTCCTCTGGGTGAAGGGCAGCGACCACCAGATGGTCTTCCAGGGGGTTCACATGCTGATGGGAGGCGACAAGGGAAGACCCTGGGCTGCTGGCGAGAAACGGGAGACCAAGATGGTCTTCATCGGCCGTAAACTCCCCCGCGATACAATCCTAAAAGGCCTCCACCAGTGCCTGGTGTAAGCAGGCCCAGCCGATCGATTAGCAGGACCAGTGGTTCAGAAGGGCAGTGATGAAAGACCTTGCAATTAAAACGATACAGACCGAGGCAGAGCTTCTGGCGCAGCCAGAAGAGGAGTACATGAGCCCGGCCCAACTCGATTTTTTCCGCCGCAAACTCCAGGGCCTTGAGGCCGAGCTTCGTGCCAACGCTGGCGAGACCACCGAGCATCTTCGGGAGACCACCCTGGTGCCCGACCCCGCCGACCGGGCCACCATTGAAGAAGAGCATGCACTGGAGCTGCGCACCCGAGACCGTGAGCGCAAGCTCATCAAGAAAGTCCAGCAGGCCCTGGCCAACATCGACGCGGGGGACTACGGCTACTGCGAAGAGACGGGCGAGCCCATTGGGCTGGCTCGGCTGCTGGCAAGACCGACGGCCACACTCTCTATCGAGGCTCAGCAGCGGCGTGAGCTGCGCCAGCGTCAGTACGGAGACTAAGCCTTACCGCACCCTCTGACATGACCGACCTCTCTAAAGCCCGACAAAAGGCGGCCACCCTGGCCGAGGCCCTGCCCTACATCCGTCGTTTTCACGGCAAGACGGTGGTCGTCAAATACGGCGGCAACGCCATGACCGATGAGACCCTCAAGCGCGGCTTTGCCCACGACGTTGTGCTGCTGCGGCTCGTTGGCATTAACGTCGTCGTGGTCCATGGTGGTGGTCCCCAGATCGAAGAACTCCTCAGCCGTGTAGGCAAGAAAGGTGAGTTTGTTCAGGGCATGCGAGTGACCGATACCGAGACCATGGACATTGTCGAAATGGTCCTGGCGGGCAAGGTCAACAAAGAGATCGTCGAACTCATCAACCATGCCGGCGGCAAGGCCGTGGGCCTCACCGGCCAAGACGGGGGCCTGATTCGTGCCCGCAAACTCATGCTCCCCTCGTCTGACCAGCCCGACCAGGCGGTCGACATTGGCCATGTCGGCGAGATTGCCTCGGTCGACCCAGAGATCATCTGCTCGTTGCTCAAAGAGGGCTTCACCCCAGTCATTGCCCCGATCGGGTCGGGCGAAGAGGGCGAGACCTACAACATCAATGCAGACCTGGTGGCCGGCAAGCTGGCCGAGATTCTCAAGGCCGAAAAACTGGTGCTCATGACCAACACGCCCGGCGTTCTCGACAAGTCAGGCAACCTCATCACAGGCCTCACCGCCAAAGAAATCGATGGTCTCTTTGCCGATGGCACCCTGTCTGGTGGCATGCTGCCCAAGATCAGTTCTGCCCTTGACGCGGCCAAGAGCGGAGTCCAGTCGGTCCACATCATTGACGGCCGCGTGCCCAACAGCCTCTTGCTTGAGATCCTGACCAGCGAGGGCGTTGGCACCATGATTCGTTCCCACTAGACTGCCCAGGCGTTTGGGACGGGCCTGAGCATGACCCAGCGGCTTCGCAGCCGGGCCAGACCCCTCTGGCTCATCGACCTGGACAACACCCTTCACGATGCAAGCCACCGCATCATGGCGGAAATTAACCAGCGCATGACGCACTACGTGGCCCAGTCTCTGGACCTCGACTTAGCAGCCGCTAGCGCCCTGCGAGAGCAGTACTGGCACCGCTACGGCGCTACCCTGCTGGGGCTCGTTCGTCACCATGGCATTGCGGCGGCAGACTTTCTGTCCAAGACCCATCCCCAGCCCGAAGAGCTGCCGGGCATGATTTCGCATGTGCCGGGACTGGCCCCCAAGCTTCGTCGCCTTGGAGGAGAGCGTTGGCTGCTGACAAACGCACCACGGGGCTACACCATGGCTTTGCTGCGGCAGCTCGGCATCCAACGAAGCTTCCACCGGGTGGTCTGCATTGAAGACATGTGGGCCCTGGGCCGTCTGCAGCCCAAGCCCGCCAACTGGCTCTGGCGTTCACTCATCCGTCAGTCCGGCCGCCCGGCCCATTGGCTCACCCTGGTGGACGACAGCCCCGAGAATCTCCAGGCGGCCCATCGCAGCGGCCTGCGGACTGTCCGGCTCTGGGCCTCGCCCAGCCTGATTGCCCGGACGAGACGCCAGGGCAGGCCTGCAGTTGTGCGCCGCCCCAGTTATGTTCGGCATCAAGTAAACTCACTGGCATCGTTGGCCCGTTGGGCCTAACTTTTCGGAGAGGTCATGACCGAGGCCACCCAGCCAGACCAGGACTCAGCGGGACCCACGCGCAAGCGTCCCAAGCCTGGCGAGCGACGCCTGCAGATTCTGCAGACCATGGCGGGCATGCTCGAAGAGGGCTCTGCCGAGCGCATCACCACCGCAGCCCTGGCTGGACGCCTGGGCGTCTCCGAGGCGGCCCTCTATCGACACTTTGCCAGCAAGGCCCAGATGTTTGAAGGTCTGCTGGAGTTCATTGAGCAGACTATTTTTGGCCTCATCAACCAGATCGAGGCCGGCCAAGACCAGCCGGGTACCAAGGCCAGGGCCATGGTCATGATGCTGCTGAATTTTGCCGAGAAGAACCCTGGTATGACCAGAGTACTGGTTGGTGACGCCATTGTTTTTGAGCATGGCCGGCTTCAACAACGGGTTAATCAACTCGTGGACCGGGCCCAGGCCTCTATCCGACAGTCGTTAAAACTCGCCCAGGCCTCTGGCCAGCAGACCATTGACGCCAGCCGCCTGGCAAGTCTGGCCATGGGTTTTGTCCTGGGTCGTTGGCTGCAGTTTGCAAAGACCAACTTCTCTGCCAAGCCCACCGACGCTGCCGCCGAGATTGTCTCGGCCATGCTGCCAGCCTAGACTGCCAGCTTAGAGGCCCGCGGGTCGCCCAGCGCAGACCGAGCAGCCGGAGTGACGCAAGACCCTTACCGCCTGAATCTCCAACGACCTGCTGTCGACCAGACGAAGCAGACCCGTCTGCACCGGCAGCCCGGCCAACCACTTCAGTGCCTCATGGGCCTGCATCAGACCCACCAGGCCAGCCGCAGTAGAGAAGACCCCAAAGGCGCCGCAGGCCGCATCGGCCTGCTGGGTGGTCGGATCAAAGAGGCAGGCATAGCAGCCGGCTGTAGGGTCCAGTGGGTCTAGCAACAGCAACTGACCGGACCACTGGATGACCGAGGCCATGACCAGCCGCCGGCCGAGGCGGTGGCAGAGTCGGTTGATGAGTTGCCGGGTCTCGAACTGATCGGTGCAGTCGACGACCAGGTCGGCCTCTGCGATCCAGTCGGGTAGGTTGTGGGCATCGGCCTGCACGGCCGAGGCCTGGACCTGACACTGCGGCGCGAGACGACCCAGTGCCGCCGCACCGACCAAGACTTTGGGCTGTCCCTCATCGGCTGGCCCGAACAGCACCTGACGTGGCAGGTTGGAGAGATTGACCAGGTCGCCGTCCACCCAGTGCAGATGGCCGACCCCTCCAGCCGCCAGGTAGAGGGCAACCGGACAGCCCAGGCCACCAGCACCGATCACCAGGACCCGGGACTGTCG
Organism: uncultured Burkholderiales bacterium; assembly: GCA_937864175.1. Lineage (GTDB taxonomy): Bacteria > Pseudomonadota > Gammaproteobacteria > Burkholderiales > Burkholderiaceae_A > Hahnella. The sequence goes on from CALMJH010000012.1 coordinate 16,877, forward strand.
CAGTCGCGACAGGGCGGCCTCATCGAGGTCCTCAAGCAGCAGGGTCCTGCTAAAGAGCAGTTCTTCTTGGGCTGAGGAGAGGGCAGTCAAGGTCCGAGCCAGCGGTGGAACAGGACTACTTCTTGGCTGCAGTGGGCTCCGGCGCAGGGCTGGTCTTCACCGGCTGGCCCTGCAGCAGTGCCAAGGCCTGGCTTAGCTGGTAGTCCTCTTTGGACCCAAAAACAATGGGCTTTCGGTCGCTGGCAGGTGCTTGGCCCGCGGCACGCTGGTCTTGCCCGGCCGACCCGGTCTCGGCCTTGTTCTCGAGGTGCCGATTGAGGTCTGCCTCACGAAGCCGGAATCGATCCGTGATGTCCCCCTCGGGGGTCTCCTCCACCCAGAGATCGGGACGAATGCCGGTGGCCTGAATGGACCGGCCTTTGGGCGTGAAGTACCGGGCCGTGGTGAGCTTGATGGCCGTGCTGCTGGTGAGCGGCAGAATGGTCTGGACCGATCCCTTCCCGAAGGTCTGGGTGCCCAGGACTTTGGCACGGCCATGGTCCTGAAGAGCGCCCGCCACAATCTCGGAGGCCGAGGCAGAGCCAGCATTGACCAGGACCACCATGGGCAGCTGTCGAACCTTGGGATGCAGGCCTGCCAGGGGATCTGCACCGCCCCGGACATAGTCCTCGGGCAGGGCCCGGTAGATGCGTTTGGCGTCTTCTTGCCGGCCATCGGTACTCACCACCGTCAGGCCTTCTTTCACAAAGGCCGCGGTGACACCGACCGCCGCGTGCAGAAGGCCGCCGGGGTCGTTGCGCAGGTCTAGGACCAGCCCCTTGATGGGCTTGCTGGGGTCTTTGCTGGACTGCTCAATGAGTTTGTTGAGATGCGTCGTCATGTTGGCGACGGTGTGCTCCTGAAACTGGGTAATGCGCACAAAGCCATAGCCGGGCTCTAGCCAGCTGGACTTCACGCTCTGAACCCGAATGACATCGCGAACAATGCCAATCACGATGGGCTGGGCGGCACCCTTGCGAGAGATGGTGAGTTCAATCTTGGTCTTGGGCTTGCCGCGCATGAGTTTGACCGCATCTTGCAGGGCCATGCCTTTGGTGGCCTTGTCGTCAATCTTGATGATGAGGTCACCGGCCTGAACGCCGGCTCGGGCGGCGGGGGTGTCTTCGATGGGCGAGACCACCTTCACGAAACCGTCTTCGGTCCCGACCTCAATGCCCAGGCCACCGAATTCGCCCTGGGTGCCGACCTGCAGTTCCTTGAACGCCTCTGCATCCAGGTAGGCCGAGTGGGGATCGAGCCCCGCGAGCATGCCGCTGATGGCTTCGGTGATGAGCTTTTTGTCTTCAACGGTCTCGACGTAGTTGCCCTTGATGGCCCCATAGACCTCGGCAAACTGCCGCAGCTCGTCGATGGGCAGTGCAATGCGGCCCTCCCGCTGCGCGAGGGCTGAGAGCCCCGTGCTGATCAGCAGCCCGCTGATAAGACCCGTACCGATCCAGCCTGCGATTTTCCAGCGTGAGGTTGTAGAGCGCATCTAGGCCGCCTTGCCTTGGTTGGCAACAGCCGCCATGGCGGCCTCGATCACTGCGGGGTCTGCCAGGTATTGGCGCGACGTGAGCGAGAGGCTCTGATCGAAGGTCAGGACCATGGGCTGGGCCGTTGGGATGTTGAGGTTGAGAACGTCGGTTTCTGACATGTTTTCTAAAATCTTGATCAGGGCCCGCAGGGAGTTGCCGTGGGCCGCAATCAGGATACGCTCGCCGTTGGCCAGCCGGGGAACAATCTGATCTTCCCAAAAGGGCTTTACCCGTTCAACCGTGTCGGCCAGGCATTCGGTCAGGGGTAGCAGGCTGGGGTCGACGCCCTGATAACGGGGGTCATGGCCCGCCCAGTTGGGGTCTTGTCGGGTTATGGCATTGGGCCGCACATCGTAGGCTCGACGCCAGAGCAAGACCTGCTCCTCGCCATACTTGGCGGCGGTTTCTGACTTGTTCAGACCCGCCAAGGCCCCATAGTGCCGCTCGTTCAGGCGCCAGTCGCGAACCACGGGGACCCAGAGCTGGTCCAGGGTATCGAGGGTGATCCAGCAGGTCCGAATGGCCCGCTTCAGCACAGAGGTGTAGGCCACATCAAACTGATAGCCCTGGGACTTCAGCAGCTCTCCCGCCCGAACAGCCTCCTGCCGACCCGCCTCGGTCAGGTCGATGTCGACCCAGCCCGTAAAACGATTCTCGAGGTTCCACTGGCTCTGACCGTGGCGCAGCAGGACAACACAGGGGGATTGGGGGGACGTCGACATAGCGCAAACTCTCTTAGACCAGGCTTCTAAAGCCTCCATTCTATAATCCGGCTTTTCACCCGTTGCGCCAAAGGAGTCCGGCTTGCAGTTTCTTCTCGACAATATCTTTCTGGTGCTGGCCGCCCTAATCAGTGGGGGCATGCTGCTCGCACCGGCCCTCACCCGCGGTGGGGCTGTGAAATCCATCAACACCCTGACCGCCACCCAGCTGCTCAATGGTCGTCAGGCCATCTTGGTCGACCTTCGTGAGACCAGCGAGCTCAACAAAGGCACGGTTCCGCAGGCCCGTCACATGCCCAACTCAGGCTTCTCGGCCGCGGCCGATGCCCTGGCCAAAGAGGCCCTGGCCGGCAAAGAGCCCAAGCCCGTCATCCTGATGTGTGCAGCCGGCTGGCGCAGCCTGCAGTCGGGCAAGCGCCTTCGCAAGGCTGGCCTCCAAGAGGTCTACAGCCTCGATGGTGGCTTTGATGCCTGGAAGCAGGCTGGCCTGCCGATCAAAAAAGCCTAAGACTCACACCGGAGAACCCCATGCAAAAAGTCACCATGTACAGCACTGCGGTCTGCCCCTACTGCCAGCGGGCCGAGATGCTGCTCAAGCAGCGAGGCGTCACCGAGATTGAAAAAATTCGTATCGACCTCGACCCGGCCCAGCGCGATGAGATGATGGCCAAGACCGGCCGCCGAACCGTGCCGCAGATCTACATCGGTGAGACCCACGTTGGCGGCTTTGATGACCTAGCGGCCCTCGACAAAGAGGGCGGCCTGCTGCCCCTGCTGCAAAAGGCCTAAGCGGCCCCCCTCCACCCACCCGAAAGCCACCCATGTCCGAGTCCACCACCGCCATCAGCCCAGACCAGTCTGAGCAGCAGGCCATCTTCAATCTCCAGCGCGTCTACCTCAAGGACTGCTCACTCGAGATCCCCGAGGCACCCACCATCTTCATCGAAGGTGCAGAGCCCAAGCTTCAGTTTGAGTTGGACACCAGCGACCTTGACCTGGGCCAAGACCTCTGTGAGGTCAGCATCCGCTGCACCGTCACCTGCCAGATGGGCGAGAAGGTGGGCTTTCTCATCGAGGCGACCCAGGCCGCCATCTTTGAAATCAAGGGAGTCTCAGAGGAGCAGCGTGTGCTGCTCAAGGGCATCTCCTGCCCCAACATCGTCTATCCCTATCTGCGGGCCAATATGGCCGATGTCGTCCAGCGCTCGAGCTTTCCCCCGGTGCACCTGGCGGAAATTAATTGGGAGGCCTTCTTCCAGCAGAAGATGGCAAGGCTGGCTGCCCAGTCGGCTGCATCGGGCACGACCGACAGCGGCATCATTCTTCCCCATTAGATTCACGCGCCAGCGTGTCCAGCCCAAACCCCCTGGCCGATCGGCGCAGCCTGCAGTCCGTTGACCAGGACTTTCCGGTCACCCTTGTCCTGGGGGCAGGGGCCTGGGGCACCGCCCTGGCCATCCACCTGGCCCGTCGGGCTCCGGTCGGACGGATTCGGCTCTGGGCCCGAGAGGCCGAGCGCATCGAGGCCCTGGCCCGAGACCAAGAAAACCACCGCTACCTGCCCGGCCAACGCCTTCCTCAGGGCTTGGCACTGGTGGCCGACCTTCGGACTGCCCTGCTGGACTGGCGTCAAGACGCAGCCCAAGTCCTTGCCGAGTCCCACGGCCGATCCCGAGCCCTGCTGGTCTTGGCCTGCCCGGTCGCAGGCCTGTCTGCGCTCAGCGCCAATCTCCACCAGACCCTGGGCCCCGCCCAGGCCGGCGAGGGGCTGATTTGGCTCTCAAAGGGACTGGTCATGCAGCCTGGCCAGACGGCTGCTTTTGCCTGGCCCGCGGACCAGGTCGACGAGGCGTGCAGCCATTGGCCCTCGGGTGCCCTCTCGGGCCCCAGTTTTGCGCTTGAGGTTGCCCGGGGACTACCGGTCGCCTTGACGCTGGCCAGCCACCAGATGGACTGGGCCAGGGCCGTTGCGAGCCAGCTCCACGGCGGTGGCATGCGGGTCTACACCAGCCCTGACCTCATCGGGGTCCAGCTTGGCGGAGCCATCAAAAACGTGTTGGCCATTGCCGCTGGCGTAGCCGGTGCCATGGCCCTGGGTGCCAATGCGCGTGCTGCCCTCATCACCAGAGGGCTGGCCGAGGCCGCCCGCCTGGGTCAAGCACTCGGGGCCCAGCCCGAGACTTTCATGGGACTGGCGACCTTGGGTGACCTGGTCCTCACGGCCACTGGCGACCTCTCTCGAAATCGGCGTGTGGGCATGGGACTGGCGGCTGGCCGCCCGCTCGATCAAGTCCTCTCAGAGCTGGGCCACGTGGCCGAGGGGGTCTTGACGGCCCCAGCCATTGCGGCCTTGGGCCAAGCCCGCGGTGTCGAACTACCCATCACGCAGGCGGTCTGCCGACTCTTGTCGGGTGACTGGTCGGCCCAGCGGGCCATGCAAGAGCTGCTCACCCGCGACCCAACCGACGAGTCCCACGCCTAGACCGCAAAGCCTTGTTGTCGCCAGGCTTCGTAGACCGTGATGGCCACGGTGTTTGATAGGTTCAGTGAACGGTTGTCAGGCCGCATGGGCAGCCGCAGCAGCCGATCTGACCCAAACCAGGCCCGATGGACCTCAGACAAGCCGCGGGTCTCAGAACCGTAAAACAGCCAATCGCCCGCCTGAAAAGCCAGGCTGAAAAAATCTTGCTGGCCGCGGGTGCTCAGACCAAAACTTCGCAGCGGTTCGGGCCGGGCCTTGGCCAGAAAGTCGGACCAGTCAGAGTAGGCCTTGACCAGGCTGATCTCGTGATAGTCCAGGCCAGCCCGACGCATCTTGGCATCGTCCAATGGAAACCCCATGGGCCCCACCAGGTGCAGCGCCACGCCAGTATTGGCGGCCAGCCGAATCACGTTGCCGGTGTTGGGCGGGATCTCGGGCTCCACCAAGACCACATTCAACCAGGCTCCCCTGGCTGGCTGGTGGTCTGTCTGGGCCGAGGCCTGGGGCTGCTGGGTCGGTGTCTGGGATGCCGGCATCCCCCGATCTTAGAGGACCTGGGTCCCGCATCGGCCAAGACCACCGCCCCGAGTACCTCGGCCCCCACCGCCTCCAAAGCCTGTCGGGCAGCGGCCAGACTGGCCCCGGTGGTCACCACATCGTCGACGACCACGACCCGACGCCCCCGCAGACGAGGACTGGCCCGAAGGGTGTTCGTCAGATTGGCCAGCCGGGCCACGCGTCCGAGGCTGGCCTGCTCCGGGGTATGGTCCCGCTTGACCAGGCCGGTTCGGTCCATTGGGCAGCCCGTCAATGCACTGAGGCCTTTGGCCAACTCAACCGGCAGGTGAAAGCCTCGTTGGCCGAGCCGATGGGGGTCAGCGGGCATGGGCACCAGGATGGGTTTGAGCGGCCAGAGGCCGGACCTGAGGGCTCCGCGCAGGCGCTGTCGCAGCGTATTCACGCTCGGCCAGTGTCCCGCGTACTTCGCCCGACGGATTTGCTCGGAGAGCTGGTCTGCGTAGTGGCCGGCCGCATAGAGCCAGAGTGCATCCTCGCTGGGACCCACCAGCGGGCGGTTCCGCCAGCCACTGGCCGCCTGCTGGCCGACGGCCGAGAGACGCTCCGGCCTGAGCAGCCAGCCACGGACCCGCTGCCAGAGCCGGGCCAAGGGGATGTGGAGTCCAAAGGGTTGGTCAGGTCTAGGGGGCCAGCGCATCGGCCCACTATAATTTTTGGGCAGTACCGGCCTCTACCCGCCAGTCGGCGGTCTGTTGCCGGGCCAGCAAAAGACCGGCTCAGCTCCGTGGGCCTGGATAAAAAAGGGGCATTGGCAGTGGACGAGACGCGGCTCTCTGGCAACCATCCCGCCTGGGTCTGGATGCGGGGGCAATTGGCCGACCGCAGGGCCTTGATGCGCCCTCCGAGTGGCCGTCTGGTCTGTCACTTGGCCGGACTTGATCTGGCCCCTGCCACTGTGGGGGCACCCATCAGCATTTTGGAATGGCTCGGGGGCCTGTCTGAGGCGGGCTGGCGCCAGACCCTGGCCCAACAGGCCAGCCGCCTGGCCGAGGGAGGCCTCTTGATGCTGGCCGACTGGGGCCCCACAAGCCTGCAGGCACTGGCCGCCCGGCTGGGCCCCGAGCTCAGCCGGCAGTCTGGTCTGGCCAACTGGCGAGCCCAGCGGGTGGATATGCACGACCTGGGGGATGGCCTAGTAGCGGCCGGTCTGGCCGAGCCCGTAATGGAATCCGAGACCCTGGTGCTGACCTACAAGGCTCCAGATCGCCTGGTCGATGACCTGCTGGCCCTTGGGGTTTTGGGGGCGACCGGGGCGGGGCCTGGGGGCCCCGAACTGCGCCAGGCCCTTCGGGCGGCCCTGACAGACCAGTCGGGCCTGAGCCTCAGTTTCGAGGCGGTTTTTGGCCATGCCTGGCGGGTGCCGGGACGAAAGCCCAAGCGGGACCCCGGCGACCCCATGCCCCTTGAGTTCCGCCGGAGAACCTGACATTTATCTGCCGAACGACATATAATCCCGTGACTTTCGTCAACAACAGGTCGGAACAAGGCGGGTTGTCGTGCAAGTGCAAAACAACGCCGAAGGGGCGCAGTCGCTGGGCCAGCCGGATGCAGTCTGGCTGCTAAAGAAGAACTGCAGCCTCTCGCCCTACCAGTTGCTGGCCATTTTTGGGTCGCTCGCAGTCGTGTCTTTGGCTGTCGCAGCCTACTGGGCCTCTCAGGGGGCCTGGGTTGTGGTGCCGTTTGCGGTGGTCGAATGTCTTGCGCTGGGCTGTGCGTTTCTGGTCTATGCCCGCCACGTCAACGACCACGAGAGAATCGACCTGGTCACGGACCAGGTGGTGGTGCAGTGCAGGCAGGGGTCCCGGCAGTCGCGGCTGGCCCTTCCCAGGCATCGGGTTCGGGTCGAACTTGACCCAGACCACGGTCTGGTGGTCTTGCGGGCGGGCTCGCAGCAGACTGCCGTCGGTCGGTATATCGACCACGAAGCCCGGGCGCAGTTTTTGAAAGAATTTCGGGGCGCGCTGACCCCGGCAATCTAGGCTCAGGCCCGGTTGCCCTCAGCAAGAGCACCACCAGCAGGTCAAGCAAGCAGAACGAGCAGTAAGAGTCAGTTAAAAGAAATGGATCACACGGGGAATTCCACCATGCGTATGAGTAAAGCCTTGCAGATGCTGTCCATGTCGATCGTCGGTCTCACCACGCCGGCCGTCCTGTTGGCCAACGACATGACCACCAAGTACAACCTGCGTACTCCGGCCAGCGGCATGGCCGAGAGCCTCTACAGCCTGCACAACTTCTTGTTGCTCCTCTGCCTGGTCATCTTCGTAGTGGTCTTTGGAGTCATGTTTTACTCCATCTACGCCCACCGAAAGTCAAAGGGCCACAAGCCCGCCCATTTCCACGAGAGCACCACCATGGAGATCGCCTGGACGGTCGTGCCTTTCCTGATCGTCGTGGTCATCGGCGTCTATGCCACCCCCATCGTGATGGCCCAGAAAGACACCACCAACGCAGACATCACCATCAAGGCCACTGGCTATCAGTGGAAGTGGGGCTACGACTACCTCAAGGGCGAGGGCCAAGGCATTGCCTTCCTCTCCACCCTGTCCACGCCTTATGAGCAGCGGGTCAACCAGCAGCCCAAGACCAACAACTACCTCTCGGAGGTTGACAATCCCCTGGTCGTGCCCGTCGGCAAGAAGATCCGTGTGGTCACCACGGCCAATGACGTCATCCATGCTTGGATGGTGCCGGCCTTTGGAGTTAAGCAAGACGCCATCCCTGGCTTTGTTCGCGATACCTGGTTCAAGGCAGATCGCGTTGGCACCTACAACGGTCACTGTGCAGAGCTCTGCGGCAAGGACCATGCCTTCATGCCCATCGTGGTCAAGGTGGTCAGCCCAGAGGACTACACCAAGTGGGTCTCTGAGCAAAAGAAGAAAGTCGCCTCTGCTGGTTCGGGCCCTGCCCAACTGGCCCAGGCCAAGTAACCGTTTAGCAAGCTGTGGCAGTCAACAACCCCGACTCATCGTTTAGGAGAGCAGCATGAGTGCAGTACTCGAACCTACCGGTCACGGCCACGCCGACGACCACGCCCACGACCATCCACACGGCTGGCGTCGTTGGCTCTACGCGACCAACCACAAAGACATCGGCACGCTCTACCTCTGGTTCAGCTTCTCGATGCTCATGGTGGGTGGCGTCCTGGCTCTGGGTATTCGGGCTGAGCTCTTCCGTCCAGGCCTCCAGCTTATTCAGCCTGAGCTCTTTAACCAGCTCACCACCATGCATGGCCTCATCATGGTCTTCGGCGCCATCATGCCGGCCTTCGTAGGCTTCGCAAACTGGATGATCCCGCTGCAGATCGGCGCATCCGACATGGCCTTCGCGCGCATGAACAACTTCAGCTTCTGGCTCATGGTGCCGGCCGCCTTTTTGCTCGTGGCCTCCTTCTTTGTGCCTGGTGGAGCAGTTGCTGCAGGCTGGACGCTCTACGCGCCGCTCACCCTGCAGATGGGCATCGGCATGGACATGGGCATCTTCGCCATGCACATCATGGGCGCCTCCTCCATCATGGGCTCGATCAACATCATCACCACCATTCTGAACATGCGGGCCCCTGGCATGACGCTCATGAAGATGCCCATGTTCGTCTGGACCTGGCTGATCACCGCCTACCTGCTGATTGCCGTCATGCCGGTTCTGGCTGGCGCCATCACCATGACCCTCACCGACCGTCATTTCGGCACCAACTTCTTCAACGCGGCCGCTGGCGGCGACCCGGTCATGTACCAGCACATCTTCTGGTTCTTCGGGCACCCCGAGGTCTACATCATGATCCTGCCGGCCTTCGGCATCGTCTCCGAGATCATCCCGACCTTCTCCCGTAAGCGTCTGTTCGGCTACAGCTCCATGGTCTATGCGACCGCCTCGATTGCGATCCTCTCCTTCGTTGTCTGGGCGCACCACATGTTCACCACGGGCATGCCTCTGACGGGCCAGCTCTTCTTCATGTACGCCACCATGCTCATCGCAGTACCCACCGGCGTGAAGATCTTCAACTGGCTGGCCACCATGTGGCGCGGCTCCATGACCTTCGAGACGCCCATGCTCTTTGCCATCGGCTTTATCGTGGTCTTCACCATCGGCGGCCTGACCGGCATCATCCTGTCAGTTGCGCCCATCGACATCCAGCTGCACGACACCTACTACGTCGTGGCCCACTTCCACTACGTCTTGGTGGCGGGCTCGCTCTTTGCCCTGTTTGCTGGGGTCTACTACTGGCTGCCCAAATGGACGGGCCATATGTACGACGAGAAGCTGGGCAAGCTGCACTTCTGGCTGTCCATGATCACGTTCAACATCACCTTCTTCCCCATGCACTTCTTGGGCCTGGCCGGCATGCCCCGTCGTTACTCCGACTATCCCATGCAGTTCGCTGACTTCAATGCGCTGGCCTCGGTTGGTGCCTTCGGCTTCGGCCTCACCCAGTTGCTGCTGCTTTATGTCGTCATCAAGTGCATCAAAGGTGGCCCAAAAGCAGCCGACAACCCCTGGGAGGCTCCCGGGGGCCTGGAGTGGAGCGTGCCTTCTCCCGCACCTTTCCACACCTTTGAGACCCCTCCGGTTGTGAAGTAATCGCGCTGGCTGCATGAGCGACCAACGCAAACCAACCAACCTGCGGCTCGCCCTGATCCTTGCATCAGTGGCGGCCGCCTTCTTTATTGGGGTGATCGTCAACCACCTCATGGTTCGCGCGGTCTAACCCACCCCATGAGCGAAGCAGTCCAAACCTCCGGTCAAAACAAGACCTTGTTCGGCAAGCTGCTGATGATTGCCGTGCTCATGTTCAGCTTTGGCTATGCGTTGGTGCCCCTCTACAACGCCATCTGCGAGGCCACGGGCATCAACGTCCTGACGTCCCGAGAAAAACTCGACTACGCCGAGGCCAAGCGGTTTGCCCAGAACACCCAGGTTGACGTTAGTCGCAACCTCTCCATCGAGTTTGACGCCAACTCCCACGGGCCATGGTCTTTCAAGCCCAAGAACAATGTCATCGAGGGTCATCCTGGTGAGATCATGACCATCGTCTACCAGATCACCAATAACCTGGACCGAGAAGTCCAGGGCCAGGCTATTCCTAGCTATGCACCGAAGCAGTCGGCCAGTTATTTCAAAAAGCTCGAGTGCTTCTGCTTTGAGCAGCAGACCCTCAAGCCCGGTGAGACCAAAGAGTTTCCGGTGGTCTTCGTCATCGACCCCAAGCTGCCAGACGGCATTCGCAACATCACGCTTAGCTACACCTTCTTTGAGGTTGGCACCAACACTGCCCTAGCTCGCTGAACATCCAACGCACCATGGCCTCCATCGACGAACTCAAACAAGCGACCCAGAGAAAAGGCAGCCTCCGTCAGACGATTGGCGCGGTGCTCTGGTCGTTCTTTGGTGTTCGCCGCGGGGCCGCCCACGACCAGGACATGGCCAAGCTCAACCCGGTCCATGTGGTCTTGGTGGGCGTTGCGGCCGGTGTCATGTTTGTTGCAGGTCTGGTGGTTCTGGTGAGAACCATCGTCGCCTAAAGCGGCCAACCACTAAGATGGCCAAGAGATTCAAGCACTGTTAAAGAGGGAGACCAGTATGAGTTCAGCAACCCACGGCAGCACGCCTTATTACTACGTGCCCGCCCCCAGCAAGTGGCCCATGGTTGGCGCCATTGCCATGTTCTTTTTTATGATCGGCATGGCCGGAATGGTCAACGAGGCCAGCTATGGCGTCTACGCCTTTGGCCTGAGCATGGCCATCTTGGTCTACATGTTCTTCGGCTGGTTCGGCACGGTCATCGGAGAGTCCGAGGGCGGTGTCTACAACGGCCGGGTCGATGCCAGCTTCCGCTGGAGCATGGGCTGGTTCATCTTCTCCGAAGTCATGTTCTTCGCAGCCTTCTTTGGAGCCCTCTTCTACGCCCGTGTCATCACCATGCCCTGGCTAGGCGACTTGGACCACAAGGCAGTCCTCTGGCCTGACTTCCAGGCCAACTGGCCCAATATGGGCCCAGGCGGCGTGGTGGAGTCCTTTCAGACCATGGGACCCTTCTGGATTCCCACCATCAACACGGCCTTGCTGCTGACCTCGGGCGTTACCCTCACGCTCTCGCACCATGCCCTTCGCGAAGACCATCGCGACAAGGCTGTCCTCTGGCTGGGTATTACGGTTCTACTGGGCATTGTCTTCTTGGGCTGCCAGGTCTACGAGTACATGCATGCCTACAAAGACCTGAACCTCAAACTCACCTCAGGCATTTTCGGCTCCACCTTTTATATGCTCACGGGCTTTCACGGTTTTCACGTCTGTGTGGGCGCCATCATGCTGGCCGTCATCTGGTTCCGCCTGCGTGCCGGCCATTTCAAGCCCGACAGCCACTTTGGTTTTGAGGCGGCAGCCTGGTATTGGCACTTTGTGGACGTGGTCTGGCTCGGCCTCTACGTTGTGGTCTACTGGCTCTAAGACCCCAGGGCGTTAAAAAAAGGGCCGCACGATGCGGCCCTTTTTTCTGTCAGTATCGGATGCCGCCTGACTCAATCAAGCCGTAGCGGTGGGCCACCAGCAGGGACAGAAACAGCAAGATCGACAGACCGACTCGGATGGCCAGGGCCTTCACCGTCTTGTTGCTGCGGCCTTTGTCTCGCATCAGATAGAAAAATGCTGAGCCCAGGCTTACAAGAATGCCCAGAAACGCCAGGCCGATGAAGATTTTTGACAAACCGCTCTCCGAATGTTGATGACCACTACAGACCACGACACGACTGCGCAGCCCCCATGTTAACGCCGATCAAGCCAGCCTCCGCCGGCCGACGCCTCAATGCCGGTAGCCTGATTGCACTGGGCCTGGCGGCCCTGACCATGGGCCTGGGCTTTTGGCAGTGGCAGCGTGGCCTCGAGAAGCAGGCCATCTTGCAGGCCGTCGAGGCCCAGAACCGTCAAGCCCAAATCCTGTCGTTGGGCCAAGACCTGCCCTGGCAGTTGGGGAGACCCGCTACCGATCTCGACCGCAAGGTCTTTGACCTCAAGGGACAGTGGCTGCCAGAGTCCACTGTCTACCTCGACAACCGCCTGCTCAATGGCCGGCCAGGCGTCCACATCCTCACGGCACTGCTGCTACCGGACCAGAGCCTGGTCTGGGTGAACCGCGGTTGGGCCCCCAAGCCCCCAGGCCTCGAACACGACCGGGCCCGCGAACTCATCAAGGGCGGACCTCACCGGCCAACCAACCAGCCGGTCCTCATCCGGGCGGTGGGACTGGCCACTGACCTCCAACGGCTCCAACTGAGCCGTCAGGCCGACGACCTTCGACAGGGCGCCCTCTGGCAGAACTTTGATTGGTCGGCAGCGGCCGGGCTGGTGGCCTCCTCCTCGCAAGCCAAAACCATTCAGCCGGAACGGGTCTGGCCAGCGATCTTCTGGCAGACTTCCGACTCGTCTGATGGGCTTGTTCGACAGGTGCCAAAACCCCCTGACGATGCGGTCGACAAGCACCGTGGCTATGCCTTGCAGTGGTGGCTCATGGCGGTCGCCGCCCTGGTCTTTGCCTGGCGCCTGGCTCGTCCCCACTCCAAAGCCTAGACCTTCAGACGCTGACCTCTCGATTTCTAGAACACTCGACTGCTACTCCGACAAAATGACCGCAAGCCCTCCTAAAACTTCCAAGAGTGCCCTCTACCTGGTGATCGCGGTCTGCTTGGCTCCCGTGGTCATCTCCTACGTCATGTACTACGGCGTTCGTCCCGAGGGCCGAACCAATTACGGCGAGCTGCTCTCGCCTCAGCAGGCTGTTCAGACCGTACCAACCCAGCCGCTGGTTCAGCCCCAGGCAGAGTCGGCCCTGCTCGAGGCGATTCAGGCCTGGCCTGTGGATGACCCACGTCGTCGCCTCGATATGCTTGGCCATCTGCGTGGCCGGTGGCTCCTGGTGAAGGTTGGGCCCTCGGCCTGCGACCAGACCTGCCGAGACCAGCTCTGGCAGATGCGGCAGGTTCGGCTCACTACCGGCCGAGAGCGTGACCGAGTCGAGCGGGTCTGGCTGGTGACGGACCAGGGTCAGCCTGGCCTGACCACCGATGACCAGGGCACCTGGGTCTTGCGTGTCGATCCCAAGCAGCTGGCCAGTTGGCCTGCCGATCAGCAACTCGCAGACCATGTCTACCTCATTGATCCACTGGGCAACCTCATGATGCGGTTTCCGGCCAAGGCCGATCCGGTGGGCATGAAAAAAGACCTCAACAAACTTCTGAAGGCTTCTCGAATTGGCTAGACAGTCCACCGGTTCTGCAGGGGCTCTGGCCGGTTTGCGCAGATAATAGCGACATGTCCTCCATCGCCCTTCCCGCCGGCAGCAGCCTTGCTCGTCAATACCTGGCGCTGACCAAGCCAAGGGTCAATCTGCTGATCGTCTTCTGCGCGGTGATCGGCATGTTCATGTCGGTGCCTGGCCTGGTGCCGCTGCAGCCCTTTCTGGCCGGCACTGTGGGCATCACTCTGGTGGCCGGGGCCGCCGCCGCCATCAATTGCCTGGTCGAGAGCCACATCGATGCCAAGATGGCCCGGACGGCCTGGCGTCCTCTGCCATCCGGCACCCTCACCGTTCGTCAGACCATCGTCTTCTCGGTGCTCTTGGGCGGCCTGGGCATGTTCATTTTGTTTGCCTTCGTCAATGCCCTGACCGCCTGGCTCACCTTCGCCACCTTCGTGGGCTATGCCGTGATCTACACCCTGGTCTTGAAGCCCCTTACACCCCAAAACATTGTCATTGGTGGCGCCTCTGGTGCCATGCCGCCCGTCTTGGGCTGGGCGGCCGTTACCAACTCAGCGCCCCCCGAGGCCTGGGTCTTGTTCCTCATCATCTTTGTCTGGACGCCCCCGCACTTCTGGGCCCTGGCTCTCTATCGGGCCGACGACTATGCCCGGTCAGGCCTGCCCATGCTGCCGGTCACCCATGGCCAGCAATTCACCCAGCTCCACATCCTGCTCTACACACTCTTGCTAGTGGCCACCAGCCTGCTGCCGACCGCAGTGGGCTTGAGCGGGCTCTGGTACATGGCAGCAGCCTTGGTTTTGGGTGGGCGGTTTGTTCAGCTGGCCTGGCGCCTGCAGCGCGCCTACAGCGAGCCCCTGGCACGGCAGACCTTCAAGTACTCCATCTGGTACCTGGCCGCTCTGTTTGCGGCCCTGCTCATCGACCACTACCTGCCGCAGTAATCCCGCAGCCGCTAGCAGGTCGCCTGGGTAAGACAGGCCCGAAGTTTTTTCAGGGCGTTGGCCTCAATCTGCCGGACCCGTTCTGCAGAGACCCCATACTCGGCCGCCAGCTCGTGGAGGGTGGGGGCCTTGTCTTCTTCGTCGTGAAGCCAGCGGGCCACCAAGATGGCCCGGCTGCGGTCATCGAGCTGGCCCAGGGCCTGGGCCATGCGGGCCTTGGCCTGCGCAGACTCCTGCAGGCGTCCCACAATCTCTGCGGGATCCGCGTCTTCGGCCTGAAGGCTCGCAATGGGACCGGCCAGCTCGTCGCCGTCTTCGTTGGTGACCTGCAGGGGCGTGTCGCCGCCCGAGAGTCGCCGGTCCATCTCCAGGACCTCGTCGGTGCTGACCTTGAGCTCTCTGGCAATGGACTGCGCCTGGCTGGGGCTGACTCCGCGGTCGGCGCCCAGAGCCCGCTTGAGGCTTCTCAGGTTAAAAAAGAGTTTTCGCTGGGCCTTGGTGGTGGCCACCTTCACCATCTGCCAGTTGCGCAGGATGTACTCGTGGATCTCAGCCTTGATCCAGTGCAGGGCATAGGAGACCAGCCGGACACCCTGGGTGGGGTCGTAGCGTTTGACGGCCTTCATCAGGCCCACATTGCCCTCTTGAATTAGGTCGGCCTGCGGCAGTCCATAGCCCAAGTACTGACGAGAAACCGCCACCACAAGACGCAAGTGAGAGAGCACTAACTCTCTAGCTGCATCAAGGTCTTCAAGGGTTCGGAAGCGCAAAGCCAGGGTCTGCTCCCGTTCGGCCGAGAGCAGGGGGTACTGCTGAACGGCACGCAGGTAGCCCTCCAGGTTTGCGCCTGGCGACAGGTGGTTTAGGGTCAAGGCAGTGTTGGTCATCAGACGGCCCTCCATGGCTTTATTTTAGCACTCAGGACATTAGAGTGCTAAGTTCCAAAAAGTGCCACGAATATGGCCTAACATGGCGCCCACCAACCCCCAGATGCAGTGCCGGGGCCCCCGGCTCGAAAGTCCTCCTGAAAGGCCAGTCACATGAAGTTTCGATTTCCAATTGTCATCATCGACGAGGATTTTCGGTCCGAGAATACGTCGGGCCTGGGCATTCGGGCCCTGGCCGAAGCTCTTGAAAAAGAGGGCATGGAGGTCTTGGGGGTTACAAGCTATGGTGACCTCTCTCAGTTCGCCCAGCAGCAGTCCCGGGCCTCTGCCTTCATTCTCTCTATCGATGACGAAGAGTTTGGGGCCGGTAGCAAAGAAGAGGTGACCCATGCCCTGCGCAACCTGCGGGCCTTTGTCACCGAGATTCGTTTCAGAAACGCTGAGATTCCCATCTACCTCTACGGCGAGACCCGGACCTCGCGTCACATCCCCAACGATGTCCTGCGTGAGCTGCACGGCTTTATTCACATGTTCGAAGACACGCCGGACTTCGTGGCCCGTCACATTATTCGCGAGGCCAAGTCCTACCTCGACTCTCTTGCCCCGCCTTTTTTCCGAGCCATGCTGCACTACGCCCAAGACGGCTCCTACTCCTGGCACTGCCCGGGCCACTCGGGCGGTGTGGCCTTTCTAAAGTCACCAGTGGGCCAGATGTTTCACCAGTTTTTTGGCGAGAACATGCTGCGGGCCGATGTCTGCAATGCCGTCGATGAGCTGGGGCAGCTGCTGGACCACACCGGTCCAGTTGCAGACTCCGAGCGCAATGCCGCCCGCATCTTCAATGCAGACCACTGCTTCTTCGTGACCAACGGCACCTCAACCAGCAACAAGGTCGTCTGGCATGCCTCGGTCGCGCCGGGTGACATCGTGGTGGTAGACCGCAACTGCCACAAGAGTGTCCTGCATGCCATCACCATGACTGGCGCAATTCCCGTCTTTCTCATGCCCACCCGCAACCACCTGGGCATCATTGGTCCCATTCCATTAAGCGAGTTCGACCCCAAGACCATCGAGGCCAAGATTCAGGCCAATCCCTTTGCCAAGGCCGCCTGGGAAGAGGCCCGCAAGTCTGGTCAGGTCACCAAGCCGCGCATCCTCACCATCACCCAGAGCACCTACGATGGCGTGCTCTACAACGTCGAGATGATTAAAGAAAAGCTGGGGGCCTACATCGACACCCTGCACTTCGATGAGGCCTGGCTGCCGCATGCGGCCTTTCACGACTTCTACAAAAACATGCATGCCATCGGCAAGGACCGGCCGCGTCCCACCGACCCCATCGTCTTTTCCACCCAATCAACCCACAAGCTGCTGGCGGGGCTCTCGCAGGCCTCTCAGATTCTTGTGCAGGAGAGCCAGAGCCGCACGCTCGATCGAGACCTCTTCAACGAGGCCTACCTGATGCACACCTCCACCAGCCCGCAGTACGCCATCATCGCCTCGCTGGATGTGGCGGCGGCCATGATGGAGCCCCCGGGGGGCACTGCACTGGTCGAGGAGAGCATTGTCGAGGCACTGGATTTCCGTCGGGCCATGCGCAAGGTGGACCAGGAGTTTGGGGACGACGACTGGTGGTTCCAGGTCTGGGGCCCCGAAGACGTCCAGGCCGACTCCGACGGGATGGCCCAGCGCGAGCAGTGGGAGCTTGACCCCAACGATGAGTGGCATGGCTTTGACCAGCTGGTGCCCGGCTTCAACATGCTGGACCCCATCAAGTCCACTGTGGTCACACCAGGCCTCAACATCAAAGGCGAGTTCGCGGACCAAGGCATTCCGGCCTCGGTGGTGGCCAAGTACCTGGCCGAGCATGGAGTCATCATCGAGAAGACGGGCCTCTATTCCTTCTTCATCATGTTCACCATCGGCATTACCAAGGGTCGCTGGAATACGCTGCTCACGGCGCTTCAGCAGTTCAAAGACGACTATGACAAGAACCAGCCCATGTGGCGTGTCATTCCAGAGTTCTGTGCCAAGCAGCCCCGCTACGAGCGCGTGGGCCTGCGAGACCTCTGCCAGCAGCTCCACGACACCTACAAGGCCTTTGACATTGCCCGGCTCACCACCGAGATGTACACCTCGAACATGGAGCCAGCGATGAAGCCTGCCGAGGCCTTTGCCTGCGTGGCCCACCGCAAGACCGAGCGGGTGCCCATTGATGCCCTCGAGGGCCGCATCACGACCAGCCTGCTCACGCCCTACCCACCGGGTATTCCATTGCTCATTCCCGGTGAGCGGTTTAACAAAACCATCGTGGGCTATCTGAAGTTTGCGCGGGAGTTCAATGCCAAGTTTCCTGGCTTCGAGGCAGACATCCACGGCCTGGTCGAGCAGGAGGTGGACGGCCGCATGGACTACTTCGTGGACTGCGTTGCGGCCGGCGCAAAGGCCCCTTAGGTCAGTCGACGAGTGCGCTGGCGAAGGCCTGCGGATCAAAAGTCTGCAGGTCCTCCAGGCCCTCGCCCACCCCGATAAACTGAACGGGAATGGGCCTCTGGGCCGCCAAGGCCAGCAAGACTCCACCCTTGGCGGTGCCATCGAGCTTGGTCACCACCAGACCCGTGAGACCCAGGGCCTCATCAAAGGCCCTGGTCTGCACCAGGGCATTCTGTCCTGTGCCTCCATCGACCACCAGCCAGACCTCGTGGGGGGCATCGGCCTGGGCCTTGGCCACAACCCGCTTCACTTTTTTCAGCTCTTCCATCAAGTGGAGCTGGGTCGGCAGACGGCCTGCCGTGTCCACCATGACGACGTCGGCCCCGCGGGCCTGACCAGCCTTCACGGCATCGAAGGCCACCGCCGCCGGGTCGCCTTCGGCCTGTGCAATCACATCGACTCCGTTGCGCTCGCCCCAGGTCATCAGCTGTTCACGGGCAGCCGCCCGGAAGGTGTCGCCAGCTGCCAAGACCACACGCTGGCCTTGCCGCTGAAAATGATGAGCCAGCTTGCCGATGCTGGTGGTCTTGCCGGCCCCATTGACGCCCACCAGCATGATCACCCGCGGCCCAGCCCGATCTGAATGGGCCAAAGACCCCTCCTGGGCTGGGGGCGGGGCAATCGTGGCCAGCCGACTCGCCAGCAGACTGGCGAGCCTCTCCCGCAGGCCCTGCGGATGGGTGGTCGTGTCGACCGGCTGGGCCTTCAACGACCGCCGCAGGTCCGCCACAATCTGGGCGCTGTTCTGGGCCCCGACATCTGCGGTAATGAGGGCTGACTCCACCTCCTCGTACCAGTCTTCATCGACGACTGGGCGACCCATGAGGCGACTGATCTGGTCGCGGGTCTTCGACAGCCCGGCCTTTAGTCGGGAGAGTCCGGGTAGGTTCAGGAAACCAATCATGAGAGACTCGGTCTTCTAGGTATGAAAAAGTACTCCATGCGAATGCTCACCATTCTAGGCGTTGTTCTGGCCGGACTTCTTGGTCTGACACAACCTGCCCAGTCGGCCTCCACCACGGCGACCCCTACCCTGGACAAGACCCTGCCCAACGGTCTGCGGGTCTTGGTCTACGAGGACCGCCGTGCCCCGACCGCCCTGCACATGGTCTGGCTCAAGGCAGGCTCCATGGACGAGGTCACGGGCAAGACGGGACTGGCCCACGTCCTTGAGCACATGATGTTCAAGGGCACCAAGACCCTCGGGCCTGGGGAGTTTAGTCGTCGAGTGGCTGCACTCGGTGGCCGCGAGAATGCGTTCACCTCTAAGGAATACACCGCCTACTTCCAGCAGGTCCACCGAGACGCCCTCTTCGAGGTCATGGCCCTCGAGGCCGACCGCATGCAAAACCTGGTCATCAGCGACGAGGAGTTTGCAAAAGAAATCAAAGTCGTCATGGAAGAGCGCCGTCTGCGCACCGACGACAGCCCCTCGGGCCTGGCCTACGAGGCCCTCATGGCCCAGGCCTTTCTGGCCTCACCGGTTCGGGCCCCCATCATCGGCTGGATGAGCGACCTCGAGTCGCTGACGGCCCAGGACGCCCGAGACTGGTATGCCCAGTGGTATGCGCCCAACAATGCCACCGTCATTGTGGCTGGAGACGTGCAGGCCCAGGCGGTCTTCGACAAGGTCGTGGCCCTCTATGGGGCTTGGCCGACCAAGGCCCTGCCCATCGCACGCCCTCAGCGTGAGCCTGAGCAGACGGGTGCTCGCCATGTTCGGGTCTCGGCCCCGGCCGAGAATCCCTTCTTTATCAAAGCCTGGAAGGCGCCAACCTGGACGGCAGCCGATGGCCCGATGACGCCGTCAAACGAAAAGGCCCGCGACATCGTGGCCCTGTCGGTCCTCTCCACCCTCTTTGACAACCAAGATTTTGGGCGCCTGACCAAGCGACTGGTCCGCGACTCACGAAGAGCCCTCAGCGTGGGACTCGATGCCGATGGCATTTCTCGTGGGCCCGGCCTGATCACGCTGCAGGTCACGCCAGCACCCCAGGTGCCGATGGCCGACATCGAGCGTGAGTTTGTGGCGGAACTGGCGATGCTGGTCTCCCAGGGTCTCCCAGCTCAGGAGCTCGACATCATTCGACGCCAGGCCAAAGCCACCGAGGTCTATCGACTCGATTCACTTTTTTCGCGGGCCATGGAGGCGGGCCGCCTGGTCACTGCGGGCCGTCCTCTGCAAGACTCTGCCGACTGGCTGGTCATGCTCGAAGCCATTCAGGCTGAAGACCTAAAGCGGGTGGCCCTGAAGTATTTCAACGACAGCCAGTCCACCATGGTGGAGCTCGTGCCGCTCTCGTTAGACCAGGCCAGTCGGCCTCGCCGGGGCTTTGGCAGCAACTCCCTTCGACACTAGGACCTCCTTCACCATGACATCGCTCCTCAACACCTGGCGCACTGGGCTCGTGGCTGGGCTCATGGCTGCTACCTGGTTCTTGCCGGCCGCCCAGGCTGGCCAGTCTATCCAGCAGTTCACCACCAGCCACGGCGTTCCGGTCTGGTTTGCCCAGGCCAACGACATCCCCATAGTCGACCTCTCCATTGACATCGATGCCGGCAGTCGATGGGACCCTTCTGGCCTCGAAGGGCTGGCCTCCCTGACAGCCGACCTGGCCAGCCGCGGCGTCTCTGCCCTGACCAACCGTCCTGCCCTCGACGAGGAGGCCCTGGGCAAGGCCATGGCCAGCCTGGCCATTCAGCGCTCGGAGTCAGTGGGCTCAGACCGAGTTAGCCTGCGGTTTCGTTTTTTGTCGGATCCCGCTGTGGTGGGGTCGGCGGCTGCTCTGGTGGCCCAGCAGCTGGTGGCTCCGGCCTTTGATAGCCAGGTCTTTGCTCGCGAGCGAGACCGTTCTCTGGCGGGCCTAAAAGACGAACTCACCCAGCCACAGACCCTGGCCACTCGGGCCCTCTGGCACTCCATGTACCGAGGGCATCCCTACGGACGCAACCTCACCCTAGCCTCTCTCAAGGCTATCGAGCGTGCAGACCTGGTCCAATTTCATGCTCGCTACTGGCTGCCCAGCCGAATGAAATTGTCGATGGTCGGCAACCTCACCCTCGACCAGGCCAAGCAACTGGCCGAGCAGCTCTTCGGCCCCCTAGCCCAAGCCCAACGTCCGCAGCCCGCTGGGCCTGAGACCCGCTGGACGAAGTCGTTGCCCTCGGTCCTCCTCTCAGAGGGCCGTCGTCTCAACATTCAGCACCCGGCCAGCCAGGCCCACATCTGGCTGGGCCTGCCCTTCATGGCCCGTGGTGAGCATGCCGATTACTTCCCTATGCTGGTGGCCAACCATATTCTGGGTGGCGGGGGGTTTACTGCCCGCCTCACGCACGAGGTCCGTGAAAAGCGCGGCCTCTCCTACAGCGTGTTCTCAGCCTTCCAGCCGCAGGCCCAGACCGGCCCCTTCTTCATTGGCCTTCAGACCTCCCGTGAGAATGCCGACCAGGCCCTGGAGGTGGTTCGCAAGACGCTGGAGGATTTCATTGAAAAAGGCCCCAGCCCCGAAGAGCTCGAGGCCGCCAAGAAAAACCTCGCGGGTGGCTTTGCACTTCGGCTTGACACCAACCGCAAGCTGCTCGACAACCTCTCTCAGATCGCCTTCTACAAGCTGCCCGCCAACTACCTCGATACCTGGACCAGCCAGGTCCAGGCGGTGACAGCCAATCAAATCAAAGAAGTCCTCAAGCGTCGGCTTCGACTCGACCGCCTCAACACCGTGGTGGTCGCTGGGGGAGCGGCGCCTCAGTAGGCCAGGCCATGGGACAGGTCAGAATCATCGGCGGGATCTGGAAGCGGTCTCTGCTCAAGGTTGTGGATCGGCCGGGACTTCGGCCCACGCCCGACCGGGTCCGAGAGACCCTCTTTAACTGGATCGAGTCTTGGGCTGATCTGCCCCTGGCCGACTCTCGGGTCTGCGATGCCTTCGCGGGCACCGGGGCGCTGGCCTTCGAGGCCGCCTCTCGGGGGGCCCAGCAGGTGCTGGCCCTGGAGTCCGACAGCCAGGCTGCTGACCAGATTCGTGCGGCTATTGAACGGCTCTGCGCCACCAATCTCGAAGTCCGACGAACCGATGCCATGGCCTTCTTGGCCCAGCAGCCGGCGAATCGATTCGACCTCATCTTCCTCGACCCTCCCTTTCAGAAGAACCTTCTGGGGGCTGCCTTGGCGGCGTCTCGGGCCTGCCTGAGTCCCAAGGGCCTGGTCCATGTTGAGGGCGAGCGGCCATGGACCGAGCTGGTCGATCCATCGCAGCAGGCCGGCTGGGTAGAGCGCCGCAGCGCCAAGGCGGGCGCGGTTCACCATGCCTTGCTATCCTTAGAGCCCGAATAAAAACAAAGGGGAGGCAAGCCCCATGACCACTGCGGTATACCCAGGCACTTTTGATCCACTGACCCGAGGCCACGAGGATTTGGTCCGACGAGCGGCCAAGCTCTTCGATCGGCTGGTGGTGGGGGTGGCGGATAGCCGTTCTAAGCGGCCGTTTTTTAGTCTCATCGAGCGGGTGGAGATTGCCCGAGAGATTCTGAGCCACTACCCCAATGTCGAGGTCAAAGGATTTCAGGGCCTGCTCAAAGATTTTGTTCGGGAGCAAGAGGCCCGGGTCATCATCCGCGGGCTGCGGGCGGTCTCCGACTTCGAATATGAGTTTCAGATGGCGGGCATGAACCGCTACCTGATGCCCGACGTGGAGACCATGTTTCTAACGCCCTCAGACCAATACCAGTTCATCTCGGGCTCAATTGTTCGCGAGATTGCCACCCTCGGTGGCGATGTCAGCAAGTTTGTCTTTCCCTCGGTCGAGGAATGGCTGCTCAAAAAGCTTCAGCAGCAGGGTCTCCAGTAAGGCCATGGCCCTTCTCATCACCGCCGAATGCATTAACTGCGATGTCTGCGAGCCGGCCTGCCCAAACCAGGCCATTGTGATGGGGGCTGACTTCTACGAGATTAAGCCAGAGCGATGCACCCAGTGTGTGGGGCATTTCGAGACGCCACAGTGTCAGGCAGTCTGCCCTATCGAAGACTGCATCATCCTAGACCCAGCCCACCCCGAGACCGTCGACGAACTTCAGGTCAAGTACGAACGGCTGACAGCCGATGCCGACTAGACGTTAAACCTGAAGTGCATCACGTCGCCGTCTTTGACCACGTAGTCCTTCCCCTCTAGCCGCATCTTTCCCGCCTCTTTGCTGCCTTGTTCGCCCTTGCAGGCGACAAAGTCGTCAAAGGCAATGACCTCGGCCCGAATAAAGCCCTTTTCAAAGTCGGTGTGAATCACGCCGGCGGCCTGCGGTGCGGTGGCGCCCACCTTAACGGTCCAGGCCCTCACCTCTTTCACACCGGCGGTGAAGTAGGTCTGGAGCCCCAGCAGGCCAAAGGCCGCTCGGATCAGCCGGTTCAGGCCAGGCTCTTCCATGCCCATGTCAGACAAGAAGACAGCCTTGTCCTCATCGGGCATGTCGGCGATTTCGGCCTCAATGGCCGCGCAGATGGCCACCACCGGCGCCTTCTGGGCGGCGGCATAGTCTCGCAGACGGTCTAGGTGGGCATTGTTCTGAAAGCCGCTCTCGGAGACGTTGGCCACGAACATGGCCGGCTTGGCGGTAATGAAGAAAAACGGGCGGATTAAGACGAGCTCCTCGGCGTCTAGGCTCAGGCCCCGAATGGGCTTGGCCTGGTTGAGCTGGGCCTGACACTTTTCTAAAACGGCCAGCAGCTTGGCCGCCTCTTTGTCGCCAGACCGGGCAAGTTTCTGGACCTTCACCATCTGCTTGTCAACGCCGGCCAAGTCGGCCAAGGCCAGCTCGGTCTCAATGGTCTCGATATCGGCCAGCGGGTCTACTCGTCCATTGACGTGGACCACGTTCTCGTCTTCGAAACACCGCACCACATTGACGATGGCATCGGTCTCCCGAATGTTGGCCAGAAACTGGTTGCCCAGGCCCTCGCCTTTGGAGGCCCCGGCCACCAGGCCAGCAATGTCCACAAACTCAACCGTGGCCGGCAGGATGCGCTCGGGATTCACGATCTCGGCCAGCTGACCCAGCCGTGGGTCGGGCAGTTCGACAATGCCGGTATTGGGTTCAATGGTGCAAAACGGGTAGTTCTCCGCTGCAATACCAGCCTTGGTCAGGGCATTGAAGAGGGTGCTCTTGCCCACATTGGGCAGGCCTACGATTCCGCACTGGAGTGACACATCAGTTCCTTTGGGAGGTTTGGAAAGACATCAGGAGGCAGGCCTCGCATGCAAGACCTGCTGGGCCCCGGCGAAATCGCCACGGACCAGGGGCCCTAGCTGACTCAGGCAGCGGTCGATGGCCCGGTCGATCTCAATGGCCTGGTCCGCGCTGGGTCGGTGTAAAACGAAGTCAGCCACCTCTTGTCGAAGGTTCAGGCTTCGTGGATGGCCAATGCCCAGACGAAGCCGCCAGAAGTCGGGACTGCCCAGGCTGCTGGCGATGTCGCGAACGCCGTTGTGACCGCCATGGCCACCACCTTGTTTCAGGCGAACCTCACCAGCTGCCAGGTCTAGCTCATCGTGAATGACCAAGAGCTCCTCGGGGGCCAGTCGGTAAAACTGGGCCAGGGCCGATACGCTCAGTCCCGAGCGATTCATAAAGGTCTGGGGCTTGACCAGCCAGCAGCCCGAAGCCTCGCCGCTGCTGGCCCGAAGGACCTCTGCCTGAAATTTTGGCTCGCGCTGCCAGCCGCCGGCCTGCTGACGGCCAATGGCATCCACCAGCCAGAAGCCCACGTTGTGACGTGTTGCTTCGTACTGGGGACCAGGGTTACCAAGACCAACAAGGGCTCGTATCGGCATGGTGGTGAGACCCCAAGATCCGCTGCTGGCCTGGCATCGCTCGCATGAACAAACGCCAGGCCGGTTCGGATGACCTGCTTAGGCTGCGGGTGCGGCCGGTGCTGCTGCTGGCGCTGCCGGTGCGTCGTCCGCTGCAGAACCCCCCACCTTGGCCGCAGTGGCCACAACGGGGTTGTCCTGGCCATGCAGGATGATGGTGACACCGGCAGGCAGCTTGAGGTCTTTGATGTGAATCGAGTGACCGATGGTGAGGCTCGAGAGGTCGACCTCGATGAAGCTGGGCAGGTCTTTGGGCAGACAGCTCACCTCGACTTCGTTGAGGACGTGGTTGATCACGGCTCCGTCGAGTTTCACGGCTGGGCAGTTCTCCTGGCCCACAAAGTGCAGGGGCACCTTGGTGTGCAGGGCGGTGTTGGCATCGACACGCTGAAAGTCGATGTGCAGCACCTGGGGCTTGTAGGCATGCATCTGGAAGTCACGCAGCAGGACCTGCTCGGACTGACCATCGATCTCAAGCTCTAGGATTGACGAGTGAAAGGCCTCAACCTTCAGAGCCAACAAAACAGGGTTATGGTCCATTTGAATGGACACGGCCTCACCCTTGCCGCCATAGACGATGCCAGGCACTTTGCCGCTACGACGCAGGAAGCGGCTCGCACTCGAACCCTGGGTCGAACGGCGGGTGGCGACCACTTTAGTGGTGGAAAACTTCATAGCGCACTCCGCGAAAAATTATCTGAAAGAAAAGCCTGAGGGCCGCGACCAGCTCCCAGGGAAAGCCCTCTAGTCTAGCACAGGGGCCTGGATTGGTCCGGCTTACTCCAGAAATAGCGAGCTAACAGAGTCGGACTTGGCGATGCGAATAATGGTCTCGCCAATGAGCCCTGCGCAGGTGATGGCCCGAATACGGCCGCAGGAGGCGGCCTGCTGCGACAGCGGAATGGTGTCGGTCACCACCAGCTCGTCGAGGTCGCTGTTCATGACCCGGTGGACGGCATCGCCCGACAAGACTGGGTGAGTACAGTAGGCGATAACCTTCTCGGCCCCATGGGCCTTCAGGGCGCCAGCTGCCTTGGTCAGGGTGCCGGCGGTGTCCACCATGTCGTCCATGATCAGGCAGGTCCGGCCCGAGACGTCACCGATGATGTTCATGACCTCGGAGACATTGGCCTTGGGCCGACGCTTGTCAATAATGGCCAATTCGGCATCGAGTTCTTTTGCAAAGGCCCTGGCCCGAACCACGCCACCCACATCGGGTGAGACCACCATCAGGTTTTTGTAATCGTGCTTCCAGACATCGCCCAGGATGATGGGGGCTGCATAGATGTTGTCCACCGGAATATCAAAAAAGCCCTGAATCTGGTCCGAGTGCAGGTCCATGGTCAGGACCCGGTCGACCCCGACGGCCTGCAGCATGTTGGCAATGACCTTGGCACTGATGGGCACCCGAGCCGAGCGCACGCGACGGTCTTGGCGGGCATAGCCGAAATAGGGAATGGCCGCGGTGATACGGGCCGCCGAAGCTCGACGCAGGGCGTCGGCCATGAGCATGACTTCCATCAGGTGGTCATTGGCGGGGGCACAGGTGGACTGCAGAATAAAGACGTCACGGCCCCGCACATGCTCCAAGATCTCGACAGTGGCCTCACCGTCACTAAACCGGGCCACCTTGGCACGACCAATGTGAATCGAGAGGTTGCGGGCGACGTCGGCAGCGAGTTTGGGGTTAGCGTTTCCCGTAAACAGCATGATGCTGTCGGTTGATCCATTTCCAACGGGAAGACGTTCTGCCATGGTGTTTAGGAGTCTGCGAGAAGGTGGGGATTGGGCCGGAAAGGAGGGCTGGGGAGGAAGGATTCGAACCCTCGTATGCCGGAATCAAAATCCGGTGCCTTAACCAACTTGGCGACTCCCCAACGGACAAATGACAGGTGCTAATGGTAACCGCTAAAGCGCCGGATGCCGAATCAGTCGTTGACAGATCCTGACCTGCGGCGTTTCAGAGGACGTCTGCCCGGGCCCTGCGGCCTGCAGCTGGCGGGCCACCACCTCGGCCTGAGGGCCGCTGACGCAGCTCACAAACACCGCGCCACCACTGCCACTCATTCGGGCGGCCTCGGACGGGAGCCCCACCGAGACCGCAGCGGCCTTGGCGTGGTCTAGTGCAGTTGCCACCTGGGCATGCAGACGACTCGCAACGGCTTGCAGATCGTTGTGGCCAAACGTCCAGCAGGATGCCTGCACGGCCTCTGAAAGATCCGAGATTCTCAAGGCTTTGGGGGTGTGTGTCAATGCGGGGTCTCTGAAGATGCTGGCGGTGGGCACCTCCACCGCAGGCACCATCACCACAAACCATTGGGCATTGGGCTCAAGGGGCCTCAGGTCCTCGCCAACGCCCTCTACAAAGGCCGCCCTACCTCCCAAAAAGAATGGCACGTCGGCCCCGAGTTGCAGGCCCACTTCGGCCAAGAAGGGGGTTGGCCGGTTCAGGCCCCAGAGTCGGTTCAGGGCCATGAGCACGGTGGCAGCGTCAGAGCTTCCGCCCCCCAGGCCGGCGCCGCTCGGCAGGTGTTTGTGGACCAGCAGACTTGCTCCCAACTGCTCTGCACCCGGCACCCGTTCGTCGATCGCTGCCGCTTGCAAGGCCTGGGCAGCCCGAAGGGCCAGGTCGGTCTGCACCGGCCAGGCCAGGTCACCCTGGCGGACCAGCCGCCCGTCCTGTCGCAGCCCAATCTCAATTTCATCAGCCCAATTGAGAAGGCAGAAGAGGCTCTGCAACAGGTGATAGCCATCGGCCCGGCGGCCCACTACATGCAAAAAAAGGTTGAGTTTGGCTGGGGCCAGAAACCGTTGGGCTGCGACGGGTCGGGTGGTCTTGGGGTCCATGGCCTAAGAGCCTTCGGCCATCACCACCAGGCGCAGCGACAGCCAGCCCGAGCCCGTGGCCACCCGCCGCTCCAGCCGGGCAGCCCCGGCCTGCTGACCAATTTCCTGCCCCAAGGCCGTCAGCAGTTGACCCAGCGGTACCAGGGCCGACTGGCTGAGGCCCAGGCTGCGTTGGGCCCACTGCAGGGCCCGGTCGGCCTCGATGGGTGTCTCGTCGGGCAAGAAGGGCTGCCAGCCTGCCCAGGGGCCGGACTGGTCAGTCATTAGCATCAGGCTGCCTTGTGGTCGGGACCAGGGGTCGCTAATCCACCAGCGTTGAAGACCAGCACCGCGGGCCGACCGCCACTCAAACTGGCCCACCAGTGGGGCTGACAACTCATCTCCAGAGAGCGAGAACCGGCCCAGTCGGGCCGGCCCATAGACGACTGGGACACCAGGCTCAGCTGTTCGAGGGAGTGGGCTCGCGCAACCAGTGAGCAAGAGCCCGGCCAGGCCTCCTGGACCGGCCAGGCTGGCGAGACCGGCCAAGCCGGAGCGAAGAAGTCTGGTCTGAACCACCCGCCGCGCTGGGCAGGCTGGACTACTCAATGCTCACCCCAAACCGCCGCATGGTCTCTAGCAGCAGAGGGTTCTGGGGGTTGGCTGCACGTCCATGTCGCCAGATGATCAGGGCCTCGTTGGCCTGGTTGGAGGTCCAGAGGACCTCGCCCAGGTGGGCCGCCACCTCTGCATCCGGCATGCGCATGAAGGCCTTCTGCAGAAAGTCGCGGGCCTTGTCCAGGTGGCCAAGCCGGTAGTAGACCCAGCCCATGCTGTCCAGAATATGGCCGTCTTCAGGCTTGAGCCGATGGGCCTTCTCCAGCAAGGTTAGGGCCTCGGGCAGTTGCCGGTTCTGGTCGGCCAGGCTATAGCCCAGCGCATTCAGGGCATCAGCATCTTCTGGCGTTCGCGAGACCAGCAGACGCAGCGCTGCCTCGGCCGGGCCATGTTCTTTCAGCTTCTCGTGGAGCATGGCCTTGGCATAGAGCAGCCTGGTGTGTTGGGGTTCTCGCTCGGAGACACGGGTCAGAATTGCCAAGGCCTTCTTGGGGTCAGAGGCCCGCATCACCAGTCCCGAGAGCCGCTCGTAAAAGGCCTCGAGCTCTTGCGGCGTGGTCAGGCCTTGGCGTCTTTTGAGCAGGCGGTCGGTCAGGTCGTGCTCATAGCCCAGCAGCAGCGACAAGACATCGACACTCTCTTGGGCATTGGCATCCTGGGGCTTACCGGCCAGCCAGATGCGGGCTGCGGCAAGCGCCTGCTTCGGGGCCCGAATCACCAGGGCAAGCTGGGTGGCACGCTCGGCCACCACGGGGTCTTGGGTCTGCTCGGCCAGGGCCAGATAGGTCGAGGCAGCCAGGCCGATTTCTCCTTGTTGAAGGGCGAGCTCGCTGGCCAGAATCTGAAAGATGACCTTGGGGTCGGTCTGCTGGGCTGTGGAGGCCTGGCCCGCCACCGGCGCGAACAGCCAGAGGCCACAGGCCATGAGGGCCGCGGGCCAGACGGCACGCAACCGTGACCAGACAACGCTGTGCTGGAGACCTGGTTTTAAGGGCATCATCACGTTCAACAGTAACTCAGATTTGCGCTTCCATCCCGCCCATGCCCGAACTGCCAGAGGTTGAAGTGACCCGACAGGGTCTCCTGCGGGACCTGCCCGACCAACAACTCCAGTCTGTTCGCACCAGCGGCAAGGCCCTGCGCTCTTTTTCAGGCCAGGCCAAGGTCCTCAGGCCACTAACAGGCCAGCGACTGCTCACCATCGCTCGACGGGCCAAGCAACTCATCTTCGTCTTCGACCGGCATCTGATGTCGGTCCACCTGGGCATGTCAGGACGCCTGGGCTGGCAGACCTCGGCACCGTCTCGTCTGGCCCTTCACGACCATGTCTGCTGGGCCTTTGAAGCGGGCAGTCTGGTCCTTCACGACCCCCGGCGGTTTGGAGACGTTCGTCTGCTGCCCAAGCCCCAGGGCTTTGACCCGAGCAGCGCCGAGCACCTCATGGACCTACCGGCCGACTGGTTGGGCCAGGCCGCTAGCGGCCTGGAGCCTCTCTCGCCGGGCTTTACTGCCCAGGCTCTCTACGCCGCGGCCCGTGGCGTTCGTCAGGCCCTGAAGGTCTGGTTGATGCGGGGAGATGTGGTGGTGGGTGTGGGCAACATCTATGCCAGTGAGGCCCTCTTTCGGGCGGGGCTCTCGCCTCGCCGGGCGGCTGGTCGGCTTAGCCGCGCGCAAGCCGAGCGGCTGGTCCAGACCATTCGTCAGGTCTTGCAAGAGGCCATTGACCATGGCGGCAGCACGCTGCGGGACTTTCTGGCCAGCGACGGCGAGCCCGGCCGTTACGGCGGACAGCACCTGGTCTACGACCGGCAGGGCCAGCCCTGCCTGCAGTGTGGTGCAGCCATTCGACGGCTGGTCCAGGCCCAGCGGGCCACCTACTACTGCCCGGGCTGCCAGCGTGGCTAAGCCGCCTGCGGCCTTTGCCGATCGACTGCTGGCGTGGGCTCGCCGCCATGGCCGGTCTGACCTGCCTTGGCACCCGCAGGCCGGGCAGCAGGCCGACCCCTACAAAGTCTGGCTCTCCGAGATCATGTTGCAACAGACCCAGCTGGCCAATGCAACGGCCTACTTCCAGAGGTTTCTTCGCCGGTTTCCCACCCTCGAGCACCTGGCCCAAGCGCCCGTTGATGAGGTCCTGGCCCTTTGGAGTGGTCTGGGCTACTACGCAAGAGCCCGCAACCTGCATGCCTGTGCCCAACAACTCTGGGCCCTGGGCGGCTTTCCGCGGACAGCCCAAGACTGGGCCCGGCTGCCCGGGGTGGGCCCCTCGACGGCGGCTGCGATTGCCTCGGTGGTCTACGGTGAGCGTGCGGCCATTCTTGATGGCAATGTCAGACGCGTCCTGGCCCGCCATGGCTGCCGGCCCGAGCCTTGGAACAGCCCCGCCTTGGCCAAGGCCCTCTGGCCCGTTGCCCAGCAGCTGTTGCCCAAGGCCTCCGCCGATATGCCCGCCTATACCCAGGCCATCATGGACCTTGGAGCCCTGGTCTGTCGGCCTCGGCACCCCGACTGCCCGGCCTGTCCGGTGCAGGCGGATTGTCAGGCCCATCTGACGCAGACAGTTGACCAGCATCCCCGTCCAGCCATTCGCCGAGCCCGACCGGTTCGTGCCGCCCGCTGGGATCTGGTGCTCCACGAGCAGGCGCTGGCCTTGGTTCAGCAGCCCCCCACGGGCCTCTGGGGGGGTCTCTGGACGCTGCCCGCCCGCCCACTCACGCCACAGGAATTTCACCAGCGGCAGGACGAGTTTGACGACCAGCTCACGCACGACTTCACCCATTACCGACTGCTAATCGGCCTTCGACGACGACGCATCGCCACAGAACAGGCCCGCCCGCGGACGGTTCAGGGACAGCAGGTCACCTGGTGGAGTCTGCGGCAGGCCCTGGAGTTGGGACTGCCCGCACCGGTCCGAAGGGTTCTAGCCCAGACCCCGCTGGATGAGTGAGCGGTGGCGAACCATCACAGGCCAGCTGCCTTCAAACCGGCGGGCCAGTTGCTCAGCGCCGTAGACCGACCGGTGTTGTCCGCCGGTGCAGCCCAGGGCCACCGTCAGGTAACTGCGTTGCTCGTTGACGTAGCAGGGCAGCCAGCGGTCCAGGTAGTCACCAATGTCCTGGATCATGGCCCCCACTCGCTCGTGGCCTGCCAAGAAGGCGATCACCTCGGGGTCGCGGCCGGTGAGCGACTTGAGAGCCGGCTCGTAATGGGGGTTGGGCAGGCAGCGTAGGTCAAAGACCAGGTCTGCATCCAAGGGGATGCCCGCCTTGAAGGCAAACGACTGAAAGAGCAAGACCAGACGGCTGGTCTGCAGTTTTAAAAAACTCCTCAGCCAGGTTCGCAGGGCCGAGGCCCGCAGGTCGCTGGTGTCGACCGGAATACCCAGGTGCTGCAGGGGAGCTAGAATCTCTCGCTCATGCTCAATGCATTCCATCAGCGTCATCGATTCGCCAGCATCGTCGCGGTTGGCCTCGGCGATCAAGGACAAGGGATGACGGCGGCGGGTCTCGGAGTAACGCTGCAGCAAGACATCTGAGCGGGCATTCAGAAACAAGACCGTCAAGGCCAGGCCCTCGGCCCGCAACTCGGCAAGCGCTTTTTCAAGGTGCACCAGGTCGGCACCAGCCCGCACATCGGCGGCCAGAGCCATCTGTCGTGTGCCACGGGCCTGTTGACTCTTGACCAGCGGACCAATGAGCGCCACCGGCAGGTTGTCGACGCAGTAAAACCCTTCGTCCTCCAGGACCGCGAGGGCAATCGACTTGCCAGACCCCGACATGCCAGTCACCAGGACTAGCGAAAGCGCATCGGATGGGGCGGGGTCGGCCGGCTCGGTCACAAGAAATCCTCGTTGTTCATGGCGCGTTGTTGACGTTCCGTGAACTCACGCATGGTATCAATGCCGCGCAGCTGCAAGACCGTGTTGCGAACGGCCGCCTCCACCAGGACGGCCAGGTTTCGTCCTGCGGCCACCGGGATCACCACCTTGCGAATCGGCAGGCCCAAGACTTCTTCGGACAGGGCCTCCAGGGGCAGCCGCTCGTATTCATCAATGGCCGAGCGTCGTACCAGCTGAACAATGAGTCGCAGCCGCATCTTGCGGCGGACACTGGTCTCGCCAAAGATGGATTTAATGTCGAGAAGCCCCAGCCCCCGCACCTCCAGCAGGTCTTTGAGCAGGGGAGGACAACGGCCTTCAATGGCATCGGGCGCAATGCGCGAAAACTCCACCACGTCGTCGGCCACCAGCCCATGGCCGCGGGTAATCAGTTCCAGGGCGAGCTCACTCTTGCCCAGTCCGGACTCTCCAGAGATCAAGACACCCAGGCCCAAGACGTCCATAAAGACGCCATGCAGTGAGGCCATGGGGGCCAGCCGTTTGGCCAGCTGAATGCGCATGAGGTCAATGGCGCGTGGTGCGGTGTGGCTGGTTCGCAGAAGCGGCAGGCTGTCTCGGTCACAGGCCTCGAAGAGCTGGGCAGGGGGAACCAGGCCGTCGGCCAGAATGATGGCGGGGGGCTTGCCGGCCACCAGCTCTGCAGTGAGATAGGTCCTGCGTTGGGGGTCGAGTCGGTTGTAGTAGTCCACCTCTGCCTGGCCAAAGACCTGAATGCGGTTGAGGTGAATCAGGTTGAAGTGGCCCACGAGGTCGGCGCTCTCAAACGAGGGCCCGGAGATGTGACGCTCGCCGCCGGCCTGGCCAGTTACCCAGCTCAGCTTGAGCTGGTCCTGGTAGGCCTCAAAAAACTGCTGGACGTTGAGCATCGGGTCTGGTCCAGGCGTCCGGTGGTCTTCGTCCGGGGTCTGGCGCTAGGCCCCGGCTGGCTGCCATTCACAGATGGCCTGAAAGAGTGACTGGGGGTCTGCGGCGCTGGCCAGCGAGGCCCGCAGGCCTTTGTCTGACAGCATCTCGGCAACCTCCGAGAGAATCTCCAGGTGTTGCTGGGTGGCCTGCTCGGGCACCAACAAAAAGATCATGACCGAGACGGGCTTGCCATCGGGGGCATCAAAGGCCACGGGCTCGGTAAGACGAATGACGGCGGCCATGGCCTCTTTCAGGCCCTTGATTCGGCCGTGGGGGATGGCGATGCCTTCTCCCAGACCGGTGGAGCCTAGCCGCTCCCTGGCAAACAGCGAGTCAAAGACCTTGCTGCGGGCAATGCCCTGAGACTCTTCGAACAACAGGCCGGCCATCTCAAAGGCCCGCTTTTTACTTGAGGCCTCAACGTCCAGAAGAACTTGGTTGGCCGACAACAGCTTGCAAATGCGGTTCATGGGGAACCCCGCTCTAGCATCAAAGTGGGGGGAGTATAGACCTTTTGAGGGATTTGTTGCACCGCGATAACCATGGGTTTTCTGGCCCCTAGGGCCCCCGCAGGCTAGGCCTCCAGGGCCCCGCGGCTGGAGTGAACGTTGGTCTGGTGCTGTTCCTTGTAACGCACCACCTGGCGGTCGAGCTTTTCGGCGAGCAGGTCAATGGCCGCATACATGTCAGAGTGCTTGGCCTCTGCGTGGAGGTCTTTTCCTTGAAAGTGAACGGTTACTTCGGCTTTCTGATCTAGCTTTTCAACGGTCAGGACCACATGGGCCTCCAGGCCGCGGTCGAAATGCCGCCAGGCCTTCGAGAATTTCTGGTTGACGTAGTCACGAATGGCATCGGTAACGGTAAGGTGATGGCCGGTGATGGTGACCTGCATAAAAGCCTCCTGTTTTATTGTCGTTTTCTTAGACTAGCACTCTGGATTCTGAGCGCTTCGCGATACTTTGCAACTGTGCGCCGGGCTACCACCACGCCCTGCTCGGTAAAACGGTCTGACAGAGCCTGATCCGACAGCGGCCGTGCGGGGTCTTCGGCTTTCACCCAGGATTCAATCTGCGCCTTGATGGCCGTCGCCGAGGCGGCCCCGCCGTCGTCGGTGCCCACATGGCTGCTAAAAAAGAATTTCAGCTCAAAGCAGCCAAGCGGCGTGAGCATGTATTTCTGGTTGGTCACCCGAGAGACGGTGGACTCGTGCAGCTCACAGGCCTGGGCCACGTCCCTGAGGACCATGGGCCGCATGGCCGTTGCCCCTTGGCTAAAAAAGGCCTGCTGCGCAGTAACGATGGCCTGGGAGACTCGCAAAATAGTCTCGCTGCGCTGGGCGATATTCTTCAACATCCAGCGGGCCTCTTGCAGCTTCTGCGACATCAGCGAGTCCGACTCCCCATCCCGAATAAGCCGCGCATATTCCTGGTTAATGGACAGCCGCGGCAGGGACTGTCGGGTCAGACGGGCCACCCACTTTCCAGCCCGGGTCTGGGTCACCACGACATCCGGCGTCAGGCTGGTGTCTTGCTGGGCCTGAAAGCGAGCGGCTGGCCGTGGCTCCAGGCCACGAATGAGGACCAAGGCATCAGAGACCAGTTCTCTGCTCAGGCCAGTGGCTCGACACAGGCTGGCCAGAGGCACCTGGCCCAACTGACTCAGGTGCTCTTCCACCAGCAGCAGGGCGGCCTTCAGGGTCTCCGCAGGCGCACCGGCCTGGCCCATCAGTTGCCGCAGCTGCAGCCCCAGGCAGTCCTTCAGGCTCTGTGAGCCAATGCCCACCGGGTCCAGAGACTGCAGCAGACGCAGGCCCACCAGCTGCTCATCCTCCTCCAGGGCCCCGCCAAGCTCCGACTCAAACAGTGCCTCAAACCCAGCAGCGAGTTCCTCAAGCGGGTCTCGCAGGTAGCCATCGTCGTCCAGGGCCTCAATCAACACCTCTAGCCAGGCGCGGTCACGGGCACTGAGATGAAGGCCGGCCACCTGCTCTCGCAGGTGGTCCTGCAGGCGAATAAATCCCACCTCGCCATTGCCATCGCGGTCGCCGCGGTCCTCCCCGCTGCCATCGCCTCGCCAGTCCGTCAGGCCGTCGCCAAGCTCGGCCTCCCACTCCTCTGTAGCCCCCGCCTCAGTAGCCTCAGACGCCGCCTCCTCTGGGCCCGAGGCCCCAAGGTCCTCAATCTCCAGCAGCGGGTTGTCCGCGCTAAAGGCCTCGAGTTCTTGTCGCAATTCCAGGTTGGAGAGCTGCAGGAGACGAATCGCCTGCTGCAGCTGGGGCGTCAGGGTCAGCTGCTGACTGGTCTTGGTGGTCAGCGAGATCTTCATGGCTACATGCGGAAGTGTTCGCCTAGGTAGACCTTTCGCACGCCCGGATCGTCGACAATCTGGGCGGGTTCACCACTGGCCAGCACCACCCCATCGTTCATGATGGTTGCGTGGTCACAGATGCCCAATGTCTCGCGCACATTGTGGTCGGTGATCAGCACCCCAATGCCCCGGTCCTTCAGAAAACGGATGATGCGTTGAATTTCTATGACCGCAATGGGGTCCACACCGGCAAAGGGCTCATCGAGCAAAATGAACTCTGGTGAAGTGGCCAGGGCCCGCGCAATCTCAACACGGCGCCGCTCCCCACCCGAGAGGGACTGCCCCAGGTTGTCCCGAATGCCGCCAATCTGCAGGTCCTCCAGCAGAGCATCCAGCCGCTGCTCAAGCGTCTGGGCCGACAGACGGCGGCCCTCGGGGTCTCGCTGCAACTCCAAGACGGCCCGAATGTTGTCTGCGACGGTAAGCCTGCGAAAGACCGAGGCCTCCTGTGGCAGGTAAGACAGACCCTGTTTAGCCCGTACATGAATGGGGGCTCGGGTCAGGTCTTGCCCATTGAGTCGAATCTCACCGCCATCTGCCGGCACCAGGCCCACGATCATATAAAAGCAGGTGGTCTTGCCCGCACCGTTCGGCCCGAGCAGGCCGGCCACCTCACCACGTCTCACCGTTAGGGAGACATCCTTCACCACGATTCGACCCTGGTAGCCCTTTCGGAGGTTCTGAACCTGCAACTCACTCATGGCTTGGCTTCGCGGGGCATTAGGGTCATGCGGGCCCGGGGCTGTCCCGGCTTAATCTCCACCTCATAAAACTCGGTGACGTTGTTGTAGACCAGGCGGTCACCCGCTACTCGGTCGAGCTCTCGGTCGGGTCCAACACGGCGCATGACGGCATTGCCTGTGAGCAACGCAATCTCGGTCTGGTTGTTGTAGTCGATCTGGACGGCCTCGCCCTCCATCCATTCCTGCAGGGCCTCGCGCTTCTGGCGCAGTCGAGCGGGCTGCCCAGTCACGACGGCCTGGGTCTTGCCATCGGGCAGTTGCTGCAATTCCAGCCGATCCCCGCGCAGTATCAGGCTGCCTTTGGTGAGCACCACATTGCCAGTAAAGATCGTCCGCTGGGCCTTGTCGTCGTGGTCTAGACGGTCAGAGTCGATGTTGGTGGGCGCCTGGCGATCGGCCTTCTCTGCAGCCACAGGCCCCGCCAGGCCTATCGACACGCCAAGGGCCAACAGGGACCAGAGCAGGGGGATTGTTCGACTCAAGGTTTTTTCTCCTCTGGCTTGGACTTGGGCAGGACCATTCGGGTGTCGGCCAGAATCTGCAGCCGGTCGGTCTTCTCATCCAGGCGCAGACCGACCCCGTAGAGGGTCTGGACCCCGCGATAGACCATGACGGGCGCTGCGGTCTGGGCAATTTCTTGGTCCGACAAAAAGGTCAGGGTCTCGGTCTCCACCCGCAGGGCGGGGTCCTTCTCCGAGGCCTCGCGACGAATCACCACCGACCCTTCCAGCACCACCTCGTTCTGGTCTGCACTCACCAGGGCCTTGCGAGACTTGGCGGTAACGGGCGGGCCCTGGACACGAAACGAGACCAGGTCGGGGCTGGTCAGCTCCGCCCGGCCATCTTCAAACTGGGTGATCTGGGGGGAGTCCACCACCTGCCGCGGACGGCCATCGGAGCCGGTCTTCACAATGTGGGCCTTGGCAATCACAGCAGTGGGACCCGACTGTGACCGGCTGGCCTTAATCCAGTCTGGTGCCTGAGTCACCGCCGACAGTAGCCATGAGCTCAGGCCCAGTCCCGCCAACAGGGCCAGCGACAGCCAGCCACCAATTCGATCAGACCAGGCCGCGCGCATCAGACCCTCGTACCCGCAGCCTTGCAGGCCAGGATGAAGTCACAGACCTCGCGAACTGCTCCACCGCCGGCGGGCAGGCTCGAGACCCACATGGCCTCTTGTCGAACAGTCTCAATGGCGGTGGGCACACTGGCCGAGAACCCCACTGCTTGCAGGACCGGCAGGTCCGGCAGGTCATCGCCCATATGACCGCAGTCCAAGACCGCCAGTCCCCGTCGGCGACAGATGGCCTGCAGACAGTCGAGCTTGTCTGAAAGGCCCAGGTGCACCTCCTCAAGCCCCAATTCCTGGGCCCTGGCCATGACTGCGGGGTGGCTGCGACCGCTCAGCACGCCCACCAGCACACCGGCCTCGCTTAGCATCTTCAGGCCATGACCATCCAAGACATGAAACCGTTTCAAGGACTCGCCTTGGCCATCGTAAAAGAGTCCCCCGTCGGTCATCACGCCATCGACATCAAAAAACATGGCTGCCAGCCCAGCCGCCCGGCTTCGCACCAGGGCGGTCTGCTGGAGGTCCGTCCAGTCAGTCCCGGGGGCCTGAAGGGAGGCTGCGCTGGGAGTGGTCATCAGAGAATCTTGGCCTCTAGCAGGTCGTGCAGGCCAATGGCACCAATGAGCACCTGCTGGTCATCGACGATGAGCAGATGGTTGATGCGGGTGGAGTCCATCAGGTGGGCTGCCTCGGTCGCCAGGGCCTCTGCCGAGATGGTCTGGGCCGAACGGGTCATCACCGCATCCACGGTAAGGCTTGGAGTGAGACGGTTCTGGCCCAGCAGGCGCCGCAGGTCACCATCGGTGAAGATGCCCTGAGCCCGGCCCTGGGCATCGACCACGCAGGTCATGCCCATGCGCTTGGCGCCCATCTCGGCCAGTGCGTCGGTCAGCAGAGTACCCGCGCGAACCCGGGGAATCTGGTCACCTGTCCGCATCACGTCCGCCACGCGCACCAGGAGTCGTCGGCCAAGGCTGCCGCCGGGGTGAGACTTGGCAAAGTCCTCGGCCCGAAAGCCTCGCATCTCCAGAACAGCCACGGCCAGGGCATCGCCCAGGGCCAGCGCGGCTGTGGTGCTGGCGGTGGGCGCAAGGTTGAGTGGGCAGGCTTCTTCCAAGACGCTGGCACAGAGGTGAAGGTCGGCCAATTTGGCCAGAGTGGATTGGGCATGGCCGGTCACGGCAATGAGTCGGGCCCCCATGCGCTTAAGGTGCGGAGCAATCAGCCGCAACTCGTCGGTCTCACCGGAATAGGAAAAAGCCAATACCAGGTCGTCGGCCTGGACCATGCCCAGGTCGCCGTGTTGGGCCTCGGCGGGGTGAACAAAAAAGGCGGGCGTGCCGGTAGAGGCAAAGGTGGCGGCCACCTTGCGGGCCACATGCCCACTCTTGCCCATGCCCGTCACCACCAGACGCCCCTTTAGGCCGTAGATCGCCTCGACGGCGCGAGCCGTGTTGGCATCGAGCTGATCCACCAGACCACCGACGGCCTGGGCCTCAATCTGAAGGACGCGACGGCAGCGCGCCAGGATCTCGTCATGGGACCCAGAGGCAGGCTGGAGGCTGGATTTCGCTGATGTCATGAGGGCAGTTTTGGTTGCTACACTGGCCATAGTAATGGAATCAATCCTGAGTCTCATCGTTGCGCTGTTGGCGGTCTCGGTCGGTGTGGTGATGGCGGCCCGGGCAGCCCGACTTCCACCACTGATCGGCTACCTGGTTGTGGGGGTCGCCTTTGGGCCGCACGCACTGGGCGTTGCCCCGGACAGCGAGGTCACCCGCTGGCTGGCCGAGATTGGGGTGGTCTTTCTGATGTTCTCCATCGGCGTGGAGTTCAGCCTGCCCCGGCTAAGAGCCATGAAAAAGCTAGTGCTTGGACTCGGCTCGGCCCAAGTCTTGGCGACCATCGCAGTGGTCACGGGACTGGCCTTGGCCCTTGGCCCCCTGCATGGCATGTCGTGGCAGGCCTGTCTGGTCTTGGGCTGTGCCCTGGCCATGTCCTCCACCGCCATGGTCATGCGCATGGCGGCAGACCGCGGTGAACTTGAGACCGCCCATGGCCGGCCGGTGGTCGGCATTCTCCTGTTCCAAGACCTGGCGGTCGTCCCCCTCATGATTGTGGTGCCAGCCCTCGCAGCCATTGCGGGGGCCTCCGAGGCTTCGGCGACTGCGGCCGGCCAGGCCACCGACATCGCCCAGACGCTGGCCCTGGCGCTGGCCAAGGCCGCCCTGGTCCTGGTGCTGTTGGTAGTGGTGGGTCAGCGGCTGGTGGGCCCCTGGCTTACCGTGGTGGCCCGTCGCAAGTCTCAGGAACTTTTCTCCCTGAACCTGCTGCTCATGACCCTTGGCCTGGCCTGGGTGACCGAGCATCTAGGCCTCTCGCTGGCCCTGGGGGCCTTCATGGCCGGCATGCTCATCTCCGAGACCGAGTTTCGCTATCAGGTGGAGGCTGACATTCGGCCTTACCGCGACGTCCTCATGGGCCTGTTTTTCATCACGGTGGGCATGCGCCTCAACCTGGCCGTCGTGGCCGACCAGGCCCCTATTCTGCTGGCGCTTCTGCTGGCCTACATCCTTGCAAAAGTCTTGGTCATTGCGGGCCTGGCCAGGCTCTTCGGGGTGGCCCCCGGCCCCTCGCTGCGGGCTGGTCTCTGGCTCTTTCAGGCTGGAGAGTTTGGCTTTGTCTTGCTCGACCCCTCGCTCATTGGTGGGCTTTTGCCTGATGAGGTCCTTCAGCTGGTGCTGGCAGGCATGGTGGTCTCCATGCTGCTGACGCCCTTTGTGGTGGACCGCAGCGACGGCCTGGTCTTGCGTCTGGCCCGCTCCGAATTTCTGCGCCGATCGCTGGAGATCCACCGCATTGCCAGTCAGGCGGTAAGCGCTGACAAGCACCTCATCATCTGCGGCTTTGGCCGCTGCGGTCAGAACTTGGCGCAGCTGCTTGACCAAGAAAAGATTGACTACGTGGCCCTGGACCTCGACCCGCAGAGAACCCGCGAGGCTGCGGCGGCCGGTAACTCGGTGGTCTTTGGCGATGCCGCCCGCCGCGAGACGCTGCTGGCCGCAGGCATCCACCGAGCGACCTCCGTGGTCATCACTTATGCCGACCGGGCCTCGGCCATCCAGGTCATTCTTGCGGTCCGCCAGTTGGCGCCGCAGCTGCCAGTCATTGTCCGGGCCCGCGACGACGGCGACCTAGCCTCACTGCGTGACGCTGGCGCCACCGAGGTCGTCCCCGAGGTGATCGAAGGCAGTCTCATGCTTGCCTCGCATGCCCTGGCCCTGGCTGGGGTACCACTGCACCGCGTGGTCCGTCGGGTCCGCGAAGTGCGCGACAACCGCTATGGGCTGTTTCGGGGGGTCTTTCGCGGCAGCGATGACGACTATCTCGAGCGCACCGAGGATGCCGTCATGCTGCGAACCCTGGTAGTGCCCAAGACCTCTGCCATGGCGGGCCGGCGAATTGCCGACCTGGGTCTGGCGGGGATGGGCGTAGACATTGCCACCCTCAAGCGTGCCGGGCGTCGGCAGACCCTTACCGACGACATGCTCCTGCTGGCTGAGGACGCCCTGGTCTTGCGAGGCACGGCCGAGGCGTTGGCCGAAGCCGAGACCCTGCTCAACGCTGGGTAGAATGCGGCCATGCCCGCAACGTCCGCCATGTCCCTTAGCGACCCCGACTCGGCCTGCCTGAGCTTCGACCGGGTGCGGTTTGGCTACGGCCCCCGCACCATCATTCAAGACCTGAGCCTGACTGTTCAAAAGGGCGAGGTCATGGCCATCATGGGGGGCTCGGGGGTGGGCAAGACCACCCTGTTGCGACTCATCGCCGGACTGGTCCAGCCCGCCAGTGGAGAGCTGCGGGTCTTTGGCCAGCCACTGCTGGGCGACCAGATTCAAGACCTCTATGCCATTCGTCGTCGCATGGGCCTACTCTTTCAGTTTGGCGCGCTCTTTACCGACCTCTCGTGTTTTGAAAACGTGGCCTTCCCCCTGCGCGAGCATGCAAAACTGCCCGAGTCGCTTCTTCAAGACGTGGTGCTCTTAAAGCTCGAGGCCGTTGGCCTTCGGGGTGCGGCCCACCTGATGCCCAGCGAGATCTCCGGCGGCATGGCCCGCCGTGTGGCCCTGGCCAGGGCCATTGCTCTGGACCCCGAACTGATTCTCTATGACGAGCCCTTTGCCGGCCTAGACCCCATCTCCTTGGGGGTTACCGCCCGTCTCATTCGTCGGCTCAACGACGCCCTGGGCGCTGCCTCGGTCATCGTCACCCACGACGTGGAGGAGACCTTTGAGATTGCCGACCGCGTGGCGGTCTTGGCGCCCTCGGAAGAGGGGGCTCGACTCGTGGCCCTGGGGACACCGCAGGAGTTGCTGGACTCCTCGGACCCCTATGTTCGGCAATTTCTCGAAGGCCGCGAGGAGGGCCCCGTCCAGTTTCACTACCCTGCGGACTCGCTTGCCCGGGGCTTTCTGGGGGGCCAGCGCCGGTGAATCCCCTGCAGCGCATCTCGGGTCTGGGCGCCAACACCCTTGC
This sequence comes from uncultured Burkholderiales bacterium, assembly GCA_937864175.1. Classification (GTDB taxonomy): domain Bacteria; phylum Pseudomonadota; class Gammaproteobacteria; order Burkholderiales; family Burkholderiaceae_A; genus Hahnella. The sequence goes on from CALMJH010000012.1 coordinate 58,635, forward strand.
CTTTGTCGAAAACCTTGGCGGCTTTGCACGGCTGACGGTGGGCCTTCTGGCCAGGCTGGCCAGCATTCTTCGGCGCCCCAACCTCATTGCTGGCCAGATACATTTTCTTGGCAACCACTCCCTGGCCATCATCGTTGTCTCCGGACTCTTCGTGGGCCTGGTGCTGGGCCTGCAGGGCTACTACACCCTTCGCCGGTATGGCTCCGAAGAGGCTCTGGGCCTTCTGGTTGCACTCTCTCTGGTTCGCGAATTGGGCCCTGTCGTCTCTGCCTTGCTCTTTGCCGGCCGGGCCGGCACCGCGCTCACCGCCGAGATTGGCCTGATGAAGGCCGGCGAGCAGCTTGCCGCCCTTGAGGCCATGGCTGTGGACCCTGTGGCCAGAATCCTGGGCCCCCGGTTTGTGGGTGGCCTGGTCACCATGCCGCTGCTGGCCGCGCTTTTCTCGGCTGTTGGGGTCCTCGGAGGGTGGCTCATCGGAGTCGGGCTCATCGGGGTCGACGCCGGCGCCTTCTGGTCGCAGATGACCGAGGGCGTTGATTTTGTCGACGACATTGTCAACGGCATCATCAAGAGCCTGGTCTTTGGCTTCACCGTCACCATGGTGGCGCTCTTCATGGGCTACCGGGCCCGCCCCACGCCAGAGGGAGTGGCCAGGGCTACGACCATGACGGTGGTGGCCGGGTCCTTGGCTGTTCTTGGGCTTGATTTCATGCTCACCGCTTTTATGTTCGGTGCGCTCTGACAGGCTCGCTCTGATAGGCTATTGGCATGCAACGCACCATAAACCTGCTGGTTGGACTTTTCGTGCTGCTGGGCCTGCTGGCCTTGCTGTTTTTGTCGCTGAAAGTCAGCAACCTCACCACCATGGGATCGGGTCCCACCTACACCGTCTTGGCCAACTTCGACGACATTGGTGGACTCAAACCCCGGGCGGCCGTTCGCAGTGCCGGGGTGGTGGTCGGTCGCGTTGGTCAGATTGGATTTGACGACCAGCGCTACCAGGCGGTGGTCACCCTTGAACTCAACCAAGGCGTTAAGTTTCCCAAGGACAGCTCGGCCCAGATTCTCACGGCGGGACTCCTGGGCGAAAAATACATCGGCATTCTGCCGGGCGCAGAATCCGAGCCCCTAAAAGACCAAGACCGCATCAAGCTGACTCAGTCGGCGGTGGTCCTCGAAAACATCATCTCCCAGTTCTTGTATAGCCGTGATTCCGGTGGCGCCAGTCAGGCGGCCGACGGGGGCATCAAGTGACCACCCTCCTGGCGTGGACTCGTCGGCTCTCGGCCGGGCTGGGGCTGGCCTTGTTGGCCGGCTGCGCCAGCCTGCCGGCTGGACATCAGGGCGACCCCCGGGATCCCTGGGAGCGGTACAACCGGGCCGTCTTTGAGTTCAACACCCAGGTCGACGAGGCCGTGATTAAACCGGTGGCCCAAGGCTATAAAAACTACGTGCCCGAGCCGGTTCGCACCGCCTTTGGCAACTTTTTTAGCAACCTGGGCGACATCGTCAACACACTGCACCACCTGCTGCAGGGCGAACCCTCCAAGGCTGGCAACGCCGCCACTCGAGTGGTTATCAACACCACCATCGGCGTCTTGGGCCTGGGCGACCCGGCTGGCAGCATGGGCTATGCCAAGACCAACGAAGATTTTGGTCAGACCTTTGGCCGTTGGGGATCAGAGCCTGGCCCCTACTTCGTCTTGCCGCTTCTTGGTCCCAGCACGGTTCGCGACACGGTGGGCCGGGTCGCGGACTTCACCACCGACCCCTTCCAGCAGATCTTCACGGTGGGGAGCACCACCGAGTGGTCTCTGCGTGCAACCCGAATTGTCGATGCCAGGGCCGGGCTGCTGGACATGGAGTCCACGCTCGATGCCCTCTCGTTCGACCGCTACCTGAGTGTCCGTGATGCCTACCTGGCCAGACGGGCCCAGCAGGTCAACGATGGACGTTTACCGGCCCCTCAGCAGTCCTCAGCAGCCCCGGCCCAGTTCACCCAACGGTGGTAACCATGACCATGTACCAAGCCCCTCAGCCTAGCCAGTCGATGTCGGTCTCCAGCCGACTGCGACGGCAGCTGACCAGTCTTGGCCTGGTGATGGGCGCAGCCCTGTTCGTCCTGCCGGGACAGGTCCTGGCTCAGGCCGTCACCGATCCGGATGCCCTCATCAAGTCGGTTACCCAGGACATCCTGGACACCATTCGCAAAGACCGCAGCCTGCAGGCCGGCGACCTCACCAGGCTCAACACCCTGGTCGACCAGCGCGTCATGCCCGTGGTCAATTTCTCGCGCATGACGGCTCTAACAGTTGGGGTTCACTGGCGTCGCGCGACCCCTGAGCAACAAGACAAGCTGATGACCGCCTTCCGCGAACTGCTTCTGCTCACCTATGCGGACGCCCTCAAGCAAGTTCAGGACACCACCGTTCAGGTTCGGCCCGCCCGATACGCCCCAGAGGACACCGATGTCATCGTGCGCACCTTTGTGGTCCGCACAGGCAAAGAGCCCATTCAACTCGACTACCGGCTTGAGAAGTCGGGCAGTGGTTGGAAGATCTACGACTTCAACGTTCTTGGCCTCTGGCTGGTCGACCACTACCGCAGCCAGTTCGGTCAGCTGGCCAGTGCGCGGGGAATCGACGGCCTGATTGCAGCCCTCAACGCCAAGAACCAGTCCCTGCGCAAGCTCGCTGCGAAGTCGGGCTCCTAGTCCGCCGCCATGACCCCTCTCCAGCTCTCGGGGCCGCTCACGCGAGACCAGGCACCCAGCGTGCTGCAGACCCTTCGTCAAGCACTCCAAGAACAACTCGCCCAGGCAACCGGGCCCGACCCATTGGTGGTCCATCTGCAGGGCCTCAACGAGGTGGACACCTCGGCGCTGGCGGTCTTGTTAGACCTGCAGCGCATGGCCGCCGCCCGGGGCCGTTCACTGCGCTTTGCCCAGACGCCTTCGGCCCTGCTGGCCTTAGCCCGGCTCTCGTCGGTCGAGACCCTGCTCGATTTCCAATGACACCTGCGGTTCTCTTCCAGGGCGTAAGCAAGACCTACGGCTCTGGCGCCAAGTCTTTCACGGCGCTCACCGAGGTCAATCTCCAGATCCAACAAGGCGAGTTCTTTGCGTTGCTCGGCCCCAACGGCGCGGGCAAGACCACCCTAATCGGCATACTCTCGGGCCTGGTTCGGCCCACTCAGGGCCTGGCAAAAGTCATGGGCTTTGATGTCCAGACCCAGGGCTCTGCAGCCCGACGGGCCCTGGGTGTCGTGCCTCAGGAATTGGTCTTTGACCCCTTTTTTACCGTCCGCGAGACCCTACGTATCCAGTCAGGCTTCTTTGGCCTTGCCCGCAACGACGACTGGATTGACGAGTGCCTGACTGCACTGGGCCTTCTGGACAAGGCCAATGCCAACATGCGGGCGTTGTCTGGCGGAATGAAGCGACGGGTGCTGGTGGCCCAGGCCCTTGTCCACCGCCCGCCGGTCATTGTCTTGGATGAGCCCACGGCCGGTGTAGACATCGAACTCCGAGAAAGCCTCTGGCGGTTTATTCAAAAACTCAACACCCAGGGCCACACCATTGTGCTGACCACCCACTACCTAGAAGAGGCCGAGCAGCTCTGCAGCCAGGTGGGTTTTCTCAAAAAGGGCCGTCTGGTCTCGGTCGAGCAGACCCAGTCCTTACTGGCCAGTTCAAGCCTTGAGCAGGCCTTTCGGCGCATTCTGGCCGATGCCGCCTAAAATAGCGGCATGGTCACTCCACAAGACATTCAGAACTACATTCAGGCCGGCCTCAGCTGTGACCACATCGCGGTCGACGGTGACGGCCACCACTTCGAGGCGGTTATCGTTAGCCCACTCTTTGAGGGCAAGCGACTCATTGCACGGCATCAGCTGGTCTATGCCGCCCTGGGCGATCGCATGAAGGCCGAGATTCATGCCCTGTCCATGAAGACTCTGACGCCCACTGAGTGGGCCAACCGCTAGGCAAACCATGGACCGTTTTCAGATTGAGGGCGGCCTGCCCCTAAAGGGCCAGGTCCGCATCTCCGGGGCTAAGAATGCCGCCCTGCCAATTCTCTGCGCCGCTCTGCTCACCGACGAGCCGCTGGTGATTCACAACGTGCCTCCGTTGCGTGACGTGGGCACGATGCGCCGCCTGCTGGCCGGCATGGGCCTTCGCATCGAGGTGGATGCCCAGGCCAGCGATGGCCAAGACAGCCTTACCCTTCAGGCCAATGCGGTCAACAAACTCGAGGCCCCCTACGAATTGGTCAAGACCATGCGGGCCTCGGTCTTGGTGCTTGGACCTATGCTCGCCCGCTTTGGCCAGGCCCTGGTGAGCCTGCCCGGTGGCTGCGCCATTGGCCAGCGGCCGGTTGACCAGCACATCCGTGGCCTGCAGGCCATGGGAGCCCAGATCGAGATCGACCATGGCTTCATCAAGGCCAAGGCCTCTCGCCTCAAGGGTGCTCGCATCACCACCGACATGGTCACCGTCACCGGCACCGAAAACCTCATGATGGCGGCCTGCCTCGCCGACGGCACCACCGTCATCGACAATGCCGCCTGCGAGCCCGAAGTCCTCGACCTGGCCAATTGCCTCATCGCCATGGGCGCCAAGATCTCGGGCGCGGGTACCGACCGCATCACCATTGAAGGTGTCGAGAGACTCCATGGGGCCGACTACACCGTCATGCCCGACCGCATCGAGGCGGGCACCTTCCTCTGTGCAGTCATGGCGAGCGGAGGCGAAATCTTTGCCCAGGGAGCCCGGCCGGACCAGATGGGTGCCACCCTCGACAAACTCAGAGAGTCGGGCCTTCAGATCACCGAGCAGGCCGACGGCATTGTGGCCCGCGCCAGTGGGCGGCCCAAGTCGGTCAATGTCCGCACCGCGCCCTATCCAGGCTTTGCAACCGACATGCAGGCTCAGATCATGGCGGTCAACGCCATTGCCAACGGCACGGGGCTGGTCGTAGAGACTATCTTCGAGAACCGATTCATGCATGTTCAAGAGATGCGAAGACTGGGTGCCCAGATCGACATCGATGGCCACACTGCGGTGGTCAAAGGGGTGGCCCAACTCACGGGCGCCCGCGTCATGGCCACCGACTTGCGGGCCTCTGCGGGCCTGGTGATTGCAGGGCTGGTGGCAGACGGTGTCACGGACATCGACCGCATCTATCACCTCGACCGCGGCTACGACCGCATGGAAGAAAAGCTGCGTGGACTCGGCGCCCGGGTCACGCGGGTAAAGGACAGCCCATGATCACGCTGGCACTCTCCAAGGGCCGTATTTTTGATGAGACCGCTCCTATGCTGTCGGCCATGGGCATCGAGCCTTTGGAGCATCCCGAAAAATCTCGCAAGCTTATTCTGGGCACCAACCGCCCAGACCTTCGGCTGCTCATTGTTCGTGCCAGCGATGTGCCCACCTATGTGCAGTACGGGGCGGCCGACCTGGGCATCGCTGGCTCAGACGTGCTGGTCGAGCATGGCGGCGACGGCCTCTACCAGCCGGTTGACTTGGGCATTGCCAAATGCCGAATGAGCCTCTGTGCGGCCCAAGACCTGGATGTCGAGACCATGATTCGTCGGGGGGCCCGCCTTCGGGTGGCCACCAAATACATTCAGACCACCCGTCGGTACTTCGCAGACCGTGGCATTCACGCAGACCTCATTAAGCTCTATGGGTCGATGGAGCTGGCCCCACTGGTGGGACTGGCCGATGTCATCGTAGACCTGGTCTCTACTGGCGCAACCCTCAAGGCCAATGGCCTGCGCGAGGTTGAAGTCATTGGCCCGGTCTCCTCCAGGCTGGTTGTCAACCAGGCCTCCCTGAAGCTGCGCTTTGACCAATTGGAACCATTGGTTCAGGCCTTTGCCCAACAAGCCAAGACCAACCGCTAGACCACCATGGCCCAGACGCCCACCTCTCTTGCTGCTGGCGGCCTTGCCGTCACCCGCCTCACCACGAGCCAGCCCGACTTCCAGGAGCGGCTGCGCAGCATGCTGGCTATCGACGCCGATCAAGACGAGTCCATTACGGCCACCGTCAAGGCCATCTTGGCCGATGTTCGCGCCCATGGCGATGCGGCCGTTATTCGCTACACCCAGCAGTTCGACCGCCTCAGCAGCCAGTCGCTGGCCGAGCTCGAGATTGCAAAAGACGAGCTGAAAGCCGCCTTCGATGGCCTGCCTGCCGATCATCGCCAGGCGCTTCAGGCTGCAGCCCAGCGCATTCGCAGCTTTCACGAAAAGCAGCGCCAAGACTCCTGGACCATTCAAGACGAACATGGCTCAACCCTGGGCCAGAGGGTCTCGCCGCTGGACCGCGCGGGCCTCTATGTGCCCGGTGGCAAGGCGGCCTATCCCTCGTCGGTGCTGATGAATGCGCTGCCCGCCAAGGTGGCGGGTGTCCCCGAAGTCATCATGGTGGTGCCGACTCCGGGGGGCGAACGCAACCAACTGGTCTTGGCGGCCGCGCACCTAGCAGGCGTGGACCGTGTCTTCACAGTGGGTGGTGCCCAGGCGGTAGCGGCATTGGCCTATGGCACCCAGACCATTCCCGCCGTGGACAAGATTGTTGGTCCGGGCAATGCGTATGTGGCCGAGGCCAAGCGTCAGGTCTTTGGCAAGGTGGGCATTGACATGATCGCCGGCCCCTCCGAGATCCTGGTCATCTGCGATGGCAAGACCAATCCCGACTGGATTGCCATGGACTTGTTCTCGCAGGCCGAGCACGACGAGATGGCCCAGAGCATTCTGCTCACGCCCGATGCAGCCTACATCGATGCAGTCCAGCAGGCCATCAACCGACTGCTGCCAGAGATGCCGCGTAAGGCGGTGATCCAGACCTCACTGGCCAACCGGGGCCTCTTGATTCAGACGCGGGACCTCGACGAGGCCTGCCAGATTGCGTCGCAGATTGCGCCCGAGCACCTCGAGGTCTCCACCGACAACCCCGAGCAGTGGGTGCCCAAGATTCGCCATGCAGGGGCCATCTTTCTGGGCCGCTATGCCTCCGAGTCGATTGGGGATTACTGTGCCGGTCCCAACCATGTGCTGCCCACGATGCAGACCGCACGCTTCTCATCGCCGCTGGGCGTCTACGACTTCCAGAAGCGCACCTCGCTGATCAATGTTTCCGAGGCGGGGGCTCAGGTGCTGGGTCGAGTGGCCTCGACACTGGCCTGGGGGGAGCACCTGCCGGCCCACGCCCGCGCCGCCGAACTCCGCCTCAAGGACTAG
>CALMJH010000013.1 GCA_937864175.1 uncultured Burkholderiales bacterium
GAGGCCAAGCGGCTAGGTGGTGGAAACACCATGGGCCGCCAGATGCCCATTCAGCGTCAGGCCACGCCCCCACGTCCTGCCCAGCCGGCCGCTGCGCCCGCACAGGCGCCAGCCCAGCAGCCTGCTGCAGCCCGTCAGGCCCAAGGTCAACAGCCCGCAGCCGCCCCGACCCGTAGCTGGATGGGCCCCCTGGCCGGCATCGCCGCAGGTCTGGGACTCGCAGCCCTGGCCTCTTATCTTGGGGTTGGCGCAGAGCTCATGAGCTTCATGCTTATTCTGCTGGCAGGTCTCGCCCTGTTTGTGGTGATCCGCATGGTCATGAACCGCAACCGCCTGCAGACCGCCTCTGGCCCCAGCCTTGGCCGTGACGACCAGACTCAGGGGTCAGCTTCCTCCAACACCTACCGCACCGCCCAGACGGGCGATGCCTTTGGGTCAGGTGCTTCGGGCAGCGCAGCGCACATGTCGACCACCCAGGCCGCCAACGTCGAGGCAGCTAGCACGCAGCCCAGCCAGGCCGACATCGACCAGTTCCTCCAAGTCGCTCGCCAGCAGTTCACCCAACTCCAAAAGGTCTGGGACAGTGGCGACATGGCAGCCATTCGGGGCTTTGTTACCGAGTCCATGGCCTATGGTCTGCAAAAGCAACTCGCCGAGCGCGGTGCTGCCGCTAACCACACCTCGGTCGTGAATCTGCAGGCCGAGTGGATGGGCCTTCAGGACGCCACCAACGAAGACGGCCTGCCGGTCGAGGAGGCCTACGTGCGCTTTCATGGCCTTATTCGGGAGTCAGCCGATGGCGCGGCCGAGTCCTTCGACGAGGTCTGGACCTTGCAAAAACGCAAGGACGGACAGTCGGGCTGGCTGTTGGCCGGCATTCTGCAGCAGTAAGGCAGGAGGCATTAGTCTCCATGGCCTCGTTCGAGCCAGTGCAGTCGTTTTTCCAGGCGGCTAGCGAGCGGGGCCAGGTGGCGGCCATTCAGGCCATCAACTTCGCCATCGAGCGTGACGTCGATCTCCACGACCAGCTTCGTGGTCTTGCGGGTCGAGTCATTGCCATGGCCTTCGATCTACCCGGACCCCTCCAGGGCAAGACCCTGCGCCTTACTCTGGCCGCCGACGGCCTGCTGGCCGAGTCCTCGGTGCCCGATGTTCAGCCAGACGTCACCCTTCAGATCACCCCAGATTTTTTTACCGGAGCAGTCGAGCAGTTCTTCTCACCGCTGCCCTCCGGCCCCTCGCTCAAGGGTGTCCGCATTCAGGGCGATGCCGCTGTGGCCGAGCAGCTTGGCCCGCTCATTGCGGTGATTCGCAGCCGAACCTCACCTGTGGTCGATGCCATCACCAGCCATCCCGCAGCCTTTCTGGCCAAACGGGCGGTGGACTACGCTATTCACGACGCCAAACTAGTGGTGACCAAAACAGAGTTTCAGTCTCATGTCCAAGACCTTCGGACGCTTCGGGACGCCATCGATCGCCTGGAGAAAAAACTCCAGGCTGCCTCTGCCTAGCGCTTCACAGTCGGCTAGACCACCAGGGCCCGGTAAGCCCGCCAGGTTGCATGACCAATCCAGGGTGCCGTCACCACCAACAGCGGCATAAACAGCACCAGGCTCAGGCCAATGATGGCCACAATGCTCAGGCCCCAAAACAGACAGACGCCTGGGTTGGCCCAGAGGGCTCTGGCGCTAGCAAAGACCGCTTCCAGCGTATCGGTTCCACGGTCTAGCAGCAGCGGCACCGAGACCACCGAGATAGCAAAGACCAGGCTTGCAAAGGCAAAGCCAACGCCCATCCAGACAAACAAGAACTCCAGGTTCTTCATCGAGACAATCTGAGCCAGCATGCTCTGCAGAGTGGGGTAGTCGTGACTGGCAAACAGAGCAAAGAGCACCACCGAGACCCGCGCCCAGACAATCATGAAGAAGGTGAGCATTGCTGCAAAAAAGGCAATCGACTTCCAGTTCCTAAACCAAGCCGTCCAGCTGGCAATGAGGTTGTAGGCCTGGCCGTTGTCACGTTGGCGCGAGAGCTCGTAGATGCCGGTGCAGATGAAGGGGCCCATCAGAAAAAACCCAGCGGTCAGCCCCATAGTGGCCTGCCAGAGATTGTCGTAGACGATGGAAATGGCATAGCCCATGACTGCAAAAAAAGCCCCGTAGTAGGTGCCTCGCAGGCCTGAACACAGCAGGTCGTTCCAGCCCTGTGAGAGCCAGGTAATGGGGCTTGAGAGTGGCAGTCCGCCTCGAACGCTGGTCATCTTGGGTCCTCTCCTATTTTTTTAGGGCTTCTTGTTCGGCATGCAGGTATGCGCCGTAGGCATTGAGACGGTTGGCCGCCTCAAAAGCAGGCAGGTTTTTAAAGGCCGACCAGTTAATGGCCGCGTAAGCCTCGTCAAAGCTCTGCATGTTGGCCACGGCCTCTGCCATCGATTTAGAGAGATGGGCCAGGTAACGACGGGTCAGGTCCAGATCTTTCTGGGGCTCAAAAGAGACCGCACCATGGCCCGGAATGGCAATCTTGGGAGGCTGTTCTGCCATGCGGTCCAGGGCGGCCAGCCAGATGCGTGGATTGGCTGAGCCCACAAACGGCACGCGTCCCGTAAAAAACAGGTCACCCGCAAAGACTGCTCCCAACTCGTCCACCCGCATCATCAGGTCGTCTGGGGCATGGGCACCCAGGCCATCAATCAGCGTGAAGTGGTAGCGACCTAACTGAAAGGTCTCGTTTTGTCCGGGCCCAATCTTGGCCTTGCGGCTAGCCAGTGTGAGCTTGGTCTCTTCGCTAACCCAAGGAAAGAGGTCTTGTTTGCGCTGGGCAAGCCGAAGGCCCGTGTTGGCATCTTGAAAGACTTGCTCTGCTTTGGGGTGGGCAATGACCTCCACGCCAGGGTCTGCAAAGGCCTGAATGCCGTAGAAATGGTCGGCATGGTAGTGCGAGACCACCACCAGCTTTACTTTTTCACCGCTGGCTTCTTCCAAGAGCTTGCGCATCTTGGCACCCAGGGGTGGGGTGCCCAGCGTGTCAAAGACCACCAGGCCTGCGCCCGTGGCAACGGCGCCGGCGTTCGAAATAAAGCCCGCGTTGGCCGAACTCGCAGCGCCGGCCTGACCCTGAATGATGTAGAGGTCTTGGCCGACTCTCTGCACCTTCATGGGCGGCAGATCGTCTGCGGCCAACAGACTGGTGGAGAGGGTCAACCCAAGGCCCAGACTGGCCAGCACTGCCCAACAATTCCTCAGACGCAACACGCTCTTGTCTCCCCGGTTCTGAAATGGCCTTACAGCTGATAAGCCCATTCTCTTCCTATATCCGCCTAAATGCATGTTGCTGCGCGCAAAGACACTAGGCGCGGTGATAAGGGTGTCCTTTGAGGATGGACCATGCCCGGTAGAGCTGTTCGGCCATCAGAACCCTCACCATCCCATGGGGTAGCGTCAGGTCCGACAGCCGAATCTTTTCCCTGGCCCCGGACTTAATCGACTCGTGTAGCCCATCGGGCCCCCCAATCACCAAGGCGACGGGATCGGTCTGTTCAGACCAGATGGCCAGCCTCTCGGACAAGGCGGTGCTGGTCAGACGGGACCCCATTTCATCGAGTACCACCAGCCGTGCATGCATGGGCAGGGCGGCCCGAATGCGATCGGCCTCGGCGGCCATCATGGCCTCGACCGACTTGCCCAGCGTCCGGGGCTCGGCCTTCACTTCCCTCAGGATCAAGGGATAGTCCGGAGGCATTCGGCCCGCATAGTCCGCGTATGCTTCGTTCACCCAGTGGGGCTGCTTGGTGCCAACCGCGATCAAGACCATCTGCATACCGACGATTTAACCACCATCAACATGACCTCGACCAAACCCAGCATTCTTTTTCTCGACGATTTCGAGAACGCCTTTGCCAACACGCCTGCCATCATGGCGCTAGCCGATCGGGCGAATCTGCTGCTCAACAGTCAGCCCCTGCGCGGTTCGGCTCTGACTGACGGTCTGGCCACAGCCACCGGTGTGGTCCTCATGCGTGATCGCACACCCTTTGGTGCCAAAGAGTTGGATGCAGCCCCACACCTGAAATTTGTGATCTACACCGGCACCCGCAACAACCTGCTGGATTCGGCGGCCTGTGAGGCCCGTGGTATTCCGGTCTTCAACACCGAGTTTGGTCCTTCGAAGGCCAGCACCTGCGAGCTGACCTGGTCTCTGATTTTGGGCGCCCTCAAGCGTCTGGAGCCTGGCATGCAGGTCTTGCGCACACCAGGTTCTGACTGGCGTCAGAACCTGCACTACCCCAACCTCTGCGACATCCTCGAGGGCGAGACTATGGGCCTGATTGGTCTGGGGAACATTGGTGCCCGAGTCGCCAAGGTCGCGCAGGCCTTTGGCATGAAGACCCTGGCCTGGAGCCCCAACATGACCGCAGAGCGCGCTCAGGCCGCCGGCGCGATCCACGTCCCTTTGGACCAGTTGCTCTCTGAGTCCAAGGTCGTGTCTTTGCACATGGTCCTGGCTCCGACCACCCGTAACATGATCGATGCCAAGGCGCTCGCCAAGATGCGCAGCGATGCTTTGATTGTGAACACCTCACGATCTGCGCTGATCAATGAGGCAGACTTGTTAGCCGCCCTCAAGCAGGGTCGTCCGGCCATGGCCGCTTTGGATGTCTTTGATGTTGAGCCACTGCCCAACGACCACCCGTTCAGGACCATGCCCAACGTCACCATGACGCCCCACCTGGGCTTTGTCGCCAATCCAGTCTATGCCACCTTCACACAGACAGTGGCCAAGCACCTAGACGGTCTGTTGCCGCAATAAGTTTTTTTACCTCAGAGCTTGGGCAGCTCGCGCTCGAGCTGCCTAGCCAGCCAGGCGGCGACAAAGGCTTTAATGACATCGCCCGGCACAAAGGCCAGGCTCACCAGGGCTGCTTTTTCCAAGGACAGGCCGGCACGCCAGGCCAGCCAGGGGATGCCTGGCAGGTAGATGCCCACAATGCCACCCATCAGGCAGGCCACCAGGGCGGCCCAATACAGACTGACTCGCATTTTGCGCAGGCTCGTAAAAATGAGTCCGACTAGAAACGCACCAATCACCCAACCCATAAGAAATCCGGCTGTTGGGCCAAAGAGCACGCCCAAGCCGCCGCGACCACCGGATAGAAACGGTGCACCCAGGCAGACCACAAAGATAAACAGCAGCACGGCCAGCGCACCCTGGCGAGCACCCAGAAACAATCCCGCCATCATCACGCCCAGGGTCTGAACGGTGATGGGCACGCCCGCCAGAAATGGAAGATCCAATTTGGGAATAAAGCCCATCACGGCAATCAAGGCTGCAAACATCGCCAGCCGCACCAGCCCAAGGTAGGGGTTTTGGTTGGGGTTATTGGGATCGACCGGCTGGGGTGCGTCTTGCATGGGCTACTGGTCCGCCATGGAGTCCAAGAAGACAAACTGCAGCACTGGCGGCGTCAGGCCCTGGCCGCGCTGCAGCACATAGACGGCCTGGTCGTCGTCAATCAGTTCAATTCGCCAGCGCTCATCAAAGGTTCGGTCCCATCGCGGCAAGACAGTCTTGAGGTAGTCCACCTGCTCTGAAGGGCTCTTGATAATGCCCATGGACTCCAGCAGATTGAGCTTTGGCCAGGCCTCCCCGCCGGGACGGCGGTGGTTGACGACAGAAAAAAAACGCTGCAGGTCGTCATAGCCAGCCTTGCCCTCCTCAAAGTACTTGCCATTTGAGTAGATGGCATCCATCACAAAGTGGATGCGTCGGTGTTGCGGTGGGGCTTTGGCCCACTGAAAAATCAGGTCGTGAAGGCTGCGTGAAAGACAGAGCTCCAGGTGCCCACCAGCCACATAGACCTCGGGGTTACTCACCGGAAAGCTCAACTCACCGTCTTGTGAGAAGACCCAGGCATCGGGTTCACAGTCGTCGACAAAATATTGCCCGATGCGGTCGTCGTCCTTCAGATAGATGGTGGGCCAGTTTCGGGCCTTGGCCACCCGCATCAATTCATCCACGCCTCGCTTGCTCGAGAGCCTGGGGTCAAAGCTCTTGGAGGGATGGGTCACCAGCACCAGGGGTCTGCTGTCATCGGCATTGGACTGGCCAATCGCCGCCGCTCGCTGGGGGCTGGCCAGCTGGGGTTCGTTGCAGCGGGCTGTGGCCCGCCGAGGGCTGAGCAGGCCCATCAACCCCACCAGGGCGATCAAGGTCACCAAGCCCAGGGGGCGAAGGGGGGATCCAACCAGACTCTGCATGGGCCGCATTATGCCCCGGCCCCTGCAAACCGCAGCAAAACACTCGGGTTTAGGCCTTGAGGCTCGGGGCCTGGCTGCGCTACCCTGCTATGCAGCGAATTGCATAAGAAAAACATCACAAGGAGATTGCGAGTCATGCTGAAAAGCCTGCACATCAACCCCGAAAAATGCACCGGCTGCCTCCAGTGCGAAATGGCCTGTTCCTACGAGAACTATGGTGTCTTCTCTACTGCCAAGTCGCGCATCAAGGTCTTTGACTTCCACTCCACTGGCCGCAAGGTGCCTTACACCTGCACCCAGTGTGACGAGGCCTGGTGCCTGCACGCCTGCCCCGTCGAGGCCATCACGGTTGACAAAGCCACCGGCGCCAAAGTGGTGAACGAAGCCACCTGTGTGGGCTGCAAGGTCTGCACCATCTCCTGCCCGTTTGGCACCATCAATTACGTCGCCGAGACCGGCAAGGTCCAGAAGTGTGACCTGTGTGGGGGCAACCCCGCCTGTGCCGAGGCCTGCCCCACCCAAGCCATCACCTTTGTCGATGCCAACTGGACTGGCCTGGACCGTATGAAGGCCTGGGCCGACAAGCTCGGCAACCAACCCGCCAACCCCGCTGCTTAAGGAGACCTGACCATGGCATGGACCCGAACCATTCTGCGTGTCGATCTTTCCAAAGGCACCGTCACCAAAGAACCCCTCAACATGGCCTGGGCCGCCCAGTATTTGGGCTCACGAGGCCTGGCTTCGAAATATCTGGTCGAGGAAGTCGACCCCAAGACCGATCCGCTGTCGGCCGACAACAAAATCATCTGGGCCACTGGCCCACTCACCGGCACCGTGGCCTCCACGGGAGGTCGTTACACGGTCGTCACCAAAGGCCCACTAACCGGCGCCATCGCCTGCTCCAACTCTGGTGGCTATTGGGGGGCCGAACTCAAGTTCGCCGGCTATGACATGGTGATCTTCCAGGGCAAATCGCCCAAGCCTGTTTATTTGTCCATCTCTGACGATACGGTCGAGCTAAAGGACGCCTCTCACCTCTGGGGTAAGACGGTCTGGGAGACTGAAGAGCTCATCAAGAAGACCCATCAGGACCCACTGACCCGCATCTCCTCCATCGGCGCGGCTGGCGAGAACCAGGTCTTGTTTGCTGCCGTGGTGAATGACCTCCACCGAGCGGCTGGCCGCAGCGGCGTCGGTGCCGTCATGGGCTCCAAGAACCTCAAGGCCATTGCAGTCCGTGGCACCAAAGGCGTGGGCAATCTGCACAATGCCAAAGAGTTCATGCGTGTCACCGCCGAGAAGAAAAAAATCCTGGCCGAGAATGCTGTGACCGGACAGGGTCTGCCCACCTATGGCACCCAGGTTCTCATGAACGTGATTAACGAGATGGGTGCGCTGCCCACCCGCAATCACCGCGACGTTCAGTTTGAAGGGGCCCGCGATATCTCTGCCGAAGCGATGGCAGAACCCCGCAAGACAGACGGCAAGCCCCATCTGGTCACCAACCAGGCCTGCTTTGGCTGCACCATTGCCTGCGGTCGCATCAGCAAGATCGACGAGACCCACTTCTCCGTTCAGAACAAGCCCCAGTATTGGGGTGCGAGTGGCGGCCTGGAGTACGAAGCCGCCTGGGCCCTGGGCGCGGCCAACGGCGTTAACGACCTCGAGGCACTGCAGTACGCCAACCTCATCTGCAACGAGCACGGTATGGACCCCATCTCCTTTGGCGCGACAGTGGGCGCTGCCATGGAGCTCTTCGAGATGGGCATTATCACCAAGGACCAAATGGGACTCGAGGCCCCCTTCGGTTCGGCCAAGGCCCTTTGTGAGCTGGCTGACATGACGGCCAAAGGCATTGGCTTTGGTAAAGAGATTGGCATGGGCTCCAAGCGGCTGTGTGCCAAGTACGGCCACCCCGAGCTCTCCATGAGTGTGAAGGGCCAGGAGTTCCCGGCCTATGACTCACGTGGCATTCAGGGCATGGGCCTGACCTACGCCACTTCTAACCGTGGGGCCTGCCATCTGCGCAGCTATACGGTGGCCTCCGAGGTCCTGGGCATTCCGGTCAAGACCGATCCGCTCACCGCCGAGGGCAAGCCCGAGCTGGTCATGGCCTTCCAGGACGCCACGGCCAGCTTTGACTCCTCGGGCCTGTGCATCTTCACCAGCTTCGCCTGGTCCCTGGCGGACATTCAGCCGCAGATTGCCGCGGCCTGTGGTGATGAGTTTACGCTCGAGAATCTCAATGTGATTGGTGAGCGCATCTGGAACATGGAGCGCGACTTCAACAACCGAGCAGGCTTCACCTCCAAGGACGACACTCTGCCGCCACGGCTACTCAAAGAGCCCGCCAAGGTCGGTCCTGCGAAAGGCTTGGTCAACAAGCTGCCCGAGATGCTGCCCAAGTACTACGAGATCCGAGGCTGGGATGCCGATGGTCAGCTCAAGGCCGACACCCGCAAGCGCCTAGGTCTGTAAGACATGCGGCACCTGATCATCGGTGCTGGACCAGCCGGCGTTATTGCGGCTGAGCAGCTGCGCAAGCTCTCGCCCCACGATGAGATCACCATCGTGGGCGACGAGCCTGAGCCCCCTTACTCACGCATGGCCATTCCCTATCTGCTGATTAACAACATCGATGAGCGGGGCACGCTGTTGCGAAAAGCTGCCGACCACTTCGATCAACTCTGCATTCGAGTTGTCAGGCAGCGGGTGCGCGCAGTGGAGTCAGACAAAAACCAGGTGGTACTCGATGACGGGGCCGTTCATGGCTATGACCGCTTGTTGATTGCAACGGGGTCCACGCCTATTCGGGTGCCGGTGCCTGGTATCGACGGCGCCAATGTTCACACCTGCTGGACTCTGCACGACGCCAGGCAGATTATTGCGCTCGCCAAGCCCGGCGCCAAGGTGGTGCAGATGGGAGCCGGCTTTATTGGCTGCATCATCATGGAGGCACTGGCTGCGTGTGGGGTCGAACTCATCGTGGTGGAGATGGGCGACCGCATGGTCCCGCGCATGATGGGCCCGTCGGCGGGTGCCATGATCAAGGCCTGGTGTAAGAAAAAAGGTGTACAGGTCGAGACCTCGGCCAAGGTCGATCGCATTGAGCATGCAGAAAGCGCTCCCTCTCGGGTTCATCTCTCCAATGGCCTGACGCTTCATGCAGACCTGGTTATCAGCAGCACTGGCGTCAAGCCCAACATTGCCTTCCTGAAAGACAGCGGCATTGCCTGTGATGCCGGGGTTCTGGCCAACGACCGGTTGCAGACCAACCGGCCTAATGTCTTTGCCGCGGGCGACTGCGCCCAGGCCTTCGACCACGCCACCGGCCAGCAGGTGGTCAGTGCGATACAGCCCAATGCCGCTGACCAGGCCTTGGTGGCTGCACGCAGCATGCTGGGTTTGTCCACCAGCCTCAAGCGTGTCCCACAGATCAACGTCTTGGACACCCTGGGGCTTATTTCCAGCAGCTTTGGCCAGTGGCAAGGTGTGCCAGGCGGACAGCAGGTGGAGACGGTGGACTGCGAGAACTTCCGCATGCTGAGCCTGCAGTTTGACCAAGACCGGCTGGTGGGCTGCAATGCCATTGGCTGGACTGACCATGTCGGGGTCATGCGCGGCTTGGTAGAGGGGCGCGTTCGTCTGGGTCCTTGGAAGGACAAACTCCTGCAAGACCCTACCCGGCTCATGGAAGCCTATCTGGCCTGTGCCCAGGCGCAGCACCAGCACGCCATCGCCTGATCTTCTCCGTTGAACTACCGATGGCGGGCCCCATCCGCCTAACGTAATTTCGGTGCTATGCAGGTCACCATAAAGCTATACGCCAGCCTGGCCGCCCACCTCCCAGCCGAGGCCCGGTCCACCAATCAACACCAGGTCGATCTACCGTCCGGTAGTACCGTGGCTCAGGCCTTGGCGCCTTATGGTTTGCCGCCTGCCTTAACCAAGCTTGTGCTGGTCAATGGCCACTACATCGAAGAGGCCAACCGCGCAGCCCACCTGCTGACGGCAGGGGATGTCTTGGCAGTCTGGCCACCGATTGCAGGTGGATGAATCTGGGGCGGGGGCCTTGGCCCGATGTCTTTAAGCGCGACATGGGCTGTACCGAGGCGGAATGGTTGTCTTGGCTGCCGGGCGCAGTCGGATCGCATGCCTTGGTGGTGTCGCAGCAGTCGGCTTGTGTGGGCGACTTTCTCAGACTGAGCTGGCAGGTCATGCCCCCGCGGACCATCGCCTTGCTCAGCATCGCCAGACTTGCAGTACGCTTTGAATTTACGGGCCTGAGTCCCATCGAACGCCAGGCCTTCATGAAACAGTTCGATCTCTTTATGCAACGCGGAGGCGGTTAAACCATGTCAGCAGCCTTTCACCCATTTCATTTGGCTTTTCCCGTGGACGACCTGGCCCAGGCCCGTGCCTTCTATGGCCAGACCCTTGGCTGCTCCGAAGGCCGCAGCTCTGCCGAGTGGATTGACTTTAATTTCTATGGCCACCAGATCGTAGCCCACCTGGCCAAGGGCGAGGCTGCCAACGACGTCTGCTCAGACGTAGACGGCAAAAAAGTCCCGGTTCGGCATTTTGGCGTGGTGCTCTCTATGGCCGAATGGCAGACCTTGGCGGATCGTCTCAAGGCAGCAGGCACCAAGTTCATTATTGAGCCCTACATTCGGTTTAAGGGTCAGGTGGGTGAGCAGGCCACCATGTTCTTCATGGACCCCTTTGGCAATGCCATCGAGTTCAAGGCCATGGCCAATCCAGACTATCTCTTTGCCAAGTAA
>CALMJH010000014.1 GCA_937864175.1 uncultured Burkholderiales bacterium
GCCTGACGAATCCACCAGGTGGCGTAGGTGGAGAACTTGTAGCCACGGCGGTATTCGAACTTGTCGACCGCCTTCATCAGGCCGATGTTGCCTTCTTGGATGAGGTCGAGAAACTGCAGGCCACGGTTGGTGTATTTCTTGGCAATGGAGATGACCAGACGAAGGTTAGCCTCGGTCATTTCTTTTTTGGCATCGCGAGCGCGGCGCTCACCAGCCGTCATCTGGCTGTTGATCTCGCGCAGGTCGGCCAGGGGCAGAACCACCCGCGCCTGAATATCAATGAGGCGCTGCTGGAGTTCTTGGAGTGCAGGCAGGTTGCGGTCGAGCAGGGACTGTTGCTCGGCGTTTTTGACCGGCACCTTTTTGACAAAGAGGTTGAGGTTGGTCTCATTGCCGCGGAAGACCTTGAGGAACCAGGCGGAATCAAGGCCCACCTTGTCGACGGCGATGTTGCGAATCTGACGCTCGATCTGACGGATCTGATCGACCTGGGCCCGCATGGTGTCGGCCAGCTTCTCAACCATCTTGGCCGTAAACCGGATGCCCATGAGCTCGTTGCTGATAGCGCCCTGGGCCTTGTTGTAGGCGGGAGAGCGATAGCCATCGGACTGGAAGGCTCGACGCATCTTGTCGAAGTTCTTCTCGATGACGGCAAACTTCTCGAGGGCCGCCTGCTTGCGCTCCTCAAGGCGGGCCTTGGTGGCGTTGTCCTGGGCCTCGTCGTCGTCTTCTTCGATCGCAATCTCGGCATCGGCGGCTGACAGCAGGTCCTCTTCAGGAGCATTGGGGTCGACGATGCCATCGACTACCTCTTCGATGCGAAGGGTGGTCTCGCGGACCTTGACTGCAGCATCCAGAATCTCGTGAATGGTGACGGGGCAGGCCGAGATGGCCAGGACCATCTCGCGAAGGCCAGCCTCGATGCGCTTGGCAATGGCAATCTCGCCCTCGCGGGTGAGCAGCTCGACGGTGCCCATCTCGCGCATGTACATGCGGACGGGGTCGGTGGTGCGGCCAAACTCAGAATCGACCACGGTAGAGAGGGCGGCCTCGGCCTCTTCTTCGGCGTCGTCGTTGGAGGCGGCGTTGTTGGTGGCCAGCAGCAGGGTCTCCACATCGGGCGTGGACTCATAGACCGCGATGCCCCACTCCTGGAAGGTGAGGACGATGGCTTCCATCTGGTCGGAGTCCAGTTGGATCTCGGGCAGGTGGTCGTTGATCTCGGCGTGCGTCAGGTAGCCACGCTCTTTGCCCAGCACGATGAGCGACTTGAGGCGGGCCTTACGGGCCTCGAGTTCTTCGGCGGTGGCGGGGCCGGCTGGGATGAAGTCGAGAAGTTTTTTGTCACGGGACCGACGTCCACCGCGCTTGGGGGTGGCAGCCGGCACCTCGATGTCGACGCTGGCGTCGGCATCGCCGTCTCCCTCGTCGTCGGCGTCCGGAACGCCCTCGTCATCTTCTGCGCGGGCGTTCTTGGCAGGGCGGCCTGGACGGCCGCGTTTTTTGCCGCCCTTGGGCAGCTCATCGGCTTCGAGTTCGTCGTCTTGGTCCTCTGCGGGCTTGGCTTTGGCCGCAGATTTGGATTTGGCCGCAGATTTGGTTGGAGCCTTGGCAGCAGGCTTTGCGGGGGCCTTTGCTGGGGCCTTGGCGGCTGGCTTGGCCGCCACCTTGGCGGCTGGCTTTGCCGGAGCCTTTGCAGGGGTCTTGGCCGCAGGCTTGGCCGCCACCTTGGCAGCGGGCTTGGCGACGGCTTTTGCCGCAGGTTTGGCGGCGGACTTTGCCACGGGCTTCGCAGGCGATTTTGCGGCCGCCTTAGCAGGGGCCTTGGCGGGCGCCTTGGCGGGCGCCTTGGCAGCCGGCTTTGCCGCGGGCTTGGCCACAGCTTTAGCGGGTGATTTTGCGGGGGCCTTGGCGGGGGCCTTGGTGGCAGGCTTGGC
>CALMJH010000015.1 GCA_937864175.1 uncultured Burkholderiales bacterium
AGCGACCCACTGGTCTTCACCGAGGCAGCCGCAGCCAAAGTCGCCGACCTGATCGCCGAGGAAGGCAACCCTGAACTTAAGCTTCGTGTTTTTGTTCAGGGCGGAGGCTGCTCTGGGTTCCAGTATGGTTTTACGTTTGATGAAGCGACCAACGACGATGACATGACGCTAGAGAAAAATGGCGTCAAGCTCCTGATCGATAGCATGAGCTTTCAGTATTTGGTCGGCGCTGAGATCGACTACAAGGAAGACATTCAGGGTTCACAGTTTGTGATTCGGAACCCTAACGCAACCACCACCTGTGGTTGTGGGTCTAGTTTTTCAGTTTAACGATCGCGTATTGTAGACAAGGGTGAGAACCTTCTCGGCCACAAAGGTCGGATCCGCTTCGTTAACGTTTTTGTCCGTATGAACGGTCATGCAGATTGGATGGTCATGAGTCTCTAACCCGACTCGGTTGCCGACTTCGTTGTAGAGCGCTTTATTTGCGAATACAACCACGGTGGGAAGTCCTGCGCCAACAGCCAAATGCCAAAGACCACCATCGGCACCGACATAGACTTTGCATTGCCGTAATTCGGCCGCAGTCTGCTCTAAGCTTGTTTTTCCCACCAAATTCTCAATTGGCACAGTCATCAGACGGGGGTCATCCAAAATCTCGAGAGCAAGGGCCCTACCGTTGGCTGATCCAAGCAGACAGATGTCAACTAGCTCGTTTCCCCGAACGATCTCCAAAATGACTTGTTTCCAGTTCGCGTAGGTCCTATAGCCCCATTCACCTCCAACACCGATTGCTACCCGGTCGCGATGTGAGTGACCTCTTGGTAGACGCTTGACCCTAGACCCGAGACCATGGTGTACGACCCACGGTCGAGTGCTCTGGTGTGTCAAGCCAAGCAAATGCTCGATTCTCGAGAAGTTGAATAAAGTTCGGTGGACCTCATACCCATTTAGAAATCCGTAGAGACCAACAAATCTTGTTGTTGGACAGACTCTCGCTTTAACGCCTATTACTCGAGGACTGAAGGAGTCCAAAATACATAGGTCATATGGATCGTTTGAATTTTCCATCATTACGTCCCGGACCTTGGTGTAGACATTAAAAAAAAAAGCATCCTCAAAAAATAGCATTGAGTTTTTCTCAGAGGTCAGGAGGTCTATCTTTCGATCCCCGAGTAATTTTCGCCCGGAGGTGTCCATCAGTGCGTCACCAAGGCTAGGCGCTGATAGATTGATCCAGAGTATTCTTCTGGCTGAAACTGGGATGCGCTTTTCTTCAAGGCTGACCTGCCGCCGAAAAAGCATGTACAAGTAACGCTTGATAAATCGAATGGCGGTCTTAAGTTGCTGCCCCAGATCATCTTTAAAATTTTGAATGTCTGACGGAACAAAGCCTGAACAACTCATTTGCCATGCTGGCTTACTAATCGATAGAAGAATTTTTGAAGCTAAAGACATTTTTGAAGTCGTTTCTACTGAGGCGAGTGGTCGCTAGGGAATTGCCTCGTGACGCCCCATTTCAAAAGGATCGAGTCCAAACGATACTTGTTTTCCGTTTCGATCGCATCGGGGATATGGTAGTTACCACCCCCTTTCTGTTCGAACTCAAGAGGCTGTTTCCCGCTGCCGACATAGATGTCTTGTGCAGCCAGATTAACGAATCCCTTTTGCATCAGAACCCTTCGGTTCGAAAGCGCCTCATTTTTTCACCGAATGTAAATGGGTTGCTAACCCTCTTGGCTTCACGGCGCTCCTACGATCTAGTGATTGACCTGAACCATAGCGTGATCTGGCGGGACATGTTGATGATTCGCCTGTTGGACCCTGTTTGGGTCGCAAGCACCTTCAAAGAGGGGCGTTACGGCGTTGCCGGACGATCGCTTCCACTTTATCGCGTCATGCCATCGGAGGAATGCGATTGGACCCCAATGATTGCCGGGAAGTACCTTAACTTAGTCGAGCACATGGGTGGCAAGCCAAACAGGGACTTTCAATATAGTTTGTATCCAAACCACCAGGGCTCACCATTGAGTGACGGAGGCATAAAAGCCAAGGAAAGCCAGGCCGGGATCTGGGTTGTAAATCAGCATGGGGGCAGGCCTCAAATGGCGTTGCGTGATGAGGATGTTCGACGAGTCACAGAAATGCTCCTCGCCCTAAATCATGACTGTTTGATTGTGTTTGCGACGTCGCCCCAAACCTATAGTTCGATTAAATCAAAGCGAGATCAATGGTTTCCTAACGATCGCCGAGTTAGGGTCTACGCGCCGACGCCGAACCCAATCGACATCTGTAATGTTTTTGCCAGGGCTAAGGGATTGATTACGCCAGACACGTCCCTCATTCATATGGCTTCCGCACTTCAACTACCGATGGTCATCGTATTTGCAAACGAACCGGATCTTTACGAGCAGTGGAAGCCTCCATCAACCGCCTGGCAAAGGCACCTATTCTCCAAGGATTCCAAATCTCTTGAGGGATATGACCAGCAAGAGTTCATAAATGCCTGCAGAGAATTGGCAGAATTAAAAAAGGCTAGTCCGCCCCCAACCCATTAGGCCGAGGCAGAGCGTTACTCCACCGCCTTCACCATGTCCTCCACCACCTTCTTGGCGTCGCCAAAGACCATCATGGTCTTGTCCATGTAGAAGAGGTCGTTGTCCAGCCCTGCATAGCCCGCCGCCATGGATCGTTTGTTCACAATCACCGTGCCAGCCTTGTAGGCCTCGAGGATCGGCATGCCGAAGATGGGGCTGCCTGGGGTACGGGCTGCGGGGTTGACGACGTCGTTGGCACCGAGTACCAGCACCACATCGGTCTGGCCGAACTCGGAGTTGATGTCCTCCATCTCTTGGACCTGGTCGTAGGGCACCTCGGCCTCGGCCAGCAGCACGTTCATGTGGCCTGGCATGCGGCCTGCCACGGGGTGAATGGCGTACTTCACCGAAATACCCTTCGCGGTCAGCTTTTCGGTGAGCTCCTTTAGAGCATGCTGCGCTCGGGCGACTGCCAAGCCATACCCGGGAACAATGATCACGGAGTCTGCATTGGCCAACAAAAAGGCCGCATCGTCCGGCGAGCCGCTCTTGACGGGGCGCTGAGCCTGGTCGCCAGCGGCACCAGCCGCGGCTGCAGCACCACCGAATCCACCTAGGATCACGTTAAAGAAGCTGCGGTTCATGGCCTTACACATGATGTAAGACAGAATCGCGCCACTGGAACCAACCAGTGAACCGGCGATGATTAGCATGCTGTTGCCCAGTGAGAAGCCAATGCCAGCGGCTGCCCAGCCGGAGTAGCTGTTCAGCATGCTGACGACCACAGGCATGTCAGCACCACCAATCGGAATGATGATCAGCACACCCAGCACAAAGGACAAGGCCAGCATGGCAAAAAAGGCGGTCCAGCTCTCGGTGAACATAAAGGCCAGGCCCAGCCCAACCGTGGCAATGCCCAGGACCAGGTTCAGCATGTGCTGACCCGCGAAGACCACTGGCGCCCCTTGAAACAGTCGGAACTTGTACTTGCCCGAGAGCTTGCCAAAGGCAATCACCGAGCCACTGAAGGTAATCGCACCGATGGCGGCACCCAGGAAGAGCTCCAGCCGGTTGCCCAGAGGGATCGCACTGCCCTTGGCGGTGATGTTCAGGGCGTAGGGCTCGGCTACGGCGGCTACCGCAATAAAGACAGCGGACAGGCCAATCATGCTGTGCATGAAGGCGACCAGCTCGGGCATCTTGGTCATCTCAACCCGTTTGGCCATGGTGGCGCCAATGGCACCTCCCACGACCAGACCACCAACCACCAACATCAGGCCTTGGGTGACTGATGCTCCCTGAAGGTTTTGAGCCATGGTGCCTATTAGGCCAATGGTCGTGAAGACTGCAATCCCCATACCAGTCATGCCAAAGACATTGCCGCGGATGGAGGTGGTTGGGTGGCTAAGGCCTTTGAGAGCCTGGATGAAGCAGATTGAGGCAATCAGATAGAGCAGGGTGACGACGTTCATAGAGAGGCTGAACATTTAGGCGGCCTCCTTCGTGCCTGCGGCAGGCGCTTTTTTATCTTTCTTCTTGAACATCTCGAGCATGCGTTTGGTGACCAAGAAGCCGCCGAATACATTCACCGCCGCCAAGGCCACAGCCAGTACCCCCATGGTCATGCCCAGGGTGGTTTCGGTCAGCGCAGCTGCCAGCATGGCCCCGACAATCACAATCGCCGAAATGGCGTTGGTCACAGCCATGAGCGGGGTGTGAAGGGCTGGGGTGACGTTCCAGACCACGTGGTAGCCCACATAGATGGCCAGAACAAAAATGATCAGGTTGATCAGGGTTGGATTGATGTCCATCTGGTTCTCCGGTTTTACTGGGCGCGGGTGACTTGACCGTCTTTGCAGACGAGCGCAGCCGCCACAATGTCGTCATCCATGGGCACCTGCAGGCCGCCTTCTTTGGTGATGACCAGCTTGAGAAAGTCCAGCAGGTTGCGGGCATAGAGGGCCGATGCATCGGTGGGCACCAGGGCCGCCAGATTGGGCATGCCGACAATCTTGACCCGATTGGCCGTGGTCACGGTCTGATTGAGTTGGGACAGTGGGCAGTTACCACCTTGCTCGACCGCCATGTCAACGATGACCGAGCCAGGCTTCATGCTGGCGACCATCTCCTCGGTGATGAGTGTGGGGGCCTTGCGACCGGGAATCAGGGCCGTGGAAATGACGATGTCAGCCTGGGCGATGCGCTTGGCCACTTCTGCAGCCTGGCGTTTCATCCAGCTCTCGG
>CALMJH010000016.1 GCA_937864175.1 uncultured Burkholderiales bacterium
TGCTTGCCCTCGCGGCGGGTTTGAACCACTCCGTCGGCACGGAGCACGCCGAGTTGTTGGGACAGCGTTGGCTGGCGGATGCCGGTTAGCGACTCCAGGGTACTGACATTTTTTTCGCCTTGGCTGATCTGGCACAGCAGCATCAGCCGGTCCTCGTTGGCCAGCAGTCTCAGGGCAGAGCAGGCTGCGCCGGCTGATTGACGAAGTTTGGAGATGTCGATGGAGGCTTGGGTCATCGCACTTATTCTAGAACTCAATAGTTTATAGATCAATAAACTAAGGCATGTAAGACGTCATTAGAGGTTTGAGAGGCGGAAACATCTGGGTCATAAGCTCGTTGCCTTGCTCCAGAATGAAGTAACGAAAAGCCTCGGCGGGCAAGGAGAGGTTCTTGCCCGTCAGGTTCACCACATGCCAGATTCGCGTCACGGGCGTCTGGTCAACATCCAGCACCGCTAGCCTCTTGTGCTCCATCTCAAGACCCACGGTATGGAGTGAGGTAAACGAAATACCCAGGCCGGCCATGACCGCCTGCTTGATGGTCTCGTTACTGGACATCTCAATGGTGGACATCGGCCGAAACCGATGCTCCTGAAAAAAGTTTTCCATCACGGCTCGGGTGCCCGATCCAGACTCTCGCACCAAGACCTCCTCCTGATCGAGTGAGGCCACGGGAATGCGCCGCTGTCGTGTGAGTGGATGATCTGGTGCGGCGATGAAGCCGTGGGGGTGATTGGCAAACGGCTCGGCCCGGACATCGAGATCGCGGGGAGGGCGGCCCATGATGCCAATGTCGATCTCACCCTCTCGCAGCAGTTTGATGAGTTGGTCGCGATTTCTGACCTGAATCACCACCTGAATTCCCGGGTGGTCTTTACGAAACTGCGCGAGGAGTTGTGGAACAAAATACTTCGCGGTGCTCACCAGCCCAATGGTGAGGCTTCCGGTCTCAATCCCCTTGAGCTTTGCCATCATGTCTTCGGCCTCACGCAGGCTCTGCAAGACCCGGCGTGCGTAGACCAGGAAATACTCCCCAGCACTGGTGAGTGCAATGCCCCGGCCTTTCTTGGCAAAGAGTTGGATGCCCAGGTCTTCCTCGAGGTCGCGCATCTGCATCGAGACTGCGGGCGCGGTGAGGTGCATTTCATCGGCGGCCTTAGCAAAACTCGACAGACGTGCAGCGGAGACAAAGATTCTTAGTTGACGAAGTGATAGGTTTTTCATGGGCTTAGGTCTTTTGTGCGCACTTTGTAGAGGCCAGGACACCAGATAAGTGCGGCTTATTTTTAGCGTCAATAAAAGTGACTTTACCTTAATAGTACGGTTTCCTACAGTGGCTCTGTGCTACTGCCAACCAAGAGGAGACCTGACATGGCAAAAGAAGAACGCGTCACAGATATCAAGGAGCGCTACAAGGGTGGCGTTCTAAAGTACAAACAGATGGGTTATTGGCGGCCTGACTACGAGCCCAAAGCAACGGACACCATCTGCCTGTTCCGAATTACTCCCCAAGAGGGCGTGGATGCAGAAGAGGCCGCTGCTGCTGTGGCTGGAGAGTCGTCAACCGCCACCTGGACGGTGGTCTGGACCGACCTGCTCACCGCTCACGAGAGCTACCAGGCCAAGGCCTACCGGGTCGACAAAGTCCCCAACACGGGCCCTGGCACCAACACCGATCAGCAATACTTTGCCTACGTGGCCTACGACCTGATCCTGTTTGAAGATGGCTCCATCGCCAATATGACGGCCTCGCTCATTGGCAACGTCTTCTCGTTCAAGCCCCTGAAGGCGGCACGGCTAGAAGACATCCAGATCCCCGTGGCCTACGTGAAAACCTTCCGCGGCCCCCCCACCGGCATCATCGTCGAGCGCGAGCGTCTGGACAAATTTGGCCGTCCCCTGCTGGGCGCTACCATGAAGCCCAAGCTTGGTCTGTCTGGCCGCAACTATGGCCGGGTGGTCTACGAGGGTCTGACGGGTGGTCTTGACTTCACCAAAGACGACGAGAACATCAACAGCCAGGCCTTTATGCACTGGCGCGACCGGTTCCTGTATTGCATGGACGCCGTCAACAAGGCGCAGGCCAATACAGGTGAGATCAAGGGCCACTACCTTAATGTGACAGCAGCCGACATGGAGGAGATGTATGCCCGTGCCGAGTTTGCCAAGAGCCTGGGTTCAAACATCATCATGATCGACTTGGTCATTGGCTGGACGGCCATGCAGTCCATGAGCAAATGGTGCCGAGCCAACGACATGATCCTGCATCTTCACCGCGCTGGTCATGGCACCTACACCCGTCAGCGTAACCACGGTGTTTCTTTCAAAGTGATTGCCAAGTGGTCGCGCCTGGCTGGGGTGGATCACATTCACGCCGGTACTGCCGTAGGAAAGCTCGAGGGTGACCCAATGACGGTTCAGGGTTACTACAACATCTGCCGTGACAGTTACACGAAGCAAGATTTTTCCCGTGGTCTGTTCTTCGACCAAGACTGGGCCGACCTGCGAAAGGTGATGCCCGTGGCCTCAGGTGGTATCCATGTGGGCCAGATGCACCAGCTGGTCACGCTGTTTGGTGACGATGTGGTGCTGCAGTTTGGTGGCGGTACGATTGGCCACCCAGAGGGTATTCAGGCTGGCGCCATTGCCAACCGTGTAGGCCTGGAGTGCATGATCAAGGCCCGTAACGAAGGCAAGGACATCATGGCCGAGGGCCCCGCCATTCTGAAGGCTGCAGCCAAGTCTTGTAAGCCACTGGAGACAGCGCTCGAGACCTGGAAGGGTGTGGAATTCAACTACACCGCGACTGACGCGCCTGACTTCGCCACCACGCCGACAGCGTCCTAATCAAGGAGATCACAAATGCGTATTACACAAGGCCAATTCTCATTTCTGCCCGACCTCACCGATGACGAGATCCGTCTGCAGGTGGACTACGCCATCAGCAAGGGCTGGGCGCTTGGCGTCGAGTGGACCGACGATCCCCATCCCCGAAACACCTACTGGAACATGTGGGGCATCCCCATGTTCGAGATCAAAGATGGCGCCGCCGTGCTCTATGAGGTCAACGCCTGCCGCAAGGCTCAAGGCAACAGTTACATCCGCGTGATCGCGTTTGACAACACCCGCGGCGTTGAGTCGATCACCATGGGCTTCATGGTGAACCGTCCTGCCAATGAGCCTGGCTTTGGTCTGGTTCGTCAGGAGGCCGATAGCCGTCAGATTCGCTACACGACTCACTCGTATGCTACTGACAAGCCAGCGGGGCAGCGTTACTAATCGAGGAATTTGTCTTCTAGGAGAACAGCCATGACCGATGCCAAATCTTCAGTCTCCTCTCAGTCCCCTGTGGCCCCGGCCAGTCAGGTGGACCTGAAAGCGATTCTAGAAGAGGCGCAGGTCATGGAGGTTCTCGACGAACTCGATCGAGAGTTGGTGGGCCTCAAGCCCGTTAAGCAGAGGATTCGCGAGATTGCAGCCTTTCTGGTGGTCTCGCGGGCCCGAGCTCAGATGGGCCTCGAGGCCGCTACCCCATCTCTGCACATGTGTTTTACCGGCAATCCGGGTACCGGCAAGACGACGGTCGCCATGAAGATGGCCACCATTCTTCACCGGCTCGGCTATGTCCGAAAAGGCCACGTTGTCAGCGTCACTCGCGATGATCTGGTTGGCCAGTACATCGGACATACCGCCCCCAAGACCAAAGAGGTCTTGAAAAAAGCCATGGGTGGCGTCCTGTTTATCGACGAGGCTTATTACCTGTACCGCCCGGAGAACGAGCGGGACTATGGCCAGGAGGCCATTGAAATCATGCTGCAGGTCATGGAGAACAACCGGGATGACCTGGTGGTGATTCTGGCGGGCTACAAAGACCGGATGGATACGTTCTTTAAATCGAACCCAGGCATGAGTTCTCGCATTGCCCACCACATCGATTTCCCCGACTACCAGGACGATGAGCTGTTGGCGATTGCCAAAACCATGGTGGGTCAGATGCACTACCAGCTTGACGAACCAGCCCAGAGGGCCATGGCCGAGTACATTGCTCTGCGCAAAAAGCAGCCGCATTTTGCCAATGCTCGGTCGGTTCGCAATGCTTTAGATCGCGCACGGCTGCGGCAGGCCAATCGGGTCTTCAAGCTGGCCATGTCAGCCCAGAGCACCGTGGGCCCATCAGACTTGTCCGTTATTTCCGAGACCGACATCCGTGCCTCTCGGGTCTTTTCCGGTGGGCTGGATGTCAATTAGAGTTGAGCAACATTCGTCAACAGACGGGTCTCGACACTTGGTCGAGCCTTTCTATTCATAAGCGGTAACAGGGAGACAGACATGCATTTGGGGCGCACCACACTATCGAAGTTTCTGATTCAACAGATCGGCGAACAGCACGGCAGCGATGGTGCTGGCCTTGCAGCTCTGCTCGTCGACATCGCGGCCGCGGTCAAGGCGATTTCAGCCATGACCGCCAAGGGCGCCCTGGCAGGCATTCTGGGAAGCCTAGAGTCCCAAAACGTGCAGGGCGAGACCCAGAAGAAGCTCGACGTTCTCTCTGACCAGGCTTTCATCAATACCTTTCAACTTGGTGGTCTGGTGGCTGGCTTGGCCTCAGAGGAGAACGATGATCCCATCGCGGTGGAACCCCGGCCCTCCAATGCCAACTTCCTGACGCTCTTTGACCCGCTAGATGGCTCGAGCAACATCGACGTGAATGTCTCGGTCGGCTCTATTTTCTCGGTGGTTCGGGCTCCCAAGGGCAAGCCTGGACTTCAGGACTACCTCATCACCGGTGATCAGCAGTTGGCAGCGGGCTACGCCATCTATGGCCCCTCCACCATGCTCGTACTGACGGTGGGTCGTGGCACCCATGGCTTTACGCTCGATCGTGAGGTGGGTAACTTCATCCTGACCCACCCAAACATTCAGATTCCTGCATCGACCAGCGAATTTGCCATTAACACCAGCAACGAGCGTTTCTGGGAGCCACCGGTCCAGCGCTATGTTGCTGAATGCAAGGCCGGCAAGACGGGCATTCGGGGTCGGGACTTCAACATGCGCTGGATTGCCTCGATGGTGGCCGATGTTCATCGAATTCTCATGCGCGGCGGTGTCTTTATGTACCCCCGAGACACCAAAGATCCCAGCAAGCCAGGCCGGCTTCGGCTTATGTACGAGGCAAACCCGATGTCGATGGTCATTGAGCAGGCAGGTGGTGCAGCCTCCACGGGTCGTGGTCGGATTCTGGAGGTCAGGCCCGAGCAGATTCATCAGCGGATCCCTGTGATCGTGGGCTCGCGAGAGGAAGTCGAGCGAGTGGTCAAGTACCACGAGGAGTTTGATCGGGGCGAGGACAAGGCCTACAGCTCGCCGCTCTTCAAAGAGCGGTCCTTGTTCCAGAGTTAAACCCGACTGCAGCCAGAAAAAGACAAGAAAAAGGGAGAACGTTATGTCAGTGAAGCATCCGGTAGTGGCTATCACAGGATCGTCGGGAGCCGGCACCACCACGGTGATGAGCAGCTTTAAGCACATCTTCCGTCGCGAGGGGATCAATGCCCAGATTGTTGAGGGCGATTCCTTCCACCGATACAACCGCATGGAGATGAGGGCGGCCATGAAAGAGGCGGAGGCCGCTGGCAATCGACACTTCAGTCATTTTGGTCCCGAGGCCAATCTCTTGGGCGAGCTGGAGACCCTCTTTAAATCCTATGGCGAGAATGGGTCTGGTCGAGTCCGCCGCTACCTGCACGACACCGAAGAGGCTGCGCCCTACAAGCAAGACCCGGGCACGTTCATTGATTGGCAGCCGATTCCGGCCGGCACGGACATGATGTTCTACGAGGGCCTGCACGGAGGCTATGCCGGCGGTGAGATCAATGTGGCCAAGCATGTCGACTTGCTGGTGGGTGTGGTGCCCATTGTGAACCTGGAGTGGATTCAGAAGCTACATCGCGACCAGAGGATGCGGGGCTATTCGGCGGAGGCCGTGGTCGACACCATCTTGCGGCGGATGCCCGACTACATCAACCACATCATGCCGCAGTTCTCACGCACCCACGTCAATTTCCAGAGGGTGCCAACGGTCGACACCTCCAATCCAGTCATCGCCAAGGACATTCCCTCGGCCGACGAGTCCATGGTGGTCATTCGGTTTGCAAATCCTAAGGGCA
This sequence comes from uncultured Burkholderiales bacterium, assembly GCA_937864175.1. Lineage (GTDB taxonomy): Bacteria > Pseudomonadota > Gammaproteobacteria > Burkholderiales > Burkholderiaceae_A > Hahnella. The sequence goes on from CALMJH010000016.1 coordinate 6,165, forward strand.
TTGACTTCCCCTACCTGCTGTCGATGCTCCACGATTCCATGATGACCCGCCCCAACACCATTGTGATTCCCGGTGGAAAGATGGGACTGGCCATGCAACTCATCTTCACGCCCATGATTCTTCGTCTCATGGACATGAAGCGACGCATCTAGACGGCTGTAAGCCTCGCTCACACGGAGAATCGGTCCAATGGCACTGGTAATTTTTGATCTAGACGGCACGCTCATCGAGACAGCGGACGAGATCGCTCTGGCGGTTAACCGCACCCTGGCCGACTTCAAGGCCCGGCCGGCCTCGGATGCAGACGTTCGGCGCTGGATCGGGCACGGCACCGGCTGGCTCATGAAGCAGGCCTGGGCTGACAGCGTTGGTGATCCCGAGCAGACCGACTGGCAGGGGGTTATGGACCGTTTCATCGGCCACTACTTCGACACCGCCGGGACCCAGTCCAGTCTCTATCCACGTGTTCGCGAGACCCTGCAAGCACTCGGTGAGAAAGGAGTTCACCGGGCTATTTGTACCAACAAAGAAAGTCGCTTTACAGAGCGCGTTGTTGCCGCCCACGGCCTTGAAAAACTCATCGATTTGGTGATCTCGGGTGACACCCTTCCGACCAAGAAGCCACACCCAGGTGGCATACAACACTGCATGACCCATTTTGGTGAGTCCAGAGGGTCGACGCTCTTTGTTGGCGACAGCGAGATCGACGTTCAGACAGCGCGTGCGGCCGAGGTTCGAGTCTGGGCTGTGCCGTATGGCTACAACCATGGCCGGCCAATTGCCATGGCGGAGCCCGATCGCATCGTGGATGACATCGGGCCCGTTGTAGGTTTTTTTACTGGCCTCTAAAGAGCCTTTCGATTTTAAACCAAGAGTTTTTACAGGGAGACAACGCTATGGCACTGATTTCACTTCGCCAACTCTTAGACCACGCAGCCGAACACAGCTATGGCCTGCCTGCTTTCAACGTCAACAACATGGAGCAGATTCACGCCATCATGCAGGCTGCGGCGGCCGTTGACAGCCCCGTCATCCTGCAGGCCTCTGCTGGTGCTCGAAAATATGCAGGCGAGCCTTTCCTGCGCAAGCTGGTCGATGCGGCCATCGAGCAGTACCCCGAGATTCCCGTCTGCATGCACCAGGACCATGGGGCATCCCCTGCCGTCTGCCAGGCCTCCATCCGGAGCGGTTTTTCCAGCGTCATGATGGACGGCTCTCTTAAAGAAGACATGAAGACACCGTCTGACTACGCCTACAACGTCGAGGTCACCCGTCGTGTCGTGGAGATGGCCCATGCGGTTGGCGTCTCGGTCGAGGGAGAGCTGGGGTGCTTGGGGTCGCTTGAGACCGGCATGGCCGGCGAGGAGGATGGGGTTGGTGCCGAGGGCGTATTGGACCACTCTCAGCTGCTAACCGACCCTGATGAGGCAGCCGAGTTTGTGAAGGACACCGGAGTGGACGCCCTGGCAATTGCCATTGGTACCAGCCATGGCGCCTATAAGTTCACACGCCCACCTACAGGTGACACTCTGGCCATTGGCCGCATCAAAGAAATTCACGCCCGCATCCCCAACACCCATCTGGTCATGCATGGCTCGTCCAGCGTGCCCCAGGAGTGGCTGGAGATCATTCGGAAGTATGGTGGTGACATCAAAGAGACCTACGGCGTCCCAGTGGAAGAAATCGTCGAGGGCATCAAGAACGGCGTTCGCAAGGTCAACATTGATACCGACATTCGGCTGGCCATGACCGGCGCCATGCGCAAGCTCATGGCAGAGAAGCCCAGCGAATTCGATCCGCGCGCCTTTTTCAAGGTGGCGACCGCCGCGGCCAAGGGCATCTGTCAGGCACGCTTCGAAGCCTTTGGCTGTGCAGGACAGGCCTCGCGCATCCGCGTGATCCCTATGGACAACATGGCAGTCAAATACGCCAAGGGCGAGCTACAGGCTGTCGTCCACTGACGAGGGTAGGGGACCATGACAGGTCTACAAGAGTGGTCGCTTAACCTAGACCGCTACAAGGCGGTCCTCTTCGATGTCGATGGGACGCTGGCAGAGACCGAGCGAGACGGTCATCTGCCAGCCTTTAACCAGGCCTTTGCCCAGACGGGCCTGCCTTGGGTCTGGACGACAACGGATTACGCCTGGCTCCTCAAGACCACGGGGGGCTACGAGCGGATGCAGGTCTGGGCGCGACACATTGGTGATGAGCAGGCCTTGACCGATTCCGGTCTTCAGATACTGCGCTCAGCACACCAGCTTAAAAACCGACTCTACGGGCAGATTGTGGAGTCGGGGCAGTGTCCGCTGCGGCCCGGTCTGGTTGATTGGATGCGGTCTCTGGATCAGGCGGGCTGTCCCTGGGGAGTGGTGACGACGACCAGTCGCGGCAATTGGGACGTTCTCTGGGCTAACAGCCTTGGCCAGGCTGGCCTGTCAGAGCCGGCGGTCATTGTCTGCGGTGAGGACGTTACCCACAAAAAACCAGATCCAGAGGCTTATCAGCTCGCGGCGGACCGGTTGGGTCTTGCACCCTCAGACTGCCTAGCGGTAGAAGACTCCCCCAATGGCTTAAAGGCTGCTCAGGCCAGTGGCATGCCCTGCCTGGTGGTGAAGTCTTTTTACTTCGATCAGGCAGACTTTACTGGGGCTTGTGCGGTGTTGGCATCTCACCAGCAGGTGCGCGTCGGCGGGCCCGCCTAATGCCCCAGTAGAGCAGCCCCGCCACCAGCGGGACTGCAAGCCCGGTGACCAACTCGGGATCAATATGCAGCCCGGCTGATCTCAGGCCTTTGACCAGGTAGCCGAGCAGGCCGACAGCGTAATAGCTGAGCACCACCAGAGACAGTCCCTCAACGGTCTGTTGTAGCTTGAGCTGCAACTTGGCCCGGCGGTCCATGCTGGAGAGCAGGGCCTGGGTCTGGCGCTCATTCACGAACTCAATGCGGGTTCTGAGGATCTGTGTGGTGCGAGAAATTCGGTCTGACAGCTCGCGCAGTCGGCGCTCTGTCCACCGGCAGGTTCGCATGGCCGGCTCAAAGCGCCGTTCCATGAATTCGCCCAGGGTCTGTACACCTGGAAGAGCGGTCTCCTTGAGCTCTCCCAGGGCCCGGCGGACCAGGTCACTGTAGGCCTCACTCGCGGTAAACCGCAGCCCATGCTCAGAGACCCAGCCCTCTACTCTGGCTGCAAGGGCTGACACGCCATTCAGCAACTGCTCATCGGTCTGGATGCTCTGGTCGCTGTCCGCTGTTTGAGCATCGGTCAGTCTGGTCGACAGGGTGAAGAGCTCGGCCTCTGCCTTGCTGAGCGGTTCGGACAGAGATTTAGCCCGGGGCAGCGCCAGCAGTGCCATCATGCGGTAGGTGTCAATGTCGATCAGGCGCTGGACCACCCGACCCGCCTGACGAGAACCCATGCCCTGGTGGTTCACCAGGAAATTGATATAACCGCCAGCATCAATCTGGAAGTCTGTCCAGACCTGGGCACGACGGGTGCCCAGAATCGTGCCACCGATAACGGTGTTGCCCTGGAATCGGGGGGCTATATCGGCGGCGTCTTCACTGGGTTTGGCCTCGGCAATGGTTATGTCAACGGCACTGATGCGTTCGCCAGACTCGGGGCCGAGGGTCTTAACCCCCAATTCAGCCAGCCTTGCGTGAAATCGCTGGCGAATGTCTGGCCGAGTCTCGTGGAAGGGACGTAGAGCGGGTTCGTCCTGGAGGTAAAGCGTCACGGCACAGAACTCGCCGTGCATCTCCCACTTCAGCAGTAGTCGAGAGGGGGCC
>CALMJH010000017.1 GCA_937864175.1 uncultured Burkholderiales bacterium
GTGTCGTTGACGACTTTAAGGAAGGGAACCACCCCCTGGCTCTTGCCGTTGGTGCCCTTGATGTGACTGCCCAGGGCCCGAACGGGCGTCCAGTCGTTGCCAAGGCCGCCCGCATACTTCGCCAGCAGGGCATTTTCTTTGATGGCCTCATAGATGCCGTCGAGGTCGTCGGCCACCGTCGAGAGGTAGCAAGACGAGAGCTGGGAATGGGTAGTGCCGCTGTTGAAGAGGGTTGGCGTCGAACTCATGAAATCGAAGCTCGAGAGCAGGTTGTAAAACTCAATGGCCCGGGCTTCGCGGTCGAGCTCACCGAGGGCCAGGCCCATGGCCACCCGCATGAAGAAGGCCTGGGGCATCTCGATGCGCCGGCCCTCGCCGCTGAAGGTGTCATTGCGGTCGATGAGGAAGTAGCGGTCGTAGAGGGTCTGCAGGCCGAGGTAATCAAACTGAAGGTCGTTTTCAGGCTTGAGGGCCTGGGCCATCCGACGCAGGTCGTAACGGCTGAGCTCTTCGTTCAGAAGGCCAATCTCGACGCCCTTCTTGATGAATTTTGGGAAGTATTCGCGATAACGCGCATCCATGTCGGCCTGCGAGACCTCGGCCTGGAAAATTTCCTTGCGAATGGTGTGCAGAAGCAGGCGGGCACTGACTTTTGCATAGGCTGGGTCCTTTTCAATGAGTGCGCGGGCCGCCAGGATGGCGGATTTTTCGACTTCCTCGACGGGTACCCCGTCATAGAGGTTCTTCACTGTGTCGGCCAAGACCTCGTCGGCCCGGGCATGGGCATCGAGGCCTTCGCAGGCCGACGTCACAATTTGGCGCAGCCAGGCCTCATCGAGTGGGACCGACCGTCCCTCCACAGTCATGTTGAGACGGTGCTCGGTGATCTGAGTCTGGGTCTGGGCCGCACGCTCCTGGGAGCGACGCTCGCGATACAAGACATAGGCCCGGGCAATCTCGTGCTCACCGGAACGCATGAGGGCCAGTTCAACCTGGTCCTGAATGTCTTCTATGTGGACAATGCCGCCCGCCGGCATCCGGCGAATGAGGGCCACGACGACCTGCTGGGTGAGGGCCTCGGTCATCTCACGGACCCTGGCACTGGCGGCCCCCTGGCCCCCTTGGACGGCCAAGAATGCTTTGGTCAGCGCGACCGTGATTTTGGGCGGCTCAAAGGAGACAACCGACCCGTTTCGACGAACGACTTTGAAGTCTTGGGGGCCGCTGGCGGTCACCGCGGCAGACTGGGTCCCAGTCGACTCCAGGGGGGCGGATGGGGTGTTGCTCGAGCCCACGGTCGAGTGAGATGGGGATTGGGGTGCCCACTGCATAAGTTCCTCCAGGCGGTGTTTTTTTTACTATCGGTAGTACAGACTACCTCTTCTGAGTACTAATTCTAGTAGTCAGGCCAAAACTCCTGCAAGGTCTTTCATTGGGGTAATCGCCTAATTTCGGTCAACATCTGGACCAAACTCAGTCCGCAGGCGGGGAATTTTTTTGGGCCCGCATAAACTCAGGTTGGGGCCGGAGAAACGGTCCGCAGGCCCAGTGTTTACAGGCTGGGTTCTCTAAGAAAAATCTGAAGCAAACTGCCAGGCTATGGGGTCTTGTGGCAGCGCAGCTTGCAAATCTCGCCAGGGAAAGTTCGGGCCTGGATCGGTCTTGCGGCCAGGTGCAATGTGAGAATGCCCAGCGACCCATGTAAGCCCAGGTAGCCCAGCCCGCAAGACACCCATGAGCCTCACCAGCGAGTCGAGTTGGCAAGTCTCGTAGGGCAGCTCATCGGTACCCTCGAGCTCCACCCCGATCGAGAAGTCATTGCAGTTGTCTCGCCCCCGAAAGTGGGAGACGCCCGCATGCCAGGCCCGGTGATGGACGCCCACGTACTGCCGGACTCGGCCGCTGCGCCAGATAACAAAGTGTGCCGAGACACGAAGCCCGCTGAGGTCGGCAAACTCTGGTTCGGGACGACCCAGGAGCCGGCCCATAAAGAGGTCATCGACCTGCGAGCCGCCGAATACCCCTGACGGCAGGCTTATGCCGTGAACGACCAGAAGACTGGGAGTGATCTTGTCGGGGCGGTCGTTGAAGTGGGGGCTCTGGGCATGGTCGAGCCAGCCCTCTAGCGGACGGACCCAGCCGGCCAGGTCCAGAGTGGCCTTGGCCGCGTTCGGGGAGACCTCAGACGGCGACGTCATGGTGGAATCAGGGCTCGACGTGCTCAGGGCAGCAGTAGGCCCTGCCAGCCTTCCAGATGGCCTCTGACTCTGCGAGGTGGGCCCCGCAGCGATCGCAATGGACCAGTCGTTGGGCAGAGGGCTGCGTTGGCTCGGGGGGCTTGGAGGCGGGAGGCTTTTTAGACTTGCCCAGGACCGAGCGGAGCATAAAGAGGGCCACCGCCACCAACCCCATGACCAATAAGATTTTTCCGAACATGTCTGGCTGCGCCTACCCCGGTGATCTAGCCGATACGTCCAAGGAAGACCTCGAGAACAAAACGGCTTCCAACGTAGGCCAGGAGCAGGAGTCCGAAGCCTCCCATGGCAAAGCGGGCGGCCAGACGGCCGCGCCAGCCCCAACGCCAACGGCCCCAGAGAAAGAGTCCCGCAGACAGCCAAGTCATCACGGTAAAGACCGTCTTGTGGTCGGGCTTGAGAAGCGGCCAGCCAGCCCGGTCATTGACCAGGCCGCCCGTCAGCAGCGTGGCAGTCAGCAGCAAAAACCCCAGGCCGACGGACCGCGCCAGGGTGGCGTCCATGGACAACAGCGGCGGAAGGTCCATTAACCACTGGTTGGATTGGGTGGGCTGGTGCAGGGCACGAGACTGCGCCAGCATGAGAAGGGCCTGGCCAGTGGCCAGTGCAAATGCACTGTAGGCCAGCATGGCCACCAGAATGTGAGATCGAAAGAGGCCGTCCGGGTCCCCCAGGGTCACCCCACCAGGAAACCAGGTAGGCAGAACCACCAGCGCTGCCGCCGCCAGATAGACCCAGAAGCCCAGCCGGGCTAGCCGAGTGATCCATGATTCAACCCAGAGTAAGAGCATGGCCAGCCAGACCATCCAAGAGAGGGCAGGCGCAAACCCAAAGCGCATGTCCTGATGGCCGAACCAAGTGGGTAGAAGGCTGGCCCCGTGGAAGACCAATGCCACCACCACTCCCCACTGCATCCAACGACGCCGGGCGGACTGGTCAGCAGGGCGGCCAAGTGAGGTCATGGCGAGCGCCAGATAGGCCACAAGGGCCAGCCAAGGCGCCGCGCCGTACAATAGGGTTGCCATTTGCCGAGTGTAGCGCAGCCCATGCTTGAATCCCTCACCGACCGTTTCTCTCATGCCCTGAAGGCCATCAAGGGTCAGGCCCGCCTGACCGAGGCCAACACCCAGGACATGCTCAGAGAAATCCGCCTGGCCCTTCTGGATGCGGACGTCGCCCTCCCAGTGGTCAAGCAGTTCATCGCCGCCGTCCGCGAGAAGGCAATGGGGCAGTCCGTCCTTAACAGCCTCACCCCAGACCAGGCCCTGGTGGGCGTCGTCCACCAGGAGTTGGTGAGTCTGATGGCCGGACCTGAGGGCATCGGTCAGACCATGGGCCTGAACCTGGCCACCACGCCACCGGCTGTCGTCCTGATGGCTGGCCTGCAGGGTGCGGGCAAGACGACCTCTGTCGGCAAGCTGGCCAAGTGGCTCACAGAGCGTCAGAAGAAGAAGGTCCTCACCGTCTCGTGTGACGTCTACCGGCCAGCCGCTATTGAGCAGCTGCGACTGGTGACTGAGCAGGCAGGTGCTGAGTTTTTCCCCAGCCAGCTCTCAGAGCGGCCGGTCGAGATTGCCCGGGCCGCCCTGGACTGGGGCCGCCGCCACTACCACGACGTCGTGCTGATTGACACGGCGGGTCGCCTGGCCATTGACCAGGCCATGATGGACGAGATCGCCGCGCTTCACGATGCCGTTCGGCCCATCGAGACCCTCTTTACGGTGGATGCGATGCAGGGCCAAGACGCGGTGCGCACTGCCGAGGCCTTCCGAAAGACCATTCCTCTGACCGGCATCCTGCTCACCAAGGTCGACGGGGATGCTCGAGGCGGTGCGGTCTTGTCGGTTCGAAGCGTAACCGGCTGTCCGGTCAAGTTTGTCGGCACAGCCGAGAAAATCGATGGCCTAGAGGCCTTCGACCCCGACCGATTTGCCCAGCGCATTCTGGGCATGGGCGATGTGCTGGCAATTGTCGAGCAGGCTCAGAAGGCCATCGATGTGAAATCGGCCGAAAAGATGGCCGCCAAGCTCAAGTCCGGCGCCAAGTTCGATTTAGAGGACTTCAAGCTCCAGATTGGTCAGATGAAGTCCATGGGCGGGCTCTCCAACCTACTCGACAAGCTGCCTGCCCAGATGCAACAAGCCGCCAAGGGCCAAGACCTCTCCAAGGCCGACAAGTCCGTAGGACGCATGGAGGGCATCATCAACAGCATGACGCCGGCCGAGCGGCGTAACCCACTGCTCATCAAGGCCAGCCGAAAGCGCCGCATCGCGACGGGGGCCGGCGTCCCGGTTCAGGAAGTCAACCGCCTGCTGGCCCAGTTCGAGCAGATGCAAGACATGATGAAGAAGATGCAAAAGGGCGGCCTGGCCAAGATGATGCGCGCGATGGGCGGCCTTAAAAACCTGCCAGGTCTTGGCGGTGGTCTTGGCGGCCGCTAGGCCAGCAAATCGCCAACGGCCTGCACCAGTCCCTCCAGGCTGCACTCGCTGGCCTGAAGTCCCCGACGTTTCAGGAGTTCTAGCCGGCCCTCTTTCAGGCCGCGCTCGCCGATGGTGACCCGAACCGGAACGCCAATCAATTCCCAGTCTGCAAACATCACCCCGGGTCGCTCGTCGCGGTCGTCCAAAATCACCTGATAGCCAGCAGCCGTCAGTGCCCGGTAAGACTTCTCGGCCTGCTCGGCAACGGCAGTTGACTTGCCGGCCCCCAATGGGCAGATGACCACCTCAAAAGGCGCCAGGGCCCGGGGCCAGATCATGCCCCGGTCATCGTGGTTCTGTTCTATGGCCGCTCCCACAATTCGGGTGACCCCAATGCCGTAACAGCCCATCTCCATGACCCGGGGCTTGCCCGTCTCATCAAGGGTGGTGGCCTTCATGGCCTGGGAGTATTTGGTGCCCAAATAGAAGACATGGCCCACCTCGATGCCGCGCTGGATTGCCAGGGTTCCCCGGCCGTCGGGCGAGGGGTCTCCGGCCACGACATTGCGAAGGTCGGCAACGAGACTCGGCTCAGGCAGGTCACGGCCCCAGTTCACACCCGTCAGATGGGCGCCGGACTGGTTGGCACCCACCACGAAGTCACTCATCTGGGCAACGGTTCGGTCCGCAATGACCCGGACCTGGTCGGTCAGGCCGACAGGCCCGAGGCTGCCGGGTCCGCAGCCAAAGGTGGACTCAATCTCGGCGGCCGTGGCAAACCGCCAGCCTTGCTCAAAGCCTGCGAGCTTGCCCAGCTTGACCTCGTTGACCTCATGGTCACCACGAACGAGCAGCAGACTGAGCCTCACGCCCGCCCCGGTCTCAACCGCAACGACCACCGACTTCACTGTCTGGGACGTCGGCAGTCCGAGATGTTGGGCCACCTCGGCACAGGCAGCCAGGCCAGGGGTTGGGACAAGGGCCATGGCCTGAGTCGGAGAGGCCCGGCCAGACAGCAGACTCACCGCCTCGGCCAACTCGATGTTGGCGGCATAGTCAGAGTCGGGGCAGTAGACAATGGCATCCTCGCCCGTCTCCGCAATCACCTGAAACTCGTGGGATCGAGAGCCCCCGATGGCGCCCGTATCCGCCGCAACGGCCCGATAGGCCAGACCAAGCCGGTCAAAGATCCTGCTGTAGCAGGCAAACATTCGGTCGTAACTGGCCTCTGCGCCCGCCACGTCTCGGTCAAAGGAGTAGGCATCTTTCATGACAAATTCGCGGCCCCGCATCACGCCGAAGCGGGGGCGCCGCTCGTCACGAAACTTGGTCTGAATCTGATAGAAGTTTTTGGGCAGCTGCTTCCAGCTCTTGAGTTCCTGGCGGGCAATGTCGGTGATGACCTCCTCGCTGGTGGGCTGAAAAGCAAAGTCGCGGCCATGTCGGTCTTGCAGACGCAGGAGTTCGGGGCCCATCTTGTCCCAGCGGCCAGTCTCCTGCCAGAGTTCGGCGGGCTGAACCAGTGGCATGACAAGCTCAATTGCCCCGGCAGCATTCATCTCCTCACGGACAATGGCCTCTACTCGTCTGATCACCCTTAGGCCCAGCGGCATGTAGCTGTAGATGCCGGCACCCAGTCGACGGATCATGCCCGCCCGAATCATCAGTCGGTGGCTTGCCACCTCGGCGTCGGACGGATCTTCTTTGAGGGTCTGAAAATGGAACTGGGATGCACGCATGAAAACGCCCTTCGTATAATGGCCGCATTATGCTCGATGAATTTGGCTATCGCCCCAATGTAGGCATCATCCTGGTCAATGACCTAAACCAGGTCTTCTGGGGCAAGCGCATCCGGGAGCAGGCCTGGCAGTTTCCTCAGGGGGGCATTCAGGAGGGCGAAGACCCCGAGGCGGCCATGTACCGAGAGCTCTTCGAGGAGACCGGGCTGCGGCCGGAGCATGTCAGCATTATGGCCAGGACCCAAGACTGGCTCCATTATTCAGTCCCGGAGCGCTGGGTTCGCCGTGAGTGGCGGGGTCTCTACAAAGGCCAAAAACAGATCTGGTTCTTGCTCAAGATGCTGGGCCAGGACCAAGACATTCAGCTGAAATCAGGGGCCGAGAAGCCGGAGTTCGACGACTGGATCTGGCACGACTTTTTCGTGCCCCTGGAGACCGTCATCGAGTTCAAGCGAGACGTCTACTGGATGGCCCTGCAGGAACTCTCCCGCTACCTCTTCTCGCCAGAGGAAATTAGCACCAGGTTGTCGCGGTGTATGAGTTCTGGTTCCTCGACAAAGCCCAAGACTGCCTCAATCTGAGTAGAGGGTCGGCCCAGGATGCGGCGCGACTCATTGGCGGAGTAATTCACCAGGCCACGGGCCACCTCCTGGCCCTGGGCATCGCAGCAGGCCACCACATCCCCGCGCTCAAAGTCTCCAATGGCCTCGGTGACTCCAATGGGCAAGAGAGACTTGCCCCCCGTGCGGAGGACCGAGACCGCGCCTTCGTCGAGGACCAGTCGACCACGCAGGGTGAGATGATCGGCCAGCCATTGCTGTCGTGCCGTCATGACGGGAACCTCGGCCCTCAGCCAGGTCCCCAAGACCTCACCGCAGGCCAGTCGAACCAAGACGTCAGGCTCGTGACCGCTGGCAATGACCGTGTCGGCCCCACTGCCTGCGGCGCGGCTGGCTGCTCGAACCTTCGTGGCCATCCCACCGGTGCCAATCGCCGATCCGGCCCCGCCAGCCATGGCGCAGAGGCTTGGGTCATTGGCCTGGGCCTGGTCGATGAGCTGGGCGGAGGCGTCCTTTCTGGGGTCGGCAGTGAAGAGGCCGGACTGGTCAGTCAGAATGACCAGGACATCGGCCTCGAGCAGGTTGGTTACCAGCGCACCCAAGGTGTCGTTGTCGCCCAGCTTGATTTCATCGGTGACGACCGTGTCGTTCTCGTTGACGATGGGCACCACCCCCAGTTGAAGCAGGGTGTTGAGGGTGGCCCTGGCATTCAGATACCGGCGACGGTCCGCGACGTCCTCATGGGTAAGCAACACCTGGGCAGTTTTGAGGCCATGGGCTGCAAAGCCCACCTCGTAAGCCTGGGCCAGGCCCATCTGACCAACCGCGGCGGCAGCCTGCAGGTCGTGAATCTCGTGGGGGCGCTGAGACCAGCCCAGCCGCTTCATGCCCTCTGCGATCGCCCCGCTTGAGACCAAAACAACCTCGTGGCCCCGGTCACGAAGACTGGCCATCTGGGCCGCAAAGAGCGCAACTGCCTGGGCATCCACGCCCTTGCCCTGATTGGTCACCAGACTCGAGCCCAGCTTGATCACCCAGCGGTGGGCCTTGGTCAGGACATCGCGAGAACTAGGCTTGGTCATGGTCTGTCTTCTCCGCAAACCGGACATCCGGCTGCTCGTCTTCAATGGCCTGGAGTTGTTGGGCATCAATAAAAGCCTGCAAGTCGTAGAGCAGGGTCGACAGACCGTCGCGGGTCATGGCCGAGATGGTGTAGACCGGGCCCTTCCACCGCAGGCTCTTTTGCATCGCCTTCCAGCGGGTCTCGCGTTGAGTCTCGCTCAGCATGTCGGCCTTGTTCAAGACCAGCCAACGTGGCTTGTCCAGCAGGCTCTCATCGAAATGACCCAGCTCCTGGGCCAGGCCCTTGACCGTTGCGGCCAGCTGCTTGCCCACTGCCGCCTCGTCTTGGCCGTCTGAGGCCAGGGGGGCGAAGTCCACCAGATGCAACAGGACTCGGGTTCGCTGGATGTGCCGAAGAAATTGATGGCCCAGACCGGCCCCCTCGGCGGCGCCCTCGATCAGGCCCGGGATGTCGGCCATGACAAAGCTCTTGGTCGGACCCGTCCGAACCACGCCCAGCTGCGGATGCAGTGTCGTGAAGGGATAGTCGGCAATCTTGGGGCGGGCATTGGAACTCGCCGCCACCAGGGTGGACTTGCCGGCATTGGGCAGGCCCAGCAGGCCCACATCGGCCAGGACTTTGAGTTCGAGGCGCAGGCGGCGATGCTCGCCCTCGGCGCCTGGTGTGCACTGGCGTGGGGCCCGGTTGATGCTGGACTTGAAATGCAGATTGCCCAAGCCACCCTCGCCGCCCTTGGCCAGGACCACCTGCTGGCCATGGCGACTCAAGTCGAAGAGCTGCTCGCCCGAATCCAGATCGGTCACGATGGTGCCCACCGGCATCCGCAAGACGACATCGGGGGCGCCGGCCCCATAGCGGTCGGAGCCCTGGCCCTGTTCGCCATTTTTGGCCCGATGGAGTCGGGCATATCGGAAATCGATGAGGGTGTTGATGTTGCGGTCGGCCAGCGCAAAGACCGAGCCGCCTCGGCCGCCATCGCCACCACTGGGTCCACCCTTGGGAATAAATTTCTCCCGACGAAAGGCGGCCACGCCGTTGCCGCCTTTTCCGGCCTGGACCTCAATGACTGCTTCGTCGATGAATTTCATGGTGGTCGATCAAGCAGGGCCCCGCTTAGTCACGGGGCTAACGACCGGCCCGAACTAGACCCGGGCTCGGTGGTGAGGCCCGTCGAGGACTCTCGCCGGGCGCCGGCTGGCTTACTCGGCGACGATACTGACGGTCGAGCGCTTGAGGGGGCCGTTGACCGAAAACTTCACCTTGCCGTCGATGAGGGCGAAAAGCGTATGGTCTTTGCCCATGCCGACGTTGTCGCCGGGATGAAAAGTCGTACCACGCTGGCGAACGATGATGCTGCCCGCAGAGATGGCCTCGCCACCAAACCGTTTTACGCCGAGTCGTTTGGATTCTGAATCCCGACCATTTCGCGTAGAGCCGCCGCCTTTTTTCTGTGCCATTTCAGTTGTCCTTTACGCTTGTCCGTGGTTCTCGAGACCGGTCCGTTCGCGGTCCGCTTGGTTAGGCCGCCACCAGGACCGACCCGTCGGCCTTCACAAGGGCCTTGATCTCGATCTCGGTGAAATTCTGGCGATGTCCCTGGGTCTTGGCGTAGTGCTTGCGCCGGCGGTGCTTGAAGATGCGGACTTTGTCGCCACGCCCATGGGCGGTCACGACCGCCTTGACGCAGGCGCCGGAGAGCAGGGGGGTGCCGACTTCGATGGCCTCGCCAGAGCCCATGGCCAGCACCTCTGACAACACAACTTCTTGGCCTGGCTCGACGGCCAGGGTCTCGACCCGGAGTTTTTCGCCGGGTGCAACGCGGTACTGTTTACCGCCGGTCTTGATGACTGCGTACATACTATGTCCTTTCGATCGCCGATCCGGTCTGGCAAGCAGACCTGGTCTCTTCTCTGAAGACCCCAGACTGCTTTTAAAATGGCCAACGGTCAGGCTGTTGAAGTAAGCCCGCCACGATAACTGAAAAACCAATAGAAAACAAGGCCTTCGAATGACCTCAGCCCAAGCCCAGACCAGTTATGACCGCCTGCTGCAGCTGCTGGCGGCAGACATGCAGTCGGTCGACCAGGTGATACGGCGGCGGCTGAAGAGCGAGGTCAGCCTGGTGGAGCAGGTGGCTGACTACATTATTTTTAGCGGCGGCAAACGAATGCGGCCGGCCCTGGTCTGTCTCTGCTCAAAGGTAGTGGGTGAGCACCTGCTTTCTTTAAAAACCAACAAAAAAAGGGTTGAGGCCGATGTCTGGGCGCTCGCCAGCATTGTGGAATTTATCCACACCGCCACCCTTTTGCACGACGACGTGGTGGACGAGTCTGGAATGCGTCGCTCCCGGGAGACCGCCAACGCGATCTTTGGCAATGCCGCCAGCGTCCTGGTGGGGGACTTCCTCTACTCGCGGGCCTTTCAGATGATGGTGGAACTGGGGTCGCTGCCTGTCATGGCGGTCCTGGCCGAGGCCACCAACGTGATTGCCGAGGGCGAGGTCCTTCAGCTGATGAACTGCCAGGATCCAGATGTCGACGAGGCCCGATACCTGCAGGTCATTCGATTTAAGACGGCCAAACTCTTTGAAGCCAGCTGCTGCCTGCCGGCAGTCATCGAAGGAACCGAACCGGCCCTCATCGAGGCCCTTGCGGCCTATGGCCGTCACCTGGGCACCGCCTTCCAGCTGGTCGATGACTGGCTGGACTACAACGGCGAGGCCGCCGAGATGGGCAAGCAACTGGGAGATGACTTGCGGGAGGGCAAGCCCACGCTGCCCCTGATTGTGCTGCTGCGCGAGGGCTCTGCAGCCCAGCAGGCGGCGGTTCGATCTGCAATCCAGGAGCCCGACGGCGCGGACATCGAGGCACTGCTCGCGATGGTCAGGGCCTCTGGGGCCCTGGACACCACCCGTCAGGCTGCCGAGCGAGAGGCCGGTCTGGCCCAGGCCGCCCTTGCGCCTCTTGTAGATTCCGTCTTCAAGACGCACCTGTTAGACTTGGCGTCCTTTGTGGTCACCCGCCGGCATTGAACGCTAGCGGATGCCCGTCGAGCGGGACATCGGGGTGTAGCTCAGCCTGGTAGAGTACTGCGTTCGGGACGCAGGAGTCGGAGGTTCGAATCCTCTCACCCCGACCAGGGTCTGGCCCTCATCCAGTCCATTGGTCAATCCAAAAAAGCCCGCTACACTCGTTTCATGAAAACCACGTCGTTGCCGAAGGGCGCGACCACCCACCCTTGAACGATTTGCCCCTCTGGGCGCAGGGCCTTGCCCTGCTCCTCATGCTGCTGATCTCGGCCTTCTTCTCAATGTCCGAGACCGGCCTGATGGCAGTCAACCGATACCGCATGAGAAGCCTGGCAGCCCAGGGCCGAAGGGGTGCTCGTCAGGTGCTGCGGCTGCTGGGCAAGACCGACCAGCTGCTGGCCACCATTCTTCTGGGCAACAACCTCGTCAATGCGGCCCTCACCGCCATGATCACGGCCATCGCCATCCGAACCTTTGGCAACAACGACGAGGTCCTTGCGATTGCCACCGGGGTGGCCGCAAGTCTCTTGATTGTCTTTGCGGAGATTCTGCCCAAGGTCATCGGGGCCAATCGCCCCGAGATGGTCGCCATGACCACCAGCCATGGACTGGTGCCACTGGTCGCCCTCTTTCGTCCGCTGGTGGCCGTTATTAATCGTCTGGTCTCCAGCCTGCTCAGCCTGTTTCGCCTGAAATCCCCCTCGGGCAATCGCGAGGCGATGACAACCGACGACCTGCGCGTGGCGGTCTTGGAGTCCTCTAGCTTTATTCCAAGCCAACACCGCAGCATCATGCTGAATCTCTTCGACCTTGAGGACCTGACGGTAGATGACGTCATGGTGCCCAGAGGCAACATAGAGGCGCTTGACCTTGACGAAGACGATGCCGTCCTCATCGAGCAGATCACCACCAGTTTTCACAACCGGCTGATCGTCTACCGCGGTGACCTCTCGCAGGTCGAGGGCCTGCTCAACGTTCGGCGTGCCCTGTCGATGATTGGCAAGTCCGAGTTTTCCAAGGAACGGCTGGTCGAGCTTTTGGTGCCGGCCTACTTTGTGCCGTCGGGAACCAAGCTCTTTAGCCAGCTGAAGTTCTTCCAGGAGCAGAAAAAGCACCTGGCCCTGGTGGTGGATGAGTACGGTGAGATCGATGGCCTGGTGACGCTGCAGGACATTGTGGAAGAGCTGGTTGGTGAGTTCGATGGCCAGAGCCCAAAGGCAGTCCACCGCATGCGGTGGCAGCCTGATGGTCGAATTTCGGTCGACGGCATGGTCTTGGTACGAGAGCTCAATCGCCAGCTGGGCCTCGACCTTCCGGTGGATGGTCCCAAGACCCTCAACGGTCTCATTCTCGAGGCCCTGCAAGATCTCCCCGAGTCTCACGTCAGCCTAAAGGTCGCGGGGGTGCCCATGGAGATTCTGCAAGTCCAAGACCGGCGCATTCGCCGAGTCGCCCTCCAGAGACCCCTGCCGGCCGATGACCACGCCTCTAATGCCAGACCCAGCGAGCCTCCCCGCCCCTCCGGGCCTTGAATTCAGTTCGTCCCTGCCGCCCGACCTCCTGGCCGGACTCGTCAGTCTTCTGAGCCTCTGGCTTCTCAGGCGGTGGCTAGGGCCAGAAGTCAACCACTGGCTGGAGGCGCCGGCCCAGCCCTGGCCCAGACCAGGCTGGGGACCCTGGGCCATAGGCCTCGTCATCTGTCTGGCATTTAACCACCTGCTGCTCGCCCAGACACCCGGGCTCGGGCAAGACTGGGTTCATGCAGCGCTGGTGGGATTCTGGTCGGCTGCCCTGGTTCTCGCAGCCCTCATCGACCTGCAGACTCGGCTGCTGCCCGACCGCCTCACCGGGCTTGTGGCTGCTCTGGCCCTGGTGCTGGCGGCTGCAGACAGGGGCTGGGTGAGCCCCGCTGCCGCGCTGGCGGGTGGACTCATGGGCTGGAGCCTGCCCTGGCTGGTTAACCGCTGGCACCGCATTCGCCTTCAGGCCTCGACCAGCCCCACCGAGGCCATCGGCCGAGGAGACCTCTGCCTGCTCGCAGCCCTGGGGCTCTGGGTCGGGCCGATTGGTTTGGCCGCTGTCTTGGTAACCGCAAGTCTGCTCGCTTTGGTGCAGGTGGGTCTGCTGGGCCTCGTGCAGTGGGCCCTAAGAGGTGGTGTTGGTGGTGGTCCTGCACCCACGTCCGGTCCGGTGGCCCTGGGTCCGTGGATTGCGCTTGGGGCCCTGCTGGTCTCTCTTCCAAAGGTCGCAGACCTGCTCGGCGCGGGGCTGCTCATGGCAAACTCCGGCCTATGAAGACCCCCGTTGTTGTACTCACTGGTGGGATGGGCATGGGCAAATCAACGGCCTGCAGCCTCCTGCAGGAGTTGGGCATTGAGGTCGTCGATGCCGACAGCCTGGCCCATCAACTCACCCAGCCCGACGGCGAGGCCATTGCGGCCATCGAGGCCGTCTTTGGGCGATCGGTTATTCGTGCTGACGGTGGTCTAGACCGACCCGCCATGCGAGCCCGGGCCTTTGAATCGCCTGGGCAACGGGTCCAGCTGGAGTCCATTCTCCACCCGCTGATCCAGGCGGCCGCCCAGGAGGCATTGGGGCGCGCCAGAGGGCCTTACTGCGTCTATGCCGTCCCGCTCTGGGCCGAGGTCTATGGCCAAGAGAGGCCCGACTGGGCCTGGCGTGTGGTGACCCTCGACTTGCCGACCGACATTCAGCTGGCCAGAATCCGCAGCCGCGGGGCCCCACCCGACGACGAGCTGCAGGCCATGCTCGACCGGCAGGCCAGCCGCAGAGACCGCAGACAGTCGGCCGACCTGGTCATCGACAACCGCGGCAGCCTTGACGATCTCAGGCGGGAGATTAGGGCCCTTCACACGAGGCTGGTCTCGGAGAGTCCTTCCAAACAGGCCTGAATCAGGCACAATGCCCTGATGTCTGGACTGTTCGGTCATCCGCCTCAGATCTTTGATTTCCCGTGTAACGAGCGGGTTCGGATGATGCTGCGCCTCGAGTGCCTCGGCAACCGACTCCACCAACTCATCACACTGGACACGCCAGCAGCACACGAGGCTTGGCTGAGCTGCCACTTCGAACTCTACGACCTGCTGTCCACACGCAGCGACGTCAAAAATGAACTCCTCCAAGAACTAGAACGACAGCGTCAGGCCCTGAGTCGCTACGAGGGCAAGCCCGGAGTAGCCGCAGACCGACTCGAGCGTGTCTTAACAGAACTCTCGCAGACCTACACGCAGCTCTCGGATGTCCCCATGCGCCTCGGGCCCCACCTGCCAGAGCATGAGTTCCTCAATACGCTCAAGGGCCGTGCCGGAATCCCCGCTGGCAGTTGCAGCTTCGACCTTCCGGCGCTTCATGTCTGGCTCAAACGTCCCCTGCAGGACCGCATCGACCTCATGGCCAGTTGGCTGCGTCACCTGGAGCCCATCATCCATGCGGCGGGTCTTGGCCTGGGCTTCATGCGAGATGGTTCTGAGCCCCATGCCCACGTCGCCGTCAATGGGGCCTTCGAGATGAGCCCCAATGGTCGTCAGGCCAGACTGATCCGCATCCAGATCCACGACGAACGCGAACTGGTCTGCGAGGTCAGCGCCAACAAATATGTGGTCGCCGTCCGATTCCGGCAGCTCAATGCCCAGCTTGGACTCTCACCAATCGAGGGGGAGTTGCCCTTCCAGATGGCCCTCTGCGATCTCTAGGGCTCTGATAAGCGGCAGACTCGCCGGCAGCACCGGATAAGGCATCGCCACTGCTTGTGAGTGGCCCAGCCGACGACCAAAGTCGACCCAGCAGGCCTGCTGGCCCTCACGCAGGGCCAGGCCTCTTCTAAGAGAGCCCTCTGGCCCGTGCCAGTCTCGAATCAGACAGAAGTGCAGGGCCACATGGGCATGCGGATAGACATAGTCTCTTGAACCCAATGGCCTCACAGCCTCTGGTTGCAGATGAAGCCCCAACTCCTCGTCAAGCTCTCTGGCAAGCGCCTGGGCCACCGTCTCTCCTGCCTCAATTTTTCCGCCGGGAAACTCCCACCAGCCGGCATAGACCTTCCCGGCCGGCCGACTGGTCATGAGGATTCTCTGGTGGTCATCCTGGACGAGGCCAACCGCGACCTGCAGCATAAAACGGTGGTGTCCGATCTACTCGGTAGCGCTGGCGTCTTGCTGAGCCGCCCAGTCTTTGGCAAAGGCAAGGGCCACACGACCGGACCGCGAGCCGCGCTCCGTGGCCCACTGGAGTGCGGGCTGCCGAGCGGCCTGTCTTGCGGCATGCGAGAGACCATAGCTGCGCAGCCAGTGGTCGACGATGTCCAGGTAGTCGGCCTGGTTGAAGCTGTGAAACGAGACCCAGAGACCAAACCGATCAGAGAGAGAGATACGCTCCTCGATGGTCTCACCGGGATGAAGGTCACCGTTCTCGTCGTACTCCACAGCCAGGTTGTCTCGCATCGACTCTGGCATGAGGTGGCGACGGTTGGAGGTGGCATAGATGAGGAGGTTGCTGGCCTGGGCGCTCAGACCACCATCCAGGACTGTCTTGAGGGCCTTGTAGCCAGCCTCCCCCTGCTCAAACGAGAGGTCGTCGCAGAAGACCACAAACCGCTCCGGTCGGTGGCCAACCAATTCGGCCACCAGGGGCAGGTCGACCAGGTCTTGTTTGTCGATCTCAATCAGGCGCAGCCCCGCATCCCCAAAGGCCGAGAGACAGGCCCGCACCAGCGAGGACTTGCCCGTTCCTCGGGCACCGGTGAGCAAGACATTGTTGGCGGGCAGGCCTCGGACAAACTGGCGAGTGTTCTTAACGACCCGCTCGGCCTGGGCATCAACATGGCGAAGGTCTTTGAGATCAATCTGCGCAAAACTGGTCACCGGCTGGAGAAAGGAGACATGACCCAGGAGGGTGGACCGCCTAATCCAACGGAAGGCGAGTTGCTGGGTGAAGTCGATCTCGGGTGGCGAGGGCGGCAACAAGGCGTCGAGTTTGCGGCCAAGCCGAAGCCACAGAGCTGCGGCGTTAGGATCGGTAGTCGGCATTGATCGAGACGTAGTCGTGGGAGAGGTCGCAGGTGTAGACGGTGGCCCGGGCATTGCCCCTGGCCAGATCCACCCGAATGGTCATCTCGGACTGGGCCATAACGGCGGCACCCGCCTGCTCGGTGTAGGTCTGGGCGCGTCCGCCATGTTCAGCGACCAGGACCTGGTCGAGCCAGACCCGAATGGCCTCGACACGCAGGTCTGGCACCCCGCTGTAGCCGATAGCGGCGAGGATTCGGCCGAGGTTTGGGTCGCTGGCAAAAAACGCGGTCTTGACCAGTGGCGAGTGCCCGATGGCATAGGCCACCTGGCGAGCCTCGTCTCGGGACCGGGCCCCTTGAACCTCGATGGTGATGAACTTGGTGGCACCCTCACCGTCACGAACGATGGCCTGGGCCAGCTCGAGACAGACGCCCAGGAATGCCTGATGAAAGGCCTGCCAGTCTGCGCTGCCCTGATCGGCCAATTCAAAATGACAGCCTGACTCACCGGTGGCGACCGTGACAAAGGAGTCGTTGGTGCTGGTATCTCCATCGATGGTGACGGAGTTAAAAGTCTCGTCTGCGACCGCCTTGGTGAGCTGCTGGAGCAAGTCGGGCGCCAGGCCCGCATCGGTTGCAACAAAGCCCAGCATCGTGGCCATGTTGGGTCGGATCATGCCCGCCCCCTTGCTGATACCGGTAATGGTGACCTGACGGCCTGCAATCTCTAGCCGGCGGCTGGCGGCTTTGGGCTGGGTGTCGGTGGTCATGATGGCTTGGGCCGCATCGAGCCAGTCGGCCTGGCCCAGCTGATTGACCAGCAGGCCGATGCCCTTTTCTAGCCGATCCATGGGCAGGTGTTCAAGAATTACGCCCGTTGAAAATGGCAAGACCTGACTGGGCTCAAGAGCCAACAGGCTGGCCAGATGCTCGCAAGACCGGTTGGCATTGGCCAGGCCCTGGGGTCCTGTACCGGCATTGGCGCAGCCCGTATTCACCAACCAGGCGCGAACTCCTTTGGCCTGCTCTAGGTGAGAGCGGCAGACCTGGACGGGTGCCGCACAAAATGCATTCTGGGTGAAGACCCCGGCCACGGTGCTCTGTGGCGCAAGGCTGACCAGCAGCATGTCCGATCGATTGGCCTTGCGAATGCCTGCATGGGTCACCGCCAGGCGGATGCCCTGAACCGGGTAAAGCGATTGACGGTCGGGCAGGGGAAGGTTCACGGGCATGGTGGTCGGTCTCCCTCAGGTGGGCGGAAGGTCTACTTGAGGCTGCCGTGACAGGCCTTGAACTTCTTGCCAGACCCGCAGGGACAGGGATCGTTTCGACCTACCTTTGGAAACTCTCGACGAACCGGTTGTCCCGAAGCGGCCACAGAGGCGTCTTCCTGGGCAGGCTGGCCTTCTTCGGCCCCAAGGTCCTGCTCCTGAAAATCTGCATGGGTGAAGGCGAGATCCCGTGGGCCAGCAGCGGCTTTGGCCTGGGCCTCCTCGGCTGCGCGGGCCATCTCTTCCTCACTGGCCACCTCGACGCTCATGAGTACGCCGATGACCTCATCGCGGACCCGCTCTAAGAGGGCCTCAAAGAGGTTGAAGGCCTCACGCTTGTACTCCTGCTTGGGGTCCTTCTGGGCATAGCCCCGAAGGTGGATGCCCTGACGAAGATGGTCCAAAGCCGCCAGGTGCTCACGCCAGGCCGTGTCCAGGTGCTGCAAGAGGACTGACCGCTCGAAGTCATGAAACAGGCCCTCGGGCACGGGCGCGACCTTGCGGGCATAAGCCTCTCGGGCCTGCTCACAGACCAGCTCCACCAGGCCCTCGTCGTCCATCTCACTGGACTGGCCCAGGGCCGTCGTCAGATCGACCGTGAGCCGGAAGGTCTCCTGCAGGTGTTGGCTGAGGCCCGGCAGGTCCCATTGCTCCTCGATGCTCTCGGCCGGCACAAATCGACGAGTCGCTGCCGTCATGCTGCCGTCTCGGAGCCGACCGATCAGCTCGCTCAGATCATCGGACTCGAGAATCTCATTGCGCTGGGCATAGATGATTTTTCGCTGATCGTTGGCAACGTTGTCGTACTCCAGCAGCTGCTTTCGAATCTCGAAATTGCGGTTCTCAACCTTGCGCTGGGCACTCTCGATCGACCTGGAGACCATTCCCGCCTCGATGGCCTCCCCCCTTGGCACTCCCAGTCGGTCCATGATGGCCTTCATGCGATCACCGGCAAAGATGCGCAGCAGGGGATCGTCCATAGAGAGGTAAAAGCGCGAGGAGCCTGGGTCACCCTGTCGACCTGCGCGGCCCCGGAGCTGGTTGTCGATTCGACGAGACTCATGACGCTCGGTGCCAATAATATGAAGACCCCCGGCGGCCAGGACCTGCTCATGCAGAGCCCGCCACTGCTGGCGAAGGGCCTCGACCTGCGAGGCCTTCGATGAGGGGTTAGCCTCGGTCGCCTCAATGGCCTGGACCATCTTCTCGATATTGCCGCCCAAGACAATGTCGGTGCCCCGACCCGCCATGTTGGTGGCGATGGTGATCACGCCCGGGCGGCCAGCCTGGGCCACGATCTCCGCCTCACGCTCATGCTGCTTGGCGTTGAGGACCTGATGGTCGAGAGACTCTTTGGTGAGAATGGCCGAGAGGCTCTCGGACGCCTCAATCGAGGTCGTTCCCACGAGGATGGGCTGGCCCTGCTGGTGGCGCTGACGAATGTCCGCCACGATGGCCTCGGTCTTTTCCTCGGCCGTGCGGAAGATCTGGTCTTGGAGGTCTTTGCGGATCATGGGCCGGTGAGTCGGCACGATGACCGTCTCCAAGCCATAGATCTGTTGAAATTCAAAGGCCTCGGTGTCAGCGGTGCCGGTCATGCCGGCCAGCTTGCCGTACATGCGGAAGTAGTTCTGAAAGGTAATGGAGGCCAGCGTCTGGTTTTCTGCCTCGATGGCCACACCCTCTTTAGCCTCGACGGCCTGGTGGAGGCCATCGGACCACCGACGGCCGGACATGAGGCGCCCGGTGAACTCATCGACAATCACGACCTTGCCCGCCTGAACGACGTAGTGCTGGTCTTTGAAATACAGCACATGGGCTCTGAGGGCCGCCATCAGGTGGTGCAGCAGGGTGATGTTGGCTGCATCGTAGAGGCTGGCGCCTGGGGGCAAGACCCCCATCTGCTCGAGCAGCTGCTCGGACTTCTCAAAGCCCGCATCGGAGAGGTGGACCTGCCGGCCCTTCTCATCCAGGAAGTAGTCGCCAGGGCCGTCTTCGGTCAGTTGACGCGTGAGACGGCTGGGCAAGTCGTTGACGGCGCGGTAGAGCTCAATGGTGTCGTCGGCCTGTCCGGAGATGATGAGCGGCGTCCGAGCCTCGTCAATCAGGATCGAGTCCACCTCGTCGATGATGGCAAAGCGCAGGCTTCGCTGTGTGCGGGAGGTCTTGTTCGAGACCATGTTGTCCCGAAGGTAGTCAAATCCGAATTCATTGTTGGTGCCGTAGGTGATGTCGGCCCTGTAGGCCTGCTGCTTGGCCTCCGACTCGAGACCCGAGAGATTCACGCCTGTGGTCAGGCCCAGAAAGCCATAGAGACGACCCATCCAGTCGGCATCCCGTTGGGCCAGGTATTCGTTGACGGTGACCACATGAACACCCTGGCCAGCGAGGGCATTGAGGTAGGCCGGCAGGGTGGCCATAAGGGTCTTGCCCTCTCCCGTGCGCATCTCGGCGATCTTGCCATCGTGCAGAACCATGCCGCCAATGAGCTGCACGTCGAAGTGCCGCATACCCAGGACTCTGGAGGAGGCCTCTCGACAGGTTGCAAAGGCCTCGGGCAGAAGGTCCTCGAGAGACTCTCCCGCCTCGAATCGGGCCTTGAGTCGAGGCGTCTGGGCCGCCAACTCCTGGTCAGACAGGGCTGAGAGCCCAGCCTCGAGCCGGCCAATGGCCTCGACT
Source organism: uncultured Burkholderiales bacterium (assembly GCA_937864175.1). Taxonomy (GTDB): domain Bacteria; phylum Pseudomonadota; class Gammaproteobacteria; order Burkholderiales; family Burkholderiaceae_A; genus Hahnella. The sequence goes on from CALMJH010000017.1 coordinate 20,066, forward strand.
CTGCTCTGGTATTTTTTGATGAGCCGCTGGTTGCGGCTGCCGAAGACGGAGGACAGAAAGCGACTTAGCATAAGGCGGCTAGGGTAGCATGGCCGGTGTGAAGAATCTTGCGCCAACCGCCCGTCCAAGCCTCGTTCAGGCCCTGCAGCAGGGCCTGGACCAGACCACGGCGGCGCGGCTTGCCGAGTCTCTGGCTCTGGCTCAACGGGTTCGATCCTGCCTGGCTCGACTCGGCCAGGAGCGACTGGCCCAGTTGGTGGTGGGGGCCCACCGATCCGACCCGGCTCGCGGCGTCCGTGGCAGCCAACTCACCATCGTGGCTCAGCAGCATTCAGCGGCAGCCAAGCTCAAGCTGGTCGCCAAGGAGGTTCTAGAGGCTCTGCAGTCCGAGGGGCTGGGGTTTCAGTCGGTGAGTGTTCGCGCCCAACGACTGGTGACCGCGGGTCCGCGGCCGGTGAAGGGGCCGCGGCCATCTGTACCCGCCACCGCCCGGGCCCGGCTCATGGCTGCAGTGGGTCTAGGATCGACAGAGGCCGGACCGGACCGTTAGGTCCAACATCGCTAGGCCCATGACCACTGACGCGCCCAGGCGGCGGGCGCCTGAGAGAGGTCATCGAACGACCGCTCCACCCAGGCGGTTGGATCCTGCAGGAGCGCTCGAAGAAGCTGGTTGTTAAGGGCATGGCCAGACTTGAAGGCCGAGTAGGCTGCCATTAGGGGCTGGCCTAGAAGGTAGAGATCGCCAATGGCGTCGAGGGCCTTGTGCATGGCGAATTCATCGGCCCGACGCAGGCCAGACTGGTTTAAGACGCGATGGCTGTCCATCACAATGGCATTGTCCAGGCTGCCCCCCATGGCCAGACCCTTGCTGCGCAGGGCGTCAACATCGCGCATGAAGCCAAAGGTTCTGGCCCGAGCGATTTCGTCGACAAAGGAGCTCTGTTCAAAGTCGATGCTGACCTCTTGGCCCGTCTGGTTCACCGCCGGGTGCTGAAAATCAATGGTGAAGTCGAGACGAAAGCCGTAATAAGGGTCGAGCCGGGCCCACTTGTCGCCTTCTCGAACCTCAATCGGCTTGATCACCTCAACAAATCGCTTGGGCTGGTCCTGCTCTTCGATGCCGGCCGACCGAATCAGGTAGACAAAACTTGCAGCGCTTCCGTCCATGATGGGGATCTCGGCTGCATCGACTTCGACGGTGGCATTGTCGATGCCCAGACCGGACAGGGCAGACATCAGGTGTTCGACGGTGGCCACCTTGACCGCCCCCTGCGAGATGGTGGACGCCATGCGGGTGTCACCAACCGCCACCGCCTTGGAGACCACCTCGTTGGGTCTTGGCAGGTCTGCCCGCCGAAAGACGATGCCGGTATCGGCAGCGGCGGGCTGCAAGGACAGACGAACCCGCTGGCCACTGTGCAGGCCAATGCCCTCGGCGGTGACTGCCGATCGAAGGGTTCGCTGTCTGAGCATGGTGAGCGGCCGTGAGGTCTAGAGGGCAGCGAGTACAGCCTCGGCGCTGCTGACTTCAAATTTGCCGGGCTGCTCAATGGCCAGAGACTTCACCACGCCATCCTGAACCACCATGGCATATCGGTTGGACCGCAGGCCCATGCCACGTCCGGTGAGGTCGAGGGTAAGGCCGACAGCCTGCGAGAACTCGGCATTGCCGTCACCAAACATCCGTACTTTTCCGCGGGTGGCCTGCTCTCGGCCCCAGGCTCCCATAACGAAGGCATCGTTGACCGAGATGCACCAGACCTCATCGACGCCTTTGGCCTTGAGGGCTGCATGATGGGCGACATAACCCGGCACATGCTTGGCCGAGCAGGTGGGCGTGTAGGCGCCCGGCAGGCCAAAAATCACAATTTTTTTGCCCTTGACCAGGTCCGCGACTTGGAAGGCATTGGGGCCGATGGCACAGCCCGGGGTCTCTTCTTCGATAAATTCGTAGAGCGTGGTGTTGGGCAGGGCCTGCCCGATTTGAATGGTCATGACAACTCCGTCTTCTGATAAACGATCAGCAAGGCCCCTGGACGGCTTCGGCAGTCGCCGTCCAGGGCTGAACCATGGAGTGTGCCAGTCAACTGACCCCGCTGACTAGTCCGCCTGCTTCCGTAGAAACGCGGGGATGTCCAGCCGATCCATGCCACCTTCCTCCAAGGCCATGACCCGGGCCGCAGCCTCGCCCTTGGCCGGCTGACGCCAGATCGTTGGGATGTCGGCCGTTGCCGGAATGCTCGGCCCAGCGGGTAGGCTGGGCTCCGGGAGCACGGGGCTGGTGGAGACGGCCTCACCCACGAGGTCATAGGTGCCCGTCCTCTGCAGCGGCATGGTGGCAGTGTTGGGGACTAGGCTGGGACGACGACGGCCGGCTCCGAGTCCAGTGGCCACCACAGTCACTCGCATTTCGTCGCCCATGGCCTCGTCATAGACGGTTCCAAAAATAATGGTGGCGTCCTCGGCAGCAAACTGACGAATGGTCTCCATCGCGATCTTGGTCTCTTTGAGTTTGAGAGACTGGTTGGCCGTGATGTTGACCAGGATGCCCCGGGCCCCCGAGAGGTCCACGCCCTCGAGCAGGGGGCTGCGAACCGCCTGCTGGGCCGCCACCTCTGCACGGTCAGGACCGCTGGCGGTTGCAGTACCCATCATGGCCTTGCCCTGCTCGCCCATGACGGTTTTCACGTCCTCAAAGTCGACGTTGACCAGGCCCTCGACATTGATGATCTCAGCAATGCCTGCGACTGCATTGTTCAGAACATCATCGGCAGCGGCAAAGGCCTCCATCTGTGTGATGTCGTCGCCCAAGACCTCCTCGAGCTTCTCATTAAGAATTACGATGAGCGAATCCACCTTGCCCTCGAGCTCAGCCAGGCCTGCCTCCGCAGACTTGGATCGTCGACCCCCCTCAAAAGAGAAGGGCTTGGTGACGACGGCCACCGTCAGGGCGCCAAGTTCTTTGGCCACCTCAGCCACGACTGGTGCCGCGCCTGTGCCAGTTCCACCCCCCATGCCTGCGGTAATAAAGACCATATGGGCTCCCTGCAGGGCCTCGGCGATACGAATACGGTCATGCTCAGCGGCCGCCTTGCCTGCCTCCGGCTTGGCGCCAGCACCCAGGCCTGAGGCACCCAGCTGCAGGACCCGGTGGGCCGTAGACTTGGCCAGGGCCTGTGCATCGGTGTTGGCACAGATGAATTCCACACCCTGGACATTTTTTCGAATCATGTGATGGACAGCATTGCCGCCAGCACCCCCAACGCCCACCACCTTGATCACGGTGCCGAGCGACTCGGTCTCTAACATTTCGAAGGTCATTTCAAGCTCCTTTTGGTTCAGATTTAAAAATTGCCGACAAACCAGGCCTTCATGCGTGACAGGGTGTCCCGGAAAGATCCGGTCTGCCTGTCCACCTGACCGCCACGCAGCCACTGCTGTCTGGCCTCCTCCAACAACCCCATCGCAGTGGCATATCGGGGGTTGCCCACAACATCCGCGAGGTTGCCCCGATAGCTGGGGCGTGCCACACGGACTTGCTTCAGAAAGACGTCCTCACCCAACTCGACCATGCCTGGGAGTTGGGCGCTGCCGCCCGTTAAAACGATTCCTGAGGACAACAACTCCTCGAATCCGCTCTCGCGGATGACCTGGGCCACCAGGGAGAAGAGTTCTTCAACGCGGGGCTCGATGACTGCGGCCAGCGACTGGTGAGAGAGCATGCGTGGGCCCCGATCGCCCAGTCCGGGCACCTCAAAACTTGCCTCCGGATCAGCGAGCGTCTGTTTGGCCACTCCCCAGCGACGCTTGATGTCTTCGGCATCCTTGGTCGGGGTGCGCAGGGCCATGGCAATGTCATTGGTGATCTGGTCCCCTGCGATGGGAATCACGGCGGTGTGACGAATCGCCCCACCAGAGAAGATGGCGATGTCCGTGGTGCCACCGCCGATGTCGACCAAGGCCACACCAAGGTCGCGCTCGTCTTCTGTCAAGACCGCATGACTTGAGGCCAGTGGCTGGAGAATCAGCTCGTTGACCTCAAGGCCACAGCGGCGAATGCACTTGATGATGTTCTGAGCCGCACTCACGGCACCCGTCACAATATGAACCCGGACCTCCAGCCGAACGCCACTCATGCCCAGGGGCTGACGGACATCCTCCTGACCATCGATGATGTACTCCTGCGGCAGCACATGCAGAACCTGCTGGTCCGCTGGGATGCTCACCGCGGTGGCTGTCTCAATCACCCGGTCCATGTCGGTCTGGCTCACTTCTTTTTCCTTGATGGCCACCATGCCCGAGGAGTTGAAGCTGCGAATGTGGCTGCCTGCGATGCCCGTCCAGACCGACTCGATCTTGCAGTCCGCCATGAGCTCGGCCTCCTCAAGAGCCCGCTGAATCGAGGCGACGGTGGTGTCAATGTTGACCACCACGCCCTTCTTCAGGCCCTCACTCTCCGACTGTCCCAGTCCGATGACTTCGAGCCGCTGGTCATCGGTTAACTGCGCAACAATCGCGACAATCTTGGAGGTGCCGATGTCGAGTCCGACAATCAGGTTCTTGGATTCACGTGGCATAGCCGGTGGCCTCTTTCAGGTAGATCAGACAGCTGGGTTGGGCGGAAGTGGGGTCTGAGGGAGATGCCTCCTCGGCCGCCGCCATGGGCGAGAAGGCATAGCCATTGGCATAGCGCAGGTCGAGGTGAAGGGCCTGACCCGGCTGGTCGCGCAGGACCCGCTGGGTGAGCCATGGCAGGCTCTGAACCAGGGCGGTCAGCCGGGACTGCCAGTCGGTGGCCAGGCCCTCACGGCCCAGGACAATCCGATGGCGGCCATCGAGCTCCAGCTGCCAAGAGAACTGTTCAGTCAGGCTCACGCTGGTGACTCTGAGCGACTGGTCTTGCAAGAGGGACTGAACCGCCCGCGCACGGGCGATGACCCGGTCGAGCGTGCCAACCGGCCCACCAAGGCGCGGCATCTGGCAGTTGAGCGAGGTTCTTGCATGCTCGCGGGCAGCCGAGGGCTCGCCCACGAAGAGCTCCCCATACCGATTCACCAGCCGGCCGTCGGTCCAGATGGCTACGGCCTCATGCTCCTCGAGTCGGACCAGCCAGCGGTTCGGCCAGACCCGACGAATGCTCACCTGACGAATCCACGGGTGTTGGGAGAGGCCTGCCTGAAGGGGCCGCAAGTCAGCCGTCAGTGCAGTCCCGCTCAACTGGCTGCCCAAGGCTTCCCGAATGTCTGCCTGCTGCACCTGAACCAGTCGGGCCGCAGGGGCATCGACCACCACCTGACGCAGACTAAAGAAAGGCTGATTGGCCAGCCAGAGGCCCAGGCTCATCAGAAGACCCGTCAAACCGGCCAGCACCAGAAGTCCCGAGGCCAGGTTCATGGTCCGGGGCGTGTGCCAGAACTCTCGAAGGAGGTTGCGTCTCATGGCTGCCGGAACCCCCCGCCAGACTTAAGCCGTGCGCCCTGCAAAATCCGATGAACCAGCTCGGCATAGTCGATGCCCACGGCGGCCGCGGCCATGGGCACGAGTGAGTGATCGGTCATGCCGGGCGAGGTGTTGATCTCCAACAACATCGGCGACTCCCCCGGACGCCAGAGGAGGTCTACACGAGCCCAGCCCTCACAGCCAACCGCCAAGAAGGCCTGCTCGGAGAGTCTCTGCATGAGGCGGGCGGTCTCGGGGGGGCAATCTGCCGGGCAGTCGTACTGGGTCTGCTGGCCAAAGTATTTATTCTGGAAGTCGTACTGGCCGTCTGGTGCCCGAATCTCAATGACCGGCAGGGCCTCCACTGGGCCCAGGGGGCCGCCTCCCAGCAAGGCCACCGTAAATTCGCGGCCCTCGACAAAGGCCTCGGCCAAGACTTGGTCATCGTATTGACTCGCCTTGGCCACTGCCGCAGTGAATTGATCGGCCTGGGTGACTTTGGTGAAGCCCAGTGAGGACCCCTCGCTGCCGGGCTTGACTGCGATCGGCAGCCCCAGGGCTTCAATAGCCTGCTGGACATCAGTCTTCTCATTGACGGAGAGAAAGGCTGGGGTGGGAATGCCGCGCTGGGCCCAGACCTGCTTGGTCAGGAGCTTGTCCATGGCCAAGGCCGAGGCCAGCACCCCGGAGCCGGTATAGGGGATGTCCATCAACTCCAAGGCCCCCTGGACCGTCCCGTCCTCCCCATACCGGCCATGCAACGCAATGAAGACCGCCTCGACCTGCAGTTGGGCCAATTCGGCCAGGGGCCGATGGGCCGGGTCAAACGAGAAGGCCGTAAGTCCGCGGTCTTGGAGGGCCTTCAGGACTCCAGCCCCCGATCGAAGGGAGATCTCGCGCTCCGCAGACCGTCCTCCCATCAAAACAGCGACGCGCTGAAAACTCATGTGGTCTCTCCCATGAGTCTGGCGGGCAGGCCCCCAATCGAGCCAGCCCCCATCACCAAGACAACGTCACCAGTCTGCGTCAGCCCCTTGAGGACCTCGGGGCAGTCGTCAAGGCCCGGAACAAAGACCGGTTCTAATCGGCCGAGTTGTCGTATCGCCCGCGTCAAGGCCCGACCATCGGCGGAGGCGACGGGCAGCTCACCGGCTGCGTAGACCTCGGTCAGGACCAAGACATCGGCCGTGCTGAGAATGCGAACAAAATCATCGAAGAGGTCTCGGGTTCGGCTGTAGCGATGTGGCTGGAAGACCAGCACCAGGCGACGCCCTGGGTAGGCTCCACGGACCGCCTCCAGCGTGGCCCGAATCTCTGCAGGGTGATGGCCATAGTCATCAATCAGGACCAGGTCGCCATGACCCAGCGAGGGCGAGCCCCAGACCTGAAGCCGTCGGCCCACTCCCTTGAACTGATGGAGTCCCCGGGCAATCGCCTCGTCCGAGACTCCTAATTCCATTGCGACACAGATGGCTGCCAGCGCATTGAGGACGTTGTGGTGGCCTGGTAGGTTCACCTCTAGGTGCAAGGCTGGTCGGCCGGCACGAACCAAATCAAAGGCCATGGCCAAGCCCTTGGCCTGAATGTTCTCTGCCCGCACGTCGGCCTCTGGGCTTGTTCCATAACTCAGGACCGGCCGAGAGACAAAGGGCAGAATCTCTCGCACGTGGAGGTCATCCTGGCAGACGATGGCGGTCCCGTAAAACGGCAGTCGCTGGGTGAAGGCGACGAAGGCCTGCTTGAGCTTGGCCATGTCATGGTCGTAAGTCTCCATGTGGTCCGCATCGATATTGGTGATCACGGCCATCATGGGCATGAGGTTCAAGAAGGAGCCATCGGACTCATCGGCCTCCGCAACAAAGGCATCCCCAAGGCCCAGTTTGGCATTGGCCCCAGCACTGTTGAGCCGGCCGCCAATCACAAAGGTTGGGTCCAGCCCGCCCTCTGCTAGCAGGCTCGCGACAAGGCTGGTGGTGGTGGTCTTGCCATGGGTGCCCGCAATCGCAATCCCCTGCTTCATGCGCATGAGCTCGCTGAGCATGAGCGCCCGCGGGACGACGGGAATCTTTCTGGCCCGGGCGGCAAGCAGTTCGGGGTTGTCGGACTTCACAGCAGAGGAGGTCACCACGACATCGGCCTCGAGGACCTGGGAGGCCTCATGACCAACATAGACTCGGGCTCCTTGCTCGGCCAGCCGTTTGGTGACGGCCGAGGTCTGGAGGTCCGAGCCCTGCACGCGATAGCCTTGGTTGAGCATGACCTCGGCAATGCCGGACATGCCCGACCCACCAATCCCTATGAAGTGGAGGGTTCCAATCTTGTGCTTCATGCCATGCCTCCGGAGGGTTGGGCGCTGGGTTGGAGTTGACGAAAGACCTCTTCCACCACCGCCTCCAGAGCAGGTCGGTGCTGGGCTTTGGCCAGCCGAGAGGAGCAGTCCACCAGCCGCGGACGGTCCAGCGTCTGCAGCAGGCCTGCGAGCCGCCCGGCCAGGTCGGGCGTCTGGGGTAGCAGCCAGCCGGTGCCATGGTCGGTCATGGCCCGCGCATTAGCGGTCTGATGGTCATCGATGGCCTGTGGCAGGGGAACAAAGATGGCTGGCAGTGCAACGGCCATCAGTTCCGAGACGGTAGAGGCCCCAGCCCGACAGACCAGAAGGTCAGCCCAGTTGTAGGCCTCCTGCATGTCTTCCACAAAGGCTTGAAGACTCGCATCAAGCCCAAGGGCCTGGTAGTGGGCCGTCGTCTTTGCAAGGCCTGCCTCACCCGTCTGATGACGAATCTCCAGGCGCTGACCTGCCTCTCGACATTGGGCAAAAGCCTCCGGGCAGGCCTCGTTCAAGGCCATGGCCCCGAGGCTGCCGCCCAGGACCAGGACCCGCAGAGGCCCCTGGCGCTGGGCGAGATGAGGCGTTCTTGGGCCCTCCAGGGTGAGTTCCTCCCGGACAGGATTGCCCAGGCAGCGGCTGTTGGCGGGCGCATGTCGAGTGACCGTAAAGCTCGTGACCACCAGCTGGGCCATGCGGGCCAGCCATCGATTGGCCGTGCCCATGACGGCGTTCTGCTCTAACACCATGAGTGGGAGGCCCATCAGCCGCGCCATCAGGCCAATTGGAAAACTGACGTAGCCCCCGAAGACCATCACCAGGTTTGGCCGCGGGCTCTGTAGGCAACGTCTCGCATCATGCAAAGCACGACCAAGTCGCAGAGGCAGCGAGAGCCAGGCAAGAAGGCCCTTGCCCCGCAGGCCTGAAAAAGACAGCTCGGTCAGAGAGAGCCCCGAGGCCTGGGCCACCCGACGCTCCAGCCCCCGGTTGGTGCCGACCCATTGAACCCTCACGCCCTGACGCTGGAGCCTTCTGGCCACCGCCACGGCTGGAAAGACATGGCCCCCGGTGCCGCCCGCGGCGACCAGGACGGCAGCCGGTGTCCCCCGCTGCAGACCATGCGTCTGGGTGGCCAGCGTCATGCCCAGCTCCGTCGGCCAACTGTCTGGGCCCGTTTTGCAGCCGGAGGGGGTGACTCGGTGCGGCCCCGAAGACCAGCCCGATTCTCCATGTCAATTCGCATCAGCAGCCCCATCGCCATGCAGACTGCCAGCATGGAACTGCCCCCATGGCTGATAAAAGGCAGGGTCAGTCCCTTGGTGGGCAGCAGCCCAGTGTTGACCCCAGCATGAATAAACGTCTGAAGGCCGATCCAGACCCCAATGCCCTGGGCCACCAGCCCTGCAAAGAGTCGCTCCTGCGACATGGCCAGGCGTCCAATCTCCATAGCCCGACGAATGAGATAGGCAAAGGCAATCAGAACCATGGTCACCCCAACAAAGCCCAGCTCCTCACCGATAACAGCGAAAATAAAGTCCGTGTGTGGCAGAGGCAGGTGGCCCATCTTGGCGATACCGGTCCCAAGACCCGATCCGAAGAGACCGCCATGGCCAAAGGCAATCAAGGCACCACAGAGCTGATAGCCAGAGGTCTGGGCGTGGCCCGGATCACAGGGGCTGAGGTAGGAGACCAGCCGCATCAGTCGCCAGGGAGTGATGTAGACCATCAGCGCAAAAAATCCCACCATGATGACCACCAGTGGAATCACCACCCGCATGCTCATGCCGCCCAAGAACAAGACCGCCGCCACGGTGAGGGTGATCACAATCGTGGAGCCAAGGTCGGGCTGGTAGAGCAGCAAGAAAATGACCACCAGCATCAAGGCGCCGATCGGGGCAAGACCCCGGAGCAGGTCGTTGCGCATCCGGTCGTGTCGCCGGACCGCATAGGCCGATGCAAAAATCAGCGCAAAGAGCTTCATGAGTTCGGCAGGCTGCAGAGTCATGATGCCCAGCGGAATCGCCCTGACAGCACCGTCCTTCATCACGGCCGAGCCCCCCACAAGCTTGATCAAGGCCACTGCCAACAAGAGCCCGATGCCGACTGCAAAGACCAGGCCCGAGAGCCTCTGCCACCAGTCAGTGGGCACACGCAGCAAGATGACGAAAGCCGTCAGGCCAATCGCCAGGTGGGTGGGATGGCCCCGCATCTGCTTCCAGAAGACTGCGGTCGAGTTGCTACTTGGCAGGGGTAGATTGGCGGAATAGACCATCACCAGGCCCAGCGCCAGCAGGCCCATAAAGACGCCGAGGAGACGGGGATCCATGGGGGAAGGATTCATGGCCTTGGCCACTCGGCTCAGCATGGCTCACCCCACTGCTCAATCTGACGCCCAACCACCTCGACGAAGACCCTCGCGCGGTCGGCATAGTTCTGAAAGAGGTCAAAGCTGGCGCAGGCGGGTGAGAGCAGGACCCGGCCGGTGGACTGGCCCTCTGACCGCTGGGCGAGGATCCAGCTGCTGGCCTTCTGAACAGCATCGGCCATGTCGCTCGCGGGCTCGGCCGTCCCTCCCCGGGCCACGATGGCGGTCATGATCTCGGGGCCGGCCTCACCGATGCAGACCCCATGGGCGCCGGTCTGGCTGACAACTTCAGCCAATTCTTCAAAGGACTGGCCCTTGCCCTGCCCGCCCAAAATCACGGCCGTGAGCTGCAGATCGCCACGCAGTGCCGCGACGGTTGCACCTACATTGGTGCCCTTGCTGTCATCAACAAATTCGATGCCTCGAGCCGTTGCAATGGTCTGCATGCGATGGGCCTCACCCTGATACTCGCGCAAGGCAAAGAGCAGGCCCGCGAGGTCGTCGGTGACCGAGAGGCAGAGAGCGAGCGCTGCCTGGGCATTGAGCCAATGGTGAGTCCCCCGAAGCCGCAGGGCCTGGGCCGGCATCAGCCGAACCAATGGCGGGGGCTCGTCACCCGGGGTCCAGGCAGCGGGCTGGAAGGCCAGCCAGTCGAGCGCCTCCCGAAGCACCCCAAAAGATGGCCCCTCCGAGGCAGGCCGATCCGATCCGAAGCTCACGAGTCCTGGCGAGTCCTCTTGCGCCCGAGTCCGTCGGGGCTTGGCACCAGAGGAGACTGACGATCGCATGGCGGAGATTCGGCGGGCCAGTGGCTCGTCGTCTCGGTTCAGGACGATGGTCGCGGTTGGCTGGGGCAGACCGAAGACCCGGAGTTTTGACTGGGCGTAGTCGTCGTAGTCCAGGTGCCAGTCGAGGTGGTCTTGACTCAGGTTCAGGACACTGGCTGCAGTGGGTGAGAACCGAGACGAGAATGCGAGCTGAAAGCTCGAGAGTTCCAGAATCCAGGCCTTGGGCGGCTGATGCCGGGCCTGCCGGGACTGTAGCGCCTGAAGCAGTGAGGGGCTGACATTACCTGCCAACTCCACGTCCAGTCCAATGCTCGCAAGAAGGTGTGCACAGAGCTTGGCCGTGGTGGTTTTGCCATTGCTGCCGGTAACGGCCAAGACTACTGGCCGCGCAAGAGCCAGCTCCTGCGAGCCATCCTGATCGTGAGAGGCTGCCTGGTGGTCCTGCTCCAGGGCCCAGTCAAACAAATCCAACTCGCTGGCCATGGCAAGGCCCTGCTGCTGGGCGGCCTGCAGAAGGGCCGCGATGGATTGGGGACGATCGGGGATCGGTGAGAGACCTGGTGAGGGCACCAGCAGATCCACTCCACGAAGCAGCTGCGGAGAAAAAGGCATGGGCTGGCCAAGCAGCAGCTCCACCTGACCATTGGCCTGGGCCAGGGACTGGGCAAGCGGCAGATCTGACCGAGAGTCCACCAGCCGAATGGTCATTCCCCGACTTGCCAGCCATTGGGCGGTTGCAAGGCCCGACTCGCCCGCACCGAGAACCAACGCCCGACGGCCCTGCCAGTCCTGAGCATTGGCCCAATCCCAGCAGGCCGCAGCAGCTGAGGCGGGTGTGGAAGCGGAGAGGGCCTGGTCTTGCATGGCGTCTGCCTATCGAATCTTCAGGGTCGCAAGACCCGCCAGGACCAGCATCATGGTGATGATCCAAAACCGCACCACCACCTGAGTCTCCTTCCAGCCAGACTCCTCAAAGTGGTGATGAAGCGGAGCCATTCGAAGAATCCGCCGACCCTCACCGAACCGCCGCTTGGTGTACTTGAAGTAAGCCACCTGAACCATCACCGAGAGGGTCTCGGCCACGAAGACACCCCCCATGATGAACAAGACAATCTCCTGACGGACCACGATGGCCACCGCCCCAAGTGCGCCCCCGAGAGCCAGGGCGCCGACATCCCCCATAAAGACTGTTGCGGGATAGGCGTTAAACCACAAGAAGGCCAAGCCAGCACCGACCAGGGCGGCACAGAAGACCGTCAGTTCACCAGCACCAGGGATGTAGGGCAGCAGGAGGTATTTGGAAAACACAGCATGACCGGCGACGTAGGCAAAGACCCCCAAGGCAGCCGCCACGAGCACCGTCGGCATGATGGCCAGACCATCAAGGCCGTCGGTGAGATTGACTGCATTGCTGCTGCCGACAATCACAAAGTACGACAAGACCACAAACCCAAAGACACCGAGCGGGTAGGCCACGCCCTTGAAGAAGGGCACGATGAGATCCGCCGTAGCGGGGAGGCTCAACGTGAACCCATTCTGAATCCATTGGACAAAGAGGCCCCAGGCTGCTGCATTGGTCGGCGCAGAGATGCTGAAGACCAGCCAGAGCGCTGCGACGATGCCAATAAGCGACTGCCAGAAATATTTCCAACGAGCCGGGAGTCCTTTGGGGTCTCGATAGACCACCTTTCGGTAGTCATCCACCCAGCCCACCGCCCCCAGGCCAAGTGTCACCAGTAGAACAATCCAGACAAATCGATTCGAGAGGTCCGCCCAGAGCAGTGTGGTGACACCAACCGAGAGGAGAATGAGGGCCCCACCCATGGTTGGAGTGCCGGCCTTCACAAGGTGAGTCTGGGGGCCATCGTCTCGAACGGCCTGACCGATTTTCATCCGTGCGAGTTTTCGAATAACCCAGGGGCCCAGCACCAGGCCGAGCAGCAAGGCGGTCAGGGTGGCCATCACCGCCCGAAGGGTGAGGTAGCCGAAGACACCGAAGCCCTTTAAGAGGGTATCGAGATAATCAATGAGCGCGAGCAGCATGTCTTGTCATCCAATCTTGAATCGCATGGGTCACCCGCTCCATGCGCATAAACCGCGAACCCTTGACCCAGACCGTTGGGCAGAGGCCTTGTTGTGCCTGCTCGTCAACCCAGTGAGACAGGGCCTCTGAGAGGGCCTCTATGGATTCGAAGGCCTCTCCCAGTCCACTGCGTTGAACCGCCCCCGTCATGGCCTGACCATGCAAACAGATGCGCTCGAGGCCTCGGGCGGCGGCATGGCGCAGGACCTCCTCGTGAAAGGCCTCCGAGGCCTCTCCCACCTCACCCATGTCCCCCAGCACAATGGCCCGCGGTGGTGGCTGCTCTGCGAGGGCCGCAATGGCGGCATTCACCGAATCGGGATTGGCGTTGTAGGTGTCGTCGACCAGTTGGAGTGCGGGCCAGCGATGAATGCGGCCCCGTCCCGGCATTGGCTGAAAGCTCGAGAGGGCTGAGGCGGCCAGGTCCAGCGGCAGGCCAAGCAGGCTGCTCGCCGCCAGGACGGCAGCGGCATTGGTTGCAAAATGCTCGCCAAGTCCCTGCAGGCCCAGACAAAGGTCTTGCGACTGGCCCCTCTGCTGAACCTGTACACCAGTCCTCTCAGGTGAGCCCTCAGAGTCTCCCACCGCCACCATGGTGACCGACTGCCGATCGAGGCCCAGGTTGGATTCAAGGCAAGTCTTGGCCGCGGGCTGGTCCAGGCTGCGGCCAAAGAGTGCGAGCCTTGGTTGACTGGGCCACTGACGGGACCAGATGGGCAGGTGCTCCGCATCCATGGGAAGAACGACGCCGGAATTGCTTGGCAGGGCCCTGAGTGCAAGGCCATTTTCTTCTGCACAGGCGGCAACCGACTTCATGTGGGCCTGATGCTCACGCTGTGCATTGGTCATGATGACCAGATCCGGCTTGGCGAGCTCGGCCAAGGCCCAGATCTCGCCGGGATGGTTCATGCCCAGCTCGATCACCGCTGACTGGTGATTGCCCCGCAGACGCAGCAGGCTTAGGGGCACACCAATCTGGTTGTTCAGATTGCCCGGTGTTGCAAAGACCGCTGCATCACCGCTGGCCGCACGAAGGACATGGGCCATCATCTCCTTGACGGTGGTCTTGCCGTTGGAGCCCACTACCCCAATGACCTGACCCCGCCAGGCCCTACGCCAACTCGCAGCCAACGCCGTCAGGGCCTGGGCTGTGTCGCTGACCTGAATGACCAGCGTCTTGGCGAGACCAGCCGGCAACTCAATGGCCCGGCTCACGACCAGGGCCGCAGCACCTGCCTTGGCGACAGCCTCGCAGAAGGTGTGGCCATCAAAACGATCTCCCGACAGGGCGATGAAGACTTCCCCCCGCTGGACTTGCCGACTGTCTGTGCAAAAGCCTAAGACTGGACGTTCTCCCTGGGGTCGCAGTCCTGGCGGGGCCTGGACCAAGAGACCCGCTGCCTGCAGGCCTTCCACCAGGCTGGCCAGACTTGGGCTGGCGGACCATTCTCGAAGATAGGCCCGAGCGACCGCCTGGTCCTCAAAGGGCAGGCGCTGCCCCGCGATCTCTTGGCCGCGTTCATGGCCCTTGCCTGCAATGACCACGACATCTCGGCTATCAGCCGATGCAATGGCCTGGCCAATGGCCGCAGCCCGGTCTAGCTCCACTCGGCTCTGGGCATCGGCTGGCAGGCCAGCCATCACCCCTGCGGCGATGGCCTCTGGCGACTCGCTGCGCGGATTGTCGGAGGTGACCCAGACTTCATCGGCGAGTTCTGCGGCAATTCGTCCCATGGGTGCCCGCTTGCTGGCATCACGGTCGCCGCCGCAGCCGAAGACCAGACGCAGGTGGCCACCACGCTGTCTGGCCAGGCCCTGCAGGCCTGTCAAGACCTGCTCCAGCGCATCCGGCGTGTGGGCATAGTCCACCAGGACCAGCGGCTTAGGCTCGGCGGGGGAGTTGTCCAGTGCAGGGCTCACGCGCTCGAGCCGGCCCCTGGGCAACTCAAAGACTGCCAGGGCCTGCGAAATCTCGATGGGCTGGAGGCCCAGCACCTTCAGGCAGCCTGCCACCACTGCCAGGTTCTGCCAGTTGTGTGGACCCATCCAGTTAACGGAATGGGGCAACTCGATGGCCGCTTCACCCACCTGAAGAATGGGGGCCTGGTCTGCAAGGCTGGAGTAGCCGGCGGGTGCATCGACCAGCGTCTGGCCGAGGTGTTGCGTACTGGCCTTGGCCGCCTGAAACAGCCAATGGGCCTGGGCTAGCGCACCGGGCCTCGGCTGAGCCAGAACCACCCCCCGCAGCGTCGGGGATTCAAAGAGCAGGTGCTTGGCCCGGGCATAGCTGTCAAGGTCTCCGTGATAGTCCAGGTGGTCCTGAGAGAAATTGGTGAGGGCTGCCACCTGAATCTCGCAGCCAGTCAGTCGATGGCTCTCCAGGCCAATGGAGCTCGCCTCCAGAACCACATGGCCGACTCCCTGGGCTCTGAGACTGGCGAGCTGGGCCGCCAGTGCAACAGCCGGCCAGGAGGTCAGCCCAGCGGTCACCAACTCCTGGCTCTGGACACCACCCCCTGCGACCTGACGGTGAATCACCACCCCAAGGGTTCCAATGCTGGCGCTCGGGCCCTTGCAGGCGGCCAGGCACCTGGCCAGGCCATGGGCCACCGTGGACTTGCCGTTGGTCCCAGTAACCGCCAGCAGGCACATCTGCCGGCTAGGATGGCCATAGAAGGCATGGGCCAGACAGCCCCTTCGCTGCGTCAAATCCGGCAAGTCAACGAGCCTCGGGACCCAGCCCTGGCCCTCGGCTGCCAACCAGGCTTCGGCAGCTGCTCGATCTGCTGAATCCACCACAAGACGCTGGCATTGGCGACTGCGGGCCATCTCTAGAAGAGACGTCAGGCTCGTCCGGCGACTCGGGCAGAGACAGAGCCAGTCCAAGGGTCCCGCCTGCGCCACGACATCCACCAGTTGGCTGTTGGGGCTGTCTTGCAAGAGCTGGTGGGCGAGCGTCTCGGAGGCCTGGTCAAGCGTCGTCATCGGATGAAGGGCGCCGTTCGTGAGGCTGGTGATGGCCGGCATCAGGTTCCCTCCCCGACTGCAGTGGTCGTGGGCACGATGCGTATTCTTGGGTCAGGCGACATCTGAAGACGACGCAGACTCTCGGCCGCAATCTGCGCAAAGACCGGTGCGGCCACATCTCCGCCATAGTGCTTTCCGGCACTGGGCTCATCGACCATCACCGCAATGACATACCGAGGTGCATCAGCCGGCACAAATCCAACGAAGGAGGAGATGTAACGCGACTTGCTGTAGCCCCCGGCCTCAGGCTTGTGGGCGGTACCCGTCTTGCCTGCCACCTTGAAGCCGGGAATACGGGCCTTGGGTGCGGTTCCCCCTGGCCCAGTCGCCAACTCCAACATCTGCCGGATCTGACCTGCCGTCTGCGGACTGTAGATGGGCTCGCCAACCACCGGTCCCTCGACCGGTCGAAGACTCAGGTTCACCAGGTCTCCTTGTCGCGCAAAGACTGTGTAGGCCCTTGCCACCTGGACCAAGGACACAGCAATGCCGTGGCCGTAGGAGATTGTCGCCTTGTCGATGGGCACCCAGGACTGCCAGGGCCGAAGGCGGCCCCCCACAGCGCCGGGCAGACTCAGCGGTGGGGCAGAGCCCAATCCCAGCGAGCGGTAGCGATCGAAAATCAGCTCAGACGGCAGATCAAGGGCGATCTTTGCCGTGCCAATGTTGCTCGACTTCTGCAAGACCTCCGTGACCGTCAAGAGGCCATGGGCATGGGCATCCCGAATGGTTCTTCCACTCACGGTCATGGAGCCGGGAGCCGTCTGAATGGTGGTTGTGGGACGTATGGCGCCGGTGTCCAGGGCGGCTGCGATTACAAATGGCTTGAGGGTTGAACCAGGCTCAAAGCTGTCAGCCACCGCACGGTTACGAACTCGATTCGGATCGAGACGCGTCCGGAGGTTTGGGTTAAAGGTCGGTGCATTGGCCATGGCCAGAATCTCGCCCGTCCGGGAATCGACCATGACCGCCGCAGCACCCTTGGCCTTGTGGGTCTGGAGTGCCTGCGCAACCGCCATGTGCGCAATGGCCTGAAGGTTGGCATCGAGCGAGAGCCGCAGGTCCTCTCCAGGGCTGGCCGCCTGGGCCTGCCGCTGACCAAAGACCTCGTTGCGGCGATCGACCAGAACCCGCTCAACCCCGGGGCGGCCCCGAAGTGCCGAATCGAAGGTTCGCTCAATCCCCTCCTGCCCACGCTCGTCGAGGTCAGTCAGGCCAACCAGATTCGAAAAGGTCTCCCCCAACGGATAGTGGCGATGAAACTCCTGCTCGATCTCGAGGCCCGGCATCTTCAGGGCGACGATGCGGTCGGTGAGGTCAAGGCTGATACCCCCGGAGACATAGAAGAACCGCTTGGCGGTGAGGATTTTTTTCTTCAGGTCTGCGGGAGACTGGCCGAGAAGCTTGGCCAGTTCACCAAATTTTGGGTGATCGAGTCGGAACCGACTCGGCACAATGCCCAGTCGATTCTCAGGAATGCTCACCGCGATGACCGATCCGTTGCGATCCAGCAGACGGCCCCGGGCGGCCGGCAACTCCCGAATTCGCTCATACCGGTTCTCGGCGCGTTTTTGCCATTGCTCGACGTGAACGTGCTGCAGAATGAAGGCACGGACCAAGACGGCCAGCAATGCCAACATGAGGCAGAGCATGACGAATTTGGAGCGGCCGGCGGTGGCCCGCCAAGTAAGAATCTGTCCGGCTTTTACAGGGGAGCCGCCAAGGGCCTGGGAGCGGGCTGCCGTCATGGCTGACCCTCTGCCCTGTAGACCAGGGTCTGGCTCGGGGAGATGGGTGCGAGTCCAAGCCGAGACTTCACCAGGCCATCTAGGCGCGAGGGCGCCCCAAGGCTGGTCAGGTCCACTCGAAGTGTCTCGATGTCAGAGGCGAGCTTCTGACTCTGCCGCTCTGCACGCTCGATCTGCGCAAAGAGTCGTCGCTCGTGGTAGCGGGCATTGACCAGGGCCAGCGCAGAAATCACCAGGACCAGCGCCAGAACCCAGGTGCGCTTCATGACTGGGCCTCCGCTGGGCTGCTTGGTCCGCCAAGTCGCTCCGCCACTCGCAAGACCGCACTGCGGGCCCGAGGATTCTCGAGACTGGCCGGCCGGCTCGGCTTGATCTTCGCAAGTTCGCGCCAGACCGGTGGAGCTGTCCTTGGTCCGGCTGAAGCGGCCGCTGCCAAGAGGGCCCACTGGCCGCGGCCCATGCCACGGGGACGGCTGGGTGAGGACTCCCCGGCTTGTCGAAAGGCCTGCTTGACCCGCCGATCTTCGAGGGAGTGAAAACTGATAATGCCAATCCGACCACCTGGTGTTAGGAGGCCAGGCGCCGCCTCCAGGAGGGCGTCCAGCTCACCGACTTCTTGGTTGATACGAATCCGTATAGCCTGAAAGGTCCGCGTTGCCGGGTGCTGACCCGCATCTGCGGACGACCGGCGACGGACGGTCTTGGCCACCAATTCCGCCAGCTGGCTGGTCCGCACCAGGGGGTCGGCCTGGCCGTCGGCTGCCTGCTGGCAGCGAGACACAATCGCCCGCGCAATCGGGCCAGCATTCCGTTCGTCGCCATAGTCTCGAATGACCTCCTCAAGTTCTTCAGCCCCAACCTGTGCCAACCATTGGGCTGCTGTTGGTCCAACCGTGGGATCCATGCGCATGTCCAGGGGACCATCCCGCATGAAGCTAAACCCCCGATCAGCCTGATCAATCTGGGGGGACGACACGCCAAGATCAGCCAGCAGGCCGGTCACCGATCGAATGCCGCGATCGGCCAGAACAGACCTGACCGAGGAGAAGGCCGCCCGGTGAAACTCAAAGCGAGGGTCTTGGAATCGGCGGGCACTCTGGGCCGCCTCTGGATCTCGATCTAGGGCCAGAAGACGGCCCTCTGGTGCAAGCCGAGACAACAGGGCCAGGCTGTGTCCGCCGCGGCCAAAGGTCAGGTCCACGTAGACTCCGCGTGGATCGGTGACCAAGGCATCAATGGCCTCATCTCTTAGGACGGTGATGTGAGCAGGATCGAGGTCGGCCAACAATCACACCGACCCTCTCATCTTGCGCGCGCGAACTTGCTCTTTGTGCGCGGCCAGTCGTCCTGCATCCCAGATTTCAAAGTGATCCCCAACCCCCAAGAGCATGACCTCACGGGCAATGCCCGCGCCTTCTCGCAGGACCGGGTTAATCAGAACCCGGCCGGCCGTGTCGATCTCTGGGGTATCACTGAGGCCCAGCCAGAAGCGCCGACGCTCATCGGCAGACTCGTCGGCTGAGAAGCGCCCGACCTTTGCAAACCACTGGTCATAGGGCATCAGAAGCAGGCAGCCATCGTCACTCTCAATCAAGGCCAGCTGACCCGCCGAGGCCTTTGCCAGCAGATCTCGATAGCGCGCAGGCAGCGTCATGCGACCCTTTGCATCGAGATTCAGTGCGGAAATACCGGCGTACATGTCTTGGTTGAGTCCTCTGGCTGTGGTGGAGACGGTCTTGGGCATGGATCAGCGAAGAAGGCCATAAACCCACTTTTCTCCACTTTTTCACACCTTTTCCCACTTTAAGAAAAAGACTCTCGAAGGTCAAGCCAAAATCTGGGCTTTTTTCTTTTGTAAACAAGCACTTAGAGTGGTTTTTCGAGAGCAGACGCGGAAAATAAACCACACAAAATCAATGGGGTAGAAAGCACAAAGTAAAGTGATTTCTAAAGATGGGAGACGCCAGTCTGGCGGAACTGAAAAATGGAAGTGGGCCTGTAGGCCGGATTCTGTTACGGGACTGGGCAGGCCCAGTCCTATGGCGACCATCCATCTAGGCCCGTCATTGCTGACGAGCTCAAGCCACCTACCCGCGCGCATCGGGCGGGACACCCCTTCAAGGACAAGCCTCTCGCGCGCCTACTTGGTGTTGCTCCGGGTGGAGGTTACCGCGTTTCACATCCTCGACCATGCCCTTGGCCGGTCGATTACTCGTCTCTGTGGCCCTGTTCCTCGCCTTGGGTGAACCAATGGTCCACTTGCTGCGTACGGCCGTTAGCCGTCACCCCTCCCTGTGGAGTCCGGACCTTCCTCTCCCGGCTGAGCCGGCAGCGGCCGCCCAGCCCACTTCCAGGACAGACTATAGGGCCAAAGTGATTCCACCGCAGCACAGAGTCGTCGTGACTGCGGCCGGGACCTAGCCTCTGGGGGGCGGTCGAAAAATTCGCCGGTCAGCATAGAAGTCGTCGTGGTCATTGCCCAGCGTCCAATCGGGCAGGCCACAGAGGGGCATCGGATAAAAACGGCCTGGACTCTGGTCGCCGAGGCCCGATGCCTGGCCGCGCAGGGCTCTGCAGGCAGTCTGGTCCACCAACTCCCAGGCTGCCATGTGAATAGAGAGGGGAGATGGAGTTGACCACTCCAGAAGCCAGACATGGCCAGTGGTGCCGGCATAGAGAGACTCTGCCTTCTCAAGTAGGGCATGTCCGATTGGCCAGACAGACCATGCCCCAGTCAGCCAACGCTGACGGTGCGTGCGCAACAACCAGGCCCAGTCGTGCTGGGCCCATGGCCCTGCCAGGTCATCGACCGAGTCGACCATGACCAGCAGGCCATTCTCATCAAGTACCGTCGCCCAATCTCGAAACCGCCCTCGTCGGTTGGTCTGATGGCCCTGTTGGGCAATGACCTCGGCCTGGCCTGCATTGAGGCTAGCCTTCAGTCCCGGGAGGTGCAGCCAGATCAGTGCATTGAAACGGTCATGCAGATTGTCCCGAGTCGGCAGGCATCCCGTCTGGGCAATGAAGGACTCATAGGCCTGGTCGGAGGGCTTCTCGCCGTGCTCCACCATGACCAGCGGATGCCCGTTCCCGGAGCGCAGCCCGCGTCGCTTGGCGGCCGCATTGAACCAAGTGATGAGATCGGTCAGGGGTGCCCGAAGGCAGGTCTCAACAGCCTTGGGATCAAAGGCCGAGAGCCAGGGTCTTGAGGCGGCTAGTTGGCCAACGCCCAATCGAGTCTCTGGCCTGCCGCCAGTGGAACAATGGTCTGGCCGCCATTCCCAAAGGGGAGACTCTCTGCAATGGTCTGCGCCGACCGAACGAGTCGAATAGTCTCCGAGGAGGACTCCAGGCCGTAGAAGGCCGCGCCATGGTGACTCGCGAATCCCGCGAGACGATCAAGTCGGCCAACCGACTCAAAGGCCTGGGCATAGAGGGCCAGGGCATCGGGCGCGCTGAAACATCCTGCGCATCCGCAATCCATCTCCTTGGTGTTTCGGGCGTGTGGGGCGGAGTCTGTTCCTAGAAAAAACCGCGGACTGCCGCTGGTGGCGGCCTCAAGCAGAGCGAGCCGGTGTGACTCGCGCTTGAGCACGGGTAGGCAGTAGTAGTGTGGTCGCAGCCCACCCTGAAAGAGACTGTTTCGATTGAAGAGAAGATGCTGTGGGGTGATGGTGGCACCAATCGGCTCCTGGGCCTGACGCACATAATCGGCGGCCTGGCTGGTGGTGATGTGCTCGAAGACCACCCGAAGGCCCGGGAAACGCTGCCGCAATGGAATTAGGACTCGGTCAATGAAAAAAGCCTCACGGTCAAAGACATCTACCTGGGGGTCGGTGACCTCGCCATGGACGCACAAGACCACCCCCTGTTTTTCCATCTCAGCCAAGGCCGCCTCGCAGCGACGAAGATCTGTCACGCCACTCTCCGAATTCGTGGTGGCTCCTGCAGGGTAGAGCTTGAAGGCCAGAATGTCCTCTGACTGGGCCGCTGCCCTGACTTCGTCGGCCGAGGTCTGATCGGTGAGGTAGAGCGTCATGTAAGGCTTGAAAGAGGCTGACGCGGGGCCAAGGGCTGCCAGAATCCGACTCCGATAAGCCAGGGCCATCTGGACTGAGACCACCGGTGGCTTCAGATTGGGCATCACCAGTGCGCGGCCAAACTGCCGCGCAGAGTAGCCCACCACACTGGCCA
Organism: uncultured Burkholderiales bacterium; assembly: GCA_937864175.1. GTDB lineage: Bacteria > Pseudomonadota > Gammaproteobacteria > Burkholderiales > Burkholderiaceae_A > Hahnella. The sequence continues at coordinate 42,036 of CALMJH010000017.1, forward strand.
TGTCTGCTCCATCTCGGAGATGGAGGTGCCAGTCGTCTGGTCTGGGCAGAACACATTCATTCACGTCGGGATCTCCGCAAGGGTCTCAAGGCCCGCATCGGGGCGGGCTCTTGAGCCTATAGTACGAGAATCGCTCGATAGTCGTTCACGTTGGTGCGGGTTGGTCCGGTCACAACCGAGAGTCCGAGCGGCTCGAAAATCGAGAGCGCATCATTGGCATGGAGTGCCCTCTGTGGGTTCAGGCCCAGGGCCCTTGCCTGGGCAAGGGTCGTGGGCGTGAGCAAGGCGCCGGCTGCCTCACTGGCGCCGTCAATGCCATCGGTATCAGCAGCCACACCGTAGACCTGCGAGCCCACTGCCAACGCCTCAAGGGCCAAGGCCATGGACAAGAGGTATTCGGTGCAACGTCCTCCGCGGCCAGCCCCCCGGACCGTGACCGTGCATTCACCGCCGGAAATCAAGGCAATCGGTCGTGAAAATCCCTCAGCCCGGTCTTGGGCGATTTCACGAACCCAAGAGGCCAAGCCCGTAGCAACGTCGCGGGCTTCACCCGTAACAGAGTCTCCAAGAACAATGGGCCGAACCCCTGCTTCTGCAAAGACCGCTGCGGCTGCTCGAAGGCTCTGCTGGGCGGTGGCGACCAGTCGAGTCGTGACATGGGAGAGCCTCGGATCTCCTGGCTTTGGTGTCTCCTCCAGCTGGCCATCGAGGCCGGCCCGAAGGTGGGCCCGAATGGCGGCCGGCGGCTCAACCTCCCAGCGGTCTAAGACATCCAGAGCATCGCGATAGGTGGATGGGTCGGCGCTGCAGGGGCCCGAGGCAATGGCCGAGGGGTCGTCTCCCACCACATCGGAGATGACCAGTGCAGTGACCGGTGCGCGACTCGCCAGGGCCAGGCGGCCCCCCTGAATTCTTGAGAGGTGTTTTCGCACGACATTCATGTCGGTGATGGGCGCGCCAGACCGAAGAAGATCGGCGGTGAGCCGTTTGAGGTCAGCCATGCTCACCGATTCAACCGGCAACGAGAGCAGGCTTGAGCCACCACCGGAGACCAAGACAATGAGTTGGTCATCGGGCCCGAGCCTGCCGACCTGCTCAAAAATAGAGGCAGCGGCCTTCTCACCGGCCTGGTCTGGAACCGGATGGCCCGCCTCGATACACGCGATTCGAGACAGTGGAAGGCCGTGGGCATATCGGGTGATCACAAGGCCAGACAATGGCTTGTCCTGTGGCCAGGCGGCCTCCACCGCAGCAGCCATGCTCGCGGCAGCCTTGCCCGCCCCCACGACCAGGGTGCGGCCAGTCGGTGGCGAAGGCAGCGCATTTGAGAGCAGTTGCAGGGGGTCTGCTGCGGCGATCGCTGACTGAAAGCTCTGACGCAGCAGGGTCAGCCAGTCAGACTGGTCCCGCTGTGACTCGTCTACCTGGGGCCCGGGCCTGGAGGAGGTCTCGGTGCTCATGCGGTCGCGACCGCCTCGGCAATGGCGCGACCAACGTCAAGAGTCCCCGCAGTCCCGCCGAGATCGCGGGTCTTGGGCCCCTCGCGCAGCACGAGTTCAATGGCACGGAGAATGGCATCGTGCGCCTCTGGGTGACCAAGGAAGTCCAGCATCATTGCCCCAGACCAGATCTGACCAATGGGATTGGCAATGCCCTTTCCAGCAATATCCGGCGCGGACCCATGGACGGGCTCAAACAATGAGGGAAAGTTGCGCTCGGGATTGAGATTGCCGGAGGGCGCAATGCCGATCGTGCCCGTGCAGGCTGGACCCAGGTCCGAGAGAATATCACCGAAGAGATTGCTCGCGACCACCACGTCAAACCAGTCGGGGTGTTGAACGAAGTGGGCGGTCAGGATGTCGATGTGGAATTTGTCGGTCCGGACCTCGGGGTAGTGTTTGGCCATCTCCTCAACCCGCTGGTCCCACCAGGGCATGGTGATGGCGATACCGTTGCTCTTGGTGGCCGAGGTGAGGTGTTTTTTGGGGCGCTTGTTGGCCAGCTCGTAGGCAAATCGCAAGACGCGATCGGTCCCGTGGCGGGTCATGACCGTCTCCTGAATGACCACCTCTCGATCCGTGCCTCCAAACATCACGCCACCGACAGAGGAATACTCGCCCTCGGTATTCTCCCGAACCACATAGAAATCGATGTCGCCAGGCTCCCGCCCCGCCAAGGGAGATCGAACGCCCGGCATAAGCCGGACAGGGCGCAGGTTGACGTACTGGTCAAACTCCCGACGAAACTTCAGCAGTGACCCCCAGAGGGAGACATGATCGGGGACGGTCGCCGGCCACCCGACCGCACCATAAAAGAGTGCGTCATAGCCCCCGATCTGGTCCTTCCAGTCTGGTGGCAGCATGTCGCCATGCTTGAGGTAGTAGTCGCAGGAGGCAAAGTCAAAGTGGTCGAAAGCCAACACCAGATTAAACCGGCGGGCCACGGCCTCCAGAACTCGGATGCCTTCGGGCATGACCTCTCGGCCAATGCCGTCCCCAGGAATGGCAGCAATTCGAATGCGTGACATGACGTTCCTTTCTAACGACCAGTTTTCAATGGAGGATGGTTGGTGTCGAGACCGAGGCCCTGCCCGAGCCGACCATCGAGTCAGTGCGACAAGATCTTGCTCAGGAAGTCGATGGCTCTTGGGTGCTTGGGTGACCCAAAGAAGGTGTTGGGGTCGGCCTGCTCCACCACCCGGCCCGCATCCATGAAGACCACCCTGTCGGCCACCTCTCGTGCAAATCCCATCTCATGGGTTACACAGACCATGGTGGAACCTTGTTGCGCAAGGGAGACCATGACGTCGAGGACTTCCTTCACCATCTCAGGATCGAGGGCGCTGGTGGGCTCATCAAAGAGCAAGACCTTGGGCGACATACAGAGAGTTCGAGCGATGGCCACCCGCTGCTGCTGCCCGCCGGAGAGTTGCCCGGGGTATTTGTGGGCCTGCTCGGCAATCCTGACGCGCTCAAGTTGGGCGAGACCGTTCTCGGCGGCCTGCTTGGGGTCAAGGCCCAAGACATGAATAGGCGCAAGCGTCAGGTTTTCAAGGACTGTAAGGTGCGGAAAAAGATTAAAGCTCTGAAAGACCATGCCCACCTGCTCTCGGACTCGGTGGATGGCCTTGAGGTCCTCGGTGAGGTGGGTCCCGCAGACGGTGAGCCGGCCAGCCTGATAAGACTCTAGCGCATTCACACAGCGAATCAGTGTTGATTTTCCGCTGCCCGAGGGGCCACAGACCACAATGCGCTCGCCAGGCTTCACGTCCAGATCGATCTCATGGAGAACCTGAAACTGACCGTACCATTTGGAGACTTTTTCAAAAGAGATGATCGACATGCTCGGGCACCTTCGTTATCGTCTGGCTGCTGCAAAGTCCCGCTCAAGACCGCGGGCATATTTGCTCATGGCGCTACAAAAAACCCAGTAGACCAACGCAACAAAAATAAAACCTTCCACATAAAAGGGTCGCCATTCTGGATCCGCCAGGGCCAGTCGAAGGCTACCAAAAAGCTCAAAGAGGCTGACCACGGTCACCAGCGAGGTGTCTTTGAAGAGGGCAATAAAGCTATTGACCAGGGGGGGCACCACGACCCGGAAGGCCTGCGGCAAGACGACCTTGCGCTGAGTGAGCCAATACCCCAGCCCCAGAGACTGGGCCGCCTCCAGTTGGCCACGCGGCAGGCTGTTGATGCCTCCACGAATGACTTCGGCCTGATAGGCTGCACTGAAGAGGGTGAGGCCTACCGCGACCCGGAGCAAGACATCGGGATTCATGCCGCTAGGAAGAAAGAGCGGGAACATAAAACTGGCCATAAACAGGACTGTCACCAGCGGAACACCCCGGACGACCTCAACAAAGGTGGAACAGACGGCGCGAATGAGTGGAAGGTCTGAGGACCGTCCCAGGGCCAAGGCCACCGCAAGCGGCAGAGACAGAAGGTTTCCAATGATTGCCAGCAGGAGGGTGAGGGAGAGGCCCCCCAGTCTCTCGGTCGGGACCGCCTGGAGCCCCGCGAAACCACCGAGCATCAGGAGCACGGAGAAGACCACCATGCCCACAGCCCCCAACAAGATGGAAGGCCGCCACCACTGTCGACGAGCGATGACCAGGCAACTCGCCACCATGAGAAGACTCGCCAGTGTGGGCCGCCAGAGTTCTTCAAATGGATAACGGCCAAAAAGAATCAGTCGCCATTTCTCTCCAATAAGCCCCCAGCAGGCGCCTTCGCCCCGTGCGGCCCGGCAGGCTTCCAGGTTGTTTTCAAAGACTGCCTCGGTCAGACCCCAGGGCACCAACTGGACGGCAAGCCAGCAGAGAATGGCGAGCGAAAACAACGAAATAACTGAGTTGAGTCGACCCCGAAAGAGGACGCCGAAAAACCCGGGGCTTGCCTTGGTCGACAGAGACTGAATCATCTACCGCTCCTTCAGGCGACTGGCCCGCTCAAAACGATGCATCAGAAACGAGGTGGCCAGCGAGATGGTGAGATAGACCAGCATGAGCAGCGAGATGGCCTCGACCGCATGACCCGTCTGATTCAGCGTCGTGGTCGCTACGCTCACCAATTCTGGATAACCAATGGCTACTGCAAGGCTGCTGTTCTTGGTGAGGTTGAGGTATTGGTTGGTGGTGGGCGGAATGATCACCCGAAGCGCCTGGGGCAGGATGACCAGGCGAAGCTGCTGCCAACCTGAGAGACCCAAGGCCTTGGCGGCCTCAGCCTGGCCCTTGGGGACCGACAAAATGCCTGCCCGAATCACCTCTGCGATAAAGGCACTGGTGTAGATGGAGAGACCGGCCAACAGGGCCAAAAACTCTGGCGAGAGAGTGCCACCCCCAGTGAGGCCGAAGGGGCCCGGCTCTGGGATGGACCAGTCGGAGAACCAGCCCTCGGCAAACCAGGGAAAGTGCAGGCCGCCCTTGTCCAAATAAAAGCCCGCTCCCATCGCCACGGGCGAGGCATTGTCCGGCAGGGCTGCCGTCAGGGAGAGGTACCAGAAGAAGAGTTGCAGCAGCAGGGGAATGTTTCGGACAATTTCAACAAAGGATCGGCAGAGGCCAGCAAGCAGAGGGTTGATGGAGAGACTGCCGATTGCAATCACGAGACCCATGAGGGTGGCGATGAGAACACCCAGGACCGCGACCCGAAGGGTGTTGAGGATGCCAACGGCATAGGCCCGCCAGTAGGTACTATCGGCCGTGTACTCAATAGAGCGTTCAGAAATATCAAACCCTGCTGGCCCAGAGAGAAAATCAAAACCCAACTCGATACCACGCTTGGCCAGGTTGTCCTGCAGATTGCCGATGACCAGCCAGAGTCCAAGCAGCAGGCAGAGCACCAAGAGTGCCTGCCAGAAGGCGGCCCTCAGACGAGGATTGGAGAGAGAAGAAAACATCCGCAGACGCAGCAGGCTGACCCATGGGGATCAGCCCGCTGCCCTGTGACAAGTCTTAGCGGATGGGGGGAGCGTACTGCAGGCCGCCCTTGGTCCAGAGTGCATTCTGACCACGGTCTAGCTTGAGCGGTGTGTTCTTGCCAACGTTGCGCTCAAAGACCTCGCCGTAGTTGCCCACCTGTTTGATGACCCGGTAGGCCCAGGCAGCATCAGACCCGAGAGACTTGCCGAAGTCGTTGTTGCCCTGGCCGAGCAGACGCTGGATGCTGGGGTTGGCATCAGATTTCATCTGATCGACATTGTTAGAGGTCACACCCAGTTCCTCAGCCTCGAGCATGGCGAAATGGACCCAGGTGACGAGCTTGGCCCAGTCCTCGTCACCACGGCGGACCACAGGCCCGAGGGGTTCCTTGCTAATGATCTCGGGCAGGATGACGTGGTCGGCAGGGTTTTTCATGTCGTTGGCCCGGATGGCGGCCAGCTGAGAAGCGTCCGAAGTGAAGACCGCACAACGACCTTCTGCATAGGCTGCTACCAGAGCCTTCAGGTCCTCATAGACAACTGGCTTGTAGGTCATCTTCATGGAGCGGAAATAGTCTGCAAGGTTCTTCTCGGTGGTGGTACCCGACTGGACGCAGACCGTCGCACCCTTGAGCTGCTTGGCCGACTTAACGTTGAGTTTCTTGGGAATCAAGAAGCCCTGACCATCATAGAAAGTGGTGGCGCCAAAGTTGAGGCCCAGCTGGGTATCCCGGCTCATGGTCCAGGTGGTGTTGCGAGAGAGGACGTCAATCTCGCCTGACTGCAATGCGGTGAAGCGTTGTGCTGCATTCAGGGGCACATACCGCACCTTGTTGGCATCGCCAAGAGCGGCAGCCGCAACTGCGCGACAGAAGTCCACGTCAAAGCCGGTCCACTTGCCAGCGCTGTCTGCAATTCCGAATCCGCCCAGGCCAGCATTTACGCCACAGGACAGGGTGCCTTTCTGCTTGACGCTGTCCATAGTCTTGCCCGCCAGCGCGGGGCCTGCCGTCAACGCAAGGCCAGCGGCCAGCGAGAGGCTCAATAGAGATTTTTTCAGCATGCACGACTCCTCTTGGATGAAGTAAGAAACATCTGACCAGCACGGTTTAGCGAGCAACTAGTGTGCCTGATTCGGCCCCAACAAGGCGGCTTCAGAGCCGGGACTGGGGCAAACCCTAGTGCCCGGCTGTTGCTGACTGTCGGGCCTGAAGGGCCCAGAGTTCGGCATAGCGCCCACCGGCTGCCAAGAGGTCTTGGTGACGTCCCTCTTCAACCAGCTCGCCCTCCTCTAGGACCAGAATGTTGTCGGCGTCCACAATGGTCGACAGGCGATGGGCGATGACTAGTGTGGTGCGGCCCTGGGAGACCTCCCGAATCTCAGCCTGGATTGCTCGTTCTGACTCCGTATCCAGCGAGGATGTGGCCTCATCAAAGACCATGATGGGCGGCTGCTTGAGCAGGGCCCTTGCGATGGCCACCCGCTGCTTTTCACCGCCGGACAGCTTGAGTCCCCTCTCGCCCACAACAGTCTGCAGGCCGTCAGGCAGCTTAGACACTAACTCGCCGAGGTGGGCAGCCTGTGCAGCCGCCGCAATCTCCTGGTCGCTGGCATCGGGGCGGCCATACCGGATGTTGTAGGCCAGTGTGTCGTTGAAGAGGACGGTGTCCTGGGGAACGATACCGATGTTCTTTCGAACCGAGGCCTGTCGAACCGCCGAGAGGGGCTGCCCATCAATGAGGATGCGACCCGCCTGGGGGTCGTAAAACCGGTAAAGCAGTCGCGAGAGAGTGGACTTTCCAGCACCTGACGAGCCCACGACCGCTGTCGTCTGGCCAGCGGGGCAGACAAAGGACAGGCCATTGAAAATGGGGCGACGGGCATCGTAGGCAAAGACCACGTTGTCAAACCGAATCTCTCCGGAGGCTACCTGAAGGTCTGGTGCATCTGGGTGGTCCGCAATCTCTCGGTGGACTGCCAAGAGGCCAAAGAGCCTCTCCATATCGATGATGCTCTGCTTTACCTCACGGTAGAGGACCCCAAGAAAATTAAGGGGGATGTAGAGCTGAATCATGAAGGCATTCACCAGGACTAAGTCGCCCAGCGTCATGCGCCCCTCCACCACGCCAACCGTGGCCTGCCAGACCATAAGGGAGACGGCAAGGGCAATGATCAACGACTGACCTACGTTGAGAATCGAGAGGGAGACTTGGCTTTTGATGGCAGCCTCTTGCCAACGGGCCAGGCTCTGGTCGTATCGTCGAGATTCGAAGGCCTCGTTGTTGAAGTACTTCACCGTCTCGTAATTCAACAGCGAGTCAATGGCTCTGGCATTGGCCTTCGAATCGAGTTCGTTCATCTGGCGCCGAAAGTGCGTACGCCACTCTGTGATCGCGATGGTGTAGGCCGCATAGAGCACGAGGGCGGAGAGCGTAATGACCGCGAAGATGGGTGGGTACTGCCAGGCCAGCCAGGCGGTGACCAGCAGGACCTCTACGGCTGTCGGCACGATGCTGTAGAGGGTGAAATTGACCAGAGTCGAGACGCCGCGGGAGCCTCGCTCGATGTCACGCGTCAGACCTCCGGTCTGCCGCTCCAAGTGGAACCGAAGCGAGAGGCTGTGAAGGTGCTCGAAGACACGCTTGGAGATGTCTCGAACGGCCCCCTGCGTGACTCGGGCAAAGACCACCTCACGGACTTCCGTGAAGGCCGTAGAGGCCAGCCGCATTAGGCCGTATCCCAGAATAAGGGCGGTCGGTACGGCCAAGACGGCCGCCGGCGTTGCGGTCAGGTGATCCACGATGTCTTTTAAGAGGATTGGCACACCCATGTTGGCCAGCTTGGCCAAGACCAGAGCCGACAAGGCAACAGCAATCCGAAGGCGATAGGCCAGGAGATAAGGAAGGAGGCTGCGAATAACAGCCCAGGCACCCTTGGGTGCCCCGAGTGGCGTGGGGTGGCGAGCGGCCTGGGCCGGATCGAACTCGACCGTGGAAGTCTGATGTCGCATGGCCCCATTGTAGAGGGGCCATGCTGGCGTTACGGCAGGCTAGTAGGTCTTGTAGGACAAGTACTTTCCAGACATGACAATCTGTACCCGGTCCCCATTGGGATCCGGCTGTCTTTGTAGGTCCATCTTGAAGTCGATGGCGCTCATGATGCCGTCACCGAATTCCTCGTGGATGAGCTCTTTAAAGGTGGTTCCGTAGACGGAGATGAGTTCATAAAACCGATAAATAAGCGGATCCGTTGGAACGGAGGTCCGCAGCGACCCCTTGTAGGGGACCGCCTCCAACACCGGGACAGCCTCGGCTGGGAGGTCGAAAATTTTAGCGATTGTCTTGGCCTGAGCATTGGTGAGAGCCATCTGACCGAGGCAGGCTGCGGTCACCCACTCCTTCGAGAGTTTGAGCTTCGGCGCCACGTCGGCCCACTTGATTCTCTTTTGAATCTTGGTGGCCATGATCAGATCGGTGACGTCCTCACGGGTTAGGGCCTTGACTGCTGCTGGCATTTAGATCTCCTTGGTTAGTTGAGGGTGTTGGGGGAGGTAGCTGCTGCGGTTGAAAGACCGGGTGTGACGAGTCGAGTGGTCTGGGGCTTTTTCTCCAGACCTGACGAGATGGCCTTCGCCCGATTGACCAGAAAATCGACGAGGTGATTGCGAATCGGGTAGTACTGGGGCTGGTGGTGAAGTGTGGCTCTGCGTCGGTCGCGGGGAAGTGTGTTGACCACCACCTCGGCAATCATGGCCTGAGGACCGTTGGACATCAGCATGATTTTGTCGGCTAGGAAAATGGCCTCATCAACGTCATGGGTAATCATGAAAACCGTCTGACCAGTCTCTTGAACAATCGCCAAAAGCTCATCCTGAATGCTGCCTCGCGTCAGGGCATCAAGGGCCCCAAACGGCTCATCAAGCAGCAGCATCTTTGGCTGAATCGAGAAGGCTCTTGCAATGCCCACGCGTTGCTTCATGCCCCCAGACAGCTCAGACGGCCGCTTGTCCTCAGCCCCTTTAAGGTGGACCATCTCGATGTATCGCATCGCATGCTCCTCCACACGGGCTTTTGACCAGTCTGGGTAGCGGGAGCGGACAGCGAATGCAACATTCGCCTTCACCGTGAGCCACGGCATTAGTGCATGCGTCTGGAAGACCACCCCGCGGTCCAGGCTTGGCCCTGCAACCTCCCTGCCGTCCATCAGAACCTGACCTCCGGACTGGCTCTCCAGACCTGCTAGGACGTTGAGAATCGTGGTCTTGCCGCAGCCCGAATGTCCAATAATGCAGACGAACTCTCCTTTTTCAATTCCAAAATGAACCCCTTCAAAGACAACGGTCTCCCCGCCTGTCCGAAGGGGGTAGGTCTTCCGAAGGCCATCAACGCGTAGAAATGACATGGTCTTTTAATCCTTGTAGGTGAGCGCTCTCTGAAGCCGAGCAAACAGCGCGTCCAGCAGCATGCCGACCAGCCCGATGGCCAAGACAGCGACCAGGATGTTGGCAATCGAGAGGTTGTTCCACTCATTCCAGACGAAGTACCCGATTCCTGTTCCTCCGACCAACATCTCAGCGGCGACGATGACAAGCCAAGCGATGCCAATCGAAATCCGCATGCCGGTCATGATGGTGGGGGCTGCTGCGGGCAAGACCACGACCAGCGCTTTTCGCACCGGATTGAGCTCAAGCGTCTTGGCAACATCCAACCACTCCTTGCGAACCGCTGAGACTCCGAAGGCCGTATTCATCAGCATTGGCCAGACCGAGCAGATGAAAATCACGAAGACCGCCGAAACGTTGCTGTCCTTCAAGGTGAAGAGTGCCAGCGGCATCCAGGCCAATGGGGAGATAGGCTTGAGAACCTGTATGAATGGGTCGAGGGCCCGCATCAACAAAGGAGACATGCCGATGAGAAACCCCAGGGGGATGGCGAGCAGGGCGGCCAAGCCGAAGCCCATGGCCACGCGCCCAACCGAATAAGCCAGTTGAATACCGATGCCCTTGTCATTCGGCCCGTTGTCATAGAAAGGATTGGACAGCGCCTCAGCCAGCTTTGCTGCTAGATCTGCGGGCCGAGGGAAAGCGGACTGTTGACCCGAGGCCGCTGAACCTCCGACTAGCCGCGCATATTCATCGTCAACAACCTGCGCTGACGAAACAGGCATGGTCGCGATGTGCCAGATGACCAAAAAAGTCACCAGAAGCAGCGCCGACACAACCCCGGCCCGGAGATTTAAGGAGGCGGCCATGGTCAGTACCGTCCGATCTTGAAGCTTTTTGCGTAGTTGGCCGCCTTCGTGGGATCAAAGACCCTACCCATGACCGTAAACGTCTTGCTACTGGTCGTCGGTGGCGTCAGTCCCGCCTCCTTCATGAGCCTCGCGGCATCGGTCGCCAAGAAGACCTCACGGGCAACCTTCTGGTAGTCCACGTCCCCTTTGATCTGCCCCCAGCGCTGCATCTGGGTAAGGATCCAGATGGCAAAGGACTCCCAGGGGAAGGGATCGAAATCGATCCGGTTGGGATCTTTTTTAACGTTACCCAAGCCATCGGCATACGTGCCGGTCAAGACCTGCTCAACCACCGTCACCGGCTGATTCAAATAATTAGTCGGAGCGATCGCGGCGGCAATTTCCTTGCGATTCTCAGGTTTGCGGGCATAGGCCGTTGCCTGAACGATGGCGCGGAGCAGTGCGCCATAGGTGTTCGGCATTGACGTCACGAAGTTCTTGCTCGCCGCAAAGGCGCAACAAGGATGGCCGTCCCAGATTTCCTTGGACAGAATATGAATAAATCCAACGCCGTCGTAGACCGCCCGCTGGTTCACAGGGTCGGGTGCCAAAAATCCATCGATATTGCCAGCCCGCAGGTTGGCCACCATCTCGGGGGGCGGGACCACCCGAATCTGAATGTCGGTGTCCGGATCGAGGCCATACTCCGCAACGTAATAACGAAGAAGGTAGTTGTGCATGGAGTAATCAAAGGGGACGGCAAACTTAAAACCCTTCCAAGACTTCGGGTCGCGGCGGTCCTTGTGCTTCATGGCCAGCGTGATGGCCTGACCATTGATATTCTCGACAGCCGGCATGGTGTACGGCTGTGGTGCAGCGCCAGCACCAAGGCTGATCGCAAGAGGCATGGGAGACAGCATGTGGGCGGCGTCATATTCTTGATTGAGAGTCTTGTCCCGAATGACGGCCCAGCCAGCTGTCTTGACGACCTCGACATCCAGACCCTGTTTTGCATAAAAGCCCATCGGATGCGCCATGATGATGGGCGTTGCACACGTGATGGGGATGAACCCCACCTTGAGTTTGGTCTTCTCAAGATTTCCCGGGCTGGCCGCAAAAGCCTCCTTGGCCAGAGCCATTGGAAAGAGACTCGAGACCGCTGCCATCGCCGTTGGCTTCCCGACCGCCTTCAAGAAAGCTCGACGCAGTCGGTCATCGGGGAACAACGCCCGCATCACGCCCTGTTCAACAACCCTCTCCGCAAGCGTCTGATCCTGCAGGGCCGTTGCCTGGGCCTCCGCCGAGAGGTGTTCCTCTTGATTTGCGTGACGGCCGCAAGCACAGCCGGTCCGAAGGTTGATGTCGTGGTGGAATGGGTTCGAGAATATCGACATGGAAGACTCCTGTTGAAGAGTGGGCCCCTCCCCTCAATGCAGAATCTGTGCCAAGTCACTTACCGCCATGGTTGTCCCGTGCCTGCGCGAGCACCAGGGGCCGGCCAAAGCCCACCTCCTTCAGCAGACCGATCTACGATGGTGCGATCAGAACAGTCTGATGCACCAGCCTGAACTTCTTCGCACCAACTCAGTGCTGCGGCGGCACTCCCGCAATCCAGCCCTCAAATGGATCCAGGCTGAGGGGCAGTCCAAAGCCTGGCAGAACTGCTGCATGGCAGGCCTGAAGGGCGCAGATGACCGAGTCAAGGGCATCACCCTTCGCATCTGCGAGCGTGATGGCCTGAAGGGCTGGGGAGGCGATGAGTCGGCACGTCAGGCCAGCTCGCCCCTCGAGAAGTCCGCGAAGAATGGACTCTCGGGCCCTGAGACGTTCAAGAGTCTGTCGACTCGGCTCATCTGATTTATAAGACTGCCGTGTCACCTGGCGGGCCGAAAATCCCGGATAGGCCTCCAAGGCCAGCCGCGCAAGAGTCTGGTGGTCAGCCAGTCTCCCCGGTGCCGACCAGGCCTGAGGCGGGTGGTGATGGGCCGGGAAGACCAGGCCTGCTGCTTTCATTCGGCCAATACCCGCCTGCATCATCCAGGCGACCGGTGGATTGGTCCAGCGCATGGCGGGGCTAGAGCCCGCCGGCTTGTCCGCCTGACGCCAGGCAAATTTCGATCCGACGGGACGGCCTGCGCACCAGTCTCGAAAAGCGGTCCGCAGCGACTCCCGAGGCTCATGGGTGAAGAACTCCACAAAGTCAGACCAATTCAGAGGCCAGTTGTAATGAATCGCCAACTCGCGCGGCTGCCCAAATGGCAGGTCAAACCCGCCGAGCCAGGGGCCTGGGCGCTGCAGAAAATCCTCGAACTCGGCCAGCGAGACCAACCAGTCAAAACGCTCGAGCGTCAGCGTCATTGGCTCATCGCCACCCCATTCAAAATGGCCCACTGCCACCGCAATCGGCTTCTTGGTGGTGGGGGCGCTGCTGAAATCAACGCCGTAGACCCGAAGGCCCTTTCGTCTGGTCTGCGGTCTAGCCACGTGGCGTCGCCCGTCGGCTGAGCATGACAAAAAACCGCAGCCCCAGAAGCGCAAGGGCCAACAATGGGCGTCGTGCCCAGAAGAGCCACCAGGCTTGAGGCCCCTGCCTCTGCGACTCCGGCTGCAGCCGATCAGCACCCGTCTCAATCTCTCTGGTCAATACCTCCAAGACATCCTGCGCAAAAGCAGGCTGCTCGATGGCGAGGTTGGCCTCTAGCGACAGCATCAGCGAGAAGGGGTCCACATTAGAAGACCCAATGGTGACCCAGTCGTCTACACAGAGAACCTTGGCATGCAGAAAACTGCGACGGTATTCGTAGACCTCAACACCCGCCTCCACCAACTCCTCAACAAGCGCCTGCTGGGCCCAGTGGGCCCACCAATACTCCACGCGGCCCTGTAGTAGAAGGCGGACACGAATGCCAAGCCTGGCAAGATTGCAGAGGCGTTTGCGGAGTGGCCGCGTTGGCAGAAAGTAGGCCATGGCCATGAGGACCTCGTGCCGCGCCTCCGAGAGGGCTCGGTAATAGGCCCGTTCAATGTCGTGACGATGACGAATGTTGTCCCGCAGGAGCAGCCGAATGGGTCGGCGCCCGGCTGCAATGGGACGCTCCAGGGGGCGTCTCAGAAAGGGACGGAGCCTGCGCCAGAGCATTCGCAGCTCGTTTGCATCTGCCCGACCATGCATCAGTGCAGACCAGCTAAGCCGCCACCAGGTCGACTGGGCGAGGCGTCTGACTTGGTTTACCACCGACTCATGGCTAGTCCGAACGGCCAAGTCAAATCTGGGGGACTCCAGAGGCCCATGGTTGAGATCCACGTGATCGCCAATCAGGTTGATTCCGCCGACATAGACGAGTCGGTGGTCGATCAGGACAAGCTTGCGGTGGAGGCGGCGCCAAGTCCTGGGAGAAAAGACTCGGACGCCCGGAGCAAAGACCTGCCAGCGGATGCCCGACCGAGACCATCGCTCCTCCAGTGCCTCCAGGCCCTTTCGACCGCCAAACCCATCGACGACCAGCAGGACTGACACACCCCGACTCGCAGCCCGATCCAGAGCAGCCAAGACCGGCTCAGTCTCTGCGTCCCGCGACAAGAGGTAGGTCTCCAGGTAGACCTGGTGTTCTGCCTGGTCAATGTCGGACGCCAGGCTCTTGAAATACTGCTGGCCATTGACCAAGAGCCGAAGCGGCCCTGTCATGCAGGTCTGCGCCGGAGTTGAGCCACCAGAGGCAGGTGATCTGAGAGGCTTGCCCATCGGGAGCCTGCACCCCCAGGTCGAAGGCTGACGACCTCAAAGCCACGCTCGAAAATTCGGTCCATGGGCAGCATGGGTAGAAAACTGGGGAAGGTTCGCAGCGACTGGCGTCGACCCAGGACCGAGCGGCCTGTGACCTCGCGCAGGCCGAGACGAGAGAATCGATGCATGGGCAGGCCACGGTGCCAATCGTTGAAATCACCCGCCACGATGAGTGGGGCCTGTGGGGGAACGGCCTGTTCAATCCAGTGGGCCAGGTGGTCGAGCTGACGCAGACGGCTGCGATGCAGAAGGCCAAAGTGGACGACAAAGAGATAGAGGGCCTCTGTGCCCATTCGGACGACCACCTGCAAGACGGCTCGCTTCTCGAGTGCATGGTCAGAGACGTCCTGGGTCTGAACGGTGAGCACCGGAAATTTAGACAAGAGGGCGTTGCCGTGGTGGCCGTGGAGGTAGTGAGCGGCGGGTCGGTAAACCGCCTGATAGTCGCCTGACGAGAGAATCTCGTGCTGTGGCGCGCTGGGCCAATGCGCCTGTCGAAGGGCTGCCCGATCATTGCGGCCCTGGACCTCCTGAAGCAAGACGAGATCAGCCCCAAGGGCCTTCAGTGCATGCTGCATCTCGTGAATCACCAGCCGTCGGCGGAGACCAAAAAAACCAGCAGAGTGGCCTTTGTGGATGTTGTAACTCGCCACCATGAGAGTAGGACTCACGGGCAGCCGTGACCAGCCCCGGCGGGCCGCAAGCTGCTCAATAGCCAAGACATTGGTCCATGAGAAACACCTCTCGGCAGCCTGCTGCCAGGGGAGCCACTCCGACTGGAGGTGCTCACGAGGAGCCAGTCTTGGGCTGGCTCCGGCCGGAAGGCAGACGGAAAAGACATGCTCGGTGTTGTGGGTGACTCCCTTGGCATAGCGATGTCGCCAATGCGGAAAGATTTCGTAACGCTGAGTCTGTTGCCAATCCTCGATCGTCTCCAGACTCTGGTCAAAGCCCGTCTCCTCTTGGAGTTCGCGTTGGGCGGCGGCTGCGGGCAATTCCTCAAGCGAGTCGAGGCTGCCAGTAACAGACTGCCAAAAGCCACGCTGATCGGCCCGCTCAAGCAGCAGCACCTGACCCCGGTCGTCGTGCATGACGACCAAGACCGAGATGGGAATCTTTGATTGCGGCATGGCTGACCAGCCTTAGACGTTGGTCCGTTGTCCGAAGAGAGTGGACAGCACCAGACTGAAGACCAAAAGACTCAACAACAGGCCGATAGAGGCAGCCAACAAGGTGCTGCGCTGACTCACCAGACCCGCATGCTGTCGAGTCGACTGGGCGGCCTTCCAGGCCGGAACAGCCGCAACTGTCGCCCAGACTGCGGCAGTCGGCATCCACTGCATCAAGCCAAAAAATGGCAGCAAGGCACAGGCAAGAAAGAGGCTGATGGCCATTCGGTAGACCGATAGATCGGCCGGCGAACGTGACTGTCGCCAGAGATCGAAGCTTGCAAAGGCCAGGCCCGTCACCAGGCCCAGGGTAAGGCCAGAGGCCTCAGACCGTTCGCCAATTAGCACGACCGTGAGATTGACGAGAGCAGTCCCATAGAGGACCTGAAGCACCGCCAGGCCCCAGTAGGGCAGACGGTCAAACCAGCCCATGCGGGGCTGAAGACTGGTCTTGAGCCACAACTGAAGGACCATGACCACAGCAGCCTGAAGTGCCGCCAGGCTGAACCGTTCAGGCTCGACCAGCGGGTTTTCGTGCCAGGCCACCACCGCCCCCATAAACGCTGTGACCGGCCCGTAGATCAGCGCCAGCCAGTAGTTCGACGGGAGGATGGGATGAGTCATGCCATGACTTTGGGCGCTTCCCTCAGACGGATATGCAACTCTTTTAGCTGCCGTTCGTCTGCTGGTGAGGGCGCCTGGGTCAGCAGACATTGGGCACGCTGCGTCTTGGGAAAGGCAATCACATCGCGAATGGACTCAGCTCCGGTCATCAGCGTGACCAGGCGGTCTAGGCCGAAGGCGAGACCACCGTGCGGCGGCGCGCCGTAACGAAGGGCGTCGAGGAGAAATCCAAACTTGACCTGAGCCTCCTCGGGGCCAATGGCCAGCGCCCGAAAGACCTTGGACTGGACCTCCTCTCGGTGAATTCGGACTGAGCCTCCACCCAACTCCCAGCCGTTGAGGACCATGTCATAGGCTTTGGCCAGGCAGGCGCCGGGGTTGCTGTCCATGAGATCTTCGTGGCCGTCCTTGGGGGCGGTAAAGGGGTGGTGCACAGCGGCCCAACGCTGCTGGTCCTCGTCCCACTCAAACATGGGGAAGTCGACCACCCACAGGGGCTTCCATCCGGGGGTGAAGAGGCCGGCAGCCTTTGCAAAATCACTCAGGCCAATCTTGAGACGAAGAGCGCCCATTGCGTCGTTGACAACCTTGGCCTTGTCGGCACCGAAGAACAGGAGATCGCCAGCGACGGCTTTTGTCTGCTGAAGAATAGCGGTCAGAGCTGCGTCATGGAGGTTCTTGACAATGGGGGACTGAAGGCCGTCTCGGCCGGTGGTGGTGTCATTCACCTTGATCCAGGCCAGCCCCTTGGCGCCGTAGATCTTGACGAACTCCGTGTAGCTGTCGATCTCCCCACGGCTGAGCGCAGCTCCTCCGGGCAGACGAAGGGCGACGACCCGGCCATTGGCCTGATTGGCTGGTTCGGAGAAGACTTTGAAGTCAACGTCCTTCATGACAGCGGTTAGTTCGGTAAGCTGCAGGTCAATGCGCAAATCGGGCTTGTCTGAGCCGTAGTCGCGCATGGCCTGGGCATAGGTCATGACAGGAAATGGGTCTGGCAGTGCCACCTGCAGACTCTCCTGAAAGACTTCACGAATCATGGTCTCAAAGAGGTCCCGAATCTGCTGCTCGGTGAGAAAGGAAGTCTCACAGTCCACCTGGGTGAATTCAGGCTGCCGGTCGGCCCGCAGGTCTTCGTCACGGAAACACTTGGTGATCTGGTAGTAGCGGTCGAAACCAGCAACCATGAGCAGTTGTTTGAAGAGCTGGGGTGACTGAGGCAGGGCAAAGAATTCCCCTGCATGGACTCGGGAAGGCACCAGATAATCCCGGGCACCCTCAGGTGTTGACTTGGTGAGCATGGGCGTCTCGATGTCGACAAACCCTTGTGCATCGAGGTAACGACGGATGGCCATGGCCACGCGGTAGCGCAGCATAAGGTTGTGCTGCATTTGGGGGCGGCGGAGATCGAGGACCCGATGGGTGAGCCGCGTGGTCTCGGAGAGGTTGTCATCGTCGAGCTGGAAGGCCGGGGTAACCGATGGGTTGAGGACCTCGATCTCGGTTGCAAGAATCTCGACAGCCCCACTGGCAAGGCTCTGGTTGGCGGTGCCGGCCGGACGCAGCCGCACCCGCCCCTGGACACGAATACAGAATTCGTTGCGCAGCGACTCAGCCGTTGCAAAGACATCGGGACGATCTGGGTCGCAGACCACCTGGGCCAGGCCCTCGCGGTCGCGCAAGTCGACAAAAATAACTCCGCCATGATCCCGCCGCCGATGGACCCAGCCACAGAGGGTCACGGTCTGGTCAAGGACATCGGGCGAGAGTCGGCCTGAAAAATGAGTACGCATAAAAGACAACCCTGCTTTTAGAAATTGGATTTGGTTGTGGTCTGCCCGGAGGGTGGAACAGTGCCCATGGAGACCACATAACGAAGGGCCGCATCCACCGGCATGGCCAGCGGCAGGACCTCGGACTTTGGCAGCATGAGAAAGAAGCCGGAGGTAGGGTTTGGGGTGGTGGGCACGTAGACGCTCACCCAGTCTGAGCCCAACAGCTGACTCACCTCACCACTGGGGGTGCCCGTGACGAAGGCGATGGTATGAACACCGGCCCGGGGATACTGGACTAAGACGGCCTGGCGAAAGGCCTGGCCATTGGGGGCCAGGATGGTGTCGCTCACCTGCTTGACCGAGGAATAGATGGATCTGACCAGGGGAATTCGGGCCAGTAAGGCCTCCCAGACCATCACGAGCCGACGGCCAATGAGGTTGGCCCCGAGCAGTCCGGTAACGAGCACGATGAGGGCGACCGCTAGAACGCCAAAACCTGGGACCTGAAAGCCAAAGAGGGCCTCAGGCCTTAGGCCAATCGGCAAGACACCATCGAGCGTGGTCACGATGAGGTTGAGAACCCAGGCGGTAATGCCAATGGGCACCCAAATCAGCAATCCAGTCACAAAGTAGCGCTTCACCTGACGCCTTTCGAGGGTTTTGAAGGAGTCGCCAGAAAAACAAAGCGCCGCTGGAAGGCGGCGCACTCTCCGACGAACCGCCATTTTACTGGGTTTCGTCTGGTAGACGGGAACGATTTGGGTCTAAAACGGAATGTCGTCGTCGAGGTCGTCAAATCCGGCGGACTTGCCTGCTGTCCCTGGTTTGGCGCCAGCGCCAGCGGCGGGGCGACTGACGGGGTCGTCGCTCGGGCCCATGCCAGACGGGGATCCAGACCCACCCTCTCGGCCGCCCAGCAGTTGCATCTGTTCGGCAACGATCTCGGTCGTGGTCTTTTCTTGGCCAGCCTGGTCTTGCCATTTGCGCGTCCGGAGGCGGCCCTCGACGTAGACCGGTCGGCCTTTTTTGAGGTACTCGCCGGCGATCTCGGCCAGGCGGCCAAAAAAGACCACCCGGTGCCATTCGGTGTCCTCGCGCATGTCGCCACTGGACTTGTCTTTGTAACGTGAAGTCGTGGCGATGGAGACGTTGGCAATCGCGCCACCGTCCGGCGAATAACGAACCTCGGGGTCGCGGCCCAGATTGCCCACGAGGATGACCTTGTTTACTGATGCCATGTCTTACTCCAATAATGAAAAAAGGGCCCCCAAGGTAGCCAAGACCCTGGGGCGGGGCTATCCACCAACCGGATGATGGATGGACGGCGACGCAGATCGAGGGCCCAACTCAACCAAGCCAACCGACATGATGCCCCAAAAGGCCAAAATGACGAGGCAGAAGACGAAGATGCCGCCCAGCCCAAAGGCATTGACTGCAAAGCCCCCCGCCACCCCGCCAACAAAGAGCCCCAGAGACTGGGCCGTGTTGTAAATGCCCATGGCCAGTCCCCGCTGGGCCGTGGGCGCCCGACGAGAGACCCAGGAGGGCAGCACGGCCTCCATGAGGTTGAAGCCAAACATAAAGAGCCAGACGGCGAACATCCAGCCCGAGAAACTGACCGACTGCATGAAGGCGATCTCGGCGGCAATCAGAATCAGGATGCCCAAGAGAAAGACCGGCCTAAAACGTCCCCGACGTTCAGCCCAAAAAATGAGCGGAATCATGCCCACGAAGGCCAAGATCAGCATAGGCAGGTAGACCTGCCAATGGCTCTGGGTCGGCATGCCAAAGCCGGCCAGGCCCAGAGGAATGGCGACAAACATCGAGGTCTGCACGGCCATCATGACAAAGATGCCCAGGTTGAGGCGGCCCAGCTGACCATCAAAGACCAGCCGCCAGGTTGAACGCGCACCGGCATCCTCCGGTGTCATCGGCCGACCAGACAGATCGCCCTCGGGGATCCGCAGGACCAGCAGACAGGCCAGCAGAGCCAGCAGCCCCGTCATTGCGAGAAGCCCAGAGAGTCCAAGGCTGCCAAAGAGGACCGGAGCCGCCACCAGGGAGACGGCGAAAGCCAGTCCGATAGAGGCGCCGACCATGGCCATGGCACGGGTCCGAACGACCTCTCGGGTTCGATCCGCTAGAAAGGCACTGACCGCGGCAGAGACCGCTCCGGCTCCCTGAATCGCCCGGCCAACAATGAGCGTCTGGACATCAGAAGCCAAGGCAGCCAAGAAGCTTCCGCCTGCGAAAATCAGCAGGCCCGTCACAATGACTCTGCGACGGCCGAGGCGGTCGGAGGCGAGGCCAAAGGGAAGTTGCAGAACCGCCTGAGTAAGTCCATAGACCCCAAGGGCCAGCCCCACCAGCCGGGGGTCATCACCACCCGCTAGACCCTGGGCCCCAATGGCCATGATGGGCAGCATTAGAAAGAGCCCTAGCATCCGAAGGCCGATCACGCTGGACAAAGACAGTGCAGCGGAGCGCTCCTGGGGATCAAATCGAATGGTGGGGTTCGCGGACGACGACATCGTTCGATATAGTAGTTGATTGACCACTTCTCAGAGCCGATGACCGACCAGCGTCTGATTCGGGTGCGTGGGGCCCGAACCCACAACCTCAAAAACCTGCACCTCGACCTGCCCAGAGACCAGCTGGTGGTGATCACCGGCCTGTCTGGCTCGGGTAAATCATCCCTGGCCTTTGACACCCTCTATGCCGAGGGCCAGCGGCGTTATGTCGAGTCTCTGTCGGCCTATGCGCGGCAGTTTCTGGAACTGATGGCCCGGCCAGACGTTGACCTGATTGAGGGCCTCTCACCCGCTATTGCCATCGAGCAAAAAGCCGGTAACCACAACCCCCGCTCAACCGTTGGAACGGTGACTGAAATACTGGATTACCTTCGCCTGCTTTTTGCGCGGGCCGGCGTTCCACACTGCCCCCAACACCCGGAAATAAGCCTGGCGGGTCAGAGCCTTACTGAAATGGTGGACGACCTGATGGTTCTGCCGGAACAGACCCAGCTCACGCTGCTGGCTCCTCAGCAGCAGACCGACCAGAAGGCCCTGCCCCTCCTCTTTGATGGCCTTCGGGCACAAGGCTTTGCAAGGGTGCGGTGCCGGGCAGCGTCCGGCACTTGGCAAGACCACCGACTCGAAGAGGCGCCACCGAGCCTGGGTGCCGGCCCGATCGAGGTTCAGGTCGTGATTGACCGCGTCAAGGTGCGGTCCCCTGCAGCCGAGGGGGCCCAGGATTTTCGTCAGCGCCTCGCAGAGTCACTCGAAGTGGCCATGCGGGTCGGTCAAGACCAGGCCATTGCCCTCTGTCGCCCCCCCGAGGCTTCCGGGCAGGCCGGTGCCGAGCGTCTTCTCTCGCCAAGGCTCGCCTGTCCTCACTGTGGCTTCTCCATCAAGACCCTGGAGCCCAACCAATTCAGTTTTAACGCGCCCATGGGGGCCTGCCCCGCCTGTGACGGACTCGGCGAGCAGGATTTCTTTGACCCAGACCTGGTCGTGGCCTTTCCGCATCTCTCCCTGGCCTCTGGCGCAATTGTGGGTTGGGATGCCCGCAATCCTTTTGCCTGGGCCCTGATCACCAGCCTGGCGGACCATGCCGGCTTTTCGGTTGAGACCCCGTTCGAGGACCTGACCGAGGACCAGCGCAACCTGCTGCTAAACGGCTCTGGCGGCCAGTCCATCCCGCTTCGGTTTGCAGGTGAGCGAGGCAAGTCCACCGTTCGTCAGATGCCCTTCGAAGGCATCCTGCCCAACCTCAGTCGCCGCTGGCGAGAGACCGATCAGGCCGCTGTGAAAGAGGAAATCGGTCGGTTTCGAAGACGTCGGACCTGCCCGCAGTGTGGTGGTTCGCGGCTCGGACCGCTGGCCCGCGCAGCCGTCTTGGGGTCAGGCCCCAGTCGGCTGCAACTGCCGGCCTTGCTGCACATGCCGCTAGAGCAGGCGGATCAGGCCCTGGCCAATCTCGACCTGCAGGGTGCAAGACAGGCCGTAGCCGATCGGCTGCTCGAGGAAATTCGTAACCGCCTGCGATTTCTGATTAATGTGGGCTTGTCCTACCTGAGCCTAGACCGAGGGGCCGTTGGCCTCTCCGGCGGTGAGGCCCAACGCATTCGACTGGCCAGCCAGATTGGCGCGGGCCTCTCTGGGGTCATGTACGTGCTCGATGAACCCTCCATCGGCCTTCACCAGCGCGACAACGATCGGCTTCTTGAGACCCTGCGCCATCTGCGAGACCTGGGCAATGCGGTCCTGGTTGTCGAGCACGATGAGGATGCCATTCGAACCGCGGATCATGTGGTGGACATGGGGCCGGGTGCGGGTCTTCACGGCGGCCAAATCGTTGCCCAGGGCAGTCCGGCTGACATCATGGCCCACCCGGACTCACTCACCGGCGCCTACCTCAGCGGTCGGCTCAGCATCCCGGTTCCCAAAAAACGAAGGGCTCCCGACGGGCGCTGGCTCACCATTCTGGGGGCACGAGGCAATAACCTTCGGATCGAACGTGTCGACTTTCCGGTGGGCTGCATGACCTGCATTACCGGCGTCTCGGGCAGTGGCAAATCAACGCTGATCAACGACACCCTGGTGGCCGCAGCAGCTAGACAAATCAATGGGGCCCAGACTCTCCCGGCCGACCATGACAGCCTTGAGGGTCTGGAGGCCTTTGATCGGCTGATCGATGTCGACCAGAGCCCCATCGGCCGCACGCCACGAAGCAATCCGGCAACCTACACCGGCCTCTTCACCACTATTCGGGAGCTCTTTGCCGGCTCGCCGATGGCCCGGGAACGCGGCTACGACAGCGGGCGTTTCTCCTTCAACGTCAAAGGTGGGCGATGCGAGGCCTGTCAGGGCGATGGTCTGGTGCGTGTCGAAATGCACTTCCTGCCCGACCTCTATGTGCCCTGCGACCTCTGCAAGGGCCTTCGATACAACCGCGAGACCCTGGACGTTCGTTACCGGGGTCAGAACATCTCCGAAGTCCTGGAGATGACGGTCGAGGAGGCCTTAGATTTTTTTAGTGCTGTGCCCAACGTGGCTCGGCGGCTAGAGCTGCTCAAGGAGGTTGGCCTTGGGTATGTCCGCCTTGGTCAGAGTGCCACCACCTTGTCGGGCGGAGAAGCCCAGCGCATCAAGCTGGCCTGCGAATTGGCCAAACGCGACACCGGACGGACCCTCTACGTGCTGGACGAGCCCACCACAGGGCTACACTTTCAAGACATTGCTCTGCTGCTGAAGGTCCTCTTCCGTCTACGTGATGCCGGCAATACGGTCTTGATCATTGAACACAACCTGGATGTCATCAAGACCGCCGACTGGCTTGTCGATCTGGGACCTGAGGGTGGGCGAGGCGGTGGCCAGCTGGTCTGTGCCGGACCACCCGAGTTGGTGGCAGAGGACCCGTTAAGCCACACCGGCCGCTACCTGGCCAGGGTCTTGAAGGCGACCCGCCGCTAACCGCCCGGCTGGCCTCTGGCCAGAACCCTGAACTGACCCTGGCGGTCTGGCTGAGTCACCACCATCTCGCCCATTGCAGGGCTCACGCCAGTCAGTGCGGTAATGGTGACCTGATGGGTTACCCAGACCTCCGGGCCAGGGCCTGGCTGCTGGGCTAGACGCTGGGCCTGCTGTCGCGCCTGCTGGAGCTGTTGGTCCCGGTGTCCGTGTCCCTGAAAAAAGGAATTGAGGGGTGCAAACGCCTCTACCCGGCTAAACCCTGCAAAGGCCAGTCGGGCTGTCTCCAGGCATCGGCACCACTGGCTGCTTCGAACCAGGCTTGGGCGAAGGCCCTGCCGCTGAAACCATTGACCAAGTCGAACCGACTGCTCACGGCCCTCTGCCGAGAGATTGCGCTGGGTGGAACAATCGGAGAGTCGAAACTCTGGAGGGTCCCCAAAGCCGGGTTCCGTCTCCGCATGCCGGATCATGACAATTACCCCGGGCTGGGCCACCGCCTTGGCGAGGTCATCGGCCAGGCTGGGCCCAGCGACCAGCGGACCGAAGACCAGTAGGCCCACCACCCACAGCAGGAAGCACCGTCGGTTTTCCAGAAGGCCCGGGACCCTTGGTTTCATGGCGTAGGCGACCGAGACCCGCCTATCGCGGCAGGCTGGAGTGTCCCATCAGGTGGGCATCAATGGCATGGGCCGCCTGGCGTCCCTCGCGAATAGCCCAGACCACCAGGGACTGGCCCCGACGCATGTCACCGGCTGCAAAGACCTTGGGCTTGCTGGTCTGGTAGGCCTTGGTGCCATCGGTGAGGGACTTCGCATTTCCTCGGGCATCACGCTCGACCCCAAAGGACTCGAGAATGGACCCAATGGGAGAGACAAAGCCCATGGCCAGCAGCACCAGGTCCGCCGGGAAGACCCGCTCGGTGCCCGGGACTTCCTGCAACTTGCCATCTTTCATCTCGACCTGCACCGACTTGAGCCCGGTCAGGCGACCGTTTTCGCCAATAAACTCTTTGGTAGCCACCGCAAACTCACGGTCGCAACCCTCTTCGTGGCTGCTGGAGGTGCGCAGTTTGGTCGGCCAGTAGGGCCACGTCAGGGCCTTGTTCTCCTGCTCAGGAGGCATGGGCAAGAGTTCGAATTGGGTGACGCTTGCGGCCCCGTGTCGATTGCTGGTCCCGACGCAGTCAGATCCGGTGTCTCCGCCACCAATCACAATGACGTGCTTGCCATCGGCCCGAATCTGGCCTGGGAATGCATCGCCCGCATTGACTTTGTTCTGCATGGGCAGAAACTCCATCGCGAAATGCACACCCGCCAAGTCTCGCCCGGGGACAGGAAGGTCCCGAGGCTGTTCGGCACCACCGGTCAACAAGATGGCATCGAATTCGGCCATGAGAGTCTCTGGACTGACCGTCTGACTCGCCCAGTTGGTGACCTTGGTGTCGTCCGGCAGGCTGGCCACCAGGGTGCTCGTCCGAAAGACGACACCCTCTGCCTGGAGTTGCTCGACCCGACGGTCAATGTGGTGTTTCTCCATTTTGAAGTCTGGAATGCCATACCGAAGCAGGCCGCCAATGCGGTCGTTCTTTTCGAAGACCGTCACCGCATGGCCGGCCCTGGCGAGCTGCTGGGCAGCGGCAAGGCCCGCGGGCCCAGACCCCACCACAGCCACAGTCTTACCCGTCTTGTGAGCAGCCGGCTGGGGCCTCACCCAGCCCTCGGCCCAGCCACGGTCGATGATGGCATGCTCGATTGACTTGATGCCAACCGCCTCGCTGTTGAAGTTGAGCGTGCAGGCCGCCTCACAGGGTGCCGGGCAGATGCGTCCGGTGAACTCCGGGAAGTTGTTGGTGGAGTGGAGCGTCTCGAGCGCAGCCTTCCACTGGTCTCGGAAGACCAGGTCGTTGAAGTCAGGGATGATGTTGTTGACTGGACAGCCGTTGTTGCAGAAGGGAATGCCGCAGTCCATACAGCGGGCCGCCTGCTGGTGAGCCTGATCAGGCGACAGCCCAATGACAAATTCCTTGTAGTGTTGAATGCGAGCCGAGGGGGCCTCGTATGTCTCCTCAAGCCGCTCAAGCTCCATGAAGCCGGTAATTTTTCCCATGGTCTTTCCTGTTGATAGATCGATAGGGGGCCGCTCAGACGACTGCGGCCACTGAGGGTTCTGTCTGGCGACGGGCCGCCATCTCGCCCAAGGCACGTCGGTACTCGTTGGGGAAGACTTTGACAAACTTCGTCCGCGAGGTGGTCCAGTGGTCAAGGATCTCGCGGGCACGGACAGAGCCCGTCCAACGGTGATGGTCTTCGACAAGCCGCCGCAGTTGCTGCTCATCCGTCTGGCCCAGGTGCCAGATGCCCTGATCGAGGCTAGCCCTTTGCTCGTCCTCGGACAGGACCGGATCGAGACTCACCATGGCGGTGTTGCAGCGACTGGCGAAAGAGCCGTCTTCGTCGTAGACATAGGCGATGCCCCCCGACATACCCGCCGCGAAATTTCGGCCGGTCTGACCCAGCACCACAACCGTGCCGCCGGTCATGTACTCGCAGCCATGGTCACCAGTGCCCTCTACGACAGCCGTCGCGCCAGAGAGGCGGACCGCAAATCGCTCACCGGCGACGCCACGGAAGAAGGCCTCACCCGAGGTCGCACCATAGAGGACGGTGTTGCCCACGATGATGTTGTCATGGGCCACGCCACGAAACTCGATAGAGGGGCGAACGACAATCCGGCCACCTGAGAGGCCTTTGCCGGTGTAGTCATTGGCATCCCCAATGAGGTAGAGCGTGATGCCTTTGGCCAGGAATGCTCCAAAAGACTGGCCGCCAGTTCCCTCTAGCTGGATGTGCAGCGTGTCGTCCGGCAGACCGTCTGGGTGATGCTTGACGAGTTCGCCTGAGAGCATGGCACCGACCGTTCGATTGACGTTGGTGACGCGCTCGATGAACTGGACCTTCTCGCCACGATCGATGGCTGCCCTGGATTTCTGAATCAGGACCTGGTCGAGGGCCTTCTCCAGGCCATGATCCTGACTAGAGGAGTGGCGACGCTGCGCAACGTCTTGGACGGCCGGCTGGGCTAGCAGCCGGGAGAAGTCCAGGCCCTTGGCCTTCCAGTGGTCGACGCCCGGTCGCATGTCGAGCAGGTCTGCACGGCCCACGAGGTCTTCAAAATGACGAATACCCAGCTGGGCCATGATCTGACGGGCCTCTTCGGCAACGAAGAAGAAAAAGTTCACCACATGCTCCGGCCGGCCCTGAAATTTTCTGCGCAGGACTGGGTCCTGGGTTGCTACACCCACCGGACAGGTGTTGAGGTGACATTTGCGCATCATGATGCAGCCCTCGACCACCAATGGGGCCGTTGCAAATCCCATTTCGTCTGCGCCGAGCATGGCCGCAATCACGACATCACGACCCGTCTTCATCTGGCCATCGGCCTGGACCCGAATCCGGTCTCGCAGTCCATTCAAGACGAGGGTCTGCTGGGTCTCGGCCAGACCAATCTCCCAGGGAGAGCCAGCGTGCTTAATGGAGGAGAGTGGTGAGGCCCCAGTGCCGCCATCGTGTCCTGCGATGACCAGATGGTCGGCCTTGGCCTTGGCGACGCCCGCGGCCACCGTGCCCACCCCAACCTCCGAGACGAGCTTGACCGAGATGTCTGCATGGGCCGCCACGTTTTTGAGGTCGTGGATCAGCTGGGCCAGGTCCTCAATGGAGTAGATGTCGTGGTGGGGAGGCGGGGAAATGAGTCCGACGCCAGGGACGGAGTGACGCAGCTCACCAATGTATTCAGAGACTTTTCCACCAGGAAGCTGGCCACCCTCGCCAGGTTTTGCGCCCTGGGCCATTTTGATCTGGACCTGGTCGGCCGAGACGAGATACTCGGTAGTGACACCAAAACGACCTGAGGCCACCTGCTTAATCTTGGAACGCAGGCTGTCGTGGTCGACCAGGGCATAGTCGGACTCGATCTGCTTGGCCCCAATGACGTCCGAGAGCCGAGTGCCTGCCGTGATGGCAATGCCTTTGAGCTCGTTTCGATAGCGACGCTTGTCCTCGCCACCTTCGCCGGTATTGGATTTGCCGCCGATTCGGTTCATGGCTACGGCCAGCGTGGCGTGGGCCTCGGTAGAGATCGAGCCCAGAGACATTGCACCGGTTGCAAATCGCTTGACGATCTCGGCCGCAGGCTCGACCTCGTCGAGGGGAATGGCCTTGGCGGGATCAAGCTTGAACTCAAAGAGGCCACGCAGGGTCATGTGTCGACGGCTCTGGTCATTAATGATCTGGGCGTAGTCTTTGTAGGTGTTGTAGCTATTGGCCCGGCTGGCGTGCTGGAGCTTGGCGATGGCATCGGGCGTCCACATGTGTTCCTCGCCCCGCACCCGCCAGGCATATTCGCCGCCAGTCTCCAGCATGTTGCTCAAGACTGGATCGTCGCCGAAGGCCTGCCGATGGGTTCGGATGGCCTCTTCGGCCATCTCAAAAATGCCGATGCCCTCCACGGCGCTGGGCGTGTTGGTGAAGTACTGGTCGATGGTGGCCTGGTTGATGCCAATGGCCTCGAAGATCTGGGCGCCGCAGTACGACATGTAGGTCGAGATGCCCATCTTGGACATGATCTTCGAGAGACCCTTGCCGATGGCCTTGATGAAGTTGGCCACGGCCTTTTCGGGGCTGAGGTCCTTGGAGAGAGTCTTGTGAAAATCGACAATGCTCTCCATGGCGAGGTATGGATGGACAGCCTCCGCGCCGTAGCCGGCCAAAACGGCGAAGTGGTGGACCTCTCGGGCAGATCCAGTCTCAACGACCAGGCCAGCCAAGGTCCGCTTGCCCTCACGCACCAGGTGCTGGTGAATGGCTGAGAGAGCCAAGAGCGCAGGAATGGCCACGCGATCGGCTGCCACACCACGGTCGCTGATGATCAGAATATTGGCACCAGCCGCTATTGCATCGACGGCCTCCGCCGCGATGGTGGCCAGGCGGGCCTCGATGCCCTCCTGCCCCCAGACCAGCGGATAGGTGATGTCCAAGACCTGGCTGCGGAATTTGCCGCGGGTGTGCTGCTCAATCTCTCTGAGCCGCTGCATGTCGGCGAAGTTCAGGATGGGCTGGCTGACCTCGAGTCGCAGAGGAGGGTTGACCTGATTGATGTCCAGCAGGTTGGGCTTGGGCCCAATGAAGGAGTTGAGCGACATCACAATGGCCTCCCGAATCGGGTCGATCGGGGGGTTGGTGACCTGCGCAAACAACTGCTTGAAGTAGTGATAGAGAGGCTTGTTTTTGTCGGAGAGGACGGCCAGTGGGGAGTCGTTGCCCATTGAGCCGATGCCCTCCTCGCCCGCCTGGGCCATGGGGGCCATCAGGAACTTGAGGTCCTCCTGGGTGTAGCCAAAGGCCTGCTGCCGATCGATCAGTGGCAAGTCGCTGGCCATCGGGACGTTCTCTGCCTCGGGATTCAGGCTGGTAAGTTCTACCCGAACGTTTTCGATCCACTGCTTGTAGGGTCTAGATTGTGAGAGGGCACTCTTGAGTTCGTCGTCCTGAATCATCCGGCCCTGCTCAAGGTCGATCAGAAACATCTTGCCTGGCTGTAGACGCCACTTGCGAACGATCCGACTCTCGGGAATGGGCAGAACCCCGGACTCCGACGCCATGATGACGACCTCGTCATCGGTGATGCAGTAACGAGAGGGCCGAAGGCCATTTCGATCGAGGGTTGCACCGATCTGGCGGCCATCGGTAAAGACGATGGAGGCGGGACCATCCCAGGGTTCCATCATGGAGGCGTGGTACTCGTAGAAGGCCCGACGTCCTTCCTCCATGGTGGTGTGCTGCTCCCAGGGTTCGGGAATCATCATCATGACGGCATGGGCCAGTGGGTAGCCGGCCGCCACCAAGAGTTCTAGGCAGTTGTCGAACGTGGCCGTGTCTGACTGCCCAGCGAAGCTAATGGGGTAGAGCTTCTGGAGGTCTGCGCCAAGGACTGGGCTGTTCATGACCCCTTCTCTGGCTCGCATCCAGTTGTAGTTGCCTTTAACGGTATTGATCTCGCCGTTGTGCGCCACCATGCGGTAGGGGTGCGCCAGCGGCCACTCGGGGAAGGTGTTGGTCGAGAAGCGTTGGTGGACCAAGGCCAGTGCCGAGACGCAGCGGGGGTCTGCAAGGTCTTTGAAGTAGACGCCCACCTGATCGGCCAGCAGGAGTCCCTTGTAGACAATCGTCCTGCTCGACATGGACGGCACGTAGTACTCCTTGCCGTGCTTCAGGCCCAGCGACTGGATGGCACTAGAGGCGGTCTTTCGAATGACATAGAGCTTGCGCTCAAGCGCGTCTTGGACCACGACATCCGTCCCGCGGCCAATAAAGAGCTGGCGAATGACCGGTTCTTTGGCCCGGACCCGCGGCGACATGGGCATTTCGGCATTGGTGGGAACGTCTCGCCAGCCCAGGACCACCTGGCCCTCGGCCATGACCGCACGCTCCAGAGCCCGCTCACAGGCCAGCCGGCTGGCATGTTCCTTCGGCAAAAAAACCATGCCAACACCGTATTCGCCGGCCGGTGGCAAGGCGATGCCTTGCAGGGCCATCTCCTCTCGAAAGAAGGCGTCAGGGATCTGCAGCAGGATGCCCGCGCCGTCGCCCATCAGGGCATCGGCGCCCACCGCGCCACGATGGTCGAGGTTCCTGAGAATGAGCAGGCCCTGCTGCACGATTTCGTGGGATTTGCGTCCCCGCATCTGGGCGACAAAGCCCACGCCGCAGGCATCGTGCTCATGGGCGGGGTTGTAGAGCCCGAAGGCCGTCTGAGGGGAAGACGAATCGTTGGGGGTGACGGACTGAGCCATGGTGGCAGTGCTCTCGAAAACAAAAAGGGCACCCATTGTCGCGCAGACCCCCTGGTTTAGGCTAGACAGAGGACCTACAGAAACTCGATAAAGACTGATTTTTAATTGGGGTCAGTACAAATATTTAAGTCCAGGGGGCCGGTCTTGAAATTTTATTAGGGACACCTCATTGGGGAGTCTCAGTGGCCTTAAGACGGGGCCTTCCGCGCGGCCGAAGCCGCCACTGTTCCTGAAAGACCGGCGGGCACGAGGCCCAGCCCGCCTCCGTCAGCAGGGGCCTGCCCGTTGAGAGGCCACGGCCAATCTGGGCGACCATGGACTCCGCCAGGGGCTCAGAGAGCCTCTGGCGATAAGCCCTCTCACGTTCAAACGGGGTATTGCCCAGGGCCCAATAGACGGGCAAGGCCTGCACCGGACTGCCCATCGGTGAGCGCTGACCAGCCCAGAGTCCGGTGCTCGACCACGGCCAGTCCAAGGCGGAGGCCGCCAGGCCAAGTCGCTGGGCCTGGCCGTCCAGGAAGCGCTTGACCTCGAGACCGAAAGCCTGGGCATCCACCCAATAACTCCGGTAGCGACCATCGAAGGGCGTGCCACTGCGAGCCCAACGTCGGTTGAATTGCGCCACATACCGACGACCCAGCTGCTGCATCACGTCGGCAATCGCACGGGTCCGCTGGGGGGTGACCAGCCAGTGGGCCTCACGGTCGGTGCAGGTCCAGGCATGGACCCAGAGTCCGCAGCCTTGGGCGGCCTCAAAAAATACTCGAAGGTAGGTCTCGCGATCCTGGTCATCGAGACAGAAGGCCTGGCCAGCATGCCCACGCTGCATCAGGTGATAACAGCGCCCAGTTGCGATACTCCGGGGGCGACGCATCAGCGGTCTCCTTCTACCCGTGCGTCTTTGCGCATTAGAGGCTCACCCGGGCGGGCCACTGGGCCCTTCCCGGAAAGCAGTCGGCATGCCGAAGCATGGCCTGTCGATCTGTCAGGCCCGCAATCTCATCGGCGGCCTCTCGTCGGGCGAGGTGGGGAGCCTCATGGTCCTGTCGAGCCGCAAGGGCCAGGCCAAAGAGGTCGCTCACCACCAGCTCTGCCACCGTCGTCATCTCCACTACCCGTGGATGTCGATAGAGCCGCTGACGGAGAAAAGACTTGAGTGCCTGAACCTTTGGACCCATCTCGTCCGAAAAGCCCACGAGAGGACTGGCCATCTCTCGCACTTGGGCGGCAGTCTCGATGCCGTTGGCGACCAGCCGAGACAGAGTGGACTGGGTCAGGTCATCGATCTGCTCGTTGATCATCCCCCGAATCAGCTCACAGACCAGCCGGTCACGATCGAGGCCTGGGTACTGGGTGGTGAGCCTGCGCAAGTGCGGTGCTACCAAGGCCTGCTCCTGCACCTCCTCAAAGACCAGGAGTCCTGATCGCAGACCATCGTCGAGGTCATGGTGGTTGTAGGCCACCTCGTCGGCCAGGTTCGCCAGCTGGGCCTCCAGGCTCGGTGATTGACGATCAAGGAATCGCTGACCGACCTCTCCGAGTCTGGTCGCCAGCCGGATGGAACAGTGCTTGAGAATGCCCTCACGGGTCTCAAAGCAGAGGTTGAGGCCATCGAAATCGGCATAACGATGCTCGAGACGATCGACCACTCGAAGGCTCTGCAGGTTGTGCTCAAAGCCCTGAAGGCCCGCACTGGCGTCTTGTAGGGCTCGGTTCAGGGAATGCTGTCCGGCGTGGCCAAAGGGGGTATGGCCCAAGTCGTGCGCCAGACAGATGGCCTCGGTGAGCTCCTCATCGAGCCGCAGGCGCCTGGCAACCGACCGGGCAATCTGGGCCACCTCCAGGCTGTGGGTGAGACGCGTTCGAAAGAGGTCTCCCTCATGGTTGACGAAGACCTGTGTCTTGTAGAGCAACTTACGAAAGGCAGTGGAGTGAACAATGCGGTCCCGATCCCTTTGAAAGACAGACCGACCCGGAGCAGCAGGCTCGGGGTGGCGCCGGCCACGACTCTGGTCTGCCCGACTCGCATAACTCGCCAGGCCCAACCCCGACTCCAGGCCAGCTGAGGTCACGTCAGGGCAAGACCATGCTGGGCGGCCTCAATGGCCTGGCAGACCGCCTGATCCTCGACTGGCCTGAACTCTGAGCGCCCCAGGCCCCGCAACAGAATGTAGCGAATGTGGCCACCACTGGCCTTCTTGTCGTGGGCCATCCACTCCAAATAGGTCGAGGCAGGCCAGTCTGGAGGCTGGAGGGGCAGGCCGGCCTGCCCAATCAGACGAACCAGCCTGGCGAGCGCCGCCGCATCGAGCTGGCCGAGTTTGTGCGACAAGAGGCCAGCCATTGCCATGCCGCAGCCAACGGCTTCTCCATGGAGCCAGACACCAAAACCAAGTCCTGCCTCGATGGCGTGGCCAAAGGTGTGGCCAAAATTCAGCAGGGCCCGCTGACCCGAGGACTCCCGCTCGTCGGCCGCAACGACCTGAGCCTTGATCTGACACGAGCGCTCAATTGCATAGGCCAACGCAGCGGGCTCTCGCGCAACCAGGGCCGGCATATTCTGCTCAAGCCAATCAAAAAACTGGGCGTCCAAGATGGCCCCGTACTTAATGACCTCCGCCAGACCGGCCGAGAGCTCCCGGCTGGGGAGAGTCTTGAGGACCGTCATGTCAATGACCACAGCCTTGGGCTGATAAAAGGCCCCAATCATGTTCTTGCCAAGGGGATGGTTGATGGCCGTCTTGCCACCAACCGAGGAATCCACCTGCGACAGCAGCGTGGTCGGAACCTGCACAAAATCGATGCCCCGCTGGTAACAGGCCGCAGCAAAACCACCCATATCCCCAATGACGCCGCCGCCGAGCGCAATGAGGGTTGCCGACCGATCAATACGGGCCTGCATGAGGTGGTCGAAAATCTGCATCAGGCCAGAGAAGTCTTTGTGGGCCTCTCCGTCGGCCAGGACCACCTGGGAGACCGAATGTCCAAGTTCCGAGAGACACCCCACCAGCCGCTCACCATAGAGGGGCATGACCACCTCGTTGGAGACGACGACCACCTGACGGCCCGGCTTGAGAGCGGTCGACCAGACCTGGGCCTGGTCGAGCAGCCCCTCACCGATCCAGATTGGGTAAGTCCGGTCTTGCAGGCAGACTTCAACGGTCGCCCGCAAGCCGTCTATGGAGATGGCGGCCTTAGGGTCCTGAAGCATGGGATGTGCTGTCGGTGTCATGGTAGACCTCACCAGAGGCGTTGGAAATAAGTCCTGCGGCCAGAAGGTGGCCAAGCACCTGGCTGACCACCTGGCTGGGAGACCCTTGGCTGCTGGGAACAATGACCGTGGCCAGTTCTCGGTAGACCGGGTCTCGGGCCTCGTAGAGGGTCTCCAGGGTCGTCCGGGGATCGTCGGACTGGGTCAGCAGCGGTCGCGAGGCATCGTGCCGAAGACGCTGCCAGAGTTGTCGCGGCTGGGCCTGGAGGTAGACCACAAAGCCTAGGGCAATAAGGGGGCGATTTGCCTTCTGAACAGGTGCCCCGCCACCGGTCGTCACGATCTGGCCGGGCGTGGCCATGATCTCCGCCAAGGCCTTGGACTCTCTTGCCCGAAAACCAGCCTCACCCTCAACCTCAAAAATATTGGCTACGGAGGTACCGCAGCGCTCCTCAATCCAATGGTCTGTATCGACCAGCGGCCATTGGATGCGCTGGGCCAGCCGCCGGCCAATGGTCGTCTTGCCAGCGCCCATAAGGCCAATCAGGACGATGTTTTTTTTAGGCATGCCGCTCATCGAAATGAGTCTAGCAGGCGATACACTTGGGTGTTATGCGACTGCTGATGCGATTTCTTCTGCTGAGCCTCTGGGCTGGCCTTGGCCTAGTGGGCATCAGCCTGCTGGTCATCGCCCTGGCCACCCCCCGGCTGCCGGAGGTGACGGCACTGGCCGATTACCGACCCAAGGTGCCGCTTCGCATCATGACAGCCGATGGCGTGCTTATTGGTGAGTTTGGGGAAGAGCGTCGTAGCGTGGTCCGAATCGCAGAGGTCCCCAAGCCGCTGATTCACGCCATTTTGGCCGCCGAGGACGACCAGTTCTACCAGCATGCCGGCATCGACCCGGCCGGCATCGTTCGAAGTCTTCTGGCCAACCTGGTCTCCGCCAGCAAGGCCCAGGGCGGCAGTACCATCACCATGCAGGTCGCCCGAAATTTCTACCTCTCGACCGAAAAGACCTTCACCCGAAAAATCTATGAGGTCCTGCTGGCCTTCGAGATCGAGAGAAAGCTCAGCAAAGACCAGATCCTCGAGCTCTACATCAACCAGATCTACCTGGGACGTCGCGCCTACGGCTTTGCCTCTGCCGCCCAGATTTATTTTGGAAAATCCATTGGGCAACTCAGCATTGCCGAAGCGGCCATGCTGGCTGGGCTTCCAAAGGCCCCCTCTACCTTCAACCCCGTGGCCAACCCCCGGCGAGCCAAAGTCCGACAAGACTACGTGCTGGGGCGCATGCACAAGCTTCGGCTCATTAGCAATGCCCAGTTTACCCAGGCCGCCAAAGAGAAACTCAAGGTGGTTGGTCGGGGCGAGGACTATGCCGTGACAGCCCCCTACGTCGCTGAGATGGTCAGGCAGCAGATGGTGGCGCAATTCCCCAACGACGCCTACAGCCGTGGTCTCACCGTCTTCACCACCATTCGGTCTAACGAGCAGAGGGCCGCCCACAACGCCCTGCGGGCCGGACTGATTGACTTCGACCGTCGACAAGGCTGGCGTGGACCAGAGGCAGTCATCACCCTGCCCAGGCAGGCCGAGGACCGTGAGGACGCCATAGAGGACACGCTGGCGGAGCGACCAGACAGCGACGGTCTCCTGACCGCAGTGGTCCTTGAGGCCAAGGAAGACCTGGTGCGGGTCATGCGCAGCCAAGGCCAGCAGATCGAAATCCGCGGTGAGGGACTAAAGTTTGCGGCCAAAGGTCTCAGTGCCAACGCGCTGCCCACCCAGAGAATCAAGCCAGGTGCGGTGGTCCGCATTCGCAAGCTCGATGCAGACCACTATGAACTCACCCAGCTACCCGAAGTCGAGGGGGCCTTCATTGCCATTCAGACCGATACGGGTGCCCTGCGGTCTTTGGTGGGTGGCTTCGATTTTCGTCAGAACAAATTCAACCATGTCACACAGGCCTACCGGCAGCCCGGCTCAACCATTAAGCCTTTTGTCTATGCCGCTGCTCTGGAAAAAGGCTTCTCGGCCAGCAGCGTCATTAACGACGCTCCGGTGAGCTTCGACCCCGGACAGACCGGCGGCCAGGTCTGGGACCCAAAGAACTACGACGGCACTTACGATGGCCCCATCAGCCTTCGAGATGGCCTGGCCAGATCCAAAAACATGGTCTCGATTCGGCTGCTCCACGCAGTGGGCCCCAAATACGCCCAGACCGTCCTCTCACGTTTTGGCTTTGAGGCCGAGAAAAATCCTCCCTATCTCACTCTGGCACTGGGAGCCGGCAGCACCACCCCGCTCCAGATGGCCACTGCCTATGCGGCCTTTGCCAATGGCGGGTTTCGAGTAACGCCTTACTTTATTGATCGGGTGGTCGATGAGCGTGGGGCGCTGGTCAGTCGAACAGAGCCGGCGAGAGCGGGCGAAGAGGCGCCGAGAATCATGGATGAGCGCCATGCCTTTCTCATGCACAACCTGCTCCAGGGCGTCATTAAGAACGGCACCGGAAAGAAGGCCCTTTCGCTGGGGCGTCAAGACCTGGCCGGCAAAACCGGCACCACGAATGATGCGCAAGACGCCTGGTTTGCAGGCTACCAGCCAAGGCTGGCCGCAGTCGCCTGGGTGGGTTACGACCAGCCAAGGTCTCTGGGTGAGCGCGAGACGGGAGGCGGTCTGGCCCTGCCAATTTGGATTTCGTTTATGAGTGAGGCGCTCAAAAAAATACCTCAGCAGAACACCAATCCGCCGGCGGGTCTCCTGAGAATCTCGGGGGAGTACTACGTGCCCGACAATGCGCCGGGCGTTGGGGTCTCCTCCCTGGGCCTGCAGAACCCCTAGAAGTCCTGGGTCTGTCCCTGGGCCTGACAGTCGGTGCCGGCCAGTCGGCTGGCATGGTCTGCAAAGACCTGCTCGAACAGGCCATAGCCCCGAGTGTCCTGCCAGCCCTCAGTTGTCAGCACAAAATGGTGGGCCCCATGCTGGGAGGCAAGCCAGAGTTGCTGGGTGGGCGCCTGAGCATTGGTGATGATTTTTTGGCCAGACTCGAACTCGGTCTCCAAGACTGGGCCATGCTGGCTGCACTCAATGGCCAGGTCTGCCTCTTGATTCCAACGATCGACCTGCGCCTCAACCCAACGAAAGGCTGACTCGATTTTTTCAAGGTACTCGGTTTCGGTCATACTCCCACCATCATGAAAAGCCCAAATTTGGATTGTCCCTCAGGCCAGGCCCCACGGACCTCAAACCAGACAAATCTCGGGGCCAACTGCAGCGGTCTCTTGCGGCTTGCCTTGGGCCTCTGTCTGGTCACGGTCCTCGGCGGCTGCGGACAAAAAGGCGCTCTCTTCCTTCCCAAGCCTCAGTTTCCGCCAGAGACCCAGGCCCAGGATCGGCCATGACCCCGGCGGCCCCCCATCCTCCCATGCTGCCCAGCAGCTATGCCTGGCTGGACGACATCCTCTGTTGCGAGGGCCACAGCCTGGAGGACCTGGCCCAGCAATTCGGAACGCCACTCTACGTCTACAGTGCCACGGCCATCGCCGAGGCTTATCAGTCTTTTGCCAAGGCCTGCACGGCACTCGAGGCAGACGTCTCGATCTTGTTTGCAGTCAAGGCCAATCCGAACCTGAGCCTCTTGTCGGAGCTGGGCAAGCTGGGGGCGGGTTTTGACATCGTCTCCATGGGGGAGATGCAGCGCGTCCTGGCAGCCGGCGGCTCGGCGGCAAAGATGGTCTTCTCGGGAGTGGGAAAGACCGACGAGGAATTGAGGGCGGCCCTTCAGGCTCGGGTGGGCTGTATCAATCTCGAGAGCCTCTCCGAGCTCAGACGGCTCAACCAGTTGGCCCAAGGACTAGGCTGCAAGGCCCCGGTCTCCATTCGCATCAACCCGGACATTGATGCCAAGACCCACCCGTATATTTCCACAGGGCTTCGGTCCAACAAGTTTGGACTCTCCCTCGATCAGGCGCTCATTGGCTACCAAGAGGCTGCAGCCCTGCCCCACCTCCAGGTCATGGGGGTGGACTGCCACATCGGGTCGCAGATCACTGAGCTCTCTCCATTCTTGGATGCGGCCGACCGTGTCTTGGAATTTGTTGACCGGCTCGCAGAAAAAGGCATCAGTATTCATCACCTGGACCTGGGGGGTGGGCTGGGCATCTGCTACCGAGACGAGTCCCCCCCAAGCCCAGCCATGCTCATGGAGGCCCTGATCGGGAAGGTCCGGGCCTGGTCCAAGGCCCGGGGACGCCCAATGCCACGGCTCATCTTTGAGTTTGGCCGTGCCCTGGTGGGCGCAGCCGGTGTCTTGCTGAGTCGGGTCGTCGCCCTAAAGCCTCAGCCCAACGACCAGACTGGTGCTGCCCATTTCGCAATCATTGATGCCGCCATGAATGACCTGATGCGTCCGAGCCTCTACGAAGCCTGGCACGAGATTCTGGTGGTGAACCGTCGAGATCAGCAGACCGAGGAGAGACGATGGGACGTGGTCGGACCGGTCTGCGAGAGTGGTGACTGGCTCGGCCGGGACCGGCCGCTTCGTCTGAAAGAGGGTGGGCTGGTCATCCTGGCCTCGGCCGGCGCCTATGGGGCCTCGATGGCCTCCAACTACAACTCCAGACCCCGGCCAGCCGAGGTCTTGGTCCAGGCGGGCCAGCCCGTTCGGCTCATTCGTCGTCGAGAATCCTTCGAAGACCTGGTCGCCGCAGAGTCAGTCGGACTGAGCCTAGGGCCTTCTTAGCCTCAGCCAGACCAGGCCCATCCAGACCCCCAGGAAAATGAGGGGTTGGCTGAAGTCATTCTTGCCGGCTTTGTGCAAAAAATAATGCGCCAGGGCCAGAGCACTGATGAGCCAGACCAGTCGGTGAAGCTTTTTCCAGTTCTGGCCCAGCCGCAGCATGCTCCAGCGATTGGACGTGAGGGCGAGCGGCAGCATGAGCAGCAGGGCCAACAGGCCAACCGCGACAAAGGGCCGCGTCCCGACGTCCTTCAGAATGAGGGCCCAGTTCCAGTCATGCTCAAACTGAAGGTAGGCCAGCAGATGAATGCCTGCATAGGCAAAAGTCCAGAGTCCCATTGCCCTGCGGTGTCGAGGAAGGTCTCTTAGCCCGGGCAGACGAGCCCATCGAGCCAGGTGAGGCATGCTCAAGACGAACCAGAGCAAGACCATCATCTGACGACCGAGGCCCCTGAGGATCTCCTCCTGCGGATTGGCTCCAAGCCCATCGCCTGCAATGCGAAGGACCAGCTCCACCAGAGGGCCCAGCGCCCAGGCCTGGAGAGACAAGCCCAGTAGGCTAGCCCGCGAGACCGCCATCTAGAAGAACCGTCTCAGGTCCATTCCGGTGTAGAGGCTGGCCACCTGGTCGGCGTAGCCATTGAAGGGCAGCGTGGGCCGACGGGGGGACAGCAGGCCGTCTTCTCCAATTCTGCGCTCCGTCGCCTGAGACCATCGACGATGCGGGACGGCCGGATTGACGTTGGAGAAAAAGCCATACTCCTGGGGGGCGGTTTTTACCCAGCTGGGAATTGGCTGACTCTCGACCAGGCGAATTTCTACGATTGACTTCGCGCTCTTGAAACCATACTTCCAAGGCACTACCAGCCGCACTGGAGAGCCATTTTGTGCGGGAAGCGTCTTGCCATAGAGGCCCACCGTCAGGGTGGTGAGAGGGTGCATCGCCTCATCGAGACGCAGGCCCTCTTGATAGGGCCAATCTAGTACGGGAGAGGAGAGTCCTGGCATCGTGGCCCGGTCTGCCTGGCTAATGAACTCAACGTACTTGGCTGAGCCCAGCGGCTGAGCCCGCCGAAGCACGGCAGAGAGGCTAAAGCCGACCCAAGGAATCACCATGGACCAGCCCTCGACACACCGCAGCCGATAGATTCGCTCTTCGAGTGGACTGAGCTTCAGCAGATCGTCGAAACCAAGCGTAATGGGCTTGGCCACCAGGCCCTTGACCACCAACTGGTAGGGCCGCACCTGCAGACGGCTTGGCGCCAGACGCTGGGGATCGGCCTTGTCCGTTCCAAACTCATAGAAGTTGTTGTAGCCCGTGACATCGTGAACGGGCGTGAGCTTGTCGGTGGGCATTCCAGGCCAGGGGCGCGCAGCAAGGGGGGTCAGTGGCTCGGCCAGCCGCGAGACGCTGGCCTGCGAGAGGCTCGAAGCGGTCAGCCCCGACAGGCCGACCCCAAGACCCGTAGCCCGGCGCGCGGTGGACGAGAGCCAGGCACGTCGTCCAAGGACAACCGACTCAGGCGTGATATCGGCCGACCGAATCTTCAATTAGAGCTGCCCATACGAGTGCAGACCGGACAAGAACATATTGACCCCAAGGAAGGCAAAGCCGGTGATCAGGAGGCCAACCAAGGACCAATACGCTGCAAACTCACCACGCAATCCTTTCATGAGTCGCAGGTGCAGCCAGGCTGCGTAGTTGAGCCAGACGATGAGGGCCCAGGTCTCTTTGGGGTCCCACTGCCAGTAGGTGCCCCAGGCCTCGGCGGCCCAGAGAGCACCCAAAATAGTGGCGACTGTGAAAAAGGCAAACCCGATGGCAATTGCACGGTATTGAATATCGTCGAGCACCTCGAGGGAGGGGAGGACCGAGGCGATTCGCCGACGGGCAGTTAGGATGCCGCCGACGACAGCGGCTGAGATGCCAAAGTAGATGGCCCAGTAATCGGGGAGTCCTGAGCGACGAAAAACCAAAGGCTCTGCGCAGAGCAAGACACCGAGCACAAACAATGGGATGAGGGCCCGTCGGCTCTGGTTCTCTGCATTGGCCTTGATGAGATAGGCGAAGGCGACCATCGCCGCGATGGAGAAGGTGCCATAGCCCACAAAGTTGGCGGGCACGTGAATCTTCATCCACCAGGACTGAAGTGCTGGAACCAGAGGCTGGATCTCATGGGCCGACCGAGTCGCCGTGTACCAGAGCAAAAAGCCCACAGCGGCCACAATGACCAAGGAGACAAAGGCCCCCAGACTGCGCGTCTGGTAGCGCTTTTCGTAGAAGAGGTAGAAGAGGGCCGTAAGCAGCGAAAACAGGACAAAGACCTCGTAGAGGTTGCTGACTGGTATGTGGCCGACATCTGGAGAAATCAGGTAGGACTCGTACCAACGGACCAGCAGGCCAGTCATGCCCATGACCGTCGCCGACCAGGTCATCACCGAGGCTGCCCAGAGGGCGGTCGGTCCGCGCAGCAGCAGGCCAGCCCAGTAGGCCAGGCAGCCCGCTGCATAGAGGGCGCACATCCAGAGAATGGCGGACTGTGACGACAACAAGTACTTGAGCAGAAGCGACTGCTCCGCCTGAGCGAGTTGACCGCCATAGAGTCCAATACCTGCCAGGGCCAGCAGGCCACAGCCCACGGAGAACCACCGCATGGCAGGCCAGAGCCAGCCCACAAAGACCATGCCGGCAGCACAGGCCCAGAGAATGACCAGCTCGTAGACATCCATGAACTGACCATATTTGGTGGAGGCCCACCAGGAACCCCCTGCCAGCAGTCCACCAAAGACCAGGTCTTTCCAGCCGAGTCGGCTTGAGCCGACCGACTGGAGCCTGGCCTGGCCAAAGTCGGATGCAGTTGAGGTGGTCATGTCATTCTCCTAGCGCCGTTCCAGAGCGAGTTGCTGAGACAGTTCATTAAATTCCTGATCAAAATCCATTGAGTGTCGGGGCGTTGAGGCCGCCATCAAGACCTGCGGGGCCCCTGGGGCTTTGGCACCGTCACCCGACCCGCCCTCTTTGACCCAGACCCAGAACCGACGTTCCCGTACATAGAGCATGGCGAAAACACCAAGGGTGAGCAACAGACAACCCAGATAGACCGTGGTCTTTCCGGGTGAACGGGTGACCTGAAAGACTGAGGCCTTGACCTCCGAGAAATCCTGCAGGCTGATGAGCAGCGGGGCCTCGAAGAGCTTGGCATCGCTGTAGGCATTGAGGGCCCGCTGCGCAAAGGCCTGAGACTCATCGGTCTGCGCCTGTCGGGGTAGCCCACGGGCCTCGCGTGACTGCTGGAGAACCTCCCAGAAGGCGCCCGTCAACATCCGAACCACGACATCGGTCGCGCGCTCCCGCTCGGCCTGTGGAACCGTGGTCTCCAAGAGATTGGCAAGGCTTGCAAGCCCGCCCGCTGAGATGGCATCAAGGGCCTTGAGTGCGCTGTCTCCGAGGGCCTTCTGCATGGCCTCTGGTGCTGCAGCCTTTGCGAAGGCACGAGCGGCTCGTCCTCTGGACTCTGGATTGTCCATCGCCGCTCGCAGATGGAGGAAGGTCTCGAGCGAGCCTTTCTCATCCGCGGGGATGCGCAGGTAGCGGAAGGGCTCGTCGGGAGAGTTTCGGACGCCGGCTAGAAAGACCGAGGCCCCATCGAGTTCGACGGGCAGCATGTAGCTGTGAAATTCCCGGGCCTGGCCGGCCGCGTCACGAAGTTTGTATTGAAAGGCTGCGCCGACGTTGGTGAGGGTCTTGGCCTTGTCGCTGCTTGCGGCCGGTGAGAGAACGGCGGCGACATTTTTCTGGAAGGCCTCTTCAGCCGAGGGGCCGCCCGCCAGGTTCTCGACATTAATGGCCTTGAAGCCGGAAATCTCGAGGCTAAGGGTCTGACTCGCATTGCGCAGGGCCAGACTCTGGCCGACACCAATCTCAATGGGCAGTGGCTTTTGGATGGGCCCTGTCATGGGGTGCGCAACAAGTTTGAGCCGGGACCCACCATCATCAAAACTGGACTGGTAGACGGCAATCCCCCGGTGGATGAGGGGCTTGTTGACTTCGATGGTGGCCTGCTTCACCTCACCTGTCTGCTTGTCAGTGAGAACAACATCGCTGGCAAAGAGCTTGGGCATGCCTGTGTTGTAGTACTCAATTCGAAACTGCTTGAGCTGGAGATCGAAGGGAAGGTCGACCAACAAGGCGCCCTTGGGCTGATTGATGACGGCTAAATCTGACCGCTGCCCCTCCGGAATTAGGAGGTTGGCTCGGTAGGTCGGCGTGGACTGCGGGAGGCGGGCCGAGTCAGG
This sequence comes from uncultured Burkholderiales bacterium, assembly GCA_937864175.1. Taxonomy (GTDB): domain Bacteria; phylum Pseudomonadota; class Gammaproteobacteria; order Burkholderiales; family Burkholderiaceae_A; genus Hahnella. The sequence goes on from CALMJH010000017.1 coordinate 84,623, forward strand.
GACTTGGTCGCCTGTCAGGCTCGAGAGGACAACAGGCGACTTGTCCCACCACCAGACCGCCAATCGGGTGGGCAGTTCGGAGTCCAGTAAGCCCCCAAGGGAAATGACCACAATGGCCAGGTGCGCGGCGATGTAGCCCAGCCGATTGCTGGCGCCCTTTTTGGCCACCAGTCTGGGCAGGCCCGGAGCAGCCGAGAGCGGCTTGACCTGGTAGCCCCTGGCCTTCAGGGCATTGGCGATCTCCTCTATGCGCTGCTCGGCCTGCGGCAAGTCGGTGCAGTCCACCTGCTGGCGATAACGGAAGGCGGCAAAGCCCCCCTCCCGAACTTTCTCCCGCCAGACACGCATCTCTTTGAGCATGCGAGGCGTGTTGCGGACCAGGCAGAGGCTTGTCGAGGCCAACATCAAGACCATGACCAGCAGAAACCAAGGCGCGTTGTAGACGCGAAAGACATCAAACCAGGTAAAGACTTCGGCCCAGAAGGCACCGAACTGGTTGACGTAGTTGATGGGTGGGCTGTTTTGCGGAACGATGGTTCCGATGGCGCTGGCCAGCCCCACGACCGAGAGTGCCGAGATGGCAAAGCGCATGGACGAGAGGAGCTCGATCCCCTCGCGCAAGAACCGATGCCCGCTGGTTAACTCAAGGCCGGTTGTCGAACCCCTAAAATCGACCGCGTCATCGACTTGAGGCGGTCGGTTAGCGGAGTCCTGCGATGTACTCTGCAAGGGCTTCCATCTCCTGGTCGGTCAGCTGGGCCGAGATCTTGTTCATCTGAGCGCTGTTGGCTCGGGCTCCGGAGCGAAAGGCGGTGAGTTGGGTCTTGGTGTACTGCGCATACTGACCCGCTAGACGCGGATACTGTGCAGGGATGCCGGCCCCATTGGGGGCATGACAGCCCACGCAGGCTGGGATGCCCTTGGCTGTAATGCCTGCCCTATAAATCTTTTGGCCCAGAGCCAGCACATCTTTTTTCTGGGCGAAGGAGGGCTTGATGGTCTGAGCCGCATAAAAGGCCGTGACGTCTCGAATGTCCGACTCGCTCAGGCCAGCGGCGAAGCCGGCCATGATGGCATTTTCGCGCTCGGCCTTCTGGGCATTGGGCTTGACCTGAAAGTTGTGAAGCTGCTTGGCCAGGTAGGCAGCATGCTGGCCCGCCAGAATGGGATTGTCAGCAATGCTGCTGTTGCCGTCGGCGGCATGACAGGCTGCACAGACTTGGCTGGCAATGGCAGCGCCCTTGGCGAGGTCGGCCTTGGGAGCTTGGGCTGGCGCTGCTGCAGCGGCCGGTGCGGCTGGGGCTGCAGCACTCGCAACAACCGGGAGGCCCAGGCCAACGACGAGGCTCAAGAGAACCGCGTTGGCGAGGCCACTGGGCCGGCGAGGACGAACAGAGCGGCTCTGAAAGCCGGCGGTATTGAGGGAAATCGAATTCATGTCAGACTTCATTTTCAGAGATTCTCCTTTGGGGCTGGAGCCGGGTCGCGGTGACCACACGGAAGTCCAGTCAAGACCTAGAGTTTAAAGCATTCATGAGTCAAACCGACGCCCCAACGCCCCTTCCCGCACTGGAGACCTGGATTTCTCAGGTTCAATTCCTCCAGAGTGGCGCGAAGGTCTCGGACCTGCCAAGGGCCCAAGTTCCCGAGATCGCCATAGCCGGTCGCTCCAATGCGGGCAAGAGCACCGCCCTGAACGTCCTCTGCAACCGCAAGCGGCTGGCCTTTGCCAGCAAAACACCGGGTCGGACGCGTCTGATCAACCTCTTTAGCCTGCTTTACAAAGAACAGGAGGTGGGCCGTCTGGTGGACCTGCCCGGCTATGGCTATGCCGCGGTCGACAAGCAGACCCAGGCCCAGTGGCAGCAGCAGTTGGCTCGCTACCTCGAGGCCCGCGACAGTCTGGTTGGGCTCATTCTGGTGACCGATATTCGGCACCCCCTGGGTCCACTGGATCAGCAGATGCTCGAATGGTTTGCCCGGCGACGCCGGCCCATGCACCTGCTGCTGACCAAGGCTGACAAGCTCACCCGGCAGCAGCAGACCAGCGCCGTGAGGGCAGTCAGCGAGGAGTTGGCAAGCCAGGAGGCAGAGTGGGGGCCGGTGAGTCTCTCGGTCTTCTCTGGTCTTAAGAAGACCGGTCGGGAGCCGGTCTTGGCGCTTATCAGCGAGTGGCTTGGCCTGACCCAGCAGGGGGATCCGGCAGACCCGCAGGCCCAAAAAAAACCGGCAGACTAGCTGCCGGAGAAGAGCCTATCGAGGAGGCACCCGCTCAGGGAGGAGAAGCGGGAGACGCGAAGCGTCTGGTGAGTAGACGCGCAATAATGGGACAAGTTCAAGACCCATTGGAAAACCCTAGTGAAAACAAGAGAAAAGCCTATGAACCCCAGTATCCACGCCCCCTTTCCTGCCCAGCGGCCTCGGCGGCAACGCAGAGACGACTGGTCAAGACGACTTGTAAGAGAACACTCACTGTCTGTAAATGACCTGATTCTTCCTGTTTTCGTAGTCGAGGGGACCAGACAAGTACAGCCCGTTGCCTCGATGCCGGGGGTCTGCCGGCGGTCTCTGGACGAACTGCTTAAGCTAGCGGAAGAGGTCGCCAGGGCGGGGATTCCCTTGATGGCCCTCTTTCCGGTCATCGAACCCGCTCTTAAAGACCCCCAGGGCAGTCAGGCCCACAACCCCGGGGGGCTAGTCCCCAGGGTTGTACAGGCTCTGAAAAAGGAGTTTCCCGATCTTGGCCTGATGACGGATGTTGCCCTGGACCCCTACACCAGCCATGGCCAAGACGGTCTGCTCGATGACCAGTCTCGGATTCTTAATGACGAGACGGTTGACGCCCTGGTCCAGCAGGCCCTCATGCAGGCCCGCGCAGGCGTCGACATGGTGGCACCATCGGACATGATGGATGGCCGGATTGGGGCGATTCGCCGTGGGCTCGAGGCCAATGGGCTGATTCACACTCGGATCATGGCCTATGCGGCCAAGTACGCCTCGTCTTTCTACGGTCCCTTTCGGGACGCCGTGGGCTCTGCGGCCAACCTGGGCAAGGCCGACAAAAAGACCTACCAGATGGATCCTGGCAACAGTGACGAGGCCCTGCACGAGGTGGCCCTAGACCTAATGGAGGGCGCAGATCTGGTGATGGTTAAACCGGGCCTGCCCTATCTGGACATCGTCCACCGGGTGAAGACCAGCTTTGGTCGACCCACGTTCGCCTATCAGGTGAGTGGGGAATACGCGATGATGAAGGCGGCCGCAGCCAATGGCTGGCTGAATGAGCAGGACGTGGTGCTCGAGTCTCTGGTCTGCTTTAAGCGGGCTGGCGCAGACGGCATCCTGACCTACTCGGCCCTGGAGGCTGCCGCCTGGCTAGCTGCTTCAGATAACTAAGCCGACAGCCCTTACTGGCCGTCGGTCTCGACGACGTCTGAGGCCTCGGGCCGGTCGACCAGTTCCATGAGGGCCATCGGCGCATTGTCGCCCTGACGAAAGCCCCATTTCAGGATCCGGCAGTAGCCGCCAGGACGGCTGGCGTAACGAGGCCCGATTTCATCGAACAGCTTCACCACGATCTCGCGGTCACGAAGACGGTTGAAGGCCAGGCGCTTGTTGGCCAGCGTAGGGGACTTGCTGATGGTGATGAGGGGCTCAACCACCTTGCGCAGTTCCTTTGCCTTGGGCAGGGTGGTCTTGATGGCCTCGTGTCTCAGCAGGGCATTGGCCAGGTTGCGAAACATGGCGGCCCGGTGGGACGAGGTACGGTTTAGCTTGCGAAGGCCATGACGATGACGCATGGGAATTCTCCTCTCTAAGGCTTAGCGGTCCATGCCCGCGGGTGGCCAGTTCTCGAGCTTCATGCCCAAGGTGAGGCCGCGCGAAGCGAGGACTTCTTTGATTTCGTTGAGGGACTTGCGTCCCAGGTTTGGCGTCTTGAGAAGCTCGTTCTCGGTCCGCTGAATGAGATCGCCGATGTAGTAGATGCTCTCGGCTTTCAGGCAGTTGGCCGAACGAACCGTGAGTTCAAGGTCGTCCACCGGACGCATCAGCATGGGATCAACAGCGGCCGTGCGGCTGGACTCGGCAATAGGCTCTCCACCCTCTAGGGCAGCGAAGACCGAGAGCTGCTCGACAAGAATCCGAGCGGCCTGACGAACCGCGTCTTCTGGCTCGATGACGCCGTTGGTCTCGACCTCAATGACCAGACGGTCCAGGTCGGTCCGCTGCTCGACTCGGGCGCTCTCGACGGCATAGCTCACCCGGCGAATGGGCGAGAAGGAGGCATCGAGAACGATACGGCCGATGGAACGGGTGTTCTCTTCACCCAGGTGACGCAGCGTACCGGGTACATAGCCGCGGCCTTTCTCGACCCGGACCTGGAGCTCCAGGCGAACGTCGTCAGAGAGGTTGGCGATGACGTGATCGGGATTCAGGATCGCGACGTCGTGGGGCAGGTCGAAATCTGCTGCCGTCACAGGACCAGTACCCTGCTTGCGCAGAGAAAGGAGAACGTCGGCACGGCCATCGAGGCGGAAGACGATTCCCTTGAGGTTGAGCAGCAGGTCGACGACGTCCTCCTGGACGCCTTCCATGGTGGAGTACTCGTGAACTACGCCAGCAATCTGGACTTCCGTGGGGGCATAGCCCTCCATAGAGGACAGCAGAACACGGCGTAGAGCATTGCCCAGTGTGTGGCCAAAACCACGTTCGAACGGCTCCATCACAATCTTGGCCGTGTTGGTGCCGGTTGGTTCGACTTCGATAATGCGAGGCTTCAGAAAGGCATTCAACATAACAATCCTTGGTCGTATGGCAGATGGGAACGGCGCAAGATCAGCGTGAGTACAACTCGACGATCAGACTCTCGTTGATCTCGGAGGGGAGATCAGTCCGGTCGGGCAGCTGCTTGAAGACACCTTCCATTTTCTTGGGGTCTACCGTGATCCAGCCTGGCAGGCCATTCTGTTCTGCGAGCTCCAGGGAGGCCACAATTCGGGCCTGACCGCGGGATTTCTCGGCGATGCTCACGACGTCGTTGGGCTTGACCTGTGCGGAGGGGATGTTGCAGACCTGGCCATTGAGCAGGATTGCCCGATGGGAGACCAGCTGACGAGCCTCAGCCCGGGTCGAGCCAAAGCCCATGCGAAAGACGACGTTGTCGAGTCTGGACTCGAGAATCTGCAGCAGGCTCTCACCCGTGTTGCCTTTTCGGCGGGAGGCCTGAGCAAAATAGCGACGAAACTGGCGCTCCAGCATGCCGTAGATGCGCTTGACCTTCTGCTTCTCGCGCAGCTGCTTGCCGTAGTCGGAAGTACGGGCACCAGAGGTGCGGCCATGCTGTCCGGGCTTGCTGTCTTGCTTACATTTGGACTCTAGAGAACGACGGGCGCTCTTTAGACCGAGGTCGGTGCCTTCACGGCGCGACAATTTACAACGAGGACCAACATAACGTGCCACTTCGAATTCCTTTCGAAAGCCGCCCCTAGACGTCTAGGGAGCGAAGTGTCCCGGAACCCCGGGACGGTGGACTTAGACACAGCCCCACTCCGAAGAGTGGGACCAACCAAATTAGATACGACGGCGCTTGGGAGGACGGCAGCCGTTGTGGGGGACGGGCGTCACATCCGAGATCTGGGTGACCCGAATGCCCAGGGCATTCAGAGCACGGACCGTTGATTCGCGGCCGGGTCCTGGACCCTTGATACGAACCTCGACGTTCTTCACACCACACTCGACTGCCACACGACCAGCGGCCTCGGCAGCCACCTGGGCTGCAAAGGGCGTGCTCTTGCGGCTGCCTTTGAAGCCTGCGCCACCAGCGGTCGCCCAAGACAGGGTGTTGCCCTGGCGGTCGGTGATGGTGATGATGGTGTTGTTGAAAGATGCATGGATGTGGGCAACCGCATCGCTAACGTTCTTGCGAACTTTTTTACGGGTGCGCTGAGCAGCTTGAACCTTTGCCATAAGACTTCCTTAGCCTTTCTTCAGAGTGATGCTGCCCTTGCGGGGGCCCTTACGGGTCCGGGCATTGGTGCGAGTCCGCTGGCCACGAACCGGCAGGCCCTTGCGGTGACGCATACCCCGGTAGCAGCCCAAGTCCATGAGACGCTTGATGGACATCGAGATCTCACGGCGCAGATCGCCCTCGGTGGTGAACTTGCCCACCTCGTTACGGAGCTTCTCGAGTTCGTCGTCCGTGAGGTCTTTGACCTTCTTGGTCACGGGCACGCCGGCAGCCTGACAAATCAGGCGCGCACGTGGGCGGCCAATGCCATAGATGGCGGTCAGACCAACATCGGTGTGCTGGTGGCTGGGAATGTTAATGCCTGCAATACGGGCCATGGACTAGCTCCTTCCTTAACCTTGACGCTGCTTGTGACGGGGGTCGGTGCAGATAACCCGCACGACTCCGTGTCGCTTGATGATCTTGCAGTTGCGGCAGATGCGCCGGACCGATGCGAGAACTTTCATGATGGATCCTTTGGTTCCTTTTTACTTCGCTCTAAAAACAATTCGTGCACGTGACAAGTCATAGGGGGTGAGTTCGACGGTTACCTTGTCTCCAGGCAGGATGCGGATGTAGTGCATGCGCATCTTGCCGGAGATGTGGCCCAAGACCACATGACCGTTTTCCAGCTTGACCCGAAAGGTCGCGTTGGGCAGGTTCTCGACAATCTCACCCTGCATCTGAATGGCATCGTCTTTGGCCATTACTGTCCGAAGCCCCCTTTGAAGTTGGACTTCTTCAGAAGGCTCTCGTACTGCTGGGACATGATGTAGGACTGGACCTGGGCCATGAAATCCATGGTGACCACACAGATGATGAGCAGAGACGTGCCGCCGAAATAGAAGGGGACGTTCCACTTCATGACCAGGGCCTCGGGGATGAGGCAGACGATGGTGATGTAGAGGGCCCCTACTAGGGTCAGGCGCATCAGAATCTTGTCGATGTACTTGGCGGTCTGGTCACCGGGACGAATGCCTGGAATCAGGGCGCCGCTCTTTTTGAGGTTGTCGGCCGTCTCTTTGCTGTTGAAAACCAGGGCGGTGTAGAAAAAGCAGAAGAAGATGATGGCAGCCGCGTACAGGGCCATGTGCAAGGGCTGACCGGGGCTGAGGGCAGCCGAGAGGTCGCTCAGCCAACGCATGCTCTCGTTGCCCGAGCTGAACCAAGACGAGAGGGTGGCCGGGAAGAGAATGATGCTCGAGGCAAAGATGGGAGGAATGACGCCTGCCATGTTGAGCTTGAGCGGGAGGTGGGACGACTGACCCTGGTAGATCTTGTTGCCGACTTGACGCTTGGCGTAGTTCACCAGAATGCGTCGCTGACCCTTCTCGACAAAGATCACGAAGGCCGTGACCAGAACCACCAGCGCAATGATGATGAGCAGCGCAATGGCGGACATCGAGCCTGTGCGAACCAGCTCAAATAGGCCCCCCAGTGCGGTGGGCAGACCGGCAACGATGCCGGCGAAAATAATGATGGAGATGCCGTTGCCAAGACCCCGCTCGGTGATCTGCTCGCCCAGCCACATCAGGAACATCGTGCCGGTGACGAGCGAGACGACCGTTGTGAAACGGAAGACCAGGCCGGGATCGACCACGAGGCCGGGCTGAGACTCGAGGGCCACCGAGATACCGATGGCCTGGATGATGGCCAGGACCACGGTGCCGTAGCGGGTGTACTGCGTAATTTTGCGACGACCCGCCTCGCCTTCTTTTTTCAGGGCCTCGAGCTGGGGCGAGAGGACACTGGCCAGCTGCATGATGATGGAGGCAGAGATGTACGGCATGATGCCCAGGGCGAAGACCGTAAAGCGCGAGAGGGCCCCACCAGAGAACATGTTGAACATGCCGAGGATTCCGCCAGACTGCGACTGAAAGAGCTTGGCCAGCTCAACCGAATCAATCCCGGGAACCGGGATGTGGGCACCGAGCCGATAGACGACCAGCGCGAGCACCAGGAAAATCAGGCGCTTGCGCAGATCAGCAAACTTATCGGTCTTGGGCATCATGGGCTATTGGGCTATTGGGCTCTTGGGTCCGAAGGAGGTCTTCAGGTTTAGGCGGCCGCCTTGGGGGGCTTGTTCTTGGCGGGCAGCTTGCGAACCTTCTCGACAATAGCGGGCGCAATGACCTGTCCACCCGCTGCCTCAATGGCAGCCTTGGCTCCAGCCGTCACGCCGAGACCACGGACCGTCAGCTTGCGGCTGAGCTTTCCGGAGAGAATGACCTTGGCAGCACGGGCGAGTTCGGAGATGACACCAGCCTGCTTGAGGGCCAGCATGTCGACCTCGTCGATCGGCATACGCTCGAGATCAGACAGACGAACCTGCTCGATGAATTTTCCAAAGGGGGCCGTAAAGCCACGCTTGGGCAGGCGACGGTGCATCGGCATCTGGCCGCCCTCAAAGCCAACCTTGTGGAAGCCACCCGAGCGGGACTTCTGGCCCTTGTGACCACGGCCAGCCGTCTTGCCAAGGCCAGAACCAATGCCACGTCCCACCCGCTTCTTGGGATGCTTGGAACCCTCGGCCGGTGCAATCGAATTCAAACGCATGGAGTCTTTCATGGTCAGCCCTTAGACGATTTGGACCAGGTACTGGACTTTGTTGACCATGCCGCGAACGGCAGGCGTGTCCTCCAGGACTCGGGTCTGATGGATTTTCTTGAGGCCGAGGCCAAGCACGGTGGCGCGGTGATCGCTGCGCGTACCGATGGGGCTACGGACCAGTTTGACGGTGATGGTTTTCTTTTCCATGACGGCTCGCCTTAGTTCAGGATCTGCTCGATCGAGAGGCCACGCTTGTTGGCGACCTCGGACGGCGTCTGCATGCGCTTGAGACCATTGAGGGTCGCACGCACCATGTTGTAGGGATTGGTCGAGCCGAGGCTCTTGGCGACCACATCGGTGACGCCCATCACTTCAAAGATGGCTCGCATCGGACCGCCAGCAATGATGCCGGTACCCTTGGCGGCCGGCGAGATGAGAACAACAGAGGCGCCATGCTTACCGGTAACGGTGTGGTGAAAGGTGCCACCCTTGAGAGAGACGCGAAGCATCTTGCGGCGAGCCTCATCCATGGCCTTCTGGACGGCCACTGGAACTTCACGCGACTTGCCTTTGCCCATGCCGATGCTGCCATCGCCGTCACCGACCACGGTCAGGGCTGCGAAGCCGAGAATACGGCCGCCCTTTACGGTCTTGCTGACGCGGTTGACCGCAATCATTTTCTCCCGCAGGCCGTCATCACGGTCTTCGGTGTTCACGCGTGCTTGCATTTTTGCCATGGTGATTCCTTAAGTCTTAGAACTGGAGGCCGCTCTCGCGAGCCGCCTCTGCCAGGGCCTTAACACGGCCGTGATAACGAAAACCTGCCCGATCGAAGGCAACCGAAGTGATACCCGCTGCCTTGGCCTTTTCGGCGACTCGCTTGCCCACCAGGGCAGCGGCGGCGGCATTGCCGCCCTTGCCTGTCTGGCCGGCCAGGGCTGCACGAACCTCTGCCTCGAGCGTGGAGGCGCTGACCAGCACCCGGTCGCCCTTGGGGTCGAGGATGGTGGCATAAATGTGCAGGTTGGTGCGGTGTACCGACAGACGATGCACGCGCAGCTCGCGGATCTTGGCCCGCGTCTGACTCGCCCTGCGCAGCCTTGCTTTTGTCTTGTCCATGGATCTTGTCCTTGCCTCTGGAAATGAGTGTCTGTTAAGTGAGCCGGCTTATTTCTTTTTGGTCTCTTTGATGGTGACCACCTCGTCGACGTACCGAACGCCTTTGCCCTTGTAGGGCTCGGGCGGACGATAGGCGCGTACTTCGGCAGCCACCTGGCCCACTCGCTGACGATCGATGCCTTTGATGACGATCTCGGTCGGTGAGGGAGTCTCAGCCTTGATTCCTTCGGGGAGGGCATAGTCCACTGGGTGAGAAAAGCCCAGGGCGAGATTCAGGCTCTTGCCTTGAGCGGCGGCCTTGTAGCCCACGCCGACCAGCGAGAGTTTTTTCTCGAAGCCCTTGGAGACGCCGGTCACCATATTGTTGACCAGGGCCCGAAGCGTGCCGCTCATGGCCTTGGCATGGCGGGACTCATCGGCCACCTCGAAACGGATCTCACCGGCGTTGACCACCAGGTTGACCGATCCGTCAAGCGCCTGCGAGAGGCTGCCCAGTGGGCCCTTGACGGTGATGGCATTGGCCGCCACGTTGGCCTCAACACCAGCGGGCAGTTTGACGGGGTATTTTGCAATTCTTGACATGGTTGTCTGCTCCCGATTTAGGCCACGATGCCAATGACTTCGCCGCCGATGCCGGAGGCACGGGCCTTGCGGTCGGTCATGAGGCCACGCGAGGTGGAGACGATGGCAACACCCAGGCCATTCATGACGTTGGGGATGCTGTCGCGGTCGCGGTAGACACGCAGGCCTGGCTTGGAAACGCGCTCAATACGCTCTATGACTGGGCGGCCAGCGTGATACTTCAGGCTGATCTCCAAGTCGGCCTTGGGGCCCTGTTGGCGGACGGCGTAACCATCGATGTAGCCCTCGTCTTTCAGCAAGGTGGCGATGGCCACCTTGATTTTGGAGGACGGCATTTGAACCGACTGCTTTTCAACCCGCTGCGCATTGCGAATGCGGGTGAACATATCGGCGATGGGATCGTTCATGCTCATGGATGAGAACCCTTTACAGTGAAGCTTCTAGTGAGTTGATTACCAGCTGGCCTTGGTCAGGCCGGGAATTTCGCCGCGGAAAGCTGCCTCGCGGATTTTCATGCGGCCCAGACCGAACAGGCGGTAGGTACCACGGGGGCGACCCGTGAGTTGGCAGCGGTTGCGCTGGCGCACGGGGCTTGAATTGCGGGGGAGCTTCTGGAGGGCAAGCCGCGCCTCATACCGCTCTTCCTCGGTCTTGGACTGGTCTTCAATGATCGCGAAGAGCGCAGCCCGCTTGGCGGCGTATTTCTTCACAAGCGCTTCGCGCTTTTTCTCGCGGTTGATCAGGGACAGTTTGGCCATGGGGGGTCCTGTGGATTAATTCTTGAAGGGGAACTTGAAGCCGGCCAGCAATGCCTTGGCCTCTTCGTCGGTCTTGGCGGTGGTGGTCACGCTGATATTGAGACCACGGACAGCATCAACCTTGTCGTACTCGATCTCGGGGAAGATGATCTGTTCTTTGACCCCGATGTTGTAGTTTCCACGGCCGTCAAAGGACTTGCCCGAGATGCCACGGAAGTCACGGACCCGGGGCAGGGCCACGGTGACGAAACGGTCGAGGAATTCGAACATGCGGGCGCCGCGCAGGGTGACCATACAGCCGATAGGATAGCCCTCACGAATCTTGAAACCGGCAATGGCCTTGCGGGCCTTGGTGACGACGGGCTTCTGGCCAGCGATCTTGGTCATGTCGGCCACTGCCGCCTCAATGACTTTTTTGTCGGAGACGGCCTCACCGATACCCATGTTCAGGGTGATCTTGGTCAGGCGGGGGACTTCCATCTTGGACTTGTAACCAAACTTGGCCATCAGGGCTGGCGCAACCTGGTCACGGTAGATTTCTTGCATGCGGGACATGTCTGTTTCCTTCTTGCTTAGGCCGACGCGCCAACGGCAGGCAGGGGCTCTTTGGACGATGCAAAGACGCGGACCTTGTTGCCATCGTCTTGAATCTGGATTGCCACCCGATCCGCCTTCTGGGTCTTGGGGTTGTAAATGGCGAGGTTGGACTGGTCGATGGGCATGGCCTTGTCGACGATGCCGCCCTGTTCGCCCTTCATGGGGTTGGGACGCTGATGCTTCTTCACCAGGTTGACACCCTCGACCACCAGATGACGGTCGTCCACGCGGCGCAGGACCAGGCCACGCTTGCCCTTGTCCTTGCCGGTAATCACGACAACCTCATCACCTTTTCGAATCTTGTTCATATTGGATCCGCCTTCTCAGACTTAGATAACTTCGGGCGCCAGCGAGACGATCTTCATGAACTTCTCGCTTCGGAGTTCACGCGTCACTGGCCCAAAAATACGGGTGCCAATCGGCTCGAGCTTGGTGTTGAGCAGGACGGCAGCATTGCCATCGAACTTCACCAGCGAACCATCGGGCCGACGAACGCCCTTGGCCGTGCGCACCACCACGGCGTTGTAGATCTCGCCCTTCTTGACACGTCCACGGGGCGCTGCGTCCTTGATGGAGACCTTGATGATGTCGCCAATGCCGGCATAGCGGCGCTTCGAGCCCCCAAGGACTTTGATACACATGACTGAACGGGCCCCAGTGTTATCGGCCACGTCCAGACGCGATTGCATCTGAATCATGATTCGTCATTCCCAATAGTCAAACTGCACAACGGTGTGGAAACCTACTCCCCAACTTGCCGACTGACCTGGCTGATCGCCAGTTCACGCAACTGCTGCGTCTCAATCGGCAGTATTGGGCCCCGTCAATCTGCCAAAGACCCCCAACAACTCTGGGGCGTCTCAGCAGATCTTTGGAGAAGATGGATACTGCGCCAAGAAAGCCCTCTAGTATAGACGGGCTTTCTGGTTAATGCAACTCTTTAGACCACGACTGCCTTCGAGACCAGCTTGGTCACCTTCCAGGACTTGGTCTTGGAGATGGGGCGGGTCTCTGCAATCTCGACGGTGTCGCCCATTGCGACGCCATCGAGTTCGATGTGGGCATGGTACTTCTTGGACTGGCCAATAAACTTGCCATAGACCGGATGCTGAATGCGACGCTCTACCAGGACGGTCACCGTCTTCTGCATCTTGTCACTGACGACACGGCCCACCAGGGTCCGGGTCAAGGATTGGTTCTGGCTCATGCAGACTTCCTTTCACGAATGAGCGTTTTCACCCGAGCGATGTCCCGCTTGACTGCGCCCAGCTGTGCCGTATTGCTGAGTTGCTGGGTCCCGTGCTGCATGCGCAGATTGAAGTGGGCCCGCAAGAGGGACTCCAGCTCGGTGGCCAGTTCTGCGTCGGACTTGGTCCGTAGTTCAGATGCGTTCATGGATACGTCCTTTATCTCTAGCGTCCAACCTGACGAACCACAAACGTGGTGGACAGGGGCAGTTTTGCCGCGGCCAGGCGGAAGGCCTCGCGGGCCAGCACCTCGTCCACACCGTCCATCTCGTAGAGGACCTTGCCAGGCTGAATCTCGGCAACGTAGTACTCGATGTTGCCCTTACCGTTGCCCATGCGGACCTCGGCAGGCTTTTTGGAAATGGGCTTGTCCGGGAAAATTCGAATCCAGATCCGGCCGCCTCGCTTGATGTGACGAGTCATGGCCCGACGTGCAGCCTCGATCTGACGAGAGGTGAGACGCCCACGGGCGGTGGCCTTGAGACCGTACTCGCCAAAAGAGACGGCTGTGCCACGGGTCGCCAGACCCGTATTGCGGCCCTTTTGTTCTTTTCGATATTTTCGACGTGATGGTTGCAGCATGATGAATCCGCCTTGGGGTTATGAGGAAGCAGACTGGTCGCCTTCGGCGGCCGCTGCTGCGGTTACTTTTCGGACCCGCTTCACAGTGGGCTTGGCCTCGGCCTCGCCTTCGGCTTTGGGACGCTTGGCCGGTGCGCGACGGGGCTTTTTGTCCTGAGGCTCTGGGGCCATCTCGGGGGCTGCGACTGCAGGGGCATCCCCACGGCCAAGGGTGTCGCCCTTGTAGACCCAGACCTTGACACCGATGATGCCGTAGGTGGTAACGGCCTCGGCAAAGCCGTAGTCAATGTCCGCCCGGAGGGTGTGGAGAGGCACACGGCCCTCGCGGTACCACTCGGTCCGTGCAATCTCGGCGCCGTTGAGTCGGCCAGAGCTCATGATCTTGATGCCCTGGGCTCCCAGACGCATGGCATTTTGCATAGCCCGCTTCATGGCCCGGCGGAACATGATGCGCTTTTCGAGCTGCTGGGTGATGCTCTCGGCGATGAGCTGGGCATCGACTTCGGGCTTGCGAATCTCTTCGATGTTGACGTGAACAGGCACGCCCATCATGGCGGAGAGCTGGGTCTTGAGGGCCTCGATGTCCTCGCCTTTTTTGCCGATGACCACACCAGGACGGGCGCTGAAGATGGTGATCTTGGCGTTTTTGGCGGGCCGCTCAATCAGCACGCGTCCGACAGCAGCGCTCTTGAGTTTCTTCTTCAGGAAATCGCGGACCTGAATGTCCTCGTTGAGCATCTTGCCGAAGTCCCGGGGGCTGGCAAACCAGCGCGAGGACCAGTTGCGCGAGACCGCGAGGCGAAATCCTGTGGGGTGAACTTTTTGTCCCATCGCTCTTCCTTAGTTTCCGACGGTGATGCTGATGTGGCAGGTAGGCTTCTCAATGCGAACGCCACGACCCTTTGCTCGGGCGGAGAACCGGCGAAGCTTGGTTCCACGCTCGACCGTGATGGTCTTGACCTTGAGCTCGTCAATGTCTGCGCCGTCGT
>CALMJH010000018.1 GCA_937864175.1 uncultured Burkholderiales bacterium
GAGAGGCCTGTCTGATGACAAACTTCGCAAGGCGGTGATGGAGACCGCTGAGTAAACCCCCAAGGATTCCCACCATGAGCGTTCACCCGCAAGCCGACCAGCCCTCATCCAATCGCAAGCCCGTTAACCTAGCCACACTGCGCAAGGCAAAAGAGACCGGTGAAAAGTTCACCATGCTCACCTGCTACGACTACTCGTTTGCCAAGGCGATGGATGCAGCCGGGGTAGACATGCTGCTTATTGGCGACTCCCTGGGTATGGTGGTCCAGGGACATGACTCCACCCTGCCGGTGACACTCGAGGACATCGCCTATCACACCGCCTGCGTGGCGAAAGCCAAGCCGACCGCTATGGTCGTGGCCGATATGCCCTGGGGGAGTTATCAGGTCTCGCCGGAGCAGGCCTACGAGAGTGCTGCCCAACTGATGGCCATTGGCGCTCAGATGGTGAAGCTCGAAGGCGGTGCCTGGCTGGAACCCACCGTAAAGTTCCTCACCGAGCGCGGCATACCGGTTTGCGCGCACTTGGGTCTAACGCCCCAGAGTGTTCACACCCTGGGGGGCTACAAGGTTCAGGGCCGTGGTGCTGCTGGTGATCAACTCATCGCAGATGCCAAGACTCTTCAGGATGCAGGGGCTGCAATCGTATTGGTGGAGCTCATCCCCACCCCCTTAGGCAAGCGCCTAGAAGAATCTCTGCATGTGCCCACCATTGGTATTGGAGCAGGTCCACACACGACTGGTCAGGTTCTGGTGCTGCATGACATCCTCGATGTCACACCAGGCAAGAAGGCGCGGTTTGTAAAGAACTACCTGGCCCAGGCCGGCAGCGTTCAAGGCGCGTTTGCCGCCTTTGTGCAAGAAGTGAAAACAGGGGCCTATCCACAGCCCGAGCATGGCTTCGCCGAGTAGCTCACAGGTTCACATTTTCTGCACCGTCGTCGACAACTACGGCGATGCTGGAGTCTGCCTGAGACTCGCCCGTCATTACGCTCGCAGGGGCGCCCAAACGACGCTGGTGATCGACAAGCCAGAGCTGATCGATCGCATGATGCCGAGCTGGCGGCAAGAGCCGCACCTGTCGGTGCAGACCGAGGCACCGAGTCTTGCAGGCTTACCACAGCCAATTGAGCTGACCGTGATTGAAGCCTTTCAGTTTGATGCGCCACTGGACTATCGCCTTGGTCTTGAAGAGTTGTACGTAAGCGCGGCTGGCCCTGGTCTGCAGATCAAGCGCATTGCGCTGGACTATTTGGCGACGGAACCCTGGGCCGCCAGTCACCAGGGCCTTACGTCACCCGATCTAGAGGTCAGGCGCGCCTTGACTGAAAGGGGCCATCCGGCCAATCCGGCCGGCCCAGCAGCCACACGTAAGTGGTTCGCACCCAGTTTTGATGGGCAGGGTTTCCCGCTGATTCATGACGACTTCATGGAGGCGACTCCCGAGCAGCGACAGCAGATGCGCGCTCGACTGGGCGCGTCCCAAGCGGATGATTTTCTGGTCATGGCCTTTGGCTATCCAGACGCTCCCTGGGACGAACTCAAGCAAGCCTTCAACACCCATGGTCTTCCGCCCGGATTTCAGCGAGCCGTCTTCTGGCACCCAAAAGGGCTTGAACTCACGCAGGGCGAGTTCGACATCGCGCTTCAAGCCTGCGAGCTGAACTTTGTTCGCGGTGAAGATTCGTTCGTGCGAGCCCACTGGGCCGCGGCAAGTCGGTGGCAGGTGCCGTTTGTCTGGCAACCCTATCGGCAAGATGACAACGCCCATGCCGACAAGCTGAATGGTTGGCTGACCACAGTCGGCGAACTGGAGTCTCGTTACCAGGTATTCAGTCTTGAGTTCAATGGATTGGGAACGGGCGACGGCCCATTAAAGTCATGGCCTGGGGTTTTGTCGGCCTGGGATCAAATGAGAAAACAACTCCAGCGAGTGGGTTCTGTTGGCAAGGGTGGCACCCTTGGTTAGCTGCGCGCAAAGGCAATCAGATCTGTAAGCTGCCCCAGATCTGCTGTACGTAAGGCAGCGAGGTATTGATCACGAAGCTCTCCCACCGAGGCGCTGGCTAGCTTGCCGCTGCCCCACGTCAACCTGGGACGACCAAGGCGCATTGCCAACAAATCTGCCATAAGCCTTGCATGGCGTCCGTTTCCATTCGGAAAGGCATGGATCCATACCAATTGATGGTGAAACCTCACTGCGATCTCATCGGCATCAAAAACACGATGCTCGATTTGATACTTTGTGTTGTCTAGCAAGTTGCGCAACTTCACTGCCACCTGGGTCGAATCCACACCGATATTTTTATTGGTCTTACGAAACGTCCCCGCCCACCACCACGTTCTATTAAACATCTGACGATGCAGATCTCGAATAAATCCCTCGTCCAGCAACTCTCGCTTTCTCTGACGGACGCCCCAACGATCACCTTGAGCGATATTGATTTGCTCCCATGCGTTCAGGTCGCCTTGAGTCGTGATATGCGGCGGCACCAAACCTGCGGCTTCGTCCGGATCCAATGGAGTTGCCCCGGGGGCGTAGTGAAAATCCATACGGGCTATCTCACCAGAGTTCGCGCCGTGAACCTTCCAGCAATTCTTTGATAGTCAACTCCTGTTGCAGCCTGCTAGATGGTTCTTGGACGGCCTGATCCTCCAATGCCATTGAATGGGCAATCGGACGTAAACGTTCTCGCGCCACTGTCTTGGCTCGCTCTGTAACGTGCTGCGCTAGGCTGGTGCGGGGGACTAGTGCGTATTGCAATTCGCAATCCAAGGCCTCGGCCAACTTGCGTAGACTGGCCAGCGTGATGGCATCTGACGCCTCTGAATTTTCCAGCCTGCTCACTCCAGCATGAGACATGCCCAGACGGCGAGCGAAGGCTGCGGCGGACATACCCAGAGACTCACGAATTGCTCGCACCCATCCAGACTTGGGGCGTGCGCTCAATCGAGCAGCCCTCCAAGAGGTCAGAAGCTCGTCCATTTGCTGGAGCTGAAGATCACGGAATTGGTTTTTCATGAGGCTTAAAGGTGACGTTTTGACACAAATAAGTTTTACCTATAAGTTTTATTTAGTCAACTATTTTTAAACTTAAAAGTATCTTAAAAAATATAAAATAAAACCTAAAAGTTTCAATAAAATTTACCCTTAGCTGCCTAAAACATGCCAACAGACGCCTCACCCCCGATACACCGCCTCATGATCTCCGACGTTGATCAACAGGATTTCATTGTCGATCACCAAAAATTCCAGGGTGATTCGAAACGACAGGTTGATCGACACCGAGTGCAATCCCTGCAGCCGACCAGACAGGGCATGAAGCCTAAGAGAGGGGTGGAAGGGGTTTAACTCCAGTAGCTGCAGTGTCTTTAGATACTGCAGCTCTGCCCCCGGATGACGCCTCAACCACTTGCTCGCTCGCCGAGAATAAGCCTCGGTAAAAACGAGTTGGTATGTCATCGGCTCAGGTTTGTGACTTTAAGCGAGCCACGTGCTTCTCGGGGCTCTCTCGAGCCACCTTTCCAGCCTGAAGGTCGGCCCTGGACTGGGCCAGCGCCATCTCGAGTTCACACTCCCGAAAATGCTGATACTGAGCCAAGTCCATCACCACAAATCGCTCCTTGCCGCGCACCGAGACAATCGCCTCAGGCTTGTCGGCCAAGGCCTGCTCAATGGCTACAACACCCCTGGTTTTGAGTTCATTGGCATTGATGTGCCCCATGATAGCTCCTGCAGTTCTATAAAAAGTACTTTTAATAGTACTCCAATTAGTGCCAAAGCATCCGATACCACCAACGAACTGGGTAAACTCTCGCCATGATCCTTGTCACCGGCGCCGCCGGCTTTATCGGCTCTAACTTTGTTCTGGACTGGCTGGCCGCCTGCGATGAACCCGTCGTCTCGCTCGATGCCTTGACCTACGCAGGCAACCTAGAGAACCTGGCCTCACTCCAAAACGACCCCAGACACACCTTTATTCAAGGCAGCATTGGCGACTACGACTTGGTGAGCGCTCTGCTGACCAAACACCAGCCCAGGGCGATTCTGAACTTTGCAGCCGAGAGCCATGTGGATCGCTCCATCCACGGACCTGGCGAGTTCATCCAGACCAATGTTGTCGGCACTTATCACCTACTAGAGGCGACTCGGAACTACTGGTCCAGCCTGTCTGAGCCCGCCAAATCGGTCTTTCGGTTCCTGCATGTCTCAACTGACGAAGTCTATGGCAGCCTCTCGCCCACTGCCCCCCCGTTTGCAGAGACCAACCGCTACGAACCCAATAGCCCCTACTCAGCGAGTAAAGCCGCCAGTGACCACCTGGTAAGGGCCTGGCACCACACCTACGGCCTGCCGGTCCTCACCACCAACTGCTCCAACAACTACGGCCCCTATCACTTCCCCGAAAAGCTCATTCCGCTCTGCATCCTGAATGCCCTAGAAGGCAAACCCCTGCCCATCTATGGCGACGGCCAGCAGGTGCGTGACTGGCTGTATGTAAAGGACCACTGCAGCGCCATTCGGGTCGTTCTAGAAAAGGGCCAGCTTGGCGAGACGTACAACGTCGGTGGCTGGAACGAGAAGCCCAATCTAGATGTGGTGCATACCCTGTGCGCCATTCTGGATGAGCTTAAACCCCGGGCAGGCGGACAGTCCTATGCCTTCCAGATCACCTATGTCACCGACCGTCCCGGCCACGACCGCCGCTACGCCATTGATGCCCGCAAGCTGGAGCGGGAACTGGGCTGGAAGCCTGCGGAGACCTTTGAGACCGGCATCCGCAAGACCGTCCAGTGGTACCTAGACAACCCTGGCTGGGTGGCCAACGTGAAGAGTGGTGCCTACAAAGACTGGGTCAACAAGCAGTATCAACAACCCACCGCATGATTCAAAACAATTCGGTCAGCCGACCAATCCAACGGGGCTGCATTTGAAGATTCTAGTCACGGGCAAGAATGGACAGGTTGGATTCGAGCTGGCCCGTCACCTTGCCGCGACCCACCGCGACCTCGTCTCCGTTGGCACCACCGACTGCGACCTTTCCAAGCCAGCAGCCATTCGATATCTCATTCAGACCATCAAGCCAGATGTCCTGATCAATCCAGCCGCCTATACCGCGGTAGACCGAGCCGAGTCTGAACCCGAGTTGGCAAAGGCCATCAATGCCGATGCACCCGAGGTCATGGCGAGCGAACTCAAAAAGACCGGTGGCCTGCTGATTCATTTTTCCACCGACTATGTCTTTGACGGCCAGAAGGCCACGCCCTATACCGAGCTCGACGCACCCAATCCGCAGTCCGTCTATGGGAAGACCAAGCTACTGGGGGAAAAGGCGATTACCGCCAGCGGCGTCGCCCACATCATCCTAAGGACCAGCTGGGTCTTTGGCTCACATGGCCATAACTTTCTCAAGACCATGCTGCGCCTGGCTGCCGAGCGCGAGGAGCTACGCGTGGTGAATGACCAATTCGGGGCCCCCACCAGCGCCACGTTTCTGGCGCAGACGGTCACCCAGATGTTGGGTTGGCTTGGCCGTGTGAGAGCCGGCAATCAGGAAGCTAAGGATCTGGAGGCCCTCACTGGCCTCTACCACTGCAGCTGCTCAGGTCGCACCAGCTGGTACGACTATGCCAAATGTGCCATCGAGCTCGCTCGCACCAACGGCGTCAAACTAAAACTTCAAACGAACAACCTCATTCCCATCTCATCCTCGGAGTATCCGACCCCCGCAGCCCGACCGGCCAACTCCGTCCTAGACAACACCAAGTTAGAAAAGGCCTTCGGCATCCAGCGCCCAGATTGGCAGTCCCAGGTCGAGCAAGTCATCCAGGCGCTAAACTGGCAGCCATGACAAGCACAGTCCAACGCAAGGGCATCATCCTGGCTGGTGGTGCGGGTACCCGCCTGCACCCAGCCACGCTGGCCGTGAGCAAGCAGTTGCTGCCGGTCTATGACAAGCCCATGGTCTATCACCCCCTGACCACGCTGATGC
>CALMJH010000019.1 GCA_937864175.1 uncultured Burkholderiales bacterium
GTGGTGGACAGCACAGGGTTCGAACCTGTGACCCCTGCCGTGTGAAGGCAGTGCTCTACCACTGAGCTAGCTGTCCAAATGCTGACTGAGACCCACATTATTTCACATCGGCCACAGACCGAGCGCCAGCTTGCCTAACAAAACCACGACCAGGGCCGACAGAAAGCCTTTGAGCCAGCGCCGGTAGGTCTCCACCGGGGTGCGCTCCCGCTTGCGGACGCCGAAGTTACACAGCCAAATGCAGACCGGCGCCATGATGAGTCCGGGAATCCACTCCGGTAGGGTCACCGCTGCATTGGCTGGGCCGCCGATCGACAGGGTGATGACATGAACCACCTTGCCCGAGAAAAAGCAGAGGTTGATCACCTGAACGATCAGGTTGGGGGCATAGCCTGCAATCAAGAAAAAGACCAGCAGAAAGGGGGCTCCCATGTTGATGGACGTCTCGGTATTGCCCGCCAAAAAGGCAAAGAAGGCCGCTGCGGGAAGAATCCAGGGCTTGGGCAGGTGGACATGGCTCTTTTTGAGCGTGTCGATTGAGAGAAACAGAATCAAGACCAAGACAATGATCATCAGCAGGGCCTGCTGAGGCAGGTGCTGAAAGAGCCAGGCTCCACTGACCCCGCCCATCATCATGAAGAGGGGCATAAACCAGTGCTGGCCCAGACTCTGCTTCAGCCCACCACCAAAAAAAGCCAGGCGAGCGGACAAGAAGAAAGCCGGTGGCACGGTGACCACCATCGCTGTTCGTAGGTCAATGAACAAGACTAACAATGGCATGGCCACGGAGACAAAGCCCAGGCCCAGCAGACCATGAAAATAGGCTGCGGCCAGGGTGACGCCGATGGCCCAGGCTAGTTGGCCTGTATTGATCTGGGAGAGAAGAAGGTCCATGGTCTCGCTACACTTGTCAGATGAGCACTATAAATCGCCCGGTCCGGACCCGTTTTGCCCCCAGCCCCACCGGTTATCTGCATGTGGGGGGCGCCCGAACTGCGCTGTATTGCTGGGCGTTTGCCCGGCACCACAAGGGCCAGTTCATTCTGCGCATTGAGGACACCGACCTAGAGCGCTCGACACCCGAGGCCGTGAAGGCCATTCTGGATGGCATGGCCTGGCTGGGCCTGAATCCCGATGAGGGGCCTTTCTACCAGATGCAACGCATGGACCGATACCGAGCGGTCATCGACGAGCTGCTGGCCAAGGGGGTGGCCTACCGTTGTTACTGCAGTCCGGCCGAGTTAGACGCCATGCGGGAGCAGCAGCGGGCGGCAGGACTCAAGCCCCGATACGATGGCCGCTGGCGGCCAGAGAACGTTGAGAAGAAGGGTCTCGTTCCACCAGAGGGTGTCAAACCCGTGATTCGTTTTAAGAACCCAGTCGACGGCGTGGTGAGTTGGGAAGACGGCGTGAAGGGACGCATCACCATCTCTAATGAAGAGCTAGACGACCTGATCATCGCCCGCGGAGACGGCACGCCGACCTACAACTTCTGTGTGGTGGTCGATGACGTGGAGATGCAGATCAGCCATGTGATTCGCGGGGATGACCACATCAACAACACCCCACGGCAGATCAACATTATTCGGGCTCTGGGGGCTCCGGTGCCCGAATACGCCCACCTGCCAATGATTCATGGGCCGGATGGCGAGAAGCTGTCTAAACGTCACGGGGCTGTCTCGGTCATGCAGTACGACGAGCATGGCTACCTGCCCGAGGCCTTGCTGAATTACCTGGCCCGACTGGGGTGGAGTCATGGCGACGATGAGGTCTTTAGCCTGGACCAACTGGTGGACTGGTTCAGCCTGGACCACTGCAGCAAGTCTGCAGCCCAGTTCGATTTTGACAAGCTTAAGTGGCTCAACAACCACTACCTTCGCCAACTCTCTGGCGCAGAACTCGCCTCGCGCGTGGCCCCTCGGATGAGGGCAGAGGGATTTGTGGCGGGCTGCGGCCCGGATTTGGCGGCTGTCTGTGAGTTGCTCAAAGACCGGGCCAACACTCTGGAGGAACTCGCCGAGGCGGCAGCGATGTTCTACGTCGAGGCCACACCAGATCCCGCCGCTCTCGCCGAGAAACTCCACGGCGAAGTGCCGGCCGCGCTAAGGGATCTGGCCTCCCGACTGCCCGAGTCCTTCGATGCCAAGCAGGCCTCTGTGATCACCAAAGAGGTCTTGCTGGCCCATGGTCTGAAGATGCCCCAGTTGGCCATGGCTCTTCGCTTAATCCTGTTGGGACGGACCGAGACGCCTTCGATTGACCAGGTCTTGGTGGTTCTGGGCCGAGATCGGGTGGTTCAGCAGATCGAGCGCATGCTGGTCTAGTCGCTCCGATGAGCCGAGTAGAATAGGGTCCATGTCAGGAAACACCTTTGGGCACCTATTTTGTGTGACCTCCTTTGGAGAGTCCCACGGCCCAGCCATTGGCTGTGTGGTCGATGGCTGCCCCCCGGGACTCAAGCTCTGTGAGGCAGACATTCAGCCCGAGCTCGACCGCAGGCGGCCCGGCACCTCCCGGCATGTCACTCAGCGCCAAGAACCGGACACCGTCGAGATCCTCTCGGGGGTCTTCGAGGGCCAGACCACCGGCGCGCCCATTGCCCTGCTGATTCGCAATCAGGACCAGCGGTCCAAAGACTACGGCAACATCAAAGACACTTTCCGTCCAGGCCACGCGGACTACGCCTACCTGCACAAGTACGGCATTCGGGACTATCGGGGCGGTGGCCGCTCCTCGGCCCGGGAGACGGCTGTTCGTGTGGCTGCGGCCGCCATTGCAAAGAAGTGGCTGGCTGAGCGACACAATATTCTGATCCGCGGTCACATGACTCAGCTGGGCTCTATATCCATTGCCTTTGAGGGCTGGCAGCACATTGCCGACAATCCCTTTTTTGCAGCCAATGCCTCACAGATACCTGCCCTCGAGGCCTACATGGACGATCTGCGCAAGGCAGGCGACTCCTGCGGCGCACGAATAGACGTGCAGGCCACCGGAGTACCAGTGGGCTGGGGTGAGCCGGTCTTTGACCGTCTCGATGCCGACATCGCCCATGCCATGATGGGTATCAATGCCGTCAAGGGAGTTGAGATTGGTGCCGGATTTGCCAGTGTCGCCCAGCGTGGCAGCGAGCATGGCGATGAACTCACGCCCAAGGGCTTTGTGACCAACAACGCTGGCGGGGTGCTGGGCGGCATCTCAACCGGCCAGCCCGTTACGGTCTCCATAGCGATCAAGCCAACTTCCAGCATTCGCACGCCGCGGCAGTCGATCGACCTTCAGGGTCAGCCGGTCATGGTGGAGACCCATGGTCGCCACGACCCCTGCGTGGGCATTCGAGCCACACCGATTGCCGAAGCCATGTTGGCCTTGGTCCTCATGGACCATGCCCTGCGGCATCGGGCCCAGAACGCCGACGTCGTGGTCAGCACCCCCCGTATCCCGGGTCAGCTCGGCCCGGCATGAACCACGCCGCCAGGCGGGTCGCTGCGTTCTTCGGCAGCTACTTTGCCTATGTAGGACTCTTTTCCCCTTTCTTATCTCTCTGGCTCAACGGTCGGGGCTTCTCACCAGCGGAGATCGGTGTGCTGGTCTCGCCGATGCAGTGGGCCAGGGTGGTGGGCCCACCGGCCTGGGGCTATCTGGCCGACCATTCCCCGGCCAGCCGTGTCCCCCGCATCATTCAGTGGGCCGCCCTGGCCGCCTTGCTGTCGGCTAGCCTCTTGCTGCTGGACTGGTCCTTCTGGGGCCTTTTTGCTGTGCTCTGTCTCATGAGCTTTTTCTTAAGTGGTCAGGTGCCCATCGCGGAGTCTCTTGCCATGCAGGCCAGCCGCGGAGACCTGGGCGTCTATGGCCGAATGCGCGTCTGGGGCTCTGTTGGGTTCATTCTGGCGGTCATGGCCGGTGGGCTCTGGTTCGACTGGGTGGGGGTGCAGGCTCTGCCGGCCACCATGATGTTGGCCCTTGGACTGGTCGCGCTCTCGGCTCTCGGCCTGCCAGCCCGCGAGGTGCATGCGCCTGACCTCTCCGGATCGGGGGTCCGTGACATGCTGAGACAGCCCAAGGTCCGCGGTTTTCTCTGGGCATCTTTTCTGATGCTGCTGGCCCATGCGCCGCTCTATACCCTGTTTTCACTCTGGCTTGAGCAAAATGGCTACAGCCGCACCCAGATCGCGCTCTTCTGGACCCTGGGGGTTGTGGCAGAGATTCTGATGTTTCGGATTCAGCGGCCGCTTTTTGAGCGGTTTGGTCTGGCTCGGGCCTGGTCGAGCAGCTACCTGATCACGTCCCTGAGGTTTGGTCTTATTGCCCTGTCAGGCGGAAATCTCTGGGCCTTGTTGTTGGCCCAACTCCTTCATGCGGTGACCTTTGGGGTTCATCACAGTGCCTCGATGGCCCTGGTTCGGGAGTGGTTCCCCCAGGCCGCGCAGGCCCGTGGCCAGGCCCTCTACACCATGGCGTCCTATGGATTGGGGGGCTCTCTGGGCGGTATTTTGGCCGGCTGGGTCTGGGAATCGTTCTCGCCGCAGACCAGTTTCTGGCTTGCAGCAGTTTTTGCAGGCCTTGGATGGCTGGTCGCTCGAGGGGCAGCGCGGGCATAATAGTGGGCTATTTTTGAACTGGCTTACTTTAGAGATCAACCATGCCCACTCTTTACGACAAGCTCTTTGACGAGCATGTGGTCGACCGTCAGGATGACGGCACCTGTCTGCTCTATATCGATCGTCATCTGGTCCATGAGGTCACGAGCCCCCAGGCCTTTGAAGGGCTGGAGATGGCGGGCCGACCCCTGTGGCGCAACTCAGCCAATCTGGCGGTGGTTGACCACAACGTTCCCACCACCGATCGCAGCAAAGGCATTGCCGACCCGGTCTCCCGTCTGCAGGTCGAGACCTTGGACGCCAACGCCGAAAAATTCAAGATCAAGTATTTCGACATTCGCGACCATCGCCAGGGCATTGTTCATGTGATCGGGCCTGAGCAGGGCGCAACCCTGCCCGGCATGACTGTGGTCTGCGGTGACTCCCACACCAGCACCCATGGGGCCCTGGGTTGCCTGGCCTTTGGTATCGGTACCTCGGAAGTCGAGCATGTCTTGGCGACCCAGTGTCTGTTGATGAAAAAGGCCAAGAACCTGCTGGTCAGGGTTGAGGGCCAACTGTCGGCCGGCGTTACCGCCAAGGACATCGTTCTCGCGGTGATAGGCAAGATCGGCACCGCAGGTGGCACGGGCTACGCCATTGAGTTTGGTGGCAGCGCCATTCGTGGGCTCTCGATTGAGGCCCGCATGACCATCTGCAACATGGCCATCGAGGCTGGCGCCCGCGCTGGCATGGTGGCCGTAGACCAGACCACTATTGACTACGTCAAAGGACGCCCCCTCTCGCCCACTGGTGCAGCCTGGGACCAGGCCGTGGCGTATTGGAGGACTCTGCACTCCGATGCGGATGCCAAATTTGATCGTGTGGTGGAACTCAAGGCCGAGGACATTGAGCCCCAGGTCACCTGGGGTACCTCGCCCGAGATGGTGCTGCCTGTTGGCGGGGCTGTGCCCAATCCAGAGGCCCAGTCAGACGCGGCCGTTCGTGAGGGTATGACCCGAGCCTTGGCATACATGGACCTTAAGCCCAACACGCCTCTTACCCAAATCAAGGTCGACAAGGTCTTTATTGGCTCCTGCACGAACTCCCGCATCGAGGACATGCGGGCTGCCGCAGCGGTGATCAAGGGACGTAGAGTCGCCTCCAATGTCAAGCTGGCGCTGGTGGTCCCGGGCTCAGGCCTGGTCAAGGCCCAGGCTGAAGCGGAGGGCCTCGACAAGATTTTTACGGCGGCTGGCTTCGAATGGCGTGAGCCTGGCTGCTCGATGTGCCTGGCGATGAATGCAGACCGGTTGGAGCCAGGCGAGCGATGTGCCTCGACCAGCAACCGAAACTTTGAGGGTCGGCAGGGGGCTGGTGGGCGCACTCACCTGGTCTCGCCAGCCATGGCTGCGGCTGCCGCCTTGGCGGGACACTTTGTCGATGTGAGGACTTTCTAAATGAAACCACTAACCGTACACACCGGTCTGGTCCTGCCCATGGACCGGGCCAACGTCGACACCGACGCCATCATTCCTAAGCAGTTTCTAAAATCCATCAAACGGGCGGGCTTTGGCCCCAACCTCTTTGATGCCTGGCGTTACCTGGATGAGGGGCAGCCGGGTCTGGACACGGCCAAGCGTCCTCTGAACCCTGACTTCGTGATGAACCAGCCCCGGTACAAGGGTGCCAGTGTTCTGGTGGCTCGCAGAAACTTTGGCTGTGGATCGTCCCGCGAACATGCGCCCTGGGCTCTTGAGGACCAGGGCTTTCGGGTGCTCATTGCCCCATCGTTTGCCGATATCTTCTTTAATAACTGTTTCAAGAATGGCCTGCTGCCCATTGTCTTGTCCGAGGACGACGTGGACGCCTTGTTCAAGCTCACCGAGGCCACACCCGGCTTCGAACTGGTGGTTGACCTGAACCAGCAGACGGTTCGTTCTGCCGACGGCCGATTTGAGCGCAGCTTCGAGGTAGAGCCCTTCCGCAAGCACTGCCTGCTCAATGGCCTGGATGACATCGGTCTCACCCTGCAAAAAGCTGACAAGATCAAGGCCTACGAGGCCAGACGCCTGCAGGACCGTCCCTGGGTAGCGACCGATCCTCATCAACGACTGGCCAACGCATGAAGAGCCTAAACCTTGCAGTCCTGCCGGGAGACGGTATTGGTCCCGAGATCACTGCGCAGGCCGTTCGGGTTCTGAAGCGCCTGTCCGAACAGGGCCACTTTGGCCTGACCCTCCAGGAAGCGCCGGTTGGTGGCGCTGGCTACCGCGACAGTGGGCATCCCTTGCCCAAGGCTACGCTCGATCTGGCCAAGTCGGCCGATGCCATTTTATTTGGGTCGGTTGGTGACTTCTCCTTGGATCACCTGCCTCGGGACCTCCGGCCCGAGCAGGCGATTCTGGGTCTTCGCAAGGAGTTGGGCCTCTTCGCCAACCTGCGGCCAGCCATCATCTACCCCGAGCTGGCGGGAGCCTCCACCCTCAAGCCCGAAGTGGTTTCGGGGATGGACTTGATGATCATCCGTGAGCTCACCGGAGACATCTATTTTGGCAAGCCCCGCGGCATTCGCATCCTGGAAAACGGCGAGCGCGAAGGCTTTGACACCATGGTCTACCGCGAGAGCGAGATTGTGCGCATCGGCCATGTGGCCTTTCAGGCGGCCCAGAAGCGCGGCAAGCGGCTGTGCTCGGTGGACAAGGCCAATGTGCTGGAGACCACCCAACTCTGGCGCGATGTGATGACGGCCTTGGGCAAGGAGTATCCGGATGTCGAACTCTCTCACCTGTATGTCGACAATGCGGCTATGCAACTGCTGAAGAATCCCAAGCAATTCGACGTCATGGTCACCGGAAATATGTTTGGCGACATACTGTCGGATGAGGCCTCGATGCTGACCGGTTCGATCGGCATGCTGCCTTCGGCCTCGCTCGATGCCAACAACAAAGGCCTCTATGAGCCGATTCATGGCTCAGCTCCCGACATCGCAGGCAAGGATCTGGCCAACCCTCTGGCCACCATCCTCTCGGCCGGCATGATGCTGCGCTACACCTTTGGAATGGCTGACGCTGCCAATGCCATCGATGCGGCCGTGCAGAGAGTCTTGGCCCAGGGAATTGCCACAGGGGATATTGATCGTCCAGGCGCCAAGCGCGTGGGGACCGCAGGTATGGGAGATGCAGTGGTTGCCGCAATCGAGGAGAAGAAGTGATGAAGCGAGTTGGTCTGGTCGGATGGCGTGGAATGGTGGGATCGGTGCTCATGCAACGCATGCAGCAGGAGAAAGACTTCGACCTCATTGCGCCCACTTTTTTCTCGACCTCAAACGCTGGCGGCGCTGCCCCTGGCTTTGCCAAGTCAGCCGGCGCCCTGCAGGCGGCCGACGACTTGGATGCGCTAGCAGCCCAAGACATCATCATCACCTGTCAGGGTGGTGACTACACCAAGGCCGTCTACGGCCGGCTGCGCGAGCGCGGCTGGCATGGCCACTGGATCGATGCGGCGTCAAGCCTGCGCATGGACCCCTCGGCCATCATCATCCTGGATCCAGTCAACCGTCCGGTAATTGACCAGGCCTTGGATGCTGGGATGAAGACTTGGGTGGGTGGCAATTGCACGGTCAGTCTCATGCTGATGGCGATGGGTGGCTTGTTCAGGGCAGGGCTGGTGGAGTACATGAGTGTCATGAGCTACCAGGCGGCTTCGGGTGCTGGTGCGCAGAACATGCGCGAACTCCTGCAGCAGATGGGTGCGCTGCACAGCAGTGTTGCCTCTGAGTTGGCCGATCCCTTGTCAGCAATTTTGGACATCGACCGCAAGGTCACCGAGCGGCTGCGTTCCAAAGACATGCCCGTGGAGAATTTCCGCGGGGTTCCCCTGGCCGGCAGCCTTATTCCTTGGATCGACACCCTGGTCGATCATGGCCAGACCCGCGAGGAATGGAAGGCCGGCGCGGAGGCCAACAAGATTCTTGGCAATCCCGCCTTCCGGTCTCCCGGCAGTGTGCCCATCGACGGGCTCTGTGTTCGGGTTGGGGCCATGCGTTGCCATTCCCAGGCCATGACCGTCAAGCTCAAGAAAGACGTGCCGATGGCCGAGATCGAGCAGCTCATCTCATCGGCCAACGATTGGGTCAAGCTGGTGCCCAACGATCGCGAGACCACCGAGAGAGAGCTCACGCCGGCGGCGATCAGCGGCACCATGACCGTGCCCGTGGGCCGGCTTCGCAAAATGGCCATGGGCAATGACTTCCTAACCGGCTTTACCTGCGGGGATCAGCTGCTCTGGGGAGCGGCCGAGCCTCTGCGTCGGATGCTGCGCATCTTGTTATGAGAATTGCCCTGGGGCTGGCCTACGACGGCACGACCTTTCACGGTTACCAGACCCAGCCCGGCGGCAATACCGTCCAAGACCAGCTAGAGAGGGCACTGGCCCAGTTTCTCGAGACCGCAGAGCCAGTGCCAACGGTGGCGGCGGGTCGCACCGATGCCGGCGTTCATGCGCGAGGCCAGGTGGTTCACCTAGAGACCACTGCGGACCGTCCCCTCTGGAATTGGGTTCGCGGCGTCAACACCTTTCTGCCTGATGCCATTCGGGTTCGCTGGGCGGCCCAGGTCTCCAATGAGTTTCATGCCCGCTTCTCGGCTAAATCAAGGCGCTACAGCTATAGCATTCTCAACGAGCCAGTTGACCTTCCACTGGTGAGTCGCAGTGCGACTTGGGTCTTTCAGCCCTTGGATATCGACCGAATGAACCGGGCCTGCCGCGACGTTCTCGGAGAACACGACTTCACGGCCTTTCGGGCAGCCGAATGCCAGGCGGCCTCGCCGATTCGGGTCATCACCCGTTGCGAATGGGAGCAACCACCAACCGACCACCATCGCCTGGTCTTTCACATTAAGGGCAATGCCTTTTTGCACCACATGGTCCGAAACCTGGTGGGTAGCCTGGTGGAGATTGGCCGGGGGACTCGGCCAGAGGACTGGATGGCCAGCCTGCTGGAGGGCCGTGACCGAACCCAGGCCGCGCGAACCTTCCCAGCGCAGGGCCTTTGCCTGGAGGAGGTCGAGTACGATGAGGTCTTACGATGCGTACCCGAATCAAAATCTGTGGCCTAACCCGGGCGGCTGACGTCGAGGCAGCAGTGGCGGCTGGTGTGGACGCCATTGGCTTGGTCTTCTACCAGGGCAGCCCGCGGGCAGTCAGTGCGGCCCAAGCCCGTTCTCTGGCCAAGGGGTTGCCGGCTTGGATGTGTCTGGTGGGGCTCTTTGTCAATGCGAGCCGAGACGAGATGCTGCGTCTAGCCGATCAGGTGGGCCTGAGCCACCTGCAACTCCACGGCAATGAGACGCCTGAGGATTGCCAGGGTCTTGGTCGGCCAGTGATCAAGGCCCTCCGTCTGCCCGCTGGCCCTGCGGGCTTGGATGCGCCGGCACTGATAAAATTGGCTCAGCCTTATGCAGACTGCTCGGCGGTTCTCTTAGACGCCGACTCCGCTGGTTATGGGGGTAGTGGCCAGGCCTTTGACTGGTCTTGTCTGTCTGGGGCCCAATCGACCCTGGGTCTGAACTGGGTGCTCAGCGGTGGACTGACGACCGAGAATGTGAAATCTGCTGTGGCCCAGTTCTCGCCGCCAGCGGTCGATGTCTCTAGTGGCGTTGAGCAGATGGTCGATGGGGTGACTCAGAAGGGCCTAAAGGATGCCCATCGAATCGAGGCGTTTGTGAAGGCGGTCCGGCAGGCGGACCAGGACAAGGAAATGAGTAAGCGATGAAGCCCAACGATTTGCCTTATAACTACCCCGACCAGAAGGGCCACTTTGGCCCCTACGGTGGCAGCTTTGTCTCAGAGACGCTGAGCCATGCCCTCGACCAGTTGCGGCAGGCCTATGCTCACTACCAGAACGATCCCGAGTTTCTCGAGGAATTCCACCGCGAGCTCAAGCATTTCGTGGGTCGTCCAAGCCCCATCTACCACGCCAAGCGCTGGTCCGAGCAACTGGGCGGGGCCCAAATCTATTTCAAACGCGAAGACCTGAACCATACCGGCGCCCACAAGGTGAACAACACCATCGGCCAGGCCCTCTTGGCCAAGCGCATGGGCAAGCCGCGCGTCATCGCCGAGACTGGCGCCGGCCAGCATGGCGTGGCCAGTGCAACCGTGGCTGCCCGGTTCGGCATGAAGTGCGTGGTCTACATGGGGTCGACCGATGTGGCGCGTCAGGCGGCCAACGTCTACCGCATGAAATTGCTGGGGGCCGAGGTCGTCCCCGTGGAGAGTGGATCCAAGACCCTCAAAGATGCCCTTAACGAGGCCATGCGGGACTGGGTCACCAACGTGGAAGACACCTTCTACATCATTGGCACGGTGGCCGGTCCACACCCCTATCCCATGATGGTTCGTGACTTTAATTCGGTGGTTGGAAAGGAATGCCTCTGGCAGATGCCCGAGATGGTTGGTCGCCAGCCAGACATGGTGGTGGCCTGTGTCGGTGGAGGTAGCAATGCCATGGGCATCTTCTACGACTACATCAACGTGCCTGGTGTGGAACTGGTGGGGGTTGAGGCGGGAGGCGAGGGACTCGACACGGGTCATCATGCGGCCTCGCTGAGCGCAGGGTCACCCGGCGTCCTCCATGGCAATCGAACCTATCTTCTGCAGGATGCCCATGGCCAGATTATTGAGACGCACTCGGTCTCGGCTGGACTGGACTACCCAGGAGTGGGGCCGGAGCACGCCTGGCTGAAAGACAGTG
Organism: uncultured Burkholderiales bacterium; assembly: GCA_937864175.1. Lineage (GTDB taxonomy): Bacteria > Pseudomonadota > Gammaproteobacteria > Burkholderiales > Burkholderiaceae_A > Hahnella. The sequence continues at coordinate 11,335 of CALMJH010000019.1, forward strand.
GACGGGCGCAGTATGTGCCCATCAACGACGATGAGGCCCTTCAGGCTTTTCACACCTGTTGTCGCATCGAGGGCATCATTCCAGCCCTCGAGACCAGTCATGCCCTGGCCCACGCCGCAAAGGTGGCACCCAGTCTGCCAAAGGACAAGGTCATTCTGGTCAACCTCTCTGGACGCGGCGACAAGGACATGCACACGGTTGCCCAGGCCGGTGGCCTGAGCCTCTAGGGCGGGTCTCTTCTATGTCCCGACTGGCGCAGACCTTTCAAGAACTCAAGCGGCAGGGTCGCAAGGCCCTCGTGCCGTATTTCACCGCCGGTGACCCCTCACCCGACCTGGTGGTCGACCTTCTGAAGGCCATGGTGTCCGCAGGGGCCGATGTCATCGAGTTGGGCGTGCCTTTCTCAGATCCCATGGCCGATGGCCCCGTCATTCAGCGGGCTAGTGAGCGGGCACTGGCCAAGGGCGTCAGCCTTGATGACTGTCTGAAATGGGTGGCCGACTTTAGAAAAGAGAACCAGCAGACGCCGATCGTTCTGATGGGCTATGCCAACCCCATTGAGCGCTTTGGGCAGAAGGCCTTTGCCCAGGCTGCCGCCAGCGCTGGCGTCGACGGCGTCTTGGTCGTGGACTATCCACCCGAAGAATCAGAGGAGTTCTCGGCACTTCTAAAATCTGTCTCGGTCGACCCTATCTTTTTGCTGGCGCCGACCTCTACCGAGTCCCGAATGGCCCAGGTCGGGCGTCTGGGTGGCGGCTATCTCTACTACGTGTCCCTAAAAGGTGTGACGGGGGCGGGGCATCTCGATACGGCCGATGTGGCCCAGAAGGTCGGGGTGGTTCGTCAACACACCGACCTGCCGATTGGAGTGGGTTTTGGTATCTCCGACGCTGCCTCCGCCAAGGCAGTCTCCGAGCACGCCGATGCGGTGGTGATCGGTAGCGCCATCATCAAGCTCATGGAGCAGCAGCTTGCCCAACAGCAGCCGGTTGTGCCAGCCGTGACGACGTTTCTCACCGGCATTCGGACTGCCCTCGATCAACGATAAGGACCTGGCTTTCGCCAGAGATGTCCAGCCCCGTCGGGGCTGTAAAAGGAAACAGAGATGAGTTGGATTGATAAGCTGCTGCCCCCAAGGATTCAGACTGGCGAGACGCGTCGCCGCAGTGTTCCCGAGGGCGTCTGGCTGAAGTGCCCCTCCTGCGATGCAGTTCTTTATCGCAATGATTTGGAAAAAAATCTCCAGGTCTGTCCGGCCTGCAGCCATCACCTGCGCATCCGGGCCCGCCTGCGTCTTGACCAGTTGCTCGATCCCGAGGGTCGAGAGGAGATTGGCCAGACCGTCGAACCGCTAGACAGCCTGAAGTTCAAAGACAGCCGGAAGTATCCGGAGCGGCTCTCCGAGGCTCAGAACGAGACCAACGAGACCGATGCCATGGTGGTTATGTCCGGCAGCATTCAGGGATTGCCGGTGGTGGTGGCCTGTTTTGAGTTTGAGTTCATGGGGGGGTCTATGGGCTCTGTGGTGGGCGAGCGTTTTGTCCGCGGCGTTGAGCGGGCGATGGAACTTGGCATTCCCTTTATCTCGATCGCTGCAAGCGGCGGGGCTCGGATGCAAGAGGGCCTTCTATCTCTGATGCAGATGGCCAAGACCACCGGAGCCGTTGCCCAACTCTCGGAGAGGGGGCTGCCTTACATCTCGATACTGACAGACCCGACCATGGGTGGGGTCTCGGCGAGTTTTGCATTTGTCGCCGACATCGTCATTGCCGAGCCCAAGGCGCTTATTGGGTTTGCTGGGCCTCGCGTCATTGAGCAGACGGTTCGGGAGAAGTTGCCAGAAGGCTTTCAGCGGGCTGAATTCCTGCTTGAGAAAGGTGCGGTCGACCGAATTATCGACCGCAGAAAGATGCGCGAGGAGATCGCTGGCATGCTGAGTCTGTTGGCTGGCACCAAGACCAGCGCTTGAGTCCGGTCGTCTCGATGTTGAGTCCGTCGGCGTGATGTCCCATGCCCAACTAGAACTCGACCGCCGGCTCTCGCTTCTTGCAGGGGGTCAGGGTCAGTCCATTCGGCTGGGACTCGACCGCATCCGACGGGTAGCTCAGGCCATGGGCCTGCCACTTGATTCCAGGGGCGACGTTCGTCTGAGTTGTCCGACGGTGGTGGTGGCCGGCACCAACGGCAAGGGGTCCACCTGCGCATTGCTGGCCAGTATCGCTGGCGAGGCGGGCTATCGGACGGCGGTCTACACATCGCCCCACCTCCTTCATTTTTGTGAACGTCTGGTGGTTGGTGGCCAGCAGTCCAGCCCCTCGGCCTGGCTGGAGGGGCTTGAGGCGGTAGAGGAGGGCCGCAGGCGTCTTCAGACCGATCAGGGTCTGCAGGAGAGTCTGACTTTTTTTGAGGTGGTTAGCCTTGCAGCCTTCTATCTGGTCTGGCGAGATCCCCCCGATCTCGCCATCTTTGAGATTGGCCTGGGCGGCCGGCTCGATGCAGTCAATCTCCTGGCCAACGATGTGGCGGTCCTGACCTCTGTAGATCTGGATCACCAGGCCTACCTGGGCAGCAGCCGCGAGGCGATCGGCGCGGAGAAGGCCCATGTTGCCCGTCCTCAGACCCCGTTCATAGTGGCAGACCCACTGCCGCCCCAGTCTGTCGTGTCCGTGGCCGAGCAGCTCGGTGCGGATGTCTGGTGGTTCGGTCAAGACTTCAATTTTCAGGGTGACCGTCAGCAGTGGAGCTGGGCCGGGCGCGGCCAACGGCGAAATGCCATGGCCTACCCGGCGTTGCGCGGCGCCAACCAACTCCTCAACGCCTCCGCCGCTTTGGCCGTCTTTGGCGCCCTGAAGGACCGTCTGCACATCTCTCAGCAGGCAGTGCGCCAGGGCCTCTCCATGGTGAGCCTGCCCGGCCGCTTCCAGGTCTTGCCTGGGCAGCCTGCGGTGGTCCTGGATGTGGCCCACAACCCCCATGCGGCGGCGGTACTCGGTGCAAACCTCGACCAGATGGGGTTTTTCCCTCAGACCATTGGTGTCGTGGGACTGCTCAAAGACAAGGACTTGGAGGGCGTGATGGAACGCCTGGTTGGTCGGATCGACCACTGGTGCCTGGCGGATCTGGATCCCGCCGAGACCGCTGGCCGGGCGGCCAGTGCCCAGGACCTCTCGCGGGCCTTGCAGGCGGTGCAGGCACGACAGCCCGATGGGGGTCGGCCTGGGGTAGGACCTGCCACCATGAGTTTGCATCCAACTGCTGCTGCGGCCATTGCCCATGCGGCTTCGCTGGTGGAGTCGGGTGATAGAATCGTCGTGTTTGGGTCGTTTCACACGGTTGCCAATGGTTGGCAGGCGGCCCATCGAATCGGTCACGCCCCCCACGCGCCCTCTGCCCACTAATGCCCACTGACCTCGACGATTCGCAGACCAGTTCCAGCCGGGCCGCAGGGGATCCCATGGCGGACCACAAGCAGCGTGCGCGTTGGCGCCTCATCGGTGCGGTGGTGTTTTGCAGCGCTTCGGCTGCCCTGGCGTTGGTCATTCTGCGGGACACCCCGCGGTCGCTGTCCCAGGATTTCATTCTTCAAATGCCCGGCCAGCCTGAGCAGGCGGCGGCGCCTTCTGCGCCGGCCATGGCCAGT
>CALMJH010000020.1 GCA_937864175.1 uncultured Burkholderiales bacterium
AACCAGGCTGCGGCATCTTTGAGGTTCATCGTGGTCTTGATGTAGTCCCCGTATTTGGCCTCGGTGAGGATGAGGTTGGATTTGATCTGATCTTCGTTCAGGCCAAGGTCGGTCAGGCGGTTGTATCGAACCGCCGAGAGGCCATGACAGCCCAGACACTGGTTGACAAAGATTTTTGCGCCCGTCTGCAGAGCGGCCTTGTCGGTGAGTTTGCTAACCGGAAAGGTGTCAAGCTGAACGGCTGGGCCGGCAGCGAGCGCCGGAAAGCCAAGGGCCAGGCCAGCCACCAGGGTGGTGGCCAAAATGACAGCCCTGCGTCGAATAGTAGAGATGGAGATCATGTTCAGGGTCTCTTGTAATGGGCGTTTAGTGAGGCTGGAACGAGACACGCTCGGGCACCGGCTTGTACTCACCCATGCGCGTCCAGAGGGGCATGAGGATGAAGAAGCCGAAGTAGAAAACGGTACCGATCTGCGAGACCAGAGTGCCCACCGGGAAGGGGGGCAGCACGCCCAAGTAACCCAGGACAAAGAAGTTCACGACGAAGACGGCATAGAGCCATTTCTGCCAGGTGGGACGCTGACGAATAGACTTGACTGGTGATTTATCGAGCCAAGGCAGCAGGAACATGATGAGAACCGCGCCGCCCATGACCACGACGCCCCAGAACTTGGCATCGATGAGTCGCAGTAGGACTGCCAACACCACCATGGCCCCCACACCGGCGATCTTCAGAAGGCCCGTGGTGTTGCGCAGGAAGGCCAGGGCGCCCAGGCCAGCAGAGGCCACCAAGACCCAGGTGAAGACGTCTGTCGTAGCCCGGAGCATGGAGTAGTAGGGCGTGAAGTACCAGACCGGCGCAATGTGCGACGGGGTAACCAGTGGGTCGGCCGGAATGAAGTTGTTGTACTCCAGGAAATAGCCGCCCAGCTCGGGGGCGAAGAAGACCACCGCGAAGAAAATAACGGCAAAGCCCGCCACACCCATGATGTCGTGGACCGAGTAGTAGGGGTGGAAGGGGATGCCATCGAGCGGAATGCCGTTGGCATCTTTCTTGGCCTTGATCTCAACGCCATCGGGGTTGTTGGAGCCCACCTCGTGCAAGGCGATGATGTGGGCCGCGACCAGCCCTACGATAACCAGCGGCAGGGCAATGACGTGGAAGGCAAAGAACCGGTTGAGGGTGGCGTCACCGACAACGAAGTCGCCACGAATCCAGACCGAGAGGTCAGGCCCAATGATGGGGACCGCGGCAAAGAGGTTCACGATGACCTGTGCACCCCAGTACGACATTTGGCCCCAGGGCAGCAGGTAGCCCATGAAGGCCTCGGCCATGAGGCACAAGAAGATGAGGCAGCCGAAGATCCAAATAAGTTCACGGGGCTCGCGGTAGGAGCCGTAGATGAGACCGCGGAACATGTGCAGGAAGACCACCACGAAGAAGGCCGAGGCACCGGTGGAGTGCATGTAACGAATGACCCAGCCCAGGGGCACCTCGCGCATGATGTACTCCACACTGGCAAAGGCCACCGGAATGCCGGCCGCGTTCAGCGAGGCATCGGGCTTGTAGTGCATGACCAGGAAGATGCCGGTGACGATCTGGATGACCAGCACGAGCATGGCCAGGCTTCCAAAGAAATAGAGCCAGTTGAAGTTTTTAGGCGCGTAGTACTCGGAGAGGTGCGCCTTGTAGAGCGAGATGAGGGGGAATCGACGGTCGACCCAGCCCAACAGGCCCGTTGCTTGCACGACTTTTTCAGCTGCCATTGCGAAGTGCCTCTTTCAGAAAATTAAGCCTCACCCTTTTGGTCTTTACCAATGACCAGTCGGGTGTCGGAGAGATACATGTGACGGGGGACTTCTAGGTTGTCTGGGGCGGGCTTGTTGGCGTAGACGCGGCCGGCCATGTCAAAGCTGGAGCCATGGCAGGGGCAGAAGAAGCCGCCCTGCCAGTCGTTGGAGACGCCAGAGGCCGCACCTTTTTCGAACTTGGTCACCGGTGAGCAGCCCAGATGGGTGCAAATGCCGACCGTGACGAGGACCTCGGGCTTGATCGAGCGATGGGTGTTTTTCGCGTAATCGGGGATGGGCACGTCTTTGCGGTTTGAATTGGGGTCGGCCAGTTGGGACTCAACAGCCTTGAGGCTGGCGAGTTGGTCGGCCGTGCGACGAACGATCCAGACGGGCTTGCCACGCCACTCGACGATCTTGACGCCGCCCACTGGGATGTCACCGATGTCGACTTCGACGGGGGCGCCGGCAGAGCGCGCCTTCTCGGAGGGGGCCATGGAACCCAAAAAGGGTACTGCTACTGCCGCACCGGCCACCGTCGCCGCACCGCCGCAGGCGATCATCCAATTACGACGCTCGGACTCCGGTCCTTTGGGCATTGAAAAGGATTCACCGGCAGTGATTTCTGAGGCAAGGCCCAGAGGCTTGCCTGCGCTAGCTTGCTCGGACATATTGGGTCCGCTCCTTCGCGTTGAGGTTCAAATAAGCCCTTTATTGTAGTCGCTCGGGCCCTTTTGACGCTAGCAACCTGACATAATTCTGTTCATGATCAAAAGGTTATGGCTCTTGTTTGCCCAGATCACGACCCTTCTGCTGGCTGTGATTTTCGTGGTGAGCACCCTGAAGCCTCATTGGCTGGGGGGCGCCTTTGGCTTGGCGGCCCTGATCGGACCCGACTCGGTCTTGCTCGAGCAGGCCGAAAACGGCCAGGCCAGTCTGCTGCAGAGCACTGTCGCCCCGCCCGCCAGCAGCCTGCGCGAGGCGGCCGCCCGGGCCATGCCCTCGGTGGTCTACATTTTTACCAGCCAGAAACAGAAAAAACCGGTCCACCCGTTTCTGAATGACCCTTTGTTTCGAAGGTTTTTTGGGGACCAATTCCCCACGCCCCGAGGGGAAGACGGCGAAGAGGCTGCCGGCCTTGGCTCGGGCGTGATTGTCAGCCCCCAGGGCCTGATCCTGACCAACCACCATGTCATTGAGGGGGCCGACCAGATTGAGGTGGCTCTGGCCGATGGTCGCAAGGCCCAGGCCCGGGTGGTGGGCACCGACCCCGAGACCGACCTGGCCCTGCTGCGCATCAAGCTCGACAAGCTGCCCGCTATTCAGTTTGGTCGTCCCAGCGAGCTGCAGGTGGGGGACACGGTTTTGGCCATTGGCAATCCCTTTGGCGTGGGCCTGACCGTCACCCGAGGCATTGTGAGCGCCCTGGGCCGCACCCAGCTCAACATCAACACCTTTGAGAACTTCATCCAGACTGATGCGGCCATCAACCCGGGCAATTCGGGTGGGGCACTGGTCGATGCCTTTGGCAACCTGGTGGGCATCAACACCGCCATCTACTCCCGCAGCGGCGGCAGCATGGGCATTGGCTTTGCCATCTCGGCCGACATGGCCCGCCTGGTCATGGAGGGGCTGATCAAAAACGGGCGGGTGAGCCGTGGGTTTATTGGGGTGGAGCCCCAGGATGTGAACGAAGACATCGCCCAGACCTTCAAGCTGCCCGACACGCAGGGCAGCATCATTGCGGGACTGCAGCGTGGGGGGCCTGCCGACAAGGCGGGCCTGCAGGTGGGCGATGTAGTAGTCGCCGTCAACACCAAGCCCATTCGCAACACCTCGGAGCTGCTGTCGAACGTGGCGGCCCTGAGCCCTGGCAATCAGGCTACGCTGAGCCTCATTCGAGACGGTCGCAAGACACAGGTCTTGGTGACGGTGGCCGAGCGGCCTGCGGCTCGAACACCTCGGCGTTAGAGGGCTTCAGCGGCACGCGCGGCGGACCAACCCTTAGTCGGCGTTGGCGGCCGCCTCGGCCTCTTGCTCGGCGAGTTTTTCTCTGGGGGTGATCCACTTGGCCATGAAGAGGCCCAGCTGATACAGCAGGCAGAGTGGAATGGCCAGCAGCAGCTGGCTGACCACGTCAGGTGGGGTGACGATGGCCGCCACCACAAAGGCCGCCACAATGAAGTAGGGCCGAAAGTCGACCATGCGCTTGAGGGTGACCACACCCATGCGGACCAGGACCATCTGGACGACCGGCGTCTCGAAGGACAGGCCAAAGACCAAGAACATGCTGAGGGCAAAGCTGAGGTATTTGTCGACGTCGGTGGCCATCTGGACACCAGCCGGCGTGTAGGCCGCGACAAACCCGAAGACCGCAGGAAAGACCAAGAAGTAAGCAAAGGCCATGCCCACCAGAAAGAGGATGAAGCTAGAGGCCACGATGGGCAGGGCCAGCTTTTTTTCGTGGGTGTAGAGGCCCGGCGCAATGAAGGCCCAAGCCTGGTAGAGCACATAGGGCAGGGCCAGCACAAAGGCCACCATCATGGTGACCTTCATGGGCACGAAAAATGGCGCCGTGACATCGGTGGCGATCATGCTAGAGCCCTGGGGAAGGGCCTGGATCAGGGGGTTGGCAAAGATGGTGTAGATCTGAGGGGCCCAGTAGACCAGGGCTAAGAAGACCACCAGGACCGCCAGGGTTGCGCGGATCAGCCGATCTCGTAGCTCGACCAGGTGGGTTATGAAGCCTTCTTCAGCCAGGCCGCCGCCGTTGTCTTCTTTGCTCATGGTCAGTCGTAGCGTGGTCGTTTGGTGAGGTAGCGTTTGCGCATGCGGCTCTTGATGCGGTCACGGACGCGCTCGTCGTCTTGTTCGCGGGTCCAGCTGCGGTCAGGGGCCCCCAGATAGTAGCCAGACTTCTTGTCGTAGACCGACGCAAAATCTGCATCGCTGCCCTCGAAGTTGCCCAGCCCCTGGCCAATACCGCCGGTAACCCCCTGGAGTTCTTGCTCAACGCTGTTGACGCCGGTCTGGATTTCTTGGCCCAGGTCGTTGACCGACTTCTGCATCTTGCGGAGTTCTTCGACGTCCATCTGGCGTTGGATGTCGTTTTTGACATCGGCCACATAGCGCTGGGCCTTGCCCAGCAGGGCGCCGATGGTGCGAGTGACGACCGGCAGTCGCTTGGGGCCCAGCACCACCAGACCCACCCCCGCGATGAGGACGAGTTCGGAAAAGCCAATGTCTAACACGGCGGTGAACTCGTTCCGCGGTCCGTGCGGCTAGCGGGACTTAGTGGCTGCCGCCAGTCTTGTCTTTGGCCTCGACATCGATGGTCTTGGTGTCGACCTTGGCCGTGGTGGTCTCGGCGGCTTTGTCCTCGGCGGAGCCAGCGCCCTCTTTCATGCCGTCTTTAAAACCTTTGACCGCACCACCAAGGTCGGAGCCCAGGTTGCGCAGTTTCTTGGTGCCAAAGACCAGAAGGATGATGAGGAGGACGATCAACCAGTGCCAAACGCTGAACGAACCCATGTGTCTTGCTCCGTAATTGAGTGAGGTTTAAAAGGCGGCCGAGGCCCCGAGCGGTGTGGGACCGCCCAGCAGATGCATGTGCAGATGATACACCTCCTGCCTGCCCACCTTGCCAGTGTTAACCACCGTCCGAAAGCCTTCGGGAGAACCATGATCTCGGGCGAGCTGCCGGGCCAGGACCATCATCTTGCCCATCACCTCGATATGCCGGTCTTCAAGGTCTTGCATGGACTCGATGTGCTCTTTGGGGATCACGAGCAGGTGCAGTGGGGCCTTGGGGGCAATGTCATGAAAGACCAAGAGGTCTTGGTCTTCGTAGACCTTTTTAGAGGGAATCTCGCCTTTGATGATTCTGCAGAACAGGCAATTCATGCGCCGCGCTCCTGTGCTTTGCGTGCTGCTTTTTCGTCTAGGCCTGAGAGTCCCTCACGCCGCTCGAGTTCCGCCAAGACCTGGGCGGGCTGCAGACCGGCTTGGTGGAGGGCCACCAGGCTGTGAAACCAGAGGTCAGCCATCTCGCCCACCAGCCGCTGCTGGGCAGCAAGCCGGTCGGCATCGGCGGAGGACGGGCCCAGGGCGTCAAGGTCTTTGGCAGCCATGACCACCTCGGTCGCTTCTTCACCAATTTTTTTGAGGGCCGCATCGGGGGCCTTGGCCAGTAGACGTGCGACATAACTCTGGTTGGGGTCGCCAGCCTCTCGGGCCGCCACCACCTGAGCGAGTCGGGCGAGGATGTCACTTGCCATAGATGGCCTCCGGGTCTTTGAGAACAGGGTCGACTGCGATCCACTGACCCTCTTGGAGGACCGAGTAGAAACAAGAAGCCCGCCCAGTGTGACAGGCAATGCCACCCTCTTGGTGAATCTGAAGCAAGACCACATCGCCATCGCAGTCGAGACGAACTTCCCCAACGCGCTGACGGTGGCCCGACTCCTCGCCCTTGCGCCAGAGGCGCTGGCGGGAACGCGAGAAGTAGGTGGCCCAGCCGGTCTGGACGGTCTCCTCCAGAGCCTGGCGGTTCATGAAGGCGACCATCAGGACCCGACCCGAGGCCGCGTCTTGGGCGACCGCCGCGACCAGGCCTTGGTCGTCGAATTTGATGTGATCAAGCCAGGCGGACACAGACTCCCCTTTGCTGCAGGTATTGCTTGGCCTCTTGGACCGTGTGCTGGCCAAAATGAAAAATGCTGGCGGCCAAGACCGCATCGGCCTGGCCCTCGGTCACACCATCGACGAGGTCTTGAAGCGAGCCCACTCCACCAGAGGCAATGACAGGAATCTGAACGGCACTGGAGACGGCCCGGGTGAGGCCCAGGTCGAAGCCCGACTTGGTGCCATCACGGTCCATGCTGGTGAGCAGAATCTCGCCGGCTCCCATGGCCTGCATGTTTTGGGCCCAGGCCACCGCGTCAAGGCCAGTGGCCTGACGGCCCCCATGGGTGTAGACCTGCCAGCGCGGCTCGCCTTTGGGGCCCGGCGTGTCTTGTTTGGCATCGATGGCCACCACAATGGCCTGGGCGCCGAACTTGTCGCTCGCAGCCCTGACCAACTGGGGGTCTTGGACAGCAGCCGTGTTGATGCTGACCTTGTCGGCCCCGGCATTGAGCAGGCGCCGCACGTCCTCAACGGCTCTGACTCCTCCCCCCACCGTGAGCGGAATGAAGACCTGGTTGGCCACCGCCTCGATCATGGGCAGGATGAGGCCTCGGGCGTCACTAGAGGCTGTGATGTCCAGAAAGGTGAGTTCGTCTGCCCCCTGGTCGTTGTAACGTCGGGCCACCTCGACCGGGTCACCGGCATCTTTAAGCGCAACAAAGTTGGTGCCCTTCACCACTCGGCCTGCGTCGACATCGAGGCAGGGAATGATGCGCTTGGCCAGCATGGGGACTGCCTTAGGCCTTGCGACGCGCGTCGCGGCCGTCGGCAGTGGCCTGGGCCTGGTCGAGGTCGAGCTTGCCCTCGTAGAGGGCCCGACCCAGAATGGCGCCCATGACGCCTTCGGACTCGACGGCGCAGAGGTCTTGGATGTCTTTTAGGCCTGCAATGCCGCCCGAGGCAATGATAGGAATACTGACCGACCGGGCAAGTCGAACAGTGGCCTCGAGATTGACGCCGGTCATCATGCCGTCACGGCCAATGTCGGTGTAGAGCACTGCACTGACCCCGTCGTCTTCAAACTTCTGGGCCAGGTCGATGACCTCGTGGCCGGAGAGCTTGCTCCAGCCGTCGGTAGCCACTTTTCCGTCTTTTGCATCGATGGACACGATGATCTGACCAGGAAAGGCTGCACAGGCATCTTTCAGCAGCCCAGGGTTTTTAACCGCCGCTGTCCCAATGACCACAAAGCTTGCACCGTCGTCTAAGAAACGCTCGATGGTGTCGAGGTCACGAATGCCACCGCCCACCTGGACGGGCACCTCGGGGCCAGCCGACTGGATGATGGCCTTGATGGCGGCCTCGTTTTTGGGCTTGCCAGCCACCGCGCCATTGAGGTCGACGATGTGCAGACGGCGTGCGCCCTTGGCTACCCAATGGGCAGCCTGCTCGCCGGGGTTGCCCGAGAACACAGTGGCGTCGTTGAGGTCGCCCTGACGCAGCCGAACACACTGACCGTCTTTCAGGTCGATGGCGGGAATGAGGAGTAGAGACATGGTCGTTGTGGAGTTAAGGCTTCCAGTTTAAGAAGTTTTCAAGCAGCCGAAGGCCGCTGTCTGCACTCTTTTCTGGATGAAACTGGGTTGCAACGATGTTATCCCTGGCCAC
>CALMJH010000021.1 GCA_937864175.1 uncultured Burkholderiales bacterium
GTCACGAAGACCACCCCATAGACTCCCAAGACGGGCGCAAACCCCGACAGCCAGCTGTCCACCTGTTGGTAGCCCCAGTTGGCCCAGGGAAAGCCGGTCAAGAGGGTGCCTCGAAGCCATTCCAGCAGGGTGATGATGGCAGCCAGGGCCCAGGGGCCGAGCCACCTCAGGCCGATGCCGCTGTCCGGCGGAGTCAAGAGCCAGCGCCTCATCATCCAGGCGGCTAGCCAGCCATAGGCAGCCAGGTAGGTGCCCAGCAGGCCGGTTGCAAGGGCTGCAATGGGCGCAGCCATGTGACCGTAGTCGTGCAGGCTGATGTAGATCCAGTGAACACTGTAGAGGCTGGCAATCCAGAGCAACCCGGCAGCCAGCCAGTGGGCCGACCGCTCCTCGCGCTGCCAGAGGTGAATCAGCAGGCCAAGAAAAAACAGAACCAGCAGGCTATGCAGCCAGGCCGGCATCGTCCGAGGGCTTGTCGGGGCTGGTCTCGTCTGTTGGCAGTCGTTTGACTAGCAGCATCTGGACCGTCCGGGCGTCTGCCCGTTGGATCTCAAATTCAAAACCGTCGAGTGTCAGCGTCTCGCCCTTGTGTGGAACACGTCCGAGGTGGTCCGTGACATAGCCGCCGATGGTGTCGACCTGGTCGTCGTTCAGGGCCCCATCAAAGGCCTCATTAAATTGCTCAAGGGTGGTGAGGGCCTTGACACGGAAACGGCCAGGCTCATGAGGCAGAGCCACGATGTTGTCCTCGTCTTCGTCGTAGTCGTGTTCGTCCTCGATGTCGCCGACGATCTGTTCCAGGACGTCTTCGATGGTGATCAGGCCGGCCACACCGCCGTACTCGTCGACGACCATGGCCAGGTGGTTGCGGTTGAGTCGAAAGTCACGCAGCAAAATGTTCAGCCGCTTGCTCTCGGGCACGAAGACAGCAGGCCGCAAAAGCCCACGAAGGTCCTGGGAGGCTTCGGACAACACACGAAGCAGGTCTTTGGCCAGCAGAACCCCAATGATGTTGTCCTTTTTGCCGTCCATGACTGGGAAGCGGCTGTGGGCTTTGTCGATGACAAACCGAACGATCTCGTCTAGGGGGTCGTTGATGTCGACCAAGTCCATCTGGGCCCTGGGGACCATGAGGTCGCGGACTTGTAGGTCAGCCACCTGCAGCACCCCCTCCATCATGGAGACGGCATCGGCGTCGATGACTTCCTGGGCTTGGGCCTCGCGGAGCTGTTCGAGCAACTCTTCTTTGTCGTCGGCCTGGCTGGTGAAACGGCCCACCAGTTTTTTGAGGATTTGACTCAGGCCCGAGGGCCTAGGGTCTGGCTCGTTCATGCGGTTGCATGCAGAGTTAAGAGGCCCCTAGTGTGCCATAAGGGTCTGCAATTCGAAACCGCGCCAGGATTCTCGCCTCAAGGGCCTCCATGGCATCGGCCTCGTCATCGGACTCGTGGTCAAGCCCGCAGGCATGCAAGATGCCGTGAACCACGAGGTGCAAGAGGTGTGCCTCGAGCGTCTTTCTCTGGGCCCGGGCTTCCTTTTGGACGATCGGCAGGCAGATGACCAAGTCGGCTGCCAAATCGGGTGGTCCGCTGTAGTCAAAGGTGAGGATGTTGGTGGCGTAGTCTTTGGCTCGAAACTCGCGGTTTAGCTGGCGGCCTTCTGCCTGGCCAACCAGTCGCAAGGTGATCTGGGCCGAGGTGGTCCTGGCATCGAGGCTGGCCAGTATGAGCCGACGCAGCCGGGGTCGGCTGATGGGCCATTGTCCGTCTGGACAGCAGGCTGCAAGCCCCGGGCCCACTTGCAGCCCAAGGCTCAAGGGCGGTGGGCTGGGCCTACGTGGATTGGCCATGGCCTTCCGCGCGCTCATAGGCCTCGACAATGCGGGCGACCAGGGGGTGGCGAACCACATCCGCACTGCTGAACTGGGTAAAACCGATACCACGCACATCGGTCAGAATTGCGACTGCCTGCAAGAGCCCACTGGCCTGATGTTTAGGCAGGTCAATCTGGGAGGGGTCACCGGTAATGACCGCCTTGCTGCCAAAACCAATGCGGGTAAGAAACATCTTCATCTGCTCGGCGGTGGTGTTCTGGGCCTCATCCAGAATAACGAAGGCATGGTTGAGGGTCCGCCCCCGCATGTAGGCCAGGGGTGCTACCTCGATGACCTGGCGTTCAAAGAGGCGTGCCGCCCGCTCGGCCCCCATGAGGTCGTAGAGCGCGTCGTAGAGCGGTCGCAGGTAGGGGTCGACCTTCTGGGAGAGGTCTCCGGGTAGAAATCCCAGGCGCTCGCCTGCCTCGACAGCCGGACGGGTGAGAACAATCCGAGAGACCAGGTCTCGCTCCAAGGCGTCCACCGCGCAGGCGACAGCCAGGTAAGTCTTGCCCGTTCCAGCGGGCCCGATGCCGAACGATATGTCGTGCTCGGCGATGGCTTTCAGGTAGTCACGCTGAGTGGGGGTACGTCCGCGGAGGTCTTTGCGCCGGGTCTGCAGGTCGATGGAGGTCGCGGTCTCCTCGTGCTCACGCTCGACCACTGCCAACTGGACATCGTCTAGGCTCACGGGGGACTTGGCCAGTTTGGCCTTCTGGGCGAGTTGTGTGAGGAGTTGAGAGGCCAACTCCACGGGGTCTGCCAGGCCGGAGATCTCAAAGAGGCTGCCACGCCGTCGAATGGCGACATCAAGGCTCGTCTCTACAGCCCGCAGGTTCTGCTCAAGGGGGCCGCAGAGATTGGCCAGGCCGTGGTTGTCTCCGTCGAGCAGGCTGAGACGCTTTTTGGCGGGACTGGTTTTCTGGCGTGCCATGGCTAGTTCACCATCTCGCCGCGCAGGGTATGGGGATTGGTCTGGGTGATCCGCACCAGGCGAATCTGCCCAATGGCTTCTGCAGGGCCGGCAAAGTTCACGACGCGGTTGCTGCTGGTCCGGCCCATGAGTTCGGCTGGATTCTTGCGTGCACGGCCCTCTACCAGCACTGGCTCGTCTTGCCCCAGCAGACGCTTGGCGTAGCCATCTCCCTTGGCTTCGATAAGCGCCTGGAGGGTCTGCAGTCGCCGAAGCTTGACCTCTGCTGGGGTCTCGTCCACAAGGTCTGCGGCGGGCGTTCCCGGGCGTGGGCTAAAGACAAAGGAGTAGGCCGAATCGAACTGGCAGTCCTCGATCAGGCGAAGACTGGCCTCGAAGTCTGACTCAGTCTCGCCCGGAAAGCCCACGATGAAGTCGGTCGACAGAGAGAGGTCGGGTCGCACCGCACGCAACCGCCGAACGATGCTCTTGTACTCCAGGGCGGTGTAGCCGCGTTTCATAGCTGCCAAGATGCGATCGCTGCCGCTCTGAACCGGCAGGTGGACATAGCTCGCAAGCTTGGGCAGTTGGGCGAAGGCATCGATGAGTCGCTGGGTAAATTCTTTGGGATGGGAGGTGGTAAAGCGGATGCGCTCGATGCCCTCGATTTCAGAGACCAGGCCCAGGAGCTCTGCAAAGTCGACCTTGGTCTGTGCATCCCAGAAGGCATTGACATTCTGACCAAGCAGGGTGACCTCTCGAACGCCGCGGTCGGCCAGGTCGGTGATTTCAGCCAAGACATCAACCGCTGGCCGCGAAATCTCGGTGCCCCGGGTATAGGGCACCACGCAGAAACTGCAGTACTTGCTACAGCCCTCCATGATGGAGACGAAGGCGGTGGGTCCTTCCACGCGGGCTGGTGGGAGGTGGTCAAATTTCTCGATTTCTGGAAACCGAATATCGACCTGCGGCTTTCCAGAGGACTGGCGGGCCTTGATGAGGTCTGGCAGTCGGTGAAGTGTCTGGGGGCCGAAGACGACATCGACATAGGGTGCACGTTTGACAATTGCCTCACCCTCCTGGCTGGCTACGCAGCCACCCACTCCGATGATCAGGCCGGGCTTTGTCTTTTTGAGTTCCTTGGCCCGACCAAGGTCTGAGAAGACTTTCTCCTGGGCCTTCTCGCGGATGGAGCAGGTGTTGAACAAAATGACATCGGCCTCCTCGACCTTGTCTGTGGGCTCAACGGCCTGGACCTGGCCCAGCACGTCGGCCATCTTGGCCGAGTCGTATTCGTTCATCTGGCACCCGAAGGTGCGAATGTAGAGTTTTGTTGTCATAGTGGAGTTACCGTCTCAGGCTTATAACTGGAGGGCATCTCAGTGGAACCGGGCTCAAGTGTGCCTGATTTGGATTCGCCGCGCCAAGCCATTTCTCGGGGTGAACGCATCGCCTGGGCCAGTCTGGATTTTGCAAATTCGGGCTACACCACGGTGGTCCTGACGGCGATCTTCAATGCCTATTTCGTCTCGGTGGTCATGGCCAACCAGCCCGAGGCGACACTGGTCTGGACGGCCATCCTCGCCGTGAGCTACCTGCTGGTGATGGTCCTGGCGCCCTGGCTCGGTGCCTATGCCGATGCCCATGCCTGCAAGCGTCGACTGCTGGCATGGGCCACTGTCGTCTGCGCACTGGCTACGCTTGGGCTGTCATTGGTCGGCCCCGGCGACCTCTGGCTGGCCGCCGTCCTGCTGGTGATCTCCAATCTGGCCTACGCCAGCCATCAGGATCTGGCCGCTGGGTTTCTGTCCGAGCTCGCAAGCCCCAGACAGACGGGGCGGCTCTCGGGCTTTGGCTGGGCCTGGGGATACCTGGGCGGCTTGGTGAGTTTGGTGCTGTCGCTTGCCTGGTTTCTTCAGGGGGGGCGGTGGCTCGGCATGCCGCTGACTGACCAGCAGCGGGTTGCGGGCAGCCTCGCTGCAACAGCTCTGATCTTCATGGTGGTGGGCCTCTGGGCGATTTCGCGGTTGAAAGAGCGGGCGCCACCTACGGGCGTCAACTGGCGAGGAGCCTGGGGACGACTGCTGGGTGGCTGGCAGCAGATGCAGGCGCAACCGACTGGGCTGGGCCTGCGTCAATTCCTCTGGTGCGTGCTGGTCTACCAGGCGGGAGTGGCCACGGTGATTGCGCTGGCGGCCATCTACGCCCAGCAGGTGATGGGCTTCGGGATGGACAAGACGGTGGTCTTGATTCTGGTGGTGAACCTTGCGGCCAGTCTTGGCGCAGCACTGTTTGGTCTGCTGCAGGATCGGCTGGGCCATGGTCCGAGTCTGTTTTGGGCTCTCGTTCTCTGGCTGGGGATGGTGGCCACCGCAGGCCTTGGCCAGACCGAGGCCTGGTTCTGGGTGGCGGCCCACCTGGCGGGGCTCGCCATGGGCGCCTCTCAGAGTGGCGCGCGAGCAGCGGTGGCTAGCCTAGCGCCCGCTGACCAGCAGGCCGAGGCGTTTGGCTATTGGGGTGTGGCTGTCAACGGGGCTTCGGTGCTGGGACCCCTGGCCTATGGTCTGGTGACCTGGTTGAGTGACAACAACCACCGCCTGGCCATTGGACTAACAGGCCTTTTTTTTCTAGGCGGCCTGGTGCTGTTGCGACGGGTCCGATGGCCTACAGCAGACGATCCTCATCCGACAAGACCCTAGGCCTTAAGCAAGAAGTCCCGAACCATCGGCCAATGGGACTCAAAGTCTGACAGGCCATGGTCGGAGCCGGGAATCACCAAGTGCTGGGCACCCGGGTAGCGGGCCACCATCTCTCGCCAGTCCAGCAACTCGTCACCCTGGGCGGCGACGACGAGGTAGCGTTGGGGGTCGGTGAGACCCACTTCCATGGCCTTGAGGTCTTGCAGGTAGGCCTGTCGAAAGGCCAGCAACTCCTGCGAGTGCCAGGCCTTGTGTTGGCCCACCTGGCTGGCCAAATCGCGGCTTGGCCAGCAGGCTGGGTTGAGCAGTGCGGCCCTCATCTGCTGACGATGGGGATGCTGCTCCATGATCCAGGTCGCATAAAAACCGCCCAGCGAGCTACCAATCAGTCTAGGGCGGAGTCCCTGGGCCAGTCGCTCGTCCAGCAGCGTCTCGATCTGGTCGAGAGCCACCAGGGGGCTGATGTCCAAGGCCGGACACTCATAGGCACAACCCAAGGCCTGGAGTGACTGACCGATGAACTGGGCCTTGGTCGAGGCCGGTGAGCTTTTAAACCCATGCAGGTAAAACACGCAGAGATCTTTTTCGGTGGTCATGGCAGGATCCTCAACGCAGACAGGTCTTCAGGGCCTCCACTTTACCCATTAACTTGCACGGCAAAGACTCAATCGAATATGGCGAACAAGACAGGCGACACGAACATGACGAACAACCCAAACCACACTTCGCGCGGCATTGCCCTGGTCACCGGGGCCGGCAGCGGCATTGGGCGGGCAGCGGCCCGGGCCTTGTTGGCCGACGGCTGGACCGTGGTGGCTGTTGGCCGACGAATTGACCCTCTGCACGAGACCCTTACCGGCCATCCAAGGGGCCGTGCCCTGAGTTGTGACGTGGCCCGTGAGGACCAGGTGGACGGCTTGTTCGAGCAGATTCGTCAGGCCTATGGCCGCCTGGACCTGCTTTTTAACAATGCAGGCATCTTCCCGCCCGGGGCCCTCATCGATGAGATGTCAGTGGATCAGTGGCGCCAGGCTGTGGACATTAATCTGACCGGTGCGTTTCTCTGTGCGCGGGCAGCCTTCCGTCAGATGCGACAGCAGGACCCACAGGGTGGCCGAATCATCAACAACGGATCAATCTCGGCCCATGCTCCGCGACCACTCTCGGTCGCCTACACCACCACCAAACATGCCATCACCGGACTCACCAAACAGTTGTCTTTAGACGGCAGGCCCTTTTCGATTGCCTGCGGGCAGATCGATATTGGAAATGCGGCCTCGGAGATGACGACCGGATTTGGGGCGGGCGCTTTGCAGGCTGATGGCAGCCGCAAGGCCGAACCCCTTATGCCCATGCCGCATGTGGCCGACGCAGTCGTTCAGATGGCGCGGTTGCCCTTGGTCGCCAACATTCAGTTCATGACCATCATGGCCACCAACATGCCGTTTGTAGGCAGGGGTTAATCCCGCGAGCGGCGGGCCTGCGATTCGGGGGATTTCCCCGATGCGACATTTTCCCCGGCACTCCATGATGTTTGCTGAGCCAAAACCTGGCCTTTCGATTATCAAGGAGACATACATGAAGCCTCTGTTTAAATCCATCGGCCGGCCCCTGGCGATTGCTGGTCTGGCTGCAGCCATGGGACTGTCGGCCTCGGTGGCCCAGGCCATGGAAATCAAAATTTCTCACCAGTGGAAGGCCAACTCAGACGGCCGAGATCTGGCTGCACGCCTTTTTGTGAAAGAGGTTGAAAAGGCAGATCCCAGTATCAAGTTCCGGATCTATCCCTCCCAGTCATTGGGCATCAAGCCCGTAGCGCAGCTCGATGCCTTGCAAAACGGCACCCTTGAGATGGCCATCTTTCCCATGTCTTACGCCGTGGGCAAGGCCCCAGAGTTCTCGGCTGTGATTCTGCCGGGCACCATTCCCAACCTCGACTTTGCCATGGGTCTAAAGAAGACCGGCTACTACAACAAACTCCAGGCGCTGGCCGAGAAAAATGGCTTTCGCATCATTACCTGGTGGTGGACCCCAGGGGGCTTCGCCACCAAAGACAAACCCGTGGGTGGTCCCGACACCGTGGCTGGGCAGAAGCTCCGGGCTGCCGACCCCACCTTCGAGTCGATGCTGAAGGCTGCAGGTGCCTCGGTGACGGCGATGGCCTCGTCCGAAATCTACTCGGGCCTGCAGTCGGGCGTCCTCAGTGGCACGCTCACCTCGGCCGAGACCTTCGTCTCAATGCGTCTATATGAGCAGACCAAGCATGCAACGGTGGGTGGCGACAGCGCACTCTGGATGCTGCTCCAGCCCCTGGTGATGTCCAAGCAGGCCTGGGACAAGCTGACGCCCAAGCAGAAAGAGATCTTTCAGGTCGCAGCAGACAAGTCAGATGCCTTCTTCTTGACTGGTCAGCGTGAAGCGACCGACAAGATGGCTGAGGCCTACAAGAAGGCCGGTGGCACCTCTCGCGAGATGACCAAGGCTGAGTTTGACGCCTGGATTGCATTGGCCAAGAAGACAGCCTATCCCGAGTTTGCCAAGATCTCCCCAGCGGCCAAGGGCCTGATGGATGAGCTCTTGAAGGCGGCCTCTGCAAAGAAGTAACGGGACCTGCAGTCATTCGTCAACGGGGGGCGTCGAATCAAATCGATGCCCCCTTCAAATAAAAACGAGAAATCAAATGTCTGCGTACATCGCATGGATGGACCGGGTCTGTGACCTTCTAGCCGTGATCGCCAGCGCCATGTTGTTTGTTGCGGTCGGGGTCATCTGCTGGATGGTGGCCTACCGATCCATGGGCTACTCCACCTCTTGGGAGCTTGAGTTCGGCATCTTCATGATGGTCTGCTCGCTCTTTCTAGCCTGTCCCTACACCCTGAAAACCAATGGCCATGTCGGTGTCGACCTCTTTGCCACCTACATGTCCCCCAAGGCGGCCAGAGCCCTTCAGCTCGTCACCATCGTCGTTGGGTTTGGAGTGGTCACATTCCTGGCTGTCAAGGGCCTGGATTTAACCCTCCATGCCTTTCACAAATCCGAGAGGACTGAGAGCATCTGGGCGCCCTTGAAGTGGCCCCTGTTTGCCACTATGCCCATTGGGCTTGGACTCACGGCTGCCCAGTACGTTGCTGAACTCGGACGCCTGCTGCAGACCCCCATTGCGCGTGCGGAGGTATCGGCATGACCGAACTTCAAATTGGTGGGTGGATCCTCGTGGTCACCATGCTGGTCTTGTTCTCTGGGCTACCGATCGCCTGGGGCCTCACGCTGGTCTCGGTGGGCTTTTTGGTGACATTCCAGGGGACTGCGCCACTGGCGAACATTCCGATTGTCATGATGGATGAACTGGCCTCGTTTGCCTTGCTCACCATCCCGCTGTTTATTTTGCTGGGGGCCGCCATTGGGGGCACCAATGCGGGCCGTGACATCTATGAGTCGCTGCATCGCTGGCTTGCTCGACTGCCCGGCGGCCTGGTCATTGCCAATATTCTGGCCTGCGGTCTTTTTAGCGCCATTAGTGGTTCGAGTCCCGCCACGGCTGCTGCCATTGGCAAGGCCGGCGTACCAGAGATGATTCGCCGGGGGATTCCCGTCCGGCTGGCTACTGGCTCGGTCTGTGCGGGTGGAACCCTGGGCATCCTGATCCCGCCCTCGATCACCATGATTCTTTATGGCATCTCGACGGAGACCTCGATTGGCCGCCTGTTTTTGGCCGGAGTTGTTCCGGGTGTCTTGTTGGTGATTTTGTTTGCTGTCTATGCCTGGCTGGTCAGCCTGGTGGCAGAGCGGCGGGCTCAGTCTGGCGCGGCTAGCGCTAACGAGCTTCACCAGACGGTGACTTATACCTTTGCCGAGAAGATGGAGGGCCTCTGGAGAGTCGCGCCCTTCATTCTGATTGTCATCATGATCGCCTACTCGATGTACGGTGGCATCGCGACACCGTCCGAGGTGGCAGCCATTTCCGCAGCCTTAGCCCTGGCCCTTATTGTCGTGATCTACAAGGCGCGCACGCGACAGGATCAGTGGAAGATTTTTAGCGAGACGGTGCGCGAGTCGACCATGATCCTAATGATCATCGCGGCGGCAGCTGTCTTCTCCTACATGATGTCGCTGCTCTATGTCACTCAAAGCGCGGCCCAGTGGCTGGTGGACCTTGGCCTAAACCGCTGGGTCTTGATGGGGGCCATCAACGTCTTTTTGCTGGTGGCTGGCATGTTTCTGCCCCCTGTTGCGATCATCTTGATGGTGATGCCCATCCTGACGCCCGTGCTCGAAGCCAACAACTTCGATCTGATCTGGTTCGCAGTTATTTTGACCATCAACATGGAGATTGGCCTGATTACTCCCCCGGTGGGCTTGAACCTCTATGTCTTGAAGGGGGTCGTGCCCAACGTTTCTCTGAAAGACATCCTGCTGGGGTCTATGCCCTTTGTCTACATCATGCTGGCCTCAATGGTTCTGCTGTCTGTGGTACCTGAGTTGGCACTCTGGCTGCCTAACCAGATGATGGGAGCGGCTCGGTAGTCTGGGCCTCTAGGACTGCCGGCCGGCCCCTGGGACCGGCTGGGTTCTGGGAATCACTTTTCTCTGGTCGGCAGCCGAGCAGCAGCTCCCCCGTGCTGCTTGGGCGCTGGTGGGCCTCGCCGCAGAGCCAGCCCACCCCAGAGGCCAGTTGAACGCGTAGGGGCAAGTCTGCTGGCGCATGAAAGTCGAGGTAGCCATCTTGGTTAAAGGGGATGCTGCGGCCCTCTCGACTGTTGACGGATTGAATCTGTCGGAGCCGATCAGTTGGCCAGTCCAGACGGGTGGTGAGTTGCATCTGCCAGAGGCCACGGTGATCGACGCGATAGGCCCTGCGCTTGGTCGTGGCAAGGCTAGTCTGACCACCGCGCCAATCGATAAAAAAGGGCAGAGACTTGGCCTGGATGCGATAGTCCGTGTTTGACCAGCTCGGTGCATTGGGAAACCAGACATCTCCCTGTTCATTGGCTTGGGCCGTTCGCCTGTGGTTCTCCACCATGGTGGCCCGCTCCAGGCCGGTGGAGTGAATGACCAGGTTTGAATCCGATAGCCGACCCAGACGAAATCCCATTGGCGTGATCCAGAGACGACTGGCAATCTGCCCATCGAGTCGTGTGGCTTGGTCGTCGGCCTGCTGAGCAGAGAGGTTGAAGCTGCCAAACGACTCCTCTTGTCGAAGGGTCAGGGACTGTTGGCGGGTCTGGGCTGTTCGCTGAGTCAGGTCCACAAAGCTTCCGTAGTCAGAGGACGGTCGGTGTTGAAAGCTGGCCTGAAGGCTGGTGCTCCCAGAGTCCGTCCCTTGGCTGCGTTGGTTTTGCACCGCAAACCCTCCGGTCTGGCGGTCTCCCAGGGGGATGTGAAGGCTCATGGTGAGAACCGTGCCGGAGGTCTCGCCCTG
>CALMJH010000022.1 GCA_937864175.1 uncultured Burkholderiales bacterium
GCTGCTGTTGAACAAGAGATTGATTCGCTCACCCCAGTGAATCCTGCCCTTTTGCCCGGGAGCCGTCGTGGATTCCTTCAGGCGTCTGCCCTCGCTGGTTTTGCCGCCGCAGTGGCGCCCACCGGGGCCCTGCAGGCGCAGACCATCACCACCGACACCAACGGCTTGGATGCTGCAATGGTCCAGGTGCCGACCTCCAACGGCAACATCCCCGCCTACATGGCCAAGCCCGCCGGCAAGTCTGGTCTGGCTACAGTCGTGGTCTTGCACGAAATCTTTGGGGTACATGAGCACATCAAAGATGTCTGCCGTCGTTTTGCCAAGCAGGGCTACCTGGCCATTGCGCCTGAGTGTTTCCATCGCCAGGGTGACCCCAGCAAGATGAGTGGCATTCCAGAGATCTTCGAGAAGATTGTCAGCAAGGCCACCGACAAGCAGGTCTTGGGCGATGTCGAGGCGACCATGGCCTATGCGGCGTCCCACGGGGGCGTGAAGGGCAAGATGGGCATCACTGGCTTTTGTTGGGGCGGGCGCATTGTCTGGCTGGCCTCTGCTGCGTTCAAGGATCTGAAGGCCGGTGTGGCCTGGTATGGCCGTATTCGTACCACGGTGAACGAGGCCAACCCATTTCATCCCGTCGATGTCGCCGAGAAACTGAACGCGCCGGTTCTGGGGCTCTACGGCGCTGCTGACAGTGGCATTCCCAACAGCGATGTCGAGGAGATGAAGACCAAGCTGTCTTTTGGCGGCTCAGCCTCGGCCGCCTCGGACATCATTTTGTATCCCGACACGCCTCATGCCTTCCACGCAGATTACCGGCCCAGCTACCGTAAAGAAGCCGCTGAGGACGGCTGGAAGCGTTGTGTTGCGTGGTTTGGCAAGCATCTCAAAGCTTAGGCCAGAGAAACCCCACCTTCGTCTGACCAAGATAAAAAAGGGGAGATCGTAGGATCTCCCCTTTTTCTTTGGGGTGAATAGCTGACTGTGACTAGAGTCCGATTACGCCACCGTCTTCGCGGGTGATGACGATGGTGGCGGATCGGGGACGTCCCGGCTTGCCGTAACCCCGGTTGCCAGGCCAACGACTCTGCAGGTTGTTGTCCATCAGATCCTTGGCATTGGTCGCCTCGCCTGGGTGCTGGATGTTGACAAAGAGAGCCTTGCCATCTGGTGTCTCGCAGATTCCCGTGACTTCTGCTCCAAATGGTGCGACTAGGAATCGCTTGAGGCGGGCTTCTCCAAGGGTTGCGCCGATGAACGTGTCTTGCTTGGCCGTCTGGTCTTTAAGTTTGTTTTCGACGGTCAGCTTGCCACCATCTCCCACCCGACCGGGGATGGCTGCCAGCAGCATGCAGTTGGAGGTGTCGGTCATGGCGCCGTCGTCGGTCTGGATCCAGCAGATGCCAGTGGCTCTGCTAAACCAGAGGCCATCGGGTGAGGCAAAGCTGTTGCTTGCCGTAAGTTTGGAGAGGTTCTCGGGGCGATTGCCGTCCTCTGAGCCGAACAAGAAGATGTCCCATTTGAACCCCCTTGCCGTGCCCAGCCCACCATCCTCCTTGAAGCGGATGATGTGGCCGTGCGGATTACCAGCTCTTTTAATACCGTCTGCATCTTGGTAAGCCCTTGGGTTAACGGCATTGGTCTTTCCCGGTGCTCGGAACCTGTCGCTGTTGTTGGTCAAGGCGAAGTAGATCTCGCCGTTGGCGTGATTCACGGCTCCCCATTCTGGGCGGTCCATGGGAGTGGCACCTGCGGCATCAGCCGCCAGACGCGCAAAGACCAGCACATCGGCGTTGGTTTTGAAGCCAAACTTCTGGTCGCTGGCGATGGCGGGATTTTTGATGGAGAGTTCGATCCACTCGCCGCTGCCGTCAGCATTGAACTTGGCTGCGTAGAGGGTGCCCTCGGTCAGGTACTTATTACCGGCCTTGATGCCAAGGCCGGTGTCCTTGGGGTCCCAGTTGGCTTTGGAGACGAACTTGTAGATGTACTCGTTGCGTCCATCGCAGCCCATATAGACCGCCAGTGGTTTACCAGCAACAGCCTGGCCAAAAATGGCGGCCTCGTGGACAAAACGCCCAAGGGCCACACGTTTTGCTGGCTTGTCAGCGCGGGTGGGGTCGATCTCGGTGACGTAGCCGAAGGTGTGGGGTTCTTGGCGATAGTCGTCGGCGACAGATGCGCCCTTGATAGCGCAGTCCCAGCGCTCAAACCGGCTGTCATCAGACGTACCTGAGACGGTGTGCCAACCCTGTGAGGGATTCTTGGCACCCGTCTTTGGCTGGTCGAGAGCGACGCCGTAACGTTTGAAGGCCAGAGCCATGCGGGCATCTGGCTTGGCGTCGTTGCTACGACTGAAATAGGGGTAGAAGTTCTCTTCGCAGGCGAGGTAGGTTCCCCATGGCGTGCGGCCCATGCCGCAGTTGTTGATGGTGCCGCGGCACCGATCGCCTTTGGGAAATTTTTTGGTGGCGAGTAATTCACGGATTTCAGCGAGGTCTCCAGCGGGTCCGGTGACGACGGCCTCGGTCTCGGGCGTGATGTGACGGTTGAGGTTAGATCCCCGAACCATCTTCCAATGGCCTTTTTCGTCTCGGCGGATTTCGGTAACGCTAACGCCATGCAGGTTAATTTCTTTGACGACCTCGGTCTCGGGGCGAACTCCGCCATCCCACTCGCCGAACTGGTCGAATTTCAGGCCTACTTTTCCACCGGAGGTCTGGCCATTCACGTGCAGAAAGGCGGCCTCTGCTGAACTCTCGTGGTTGACGACTAGCAAGGCACGGCCGGTGTCCTTGGTCGTGTACTGGCCTTTGTCCTTGATAAAGAAGATATCCATGCCATCGTGCTGGTCACCCACGCGATTGGTGTAGTCGTCGGTCTCAAGACCAAGGCTAGTAAAGCTGGGAACGTTGAAGTTCATGGCGTCGCCAGTGGCATGCACCACGCTGTACTG
>CALMJH010000023.1 GCA_937864175.1 uncultured Burkholderiales bacterium
AGTAAGTGGGGAAGGTCTTGTTCACGCAGGCGGGGTCTTCGATGGTCACCGCGCGCGTGGACAGGGAAACAGCCGAAGGGGTTAATGCCCCCGAACTGGGCTCGGGAGAATGCCCCCGCGTCTCGACCGATGGAATCACGGTCTCACCGCCGGGGGCATTAACCCCCTCGCCCTCCAAGTCTCCGATGTGAACAAAGCTCGTCAGCGCGAACGACATCGCCACGCGGTGATCATCGTAGGTCTGGAGAGAGGCGGTGCGCAGTTGCGCAGGCGGCGTCACCAGAATGAAGTCTGGGCCCTCTTCCACCGTGGCACCTAGCTTGCGGGCCTCAGCAGCCATGGCGGCAATGCGGTCGGTCTCCTTCACACGCCAGGAGCCAATGTTGCGAAGGCGCGTAGGCGTCTTGGCGTAGAGGGCGACGGCCACCAAGGTCATCGCCGCATCGGGAATGTGATTGCAGTCCAGGTCTACCGCCTGAACGATGGGCAGGCCGCTGGCATCGAGGCCGGCCGCCCGGCTCTCGATGAAGTCATCGCCCCAGGTGATCTGAGCACCCATCTGGGCCAGGGCATGGGCAAACTGCACGTCACCCTGCAGGCTAGAGCGTCCTGCACCCTGAACCCGAATCGGTCCGCCGCCCAACAGGCCGGCCGCCAGAAAATAAGAGGCCGAGGAGGCATCGCCCTCGACCAACAGTCTCCCAGGACTCACCAGATCGCAAGGCGACACCACAAACCGATTGGTCTGCGTCTCCTCGATGGCCACGCCGAACTGCGCCAGCATGCCGATTGACAAGTCCACGTAGGGTCGGCTGATCAACTCACCATCAACCTGGACCACCACCGGCTGACTCCACTGGCGACTGAGCTGAGGCGCAGCCTGCAGCAGGCCAGTAAGGAATTGGCTCGAGGTGTTGCCCTTGACCACAATCTCTGACTTCGGCTGAAGCGCCACACCGGTCACGCGCAAGGGCGGGTAGCCCTCCTGTCCCAGATAGTCGATCCGGGCACCCAGCTGCCGAAGGCCATCGACCAGGTCTTTGATGGGCCGCTCATGCATGCGGTCCACCCCGCGCAAGACCGTCACAGATCCTGTGCCAGCCTGAGCAGCCACAATCGCAGGCAACAGCGTTCGAATGGTCAGGCCAGAGTTTCCAATGAAGCAGTCAATCGGCTCGGTCTGAGACCCAACCGATGGAAAACGACCACTGGTGCCCTCAACAACCCAGATGGTCTCAGACTTCTCAGAGTCGGAGCCCGTCTCAAGGGGGCGCGCCTCCAATCGAGCGCCCAGCCTTCCGAGGGACTCAATCATCACAGCCGTGTCATCCGAGTCGAGCAGACCCCCAATCTCTGTTCGGCCCTTGGCCAGGGCCGCCAGCAGCAGAGCACGATTAGAAAGACTCTTGCTGCCCGGCAGTCTCACCAGACCAGAGGCCTGCTGACGAAGGTCGAGGCGATAGGCAGGGCTGGTCATGTCAAGAGGAGGCAGGGGGCGAGGGTTGACGAAGGGAGTAGGGGGTAGGCGAAGGGTCCGCGCGACACGACTTAGACAAACTGCCGGCGCCAGCGGGAGGCCCGGCCAAGCACCTGAATGAGAGCCTTGCGGTCGTGGCTTTGAAGCAGGCTCGTGAGTTCATTAAAGGCAAGCTGCCACTGCGGCATGAGCTGCAAGATCTCGTCGCGGTTGTCGAGCAGAATATCGGCCCAGAGTTCCGGCGACGAACCCGCAATGCGGGTGGTGTCGCGAAGACCGCCGCCATGCAGGCTCTGGGCTGCCGAGGCCTGCGGGCTGCTGGCCAGCATGTCGGCCAAGACAAACGAGACCAGATGAGGGAAGTGGCTGAGTGCAGCCAGCAGTGCGTCGTGGTCCTGCAGTGGCAGAGCCGAGGGCAGGCCCCCAAGGCCCAGCCAGAGCGCCTCAACCCGGGCCACAGCCTTCTCGTGAGTCTGGGGCAGTGACGAGAGAAAGACTCGAGCCCCACCAAATAGATCAGCCCGCGAGGCCCCTGGGCCATTTAAGTCAGAACCGGCCATGGGGTGAGACGAGACATAGTGGGCCAGCAGATGATCCAGTCGTTCACGGGTCTCGGGGTCGCTGCTGGCTTGTTGTTCCAAGGCGGCTAGGGCCTGAATGAGAGCCTGCTTGGTGCTGCTGACATCGGTGATCGCCGACCAGTGGTGATGGTCCTCATCCAGGAGTTCTACCAGGAGGCTCGCACAGGCAGAGGGCGGCGCAGCCAAGACCAAGAGGCGTCCCTTGGCACCCACCTCCGACTCCGCGGGGCCGTGGTCTTTGGACTTGTGGCCTCGGGACTTTCGGTAATCCGCAAGGCTGGCAAAACTCTGGTCCACCAGGCCAAGGTCGACCAAGGCCTGACCCTCAGCGGGATCGATGCCCACGATGTCTTGGGCGAGCTGGTGTTGACGAGCCGCCCGGGCGATGGACCCGCCGATCAGTCCAACTCCAACGATGACCAATTCTTTTAGCATGACCAGAGTGCAGTGGTCACCGCCTGCAGGGCCTGCAGGAAGGCCTGGTTCTCGGCTGCAGTCCCAATAGAGACACGGAGGTGGTTCGGCAGACCATAGTTGCCCACGGGTCGGGTGATCACGCCTTTGGCGAGCAGGGCCTCAAAGACGCTAGCGCCCAGCGCAGCCCCAGAGGTCTTCGCCGGGCCGCGAACCGCCAAGTCCACCAAGACAAAATTCCCGCGAGAGGGCAGCACCCCAAAGCCCATTGCGGTGAGGCCTGTCGTGAGTTGGGCCAGACCAGCCCGGTTGCAGTTGTAAGAAGTCTCCAAGAACTCGTCATCAAACAAGGCTGCGGCGGCAGCGGCCTGTGCAAGGCTGTTGACATTGAATGGCTGCCGGACTCGGTTGAGCAGGTCGGTCACTTCGCTGTGGGCCACGCCGTAGCCCACCCGCAGGCCCGCCAGCCCATAGGCCTTCGAGAAGGATCGAGAGACCAAGAGATTGGGGCTGTCGCCCACCCACTCAAAGGCGTTGTAACGGTCTTCGGGAGAGAGAAACTCGGTGTAGGCCTCGTCGAGCACGAGCAGCGTCGAGCTGGGCAAATCCTTCAGAAAGGCGCGAACCGCAGGGCCCGGCAAGAAGCTACCCGTCGGGTTGTTGGGGTTGGCCAGCCAGACCACCGCCGTCTGGTCGGAAATGGCCTTGGAGAGCGCCACCAGGTCATTGCCCAGAGTCTGCGGGTCTGCCGGCACCACCACCGCCCGTGCCCCGGACGCCTGGGTGGCCAAGGCATAGACCGCAAAAGAGTGATCAGAGTAGACCGAGTCGACCCCTGGCTTTAAAAAGGTGTGGGCGACCAACTCCAGAATGTCATTGCTGCCATTGCCCAGCGTAATGGTGTTCTCGGGAAGACCAAACTTCTTGGCAATGGCCTGCTTCAACTCAAAGCCGTTGCCATCGGGATAACGGCCCAGGTCTTCACTGGCCCGCAGCATGGCCTTCTTCGCCTGCGGGCTCATGCCCAGGGGGTTCTCGTTAGAGGCAAGCTTGACCACCTGGTCTTCAGAAAATCCAAACCGTCGGGCAATCTCGCCGATGGGCCGTCCGCCCTGGTAGGGGGCAATGGCCCGGACGTAGTCGGGCGCGCGCTGAGTGAGGTCGGGAGAGGACATAGTGGTCTGGGCGGTGAAGGTCTAAGCCTGCGAATCGGCCTGAGGCGCGGCTGGCGCTGTGAGCTTCTCAAAGAGTGGATAGGAGCCCAGCAGTTTAAAGAGGCCCGCCTTGGACTGAATTTCTGCCAGGGCCAGTGCCACCTTGGGGTCGGTCTTGTGTCCCACCAGGTCCACATAGAAGAAATATTCCCAGCCGGTCTTTCCAGTGCCCAGCTGCCGGGCCGGTCGAGATTCAAACCGCTTCATCGAGACCCCATGACGGGCCAGCGGCTCAATGAGTGAGAGCATGGCGCCTGCCTTGTCGGGCACCGAAAGAATCAACGAGGTCTGGTCTACCCCGCAGCCCTCCGGCTGGAAGTGACCGAGTGCCGCAAAGCGTGTGCGGTTGCTGGGGTCGTCCTCGATTCTTTCGGCGAGGGCCTTCAAGCCATAGTGCTGGGCAGCTGTCTGTCCGGCAATGGCGGCAACGCTGGCATCGCGCGAGGCCAGCTCGGCGGCATGGCCATTGCTGGCCACCGGCACGCGGGGAACGTCCGGCAGGTGGGTGTCCAGCCAACGCTGGCATTGAGCCAGGGCCTGGGCATGGGCCGCCACCTGCTTGACCTGGCTGGACTCACCGGTCTTGTGCAGCAGGCTGTGGTGAATAGGAATCGAGACCTCGGCACTGATCTGCAAGGCGGTGTTGAGCAGCAGGTCAAGGCTGCGACCCACCGTACCCTCGATTGAATTCTCAATGGGCAGCAGGGCACAGTCTGTCGTGCCTTTCTCGGCCAACGAGAGGGCCTCATCCAGACTGTTGCAGGGAAAGAAGTCCACACGGTGGCCAAAGAGAGTCCGGACCGCCTGCTCGCTGTAGGTACCGGCTGGGCCCAGATAGGAGATGCGCATGACGCGCTCCAGGGCCCGGCAGCCAGAAATAATCTCAAGCCAGATGGCAGCAATGGACTGGTCGGGCAGCGGGCCGCCAAGTGTGCGATTGGCTGTACACATCCGCTCGATGATGGCGACCTCACGCTCAGGACGAAAGACGGCCGCGCCCACCTTGTGTTTGTTGCGACCAACCTCCTGCACGACACCAGCCCGCTCCACCAGGAGCTTGATGAGCTGATCATCGAGGGCATCAATGCGATCGCGAAAGCCTTTGAGTTGTTCGGGTGTCATGACTGCTCCTTCTCAAAGTCCGCCAGATAAGCCACCAAGGCCTGGACGCCCTCCAGTGGCATGGCGTTGTAGATGCTGGCGCGCAGCCCGCCCACCGCCTTGTGGCCCTTGAGGCTCAGCAGCCCCCGGGCTTTGGCCCCGGCAAGAAACGGCTCGTAGAGCCGATCGTCTGGAAGATAAAACGGGACATTCATCCAGGACCTGCTGCTACGGGCCACCTTGGTCTGGTAGAAATCAGACTGATCCAAGGCGCCATAGAGCAAGGCCGCCTTCTGAGCATTGATGCGGCCCATGGCCTCAACGCCCCCCTGCTCGAGCAGCCACTCAAAGACCAGTCCAGCGATGTAGATCGGGTAGGTTGAGGGCGTGTTCAGCATGGAGTCGTTGTCCAAGACCCCACGATAGTCAAAGACGCTCGGGCAGCAGTCCATGGCCTTGGGGACACGACTACGAATCAGGTCCTCCCGAAGGATGACGAAGGTCAGCCCCGAGGGGCCGATATTCTTCTGCGCACCACCATAGGCCAGGGCCACCTTCGAGAAATCCATGGGCCTGGACAGAATGTGGGAGGAGGCATCAATGACCAGAGGCACATCGCCAGCCCCCATGGCCGCCAGGTTGGGCCAGTTGTGAATCTCAACGCCCCCAATGGTCTCGTTGCCGCAGAGGTGCAAGTAGGCCGCATCTGGCCGCACACGCCACTCCTTCATGGGGGGCACATAGCCAAAGGCAGGCACCATCTCCCCATCGATCTCGCGGGCCTGCTCGGCAGTGGCCGCCAGGTGCAGGTCGCCATAGTGCTGCGCCTCTTTGAGGGACTTGGCTGACCAATGGCCGGTATGCACATAGTCACATCGGGGGTTGTTGGTCAGCAGGTTCATGGGAACGATGGCGTTTTGCGCACTGGCGCCGCCCTGCATGAACAGAATCTTGTGCTCAGGCCCCAGGCCCAGCAGCCGGTGAAAATCCGCCAGCGCCTTCTCATGGATCGATAGAAACTGCGGGCCTCGGTGGCTCATCTCCATGACCGACATGCCGCTGCCGCGCCAGTCCAGCATCTCGGCTGCCGCCTTTTCAAGCACAGCCTCCGGCAGAGCGGCCGGTCCGGGAGCGAAATTAAAAGGCCTGCGTTGCGCCACGATGAGTCACCTATTGGATCGAAGAGAACAAGGAAAGCACATAGGGTAACGAAATTGCGGTCATCGCTGTGGTTGCCACGACCGCCGTCGCCGACAGGGAGACGCCCTGGTTGTACCGCTGCGACATGAGATAGGGATTGGAGCCAGTGGGCAGACTGGCCATGGTGGTCAGCACCGCAACCGTCAGCGGCGGCAGGCCCAAAAGCCCATGGGCCACTAGAAAGACCACCAGGGGATGAATCACGAGCTTGAAGACCAGGACCGGGGCCACCCCCTTGGGCCGGACCTGATGCCTTGACTGAAACACCGTTGCTCCCAGCAGAACCAGACAGGCCGGGATGGCGACATTGCCCAGGGAGGCCAGGGTGCTGTCGACCAAGAGGGGCAACTCCCAGCCCATGAGGCTCACCAGAAGCCCTAGATAGATGGGAACGACCACAGGATGCAAGACCGCCGACTGCAGCAGGTGCTTGGCTGTCATCAGCTTGGAGCGACGAGAGCGTCCCTTTACAGCCAATTCAAAGCAGACCAGGCCAGTGCCCAGCATGACCAGCGAATGCATCGTTAAGACGGTGAGCAGCACCACCAGTCCCTCTGGCCCGAAAAAGAGTTTCACCAGCGGGATGCCGATCATGACGTTGTTGGAGAAGGTCGCCGACAGGGCCGCCGAGGCTGCCAGTCCCCCCGCCGTGTCTGGTGGCCCAGCCGCCTCTGAGGCCCCAAACCAATGGGCATACCGATAGGCCAGGCCATAGACCAGGAAAAAGACCGCCACCGTCGCCAGAAGGTAGGCCAGTATCGGCCCCCCGCTAAGGGTCTGAAAATTGACTGAGGCCATGGCCCGAAACAAAAGAGCGGGCAGAAAGACTCGGACGATGAGGCTTGAGAAGACCTGGGTGGCCTGTTCGTCAATCCAGCCCAGCCAGGCCACCAGCACGCCGATGCCGATGATGACAAAGACCTGCAGCAGGGCTTCGGTCATGGACGCGGGCCGCGCGAGGCGCTTTGGACAAGACGTCCCAGGTGCAACTGGGAGCGGAGAACACGGGCGGACGAAATCGACACGATAAGATGCTACCCCATGGCCTCTCAAATGCCCTCCCAAAGCCGTCCCAACGCCTGGCTGGCCAAGGCCCTGGCCTCGGTGACCGCAAAGACTCCAGGCCTGCTGCTCTGCGCCCTGATTGCGGCGGCCTCCACCCTCATCTCCCAGAGTTACGGTGGGCCCCTGTTTCTCTATGCCTTGCTGTTGGGTATGGCCTTTAACAGCATTCTGGCCGGCTCCAAGCTCATCGAGGGGGTTACCTTTACGACCAAGACCCTGCTGCGCCTTGGCGTAGCCCTCATGGGTCTGCGCCTCTCACTCGACATGGTCGAGACCCTTGGGGCCGCGCCCTTTGTCACAGTTGTTGGCGGCATTGGGCTGACGATTGTCTTCGGTCTTTTGCTGGCCCGTTGGCTCGGTCGAACCACAGAAGAAGGCATTCTGGCCTGCGGTGCCGTCTCGATTTGCGGGGCCAGTGCCGCCATGGCGATCTCAGCGGCCCTTCCCAACCACCCGGACAAAGAACGCATGACTCTGTTTACCGTGGTGGGGGTCACCGCCCTGTCCACAGTCGCCATGGTGCTCTACCCCATGCTCGCCAATGGACTGGGTCTTAACAGCGCAGAGTCGGCGATGCTCTTTGGCGGCACCATCCACGATGTCGCCCAGGTGGTGGGTGCAGCCTTGGTTCATGGCGGAGAGGGCTCGGCCGAGATGGCCTCTTACGTCAAACTCCTTCGCGTGGCCATGCTCGCTCCGATTGTGCTGGGCATCGGACTCTTCATTACAAGCCGGGCAAGCAAGGCTGACCAGGCCGGGGCCAAGACCACGCTGGTGCCGCTTTTTCTGGTGGGCTTTTTTGGGCTGTTCGCTCTGGTCAACCTGGTGAACCTGCCCAACGAGGTCATCGCGGCAGGCTCCACCGCCTCCAGAACTCTCATTCTTTTGGCTGTGGCCGGCCTGGGTATTAAAACCAGCCTGAAAGAGTTGGCGGCCCTGGGCTGGCGACCCATGCTGATGCT
Source organism: uncultured Burkholderiales bacterium (assembly GCA_937864175.1). Lineage (GTDB taxonomy): Bacteria > Pseudomonadota > Gammaproteobacteria > Burkholderiales > Burkholderiaceae_A > Hahnella. The sequence goes on from CALMJH010000023.1 coordinate 8,015, forward strand.
GGTCGCCAATACCCTCTTCTTGTTACTGGTCGTCTTGCTGCTGATCTGGGTCGAGCGCGGTCTCTTCGCCTAAGTCCGCCTCGTCCACACCATCGGCCTCGGCGATTCGCTGAACGCCCACAAGCTTGCTGCCCTCGTCAACCGAAATCAGCGTGACCCCCTGGGTAGCCCGACCCAAGGCGCGCACCTCGGAGACGCGGGTCCGGACCACCACGGCCCGGTCCGTAATCAACATGATCTCGTCGGTCTCTTGGACCAGACAGGCCGAGACCACCCGCCCATTTCGTGCACTTTCTGCAATGGCAATCATGCCCTTGGTGCCTCGACCGTGGCGGGTGTGCTCTGCCACCAGCGTGCGCTTGCCATAGCCATTTTCAGTGGCGGTCAGGACATAGGCCTGGTCGTCTGCGGTGGCAATCATGCTGATGAGTTCTTGGCCAGCCTCTAGATTCATGCCGCGGACACCCCGAGCCTCGCGGCCCATGGGTCGGACATCCGACTCAGCAAAACGCACTGCCTTGCCAGCACTGGAGAACAGCATGATGTCGTACTGACCATCGGTGAGGGCCGCACCAATCAGAACATCGCCGTCATCGAGCGAGCAGGCGATGATGCCGCGCTTCATGGGCCGAGAGAAGGCCGACAGAGGAGTCTTCTTCACGGTACCCATCGACGTGGCCATGAAGACAAAATGCTCGTCGTCGAAGGTCTTAACGGGCAGGACCACGTTGATCTTCTCGTTGTCCTCCAATGGCCAGACATTGACCAGCGGCTTGCCGCGAGAGGCCCGCGAGCCCTGAGGCACTTCCCAGACCTTTAGCCAGTAGACCCGGCCGCGGTTAGAAAACGCCAGAATCATGTCGTGGGTGTTGGCAATGAAGAGCTGGTCAATCCAGTCGTCTTCTTTGGTAGCGGCAGCCGACTTGCCGCGCCCACCGCGCCGCTGAGCCTGGTACTCCGACAGGGGCTGGCTCTTGATGTACCCACCGTGAGTCAGCGTGACCACCATCTCCTGGGGCGTGATCAGGTCTTCGGTCTGCAACTCCTCGGCGTTGAGCTCAATGGTGGAGCGGCGTTTGTCCGAAAATTCCTTGCCAACGGACTCGAGCTCAGAATGAATGATGGCCGTGATGCGGGCTGGCTTGGCCAGAATGTCCAGCAGGTCGGCGATCTTCTCGATGATCTCTTTGTACTCGGCCACGATCTTGTCTTGCTCAAGGCCGGTCAGACGCTGCAGACGCATCTGCAGAATTTCTTGGGCCTGGGTCTCGCTCAGGCGATAGCCATCAGCCTGCAGTCCGGTATTGGCCGCCACATTGTCGGGCCGGAAGGCTTCCGCCACGGTGGTCTCGGTTGCCCGTGCCAGCAACTCGCGAACCAGATCGGCCCGCCAACTTCGATTCATCAGGCCCTCGCGAGCTTCCACGGGAGTGGGCGAGGCCTTGATGAGGGCAATCATCTCGTCCATGTTGGAGACCGCAACGGCCAGGCCCTCCAAGACGTGGCCACGGTCACGGGCCTTGCGAAGCTCAAAGACGGTGCGACGTGTGACCACCTCGCGGCGATGGGCCAGGAAGGCCTCTAGCATCTGCTTGAGGTTGAGCGTACGGGGTTGGCCATCGACCAGGGCCACCATGTTCATGCCGAAGCTGTCTTGCAGCTGGGTGTTCTTGTAGAGGTTGTTGAGCACCACCTCGGGCAGTTCACCACGCTTGAGCTCAATGACCACCCGCATGCCGGACTTGTCGGACTCGTCGCGGATGTCGGAGATGCCCTCTAGGCGCTTTTCATTCACCAGTTCAGCAATGCGCTCGAGCAGCGAGCGCTTGTTCACCTGGTAGGGCAGTTCGTCGACGATGATGGACTGACGCGAGCCCTTGTCAATGTCCTCAAAGTGCGTGCGCGCACGCATCACACAGCGGCCCCGTCCCGTGCGGTAGCCCTGGCGGACCCCTTCGATGCCGTAGAGGATGCCGGCCGTTGGAAAGTCTGGCGCTGGAATTAGCTCCATGAGCTCATCGACCGTGGCCTCCGGGTTGGCCAGCAGGTGGAGACAGCCTGCGATCACCTCGCCCAGGTTGTGGGGCGGGATGTTGGTGGCCATGCCCACGGCAATTCCAGACGAGCCGTTGATGAGCAGGTTGGGGATGCGGGCCGGCATGATGAGCGGCTCTTTTTCGGAGCCGTCGTAGTTGGGCCCGAAGTCGACCGTCTCTTTGTCCAGGTCTTCCAACAACTCATGGGCTACCTTGGCCAGACGAATCTCGGTGTATCGCATGGCCGCAGCGTTGTCGCCGTCCACAGAACCAAAGTTGCCCTGCCCGTCGACCAGCATGTAACGCAACGAGAAATCCTGGGCCATCCGAACGATGGTGTCGTAGACCGCTGAGTCGCCGTGCGGGTGGTACTTACCGATGACGTCACCGACAATACGCGCCGACTTCTTGTAGGCCCTGTTCCAGTCATTGTTGAGTTCGTGCATGGCAAACAGGACCCGACGGTGCACGGGCTTCAAGCCATCACGGACATCGGGCAAGGCCCGGCCCACGATCACGCTCATGGCATAGTCCAGATAGGACTTGCGCATCTCTTGTTCGAGGCTGACGGGAAGTGTTTCTTTTGCGAAGGAATCCATGGGGGCTCGGGAAGACTGGCGCGCTGGCCAGAAGAATTTTTAGAATCCCGTCATTTTACCGGTTTAAGGCCCCCGATGCCGGCCACCGTACCCCCCTTCGGACTGGGGGTCAAAACCGCTTAAATCAGCCGATAGACCTCAAATCGGCGACGGGCTCCCTGCCAAAGCCCTCCGAAAACAGGTGGGCGACCAGCCGCTTGGCCACGTCTTGCGGGCTGGCCAATCCACCACTGGCCTTTAGCTCATCAAACTTGGCGCGCATGGGAAAGGCCGCCAATTCCGTGGCCCGAACCTGGGCCTGCATGTCGGTGTCGATGATGCCTGGGGCCAGGCTGCAGATGCGCAACCCACTGCTTGGCGCATGTGGCAAGGCAGCCTCGAGTGCCAGGGCCCGCGCATGGTGGTCCAAGGCCGCCTTCGTGGCGCAATAGACGCTCCAACCCGCATAGGCACTGCGGGCGGCACCGCTCGAGACCTGGACCAGTCGCCGGTCTGCGCAGCCTTGTGAGGCCCCAACGAACCAATTGGCCAGCAAGAGGGCCGCGGTGACATTGACTCCTACTGACTGGATGAGCTCCGTTTGTGACTGCTCACCAACCAGGGCGACGGGGCTCAGCAGGCCTGCGTTGTGGATAAGAACCGCCCGATCTGCCTGCCGCAAGGGCCAGCGCAGGCAATCGTCTTCCAATAGCTTTTCAAGAGCAGGAGGGTCCGACAGGTCAATACAAACCTGGTCAAACCGCAGACCCTGCGGCGCAACCGGGGGCCTGGCCATGGCCTTTCGGGACAGGCCAATGACCGAGCATCCGCAGGCCAACAGCTCGTGCGCCAGGGCCTCACCCAGGCCACGGCTGTGTCCCGTCAGAATGACCAGAGTCTTCATGGCCAAGAGGCTAAATTAGGCTGCTGCCCTGGGGTAGTCGGTGTAACCCTTCTCTCCTCCGCCATAGAAGGTGGACTGGTCGGGCGTATTCAGGGCGTGGCCCTGACGGAAGCGCTCCACCAGGTCGGGGTTGGCCAAGAAGGGCACCCCAAAGGCCACCAGGTCGGCCCCACCGGAAGACAGCGCGGACTCGGCCATTTCCTTGGTGTAGCCATTGTTCACCATGGTGAGCCGCCCGCCTGCCTGCTTGAAAGCGGCCCGCAGCCCCGCAAAGTCCACTCGCTGGTCTGCATCCCTAGACCCACCGGTCTGGCCCTCGATGATGTGCAGGTAGCCCAGCTTCAGGCGGCCCAACTCTTGGGCCACATACCCAAACAGAGCAGCAGGATTGCTGTCATCGATGTCGTTGAACTGAGAGACGGGGGAGATGCGGCAGCCCACTCGGTGGGCGGGGTAGACCTCCAATACTGCGCGGACCACCTCCATCAAGAAGCGGGCACGGTTTTCGATGGACCCCCCATAGACGTCGGTCCTCTGGTTGGTCTTGTCTCGTAGGAACTGGTCAATCAAATAACCATTGGCCCCATGAACCTCCACCAGATCAAAGCCCGCCTCCTTCGCATGCTGGGCAGCCTTCTTGTAGACCTGAACCAGGGCCTGAACTTCAGCAGTCTCCAGAGCCCGGGGCATGGGGCAGTCCTCAAAGCCTTTGTCGGTGTAGGCCTTCATCGCCGGCTGAATAGCCGATGGGGCCACTGGGGCAGCGCCATTGGGCTGAAAAAAACTGTGGGAGATACGTCCCACATGCCAGAGCTGCAGACAGGTCTTACCGCCCGCTGCATGGACCTGCTCGTTCACCTTCTTCCATCCAGCGACCTGGTCGGCGCTGTGAATCCCGGGGGTGGCCAAGTACCCCTGGCCCTCGGGGCAGACCTGGGTAGCCTCGGTGATGATCAGGCCAGCCGACGCCCGCTGGGTGTAGTAGGTGGCCATCAAGTCGGTGGGAACGTTGCCAGCACCAGCCCGGCTGCGGGTCAATGGCGCCATGACCATTCGGTTGGCAAGCTTTAAATCGTCCAGTGTTACTGCGTCAAATAAAGAGGCCATTTGGGTGCTCCTGTTCGTTGAGTGATTGCGTTGGCCGGACCCCCGGTCCAGCCCTTTCTACTGCCCGCATCATGCCGGCTGAGTCGGTCATTAGCCCCAATGCCCCCTCACCACAGCATTCAAATGAATTGAAGGGGAGTCTTGTCTCGTTGCCGCAGAGAGCGCATACTGCGCCCCTGTCTTCTGACATTGGGGCCGACCTGGTTTCGACGTGGGTAGTGAAGGAGAACAGGGCATACCGAGGACCGATTCCCTCGTAAATCCATTCGGAAATTAATAAACGCCAACGACGAGCGTTTCGCTCTCGCCGCTTAAACCCGGCGGGCGCTGCACTGGTTCTCTGATGGGCCAGGCGGGGTAAAACCCGCAGCAGTGTCATTTACATCAGATCGTCATCCGTCAAGCCGTGGGACGGGTGCCTAAAACAAGCGGATCGCTGACTGCCGGCCTGTCGTTTGGCTAATCAGTTCGGTTAAATCCAAGTAAAGCGACTAAGTATGTAGAACTGTCTTTGGAAGACTTGCGGACGCGGGTTCGATTCCCGCCGGCTCCACCAAACAATCGACAAGAAAGCCCCGTTCACCGGGGCTTTTTTGTTTCAGAGGCCAACTGCTCAGCCTCTCACCGGCCTCACCCGACTCGCTGCCAGCTTGGCGCGCACTCGAGCCTCGTCAACTGTGTCGGCATTGGCCAGGGCCACACCCATGCGTCGCTTGGCAAATGACTCGGGCTTGCCAAAAAGACGCAGGTCGCTCTCGGGCACCTGCAGGGCCTCGGACACCCCTTCAAAGGCAATGCCCTTTTCCTCGAGGCCGCCATAGATGACTGCAGAGGCCCCTGGCCGGCGAAGTTGGGTGCTCACCGGTAGTCCCAGAATTGCCCGGGCATGCAGTTCAAACTCACTCTGGACCTGTGAACACATGGTGACCATTCCGGTGTCGTGCGGTCGGGGGCTCACTTCGCTAAACCAGACCTGGTCGCCCTTCACAAACAACTCCACCCCAAAGATGCCCAAGCCACCAAGAGCCCCCACCACCTTTGCAGCGATTTCCTGAGCGCGCTTGAGCGCCGAAGCTGACATCGGCTGGGGCTGCCAAGACTCCACATAGTCGCCACTGACTTGGACATGCCCCACTGGATCGCAGAACGAGACCATGGGCTGCCCATCTGCGTCAAGGCTGCGAACCGTCAGCAGGGTGATCTCGAAGTCAAAGTCGACAGCGGCCTCGACAATGACCTTCTGCATGTCCACACGGGCGGCAGACTTGGCCTTGGCCCAGGCCTCGGCGCAATCCGATGCACCGGTAAGTCGCGACTGGCCCTTGCCAGACGAAGACATGATGGGCTTCACAAAGCAGGGGTAGCCCAGTTCATGAGCGGCTGCGGTCATCTCCGACTCCGAGGCCGCAAACCGGTAGCGCGAGGTGGGCAGCCCCAGCTCCTCGGCAGCCAGCCGGCGAATGCCCTCGCGGTTCATGGTGAGGAAAGCAGCTTGTGCCGTAGGAATCACCTGCAGACCGGCCTTCTCCAGTTCAACCAACACTGGTGTGGCAATAGCCTCAATCTCCGGAATGACCCGGTGCGGCCTCTCTCGCTCAATGAGTTCTCGCAGGGCGACAGGGTCTGACATGTCGATCACCACGGCCTTGTGGGCCACCTGATGACCCGGTGCGTTCTCGTAGCGATCCACTGCAATCACCTCCACGCCCAGCCGCTGAAAGGCGATGACCACCTCTTTGCCCAACTCGCCAGCGCCCAGAAACAGGACGCGCGTCGCGCTCGGTGACAGGGGCGTCCCAATTCGACTAAAACCTTTTTCTGCCATGGCTCTCGATCCTAAAAAGGGTTGGTGGCTGCAAGACGAGCCAGGGCCTGATGATCGACCTTTCCGGATCCCAGTAGAGGCAGAGCCTCCAAGGTCCGGATCTCTCTTGGCAGCGCAATTTCTGGCAGTCCCTCGGCATGGGCTGCTGCCACCAGGCTCTCGCGCTGCAGGCCTGGCTGGGTGGTAAACAAGACAATGCGCTCGCCACGATGGGCATCGGGTGCCCGGGTGGCGGCATGGGAGGCATCGGGATAGGCCCGTCCGGCGATTCGCTCTGTCCAGGCCAGCGAGACACTCTCTCCAGCCACCTTGGCAAACCGCTTGGCCCGCCCCTCAATAAAGACGTAGCCGTCTTCGTCGAGTCGGACAATGTCTCCCGTGTCGTACCACTCACCCGTTAGCGAGGTTGGCGGCAACTGCGCAATGCCCTGGGCATCCAAGTAGCCGGTCATCAGGTTGGGGCCTCGCACATGCAGACTGGTCTGGCCCTGCAGTTCTGGGTGGGGGACTAGTCTTGCCTCCAGGCCCGCCAGCAGTCGGCCGACACTGCCGGGTCGATTGGCGCCTGGAAGGTTGACCGCCAGCACGGGGGCCGTCTCCGTGCAGCCGTAGCCCTCGTAAATCTCCAAGCCAAAGCGGTCTCTCCAGGTCTCGCGGACTTCTTCTGTCAGTCGCTCAGCCCCCGCCACCACCAACTCCAGGCTGCGAAGGTCACCGGGCTGGGCGTGGGCCGCATACTGGAAAAGAAAACTGCTCGTGCCAAAGAGAATCGTGGCCTGGTGTCGGCCGATGAGTTTTGGAATTTCTTTGTAGTGAAGAGGACTCACATAGAGCACGCTGCGCATGCCCACCAACAACGGCAGCAGCCCTCCTGCGGTCAGCCCAAAACAATGAAAGACAGGCAGCGCATTGAAAATGACATGGTTAGGGCTCAGGCTCAGGGCCGTCAGAATCTGGTCAACGTTCGAGAGCAACGCCCGATGCGAGAGGGCTACCGCCTTGGGTGACCCCTCTGACCCCGAGGTCAACAAGACCACAGCAGTCTGCTCGCTGCCGATCTTGGGCAAGAACCGATCGGGCATCAGCAAGGCTGCGGCCACCCAGAGCTTGTCAACCAGGCCAAGCCGCTCGCGGAGATCCTCGACAGTGTGAACGGGTACCGGCAGTCCAGCGACCAGAGCCTGCAGGCCAGCCTTTTCGACAAAGGCGCGCGAGGTCAGCACGCAACTTAGACGGGCCACCTGGCAGGCCTCGGCAACCACCTCCGGGCCTACTGAGTAGTTCAGCAAAACCGGCGTGCGCCCGATGGCTCCCACGCCAATCAGGGCTGCCAGGGTACCCGCCACATTGGGCAACAACAGGCCAATGGACTCGGCCGGCTTCGTGAGTTGACTGGCGATTCGGGCGGCGCCCAGAGCACGCTTGAGGAGTTGCGGCCGGGCAACAAATCCAGTGGCATCCTCAAAGCCCGCCTGGCCACGCAGCCCAGGCTGCTGGGCAATCGCTTGTCGAAGTGCCGAGAAGAGGGTCTGGCCTGGGGCGGAAAAGTGCCGCTCCAGCGGCCTGGCCTGAACGCTAGTCTGCATGCCGACGAACCGTCAACTGCACCACCGCGGCCAACCCGGTGTGACGGACGCCCTCCTGGACCAGTCGCTCGCCACTGAAGTGGTGCAGCACCTGAACGGGCAGCCCATCAAAGTCGGCTTTCAACTCCGCTAGGTCATAGAGCAGGGACTCCTCCTTTGGCCCGCCTGTGCCATACCGAAGCTGGTCTTTGCCGTAGCCCTCGAAAATGAAAATGCCGCCAGGCTGCAAGGCCGCCACTGCCCGGCGATTGACATCCCGGCGTCTCTCGGCGGGCAGGTGCAGAAAAATACTGGCCACCACCGACCAGGCCTGCTGACCAAAGTCGAAGGCCGTGAGGTCGGCGAGCACCGTCTGAATCGAGACCCCTCGTTGGGCCGCCAGCCCCTGGGCCTTCTCAAGGCCTTTAGGGGAGACATCCACCGAGGTGACGCCATAGCCCTGCTGGGCCAGCCAGACCCCGTTGCGGCCCTCGCCATCGGCCAAGGCCAGGGCGGTTTTTGAGTGGGCTGGCTTGGCGGGAACCAGGGGTGGGTGGGCCGTTAACTGTTCAACCAAGCAGTCGTTCGGGGCCTCGCCAAAGGCGAAGGCCTGATCACCATACCGCTCGTCCCAAAAGGCCTGAAGTGAAGCAATGTCCATCGTTTCAACATGACATTTAGAACCCAAAATCACAAGTCAGCGTTTTCCATGCCGCCCTTGTTGAACCTAGGGATTGACGCAGGTCATCGCAGTGTCACAAAAGGTTAAGATCCACCCCATGGCGCCAACCTCCTCTCAACGTGAACCACACATCATCGGCTGGGGGCACACCGTCTTTGGCAAGCAGACCGACCGGTCACTCACGGACCTCATTCAAGAGGCTGCCCAGCAGGCCCTTGATCGGGCTGGCCTCGAGCCCCAAGACATCGACGGCATCTTTGTGGGCCACTTCAACGGCGGCTTTGTCAGCCAAGACTTCACAGCCCCCCTGGTGGCGCTCGCCCTGCCAGCCTTGCGGTTCACACCGGCAACCCGACTCGAGAATGCCTGTGCCACCGGCTCAGCTGCTATCTGGGCTGCTCGAGACGCAGTGGCCAGTGGCCGACTCCACCGAGTCTTGGTGGTGGGCTTCGAAAAAATGACCGAGCAAGACGGCCAGACCATTGGCGACATTCTGCTGCGGTGTTCGTATGTGGCTGAAGAGGCCGAGGTGCCTGGCGGCTTCGCAGGTATTTTTGGCCAGATCGCCCAGCAGTATTTCGAGCGCTTTGGAGACCAGCGTGAGGCCTTGGCCTACATTGCCTCTAAAAACCATGCCAACGGCGTCGGCAACCCTTATGCCCAGCTTCGCAAAGACCTGGGCTTCGACTTCTGCAACAGAGTCAGCGACAAGAATCCCGCGGTGGCTGGCCCCCTTCGACGTACCGACTGCTCCATGGTCTCCGATGGCGCCGCAGCCTTGGTGATCAGCGCCAGCCCCGGGCCCACTCAACAGGGTCAGCGGGCTCCGGCCATCCGTTGGCGCTCGGCCACGCAGGTCAACGACTTCATGCCCATGCGGCGCAAGGACCCCACCTGGTTTGAGGGGGCTGCCCAGGCCTGGACCAAGGGCCTCGCAGACGCAGGCCTTCGCCTACAAGACCTGAGCCTGGTCGAGACCCACGACTGCTTCACCATTGCCGAACTCATGCACTACGAGGCCATGGGCCTCGCCCCCCACGGCCAGGGAGCCAGAGTGATTCAAGAGGGGCTCACCACCAAGTCAGGGCCTCTGCCAGTCAACCCATCGGGCGGCCTCAAATCAAAAGGCCACCCCATTGGGGCCACTGGAGTCTCCATGCATGTCATGGCCTGTCTGCAACTCAGCCACACCGCTGGTGAGATGCAAATCCCAAACGCCCAGCGTGCCGCAGTCTTTAACATGGGTGGCACGGCCGTGGCCAACTACCTCAGCCTGCTCGAGCTGGCATGAACCCCGCCCAGGTCATGAACCTGGGCCAGTTGTTGGCCCAGACGGCCTTGAGGCATCCACATCGCCCGGGCCTCATTCAATCCAACCAGTCCGTCAGTTGGCAGACCCTCAACCAGCGGGTCAATGCCGCGGTCGCCGGACTCAGGGCCCTGGGCCTCACCAAGGGCGACAAACTGCTCGTACTCTCTCGAAACAACCAGGCACTCTTCGAATCCGCCTGGGTGGCCTTTCGAATGGGCATGGTCTGGGTGCCCTGCAATTTCCGGCTCACGCCTCCCGAGGTCGCCTATCTGGCCCAGTCCAGTCATGCCAAGGCCCTGCTCATTGAGCAGAGCTTCTCGGATCATCAGCAGGCGATGCGAACAGCCTCGCCCCACTTGCAGCATTGCCTCTCCGTGGAGCAAGACTGGCCAGCGATGATTGAGCGACAGCTGCCAACGGCCCATCAGGTCCATGTTGCAGAGGTCGGCGCGGACGATCCCCTCTGGTTCTTCTACACCAGCGGCACAACTGGTCATCCCAAGGCGGGCATGCTCACCCACGGCCAGATGGCCTTCGTCGTTACCAATCACCTGGCCGACCTGATTCCGGGCACGACAGAAGAAGACGTCTCGATTGCCGTAGCGCCTCTCTCGCACGGAGCCGGCATCCACATGCTGCTCAATGTCGCCCGCGGCGCGGCCACCGTGTTACTCCCCACTGAAAAACTAGACCCACCCACCGTCTGGTCTCTGGTTGAGCAGTATCGGGTGACCAACCTCTTCACGGTGCCAACAATCGTCAAACGCCTGGTCGAGGACCCCAGCGTGGATGCCTTCGACCACAGCAGTCTGCGCTACGTGATCTATGCCGGCGCCCCGATGTACCGTGCCGACCAACGCAGAGCGCTAGAAAAGCTAGGGCCAGTCTTGGTTCAGTACTTCGGCCTTGGGGAGGTCACGGGCTGCATTACCGTGCTGCCACCTCACCTCCACAGTGCGGACGACCAAGACCCAAGGGCCAACATCGGCTCCTGTGGGGTCCCCCGCACAGGAATGGAAGTGGCCATCCTAGATTCCCAAGGCCAGCCACTGCCGACCGGACAGGTGGGCGAGATCTGCGTGCGTGGGCCTGCCGTCTTCAATGGCTACTACAACAACCCCGAAGCCACCGAGAGAGCCCTGCGCGGAGGCTGGTTTCACACCGGTGATCTGGGCCGACTCGACGAGCGGGGCTTTCTCACCATCACTGGCCGAGAGTCCGACACGTATATCTCTGGGGGGTCCAACGTCTACCCCAAAGAGGCGGAGGAAGTCCTCCTTCAGCACCCCGAGGTCAGCGAGGTGGCCATCTTCGGAGTTGAGGATCCAGACTGGGGAGAGTCCGGCGTGGCCATCGTGGTGGCCAAAGACCCCCAGCAGCCCCCAAGCCAGCGGGACCTCGAGGCGTTTCTGGAGGGACGGCTGGCCAAATACCGCTGGCCTCGCCGCTGGTTCTTCTGGCCAGAAATGCCCAAGTCCGGTTACGGGAAAATCGTGAAAAAAGACCTGAAGTCTCTGCTTCAAAACCAGGGACTGCTTCCCTCTCTATGAACGACCCCCAGCAGGCCCTGACCAGTCACCAGCAGGGGTTCTTGCTGGCCGCCCTTGGGGCCATCTTGTTCTCCAGCAAGGCCATCGTCATCAAGCTCGCCTATCCCTATGGGCCCAGTGCGGAGACGCTGCTGGGACTGCGTATGGCCTTTGCCTTTCCATTTTTTTGGCTGGCCCTCTCCCTCTTTGAGAAAAAGCCCAGACCCCCCATGAGCCTCAAGGACTGGCTGCAGATTAGCTTTCTTGGGGCGGTGGGTTACTACATTGCGAGCTACCTGGACTTTCTCGGCCTGCAATACATCACAGTAGGCCTGGAGCGGGTCATCCTCTACCTCAACCCGGCCATTGTTCTGCTCATCTCGGCAGTCTTTTTAGGCAAACGAATCACGGGCGCCCAATTCGCTGCCATGGTCTTGGCCTACCTGGGCGTGGTGCTGGTCTACTGGCATGATCTCACCCTCTCTAGCGACGGGCTGGTCGTGGGGACCCTGCTGGTCCTCGCCAGCGCGGTGAGTTATGCGGTCTATCTGGTTCTGGCTGGGGAAATGGTGGAGCGAGTGGGCAGCATCCGGCTGGTGGTCTATGCCAGCACGGCCTCGGCCATCTGCTGCGTGATTCAGGCGCTTGCCGTCGATCCACCGGCTATGTTCAGCCAGCCCCCGCAGGTCTATGGCCTCTCGCTCATCAATGCCACCCTCTGTACGGTCGTTCCCATGACTGCCGTGATGATGTCCATCAAACGGCTGGGGTCCAACATTGCCTCTCAGGCCGGCGCCATTGGTCCCGTCGCCACCATTTTTCTGGGCTGGTTTTTTCTGGGTGAGCAGATCAGTTTGCTGCAGATTGTTGGCACCACCGTCGTAGTGGCCGGCATCTGGTTGCTGATGCAATCCGGCCAGCCCCAATCAGATCCCTCCAACAAGAAAGAGAGTGCCCCCGCATGACCACCGCAACCTTCGCTGCAAAAGCTGGCCTCATTGGCCTGGGCGCCATGGGCCTTGGCATGGCCCAGTCTCTGCGCCGGGCAGGCCACGCCCCCTACGTCTTCGACATTCGCAAGGAAGTTGCTCAGTCTTTCGCCAAAGAGGGTGGCCATGCCTGTCCGAGTCTGAGCCACATGGCCCAGCATTGCGAGGTGATCTTCAGCGTCGTAGTAAATGCGGCCCAGACTGAATCGATCCTCTTCGGACAAGAGGGGCTGGCAGACAGCATGAAGCCGGGTGCTGTGTTTGTGATGTGCTCCACAGTCGACCCCAACTGGTCGGCTGCCCTCGAAAAGCGTCTGGCAGACAAGGGCCTGCTGTACCTGGACTCGCCCATCTCCGGGGGATCGGTCCGCGCGGCCAAGGGCGAGATCACGATGATGACCGGTGGCCAACCTGCCGCCTATCAAAAAGCAGAACCCTTCATGCAGGCCATGGCTGCCAAGATCTACAAGCTTGGTGGGGCGGGGGCGGGCAGCAAGGTCAAGATCGTCAACCAACTGTTGGCCGGCGTTCATATTGCGGCAGCTGCAGAGGCCATGGCCCTGGGCATCCGCGAGGGACTCGAGCCCGCCCAACTCTACGAGGTCATCACCAACAGCGCGGGCAACAGCTGGATGTTTGAAAACCGCATGCAGCAGGTGGTCTCAGGCGACTATGCACCCTGGTCAGCCGTCGACATCTTTGTGAAAGACCTGGGCCTGGTGCTGGACACCGCCCGTGCAAGCAAATTTCCGCTGCCCATCGCCTCGACTGCACACCAGATGTTCATGCAGGCCTCCACTGCAGGACACGGGGCAGAGGGCGACAGTGCAGTTATCAAAATTTTCCCGGGCATTGAACTGCCCAAAAAATCCTCATGAAGATCCTGATTACCGGCGGCCTGGGCTTTCTGGGGGCCCGCCTAACACGAACGCTCCTGGCCCTCGACGGGCTCGCCCTGAATGGCCAGGCCAAGCAGCCCATTGACCAGATTGTTCTGGTGGACCAGGTGGCTGCTGGCCCTCACCTGGCAGATCTCGTCAACCATCCAAAGGTCAGGATCCTGACTGGTGACCTTCTAGACCAGCTTCAACAAAGCAAGCTGCCCGTCGCCGACTCTGACCTGGTCTACCACCTGGCAGCGGCCGTTAGCGGAGAGTGCGAGGCCCATTTCGATCTGGGCCTGCGCAGCAACCTGCAGACCACCCAGGCCCTGCTCGAGGCCTGCCGCCAGGCGGGCCATCGACCCACGGTGGTCTTCTCGAGTTCGGTGGCCGTCTTTGGCACGCCGGCTGGCATGGCCAAGCAGGAGCCCGTTACCGACACCAGCCTGCCCATGCCCCAGAACAGCTATGGCATTCAGAAATTCATGGGTGAGCAGCTCATGGCCGACTATGGCCGCAAGCAGTTCATCCGAGCCCGCAGCCTTCGGCTCATGACGGTCAGCGTGCGGCCGGGCAAGCCCAATGCGGCGGCCTCTAGTTTTCTGTCGGGCATGATTCGCGAGCCCCTGCAGGGTCAGACGGCAGTGGTGCCTGTTGCACCCGAGACCCGTGTGGCCCTCTCCTCACCCGCCAGGGCCATCGAAGGACTCATCCGCGCGGCAACGACCAGCGATGCAGACTGGGGGCCTCTGATTGCGCTGAACCTGCCCTCTCTGTCGACTACCGTGGGTGAGATGGCAAAGGCCCTCGAGCGTGTGGCAGGCGCAGAGGTGGCCGCCCGGTTGTCATGGCAGATCGACCCCGTCATCAGCCGAGTCGTTGGCGGCTGGCCCGGGTCGCTGACCTTTGACCGTGCCCGGGGTCTTGGGCTTGGGGCCGACGAGAACTTTGATGCCATCATTCGGGCCTTCATCGCAGACGAGAACCTCACGGTCTAACCATGACAAACACCATTCTCCTGGGCTGCATTGCAGACGACTTTACTGGCGCCACAGACCTGGCCAACAACCTGGTTCGAGCGGGCTTTCGGGTGTCTCAAATCAATGGGGTGCCCACCAAGCCGCTGTCGGTCCAGGCCGATGCCGTGGTCATTGCCCTGAAGTCCAGAACCATCCCGGCGGGCCAGGCCATTGAGCAGTCACTCGCGGCTCTGCATTGGCTAGAGCATCACGGCGCCCAGCAGATTTATTTCAAGTACTGCTCCACCTTTGACAGCACACCGGCCGGCAACATCGGTCCCGTTGCCGACGCCCTGATGAGCGCCCTGCAGACCAACTTCACCATCGCCACGCCCGCTTTTCCGGACAACGGACGGACGGTCTTCAAGGGCCACCTCTTTGTCGGCGACCAACTGCTGAGCGACAGCGGTATGCGCGACCATCCCCTGACACCCATGCGAGATGCCAACCTGGTGAGGGTCTTGCAAGCCCAGACCAGCCGCAAGGTGGAACTGCTTGACCACAAGGTGATCGCCGCTGGGGCCCCGGCCATCCTCAGACGGTTCGCAGACCTTCAGGCCGAAGGCGTGCAGATCGCAATTGTCGATGCAGTCACCAACGATGACCTGATGGTGCTGGGCCAGGCCGTCAAGGGGCTGCCCCTGCTAACGGCGGGATCCGGCGTGGCCATTGGTCTTGCAGCCAATTTCGGTCTCCAGCCCTCGGCTCAGGCCAGCAGCCTGCCGAATGCCACTGGGTACCAGGCCATTGTCTCTGGCAGCTGCTCGCTGGCCAGCAACCGACAAGTCGCCCACTTCAAGCAACAAGGCCTGCCGAGCTTTGCCATCGATCCCACCCCCCTCATTCCAGACCAGGCGGACGTGGCCAGCCTGGTGGCCCAGATCCGCAGTTGGGCACGACCCCTACTCAACCACCATCGCCCCGTGCTCATTTACGCGACGACCGATGCCCACGGTCTGGCCCAGCTTCACGCCAAGTGCGATGCACATCGGCTTGGCAGCCGCATTGAACAGCTCATGGGCAAAGTCGTCCAAGATTTGGTGGAAGACGGCGTTGGTCAGTTGGTGGTGGCCGGCGGCGAGACCTCGGGGGCCTGCGTTCAGGCCCTGGCCATCGACCAGATGCAGATCGGGCCGCAGATCGATCCCGGCGTGCCCTGGTGTTTTAGCAGTCTCTCTGCGGCCGGCCCCAGGCCGGGCGGACTCCACCTGGCCCTCAAGTCTGGCAATTTTGGCAGCGAGGACTTTTTCACCAAGGCCTTTGGGGGCCTAGCGCCCAAAGAGGCGGCCAGTCGGTAAAGTAGACCCGTGAGCAGACCCCCTTCCGCCCCCTCCCCTTCCGCCCCCGCCGGCCGCGCCGCCGCCTCGCCAGCAAAACCCAAGCCGCCTGATCCGCTTGCTGGCCAGGCAGGCCCTGGATCGTCCTCGGCTCTGCCAGCGGTGCTCAGCGAAGTCCAGGCCCGCGAAGAAATCTGCCGCGTGGGCAAGAGCCTCTTTGACCGCGGCTATGTCCACGCCACGGCCGGCAACATCAGCGTTCGGCTCGACGATGGGTTTCTGATCACCCCCACCGATGCCTGCCTGGGTCAGCTCGAGCCAGCCCGTCTGGCCAAGCTCGACCTGCAGGGCCAGCAGATCAGCGGTGACAAGGCCAGCAAGACCATCGCCCTGCACCAGGCCATCTATGCGGCCAGCGCCGCCTTTGATCCCAAGACCCGCTGCGTCATCCACACCCACAGCAGTCATTGCGTCGCTCTTAGCCTTTTGTTGCAAGACTCAGCCGAGCCCGAACTCCTCCCCGCGCTCACGCCCTACTTCGTGATGAAAGTGGGCCGTGTACCGCACATCGCCTACGATCGGCCCGGATCCCCCGCGGTGGCCCAGGCAGTGGCCCAGGCCATTGCCGACTATGGTCAGGCAGGCCGTCCGATTCGGGCGGTGATGCTCTCACGGCTTGGGCCCAATGTCTGGCACGAGAGCCCGGCCTCTGCCATGGCGGTGCTCGAGGAATTAGAAGAGACTGCCAAGCTTGCGGTCTTGACAAAAGACCAGCCCATTTCCGCGCTCTCTAGCAGCGCCATCCTGGCCCTCAAAAAGCAATTCAACGCCCGCTGGTGACCATGACGACCGATTCCGCCACCGCGGTCTTTCTCTCGCAGGCCAAAGCGCTCCTGGGCGAGCGCGCGGTCCTCACCGACTCAGAGGGCTTTGCCCCCTACGCCACGGACTGGCGTCAGAAGTTTTTCGGCCGACCCGCTGCGGTGGTCTTTCCCTCCACCACCCAGGAGGTCGCGGAGCTGGTTCGCCTGGCCAACCAGCAGTCGGTCGCGCTGGTGCCGCAGGGTGGCAACACGGGACTCTCTGGGGGCGCAACGCCAGACGAATCCGGTCGTCAGGTCATTCTCAATCTCTCACGGATGACGCGCATTCGGGCCCGGGACCAAGACAACAAAACCATCACCGTCGATGCTGGCGTCACCATGCAGACCGTTCAAGAGGAAGCAGACCGGATGGGGCTCACCTTTCCGCTAAACCTGACGGCCCGGGGCACGGCCACCATTGGCGGCAATCTCTCGACCAACGCCGGCGGCACAGCAGTGCTGCGCTATGGCAACGCCCGCGCGCTCTGCCTGGGCATTGAAGTGGTGACCGCAGAGGGCCAGGTCTGGGATGGCCTGCGCGGCCTTCGTAAAGACAACACCGGCTACGACCTGCGCGACCTCTTTGTAGGCGCCGAGGGCACTCTGGGCATCATCACCGGCGCCGTCATGGCCCTGCACCCCAAGCCTGCTGGTGTCATGACCGCCCTGGCCTGCCTGCCCGACCCAGAGCCAGCACAGGCCGCAGCGCGGGCGGTGGCGCTCCTCCAGGTGGCCCAAGAGTGCTGCACCGCCAGTCTCACGGGCTTTGAGTTCATGACACCAGCCTCCATGAACCCGGTATCGGATTACTACCCACAGTTTGCAAGGCCAGCCAGCCTAGGCTCGGCCGACCAGTCCTGTGTCTTGCTCGAGGTCTCGCATGCCGAGAGCGAGCAGGCCGCGACGGCCATGCTCGAGCGGGTCCTGGACATCGCCCTTCAAGGTTCGCTCGTGGCCGATGCGCTGGTCGCCCAGAGCCTGCAGCAGGCCCAGGCCTTCTGGGACCTGCGCGAGCACATCACCATGGCTGCAGCCGAAGACGGGCTGCAAGTGAAGTTCGACATTGCCTTGCCCATCTCTTCGATTGCGGAGTTCTGTCAGGTGGCGCAGCAGCGTCTGCTGCAGGCCTACCCCGGCATTCGGTTGTCAAACTTTGGTCATCTTGGTGACGGAAACTTGCACTTCAATGTGGCTGCCCCTGCTCACCTCTCCAAAGGCCTGGACCGTCAGGGCCGCCACGAGGCCTACCGGGCCTATGTCAAGGCCAACGAGGACGGCATTCGTCGCATCGTTCATGATGAAGTCGTGGCCCGCCAGGGTTCAATTAGTGCAGAGCATGGCCTGGGCATTCTTCGCCGCGACGAGGCAGCCCACTACAAGTCACCCGTTGAAATCGAGCTCATGCGCAAGATCAAGCAGGCGCTAGACCCCAACAACATT
This sequence comes from uncultured Burkholderiales bacterium, assembly GCA_937864175.1. Lineage (GTDB taxonomy): Bacteria > Pseudomonadota > Gammaproteobacteria > Burkholderiales > Burkholderiaceae_A > Hahnella. Next base: position 26,022 of record CALMJH010000023.1, read on the forward strand.
TTGAATCCCAACAAGGTGCTTCGGACCCCCTCATGACCCAGAATGTCGACCCAGCTGAGCTGGAAAAATTCAGTGCCCTGGCCAGTAAATGGTGGGACCCCAACAGCGAATTTCGCCCCCTTCACCAGATCAATCCCCTGCGGCTCGATTGGATTGATGGCATCTGTCCTCTGACTGGAAAGACAGTTATTGATGTGGGCTGCGGCGGTGGCATCCTGGCAGAGGCCATGGCCCGCAAGGGGGGGCAGGTGAAGGGCATCGACCTGGCCGAAAAATCTATTGGTGTGGCCCGCCTGCATGGCCTGGAATCCGGTGTGGCAGTGGACTACGAGGTCATCGCCACCGAGGCCATCGCTGCGCGGGAGCCTGGCCGGTACGACCTGGTGACCTGCATGGAGATGCTCGAGCATGTGCCCGAGCCCAGTGCGGTGGTGGCGGCCTGCGCGCAGCTGGCCAAGCCCGGCGGCACCCTGGTCTTCTCCACACTCAACCGCAACCCCAAGAGCTGGCTCTTTGCCATTGTCGGTGCAGAGTATGTGTTGGGACTGCTGCCCAAGGGCACTCACGAATACGCCAAGTTCATCAAGCCATCCGAGTTGGCCGGCTTTGCCCGCGATGCTGGCCTGGAGCTTCGACAGCTCATCGGCATGACCTACAACCCCATCACCAAGGTCTACGCGCTTAACCGCGACACCGATGTCAACTACATCATGGCCTTCACCAAGCCTGCTGCTTAGCCATGACAACGCCCGCCGCCCCTTCCCTGCTCACCAACCCAGACCTGCAGACCGCTGACTGGCCGATGCCTACCCCACGGCCGGACTGGCGGGCCCGCTGGAATGCCCAGGCCCGGCGGGCCGTCTTGTTCGACCTAGACGGCACCCTGCTGGACACCGCTGCAGACCTGGGTGGTGTGGCCAACACCATGCGCGAGTTACGAGGCCTGGCTGCCCTGCCCATTTCGGAGCTGCGGCCCTTTGCCTCCAAGGGCGCGCGAGGCATGCTTCAAAAAGCCCTGGGAGTGGAATGGAATGCGCCAGAGTTTGAGTCCATGCGAACAGAGTTTCTCGACCTCTACCAGCAAGACCTCAGCCGCCACACCCGGTTCATGCCAGACCTCGAGTCGGTGATTGTCGACCTCGAGGCCCGGCACCTGCCCTGGGGCATCGTGACCAACAAATTTGAACGCTTCACACTGCCGCTTCTGCGCGACCTGCAACTCGACCGCCGAGCCGCGGCCGTGGTCTGTGGTGACACCACCCCGTTTGCAAAGCCACACCCCCAACCCCTTAAGCATGCCATTGGCCTGCTGGGCCTCTCCGCCGAGGCCGTCCTCTATGTGGGGGACGACTTTCGAGACATCCAGAGTGGTTTTAATGCAGGCTGCTTCACCATTGCTGCGGCCTTTGGCTTTTGCTCCAGTGACCGGCCGGTGGCCGAATGGGGCGCAGATGCCGTTGCCGAGTCTGGCCGAGACCTGATGGACCTGCTGGCCGATGACTAGGCTTTTTGCTTGCGGGCTTGGCCCATTGGTTCTAAGCTAAAGACGCTCATGGTCTGAAGGTGATATTTTCTGAACCGATAAGCCTCGTGCTAGGGCTTAGAAATTGCGAAGTGGGCGTGATCGTCTCTCGTTAGATGAACCCGAAACTTCGCTGACTTCGCCCACCTGAACCGCATGGTTCGGGAGACGCCTTTGGTGCCATGGGCAACCCCTCTCTCACGGCCAGACCACTCCCCCATCCTCGACTTCTCACAAAGGCCCCTAGCCTTGAACAAACCCGCTTCGCAATCATTGCCCGTCATCATCATTGGCTCTGGCCTGGCCGGACTCACCGTCGCCCTCGAACTCGCCGACCACCGACCCGTGGTCATGCTGGCCAAAAGAGACCTCTCCGAGTCTGCGACCGCCTGGGCCCAGGGTGGCATCGTGGGCGTCATCGACGAGGCCGATGACATCGAAGCCCATGTGGCCGACACCCTTGAGGCGGGGGCCGGCCTGGTGGTCGAGCCCGTCGCCCGTCAGATCGCCAGCGAGAGTGCGGCAGCCATTGAGTGGCTCATCGACCAGGGCGTTCCATTTACAGAGGACCCCGCTGGCCCCAAGGGCCTGCACCTGGTGAAAGAAGGTGGTCACAGCCACCGGCGCATCGCCCATGCCGCCGATGCCACAGGCAAGGCCATTCATGAGGTCTTGCTAGAAAAAGCCCAGGCCCATCCCAACATCCAGCTGCTGCAAGGCTATATGGCGGTGGACCTGGTGGTCCGCAAGCACCTGGCCTATGAGCGGCAGCCTGGCCAGCCTCGCCCCCAGCAGGCCTGCTACGGGGTCTATGCACTCAACCTTCAGACCGGTCGTGTCGAGGCCATGCCCGCCTCGGCGGTGGTGTTGGCCACGGGTGGTGCGGGCAAGGTCTACCGCTACACCAGCAACCCCGAGACGGCCACTGGCGATGGCATTGCCATGGCCTGGCGGGCGGGCTGTCGGGTCGCCAATATGGAGTTCATTCAGTTCCACCCCACCTGTCTCTATCACTCACAAGACCGCACCTTCCTCATCACCGAGGCCCTGCGTGGTGAAGGTGCCCGACTCGAGCTGCCCGATGGCACCCGGTTCATGCCCGACCACGACCCGCGTGCGGAGCTGGCCCCGCGCGACATCGTGGCCCGTGCGATTGACTTCGAGATGAAAAAGCATGGCCTGGACTATGTGAACCTCAATGCCACGCACCTGGGCGAGGCCTTCCTCAAGGAACACTTTCCCAACATCTATGCCCGCTGCATGGCCCTGGGCATCGACATGAGCAAGCGGTCCATTCCGGTAGTGCCGGCGGCCCACTACACCTGTGGTGGCGTGGTCACCGACCTCCAGGGCCAGACCGACCTGCCCAACCTCTTTGCCGTGGGCGAGTGTGGCTACACCGGCCTGCATGGGGCCAACCGCCTGGCTAGCAACTCCCTGCTCGAGTGTGTTGTGGTGGGTCAGCATGCCGCCCAGACCATCGTCCAGACCCCACCCGTCCAGGCCCCCCAAGTCCTGCCCTGGGACGAGAGCCTGGTAGAAGACGCCGACGAGGCCGTGGTCATCTCGCACAACTGGGACGAGCTGCGGCTGCTGATGTGGAACTACGTGGGCATCGTCCGAACCAACCGTCGTCTTGAGCGGGCCCTGCATCGTATTGAGCTGCTCAAAGACGAAGTCCAGGACTACTACGCCAACTTCAAAGTCAGTCGCGACTTGCTAGAGCTTCGAAACCTGCTGGAGTGTGCCGACCTGATTGTGCGCAGCGCCCTGATGCGCAAAGAGAGCCGCGGCCTTCACTTTAGCCAAGACTATCCCAAGACCTGGCCAGTCTCTTACCCGACCATCCTCACGCCCATCAAACGACGCGCAGGGAGTAGTCAACCGCTTTGAGGTCTTTGGTGAGCCGGCCAATCGAGATACGGTCCACTCCGGTGGTCGCAATCTCTCGCAGGCCCTCTAGACCAATGCCACCGCTGGCCTCAAGGAATGCAGGCTCTCGACCCTGCTCTGCGCAGATGGCTTGTGTCATGGCCACGGCCTGTCGCATCTGATCCAGCGTGAAGTTGTCAATCAACAGACTGGTTGCGCCAGCAGCCAAAGCCTCTCGCAACTCCTCAAAGGTCTCGACTTCAATCTGGATCGAGACATCGGCTTGAAGCGTCCTGTTTAAGGCCTCGGCTGCTTGCAAGGCAGCGGTCACACCACCGGCTGCGGCGATGTGGTTCTCTTTGATCAAGATGCCGTCCCAGAGGGCCATGCGCTGGTTCTGTCCACCACCAATGCGGACCGCATACTTCTGAGCCTGGCGCAGGCCCGGCAAGGTCTTACGGGTATCGAGCACATGACAGCCCCTGGGATTGGGGCTTGCGCCTTCAATCGCCTTTGCATACTGACGGGTGAGTGTGGCCACAGCCGAGAGGGTCTGGAGAAAGTTCATGGCGGGGCGCTCAGCGGTGAGCATGGCTCGAGCCTGACAACGAATGCTGCAGACCACATCGCCGGGCGACATCTCATCGCCTTCGTCAAACGACCAGTCGATCTGAGCCTCGGGGTCCAAGGCCTTAAAGCAGCCCTCAAACCAGTCCCGTCCGCAGAGGACAGCTGTCTCGCGAACGATCAGTCGTGCAGTCTTGGGTTCATCGGGCACCAACTGGGCGGTGTAGTCACAGACACCAACATCCTCACGCAGTGCATCGGCAATGTTGCGGGCCCGTGCCTCTTGAAGGGTCTCGTTAGAGGTGGGCGGCACAAAGTTCATCAGATGCTGAGACATTCAGACTGCTGGGCTCGGCGGATGCCTAAGCAGCCCCAATTTCTTTGACAAAGCCGTGTTGGGCCCGTGCCAGTTTCTCAGGATGGTGAGCGGTGAAATCCAGCATACGGTCAATGCAGCGCCTGGCTTTCAGACCCACAGCCGGATCCACCTGAACCTCAAAGGGGTTGGGGCCCGGCCGGTCAAACGACAAGCAGGCCTTTAGGCCGACCAGGCCATTCATGGCCATCCAAGGACAGTGGGCGCAACTCTTGCAGGTCGCGCTGTTGCCGGCGGTGGGGGCCTCGATGAGCTGCTTCCCAGGTGCCAGCTGACGCATGCGGTGCAAGATGCCCTGGTCGGTGGCCACGATGAAACTCTCTCCGGGCCCATCGACCACCGCCTTGATCATGGCGCTGGTGGACCCCACCACATCCGCCAAGGCAGTCACAGCAGCCGGCGACTCGGGATGGACCAAAACCTTGGCAGTGGGATGCTTGGCCTTCAGCGTCACCAACTCGGCTGCCTTGAACTCGTCGTGGACCACACAGTGGCCCTCCCAGAGCAGCAGGTCTGCGCCTGTCTGGTCGGCGACGTATCGGCCCAAGTGGCGGTCCGGGGCAAACAGAATTTTCTGGCCCTGCTGGTGAAGCTCATGAACAATGGCCAAGGCACATGAACTGGTGACCATCCAGTCTGCCCTGGCTTTGACCGCGGCACTGGTGTTGGCATAGACCACGACCTGACGGTCTGGATGGGCATCGCAAAAACGGGCAAAGTCCTCTGGGGGGCAGCCCAGGTCCAAGGAGCAGGTCGCATCCAGATCAGGCATGAGCACGGTCTTCTCGGGCGACAGAATCTTGGCCGTCTCGCCCATAAACCGAACGCCCGCCACCACCAGCGTCTGGGCAGCATGGTTTTTTCCAAACCGCGCCATCTCTAGAGAGTCGGCCACAAAACCACCGGTCTCCCAGGCAAGATCCTGCAGCAGGCTGTCGACGTAGTAGTGGGCCACCAAGACTGCATTTCTGGCCTTTAGCAGGGCCTTGATCTCGTTGACCAGGGGCGCCCTGGCCTCCGCCGCCAGGGGCTCGGGCACCTTGGCCCAGGCCGAGGCCGTGCAGACGCCACCCACCGCGTCCTGGCGGGGGAAGTCAAAGGCGACCTTCTGAGACAAGGGAGGCATCGTGGTTTCCATCCATTCATCTTAGTGGGTTTTGGCTCTAGGATTGGCCCTGGTCTGTAAACCCATTTCCAACCCCGGTGGCTGCTCACAGGGCCAAGCCACTCAAGGGATCCGTGTTTATTTTGGAGTCCACTCATGTTCAAGGCTATTTTGCTTACCAAGCCCAGTCCAGAAGCGCCCAGTCAGGCCGAAGTTGCCTCAGTTAAAGAGGACCAGCTCCCAGCCACTGGCGACAAAGACGTCTTGGTCAAGGTCGACTACTCCACCATCAACTTCAAAGATGGCCTGGCCATTACAGGTGGCACGCCAGCCGGCCGGGCCCCGGTGGTTCGCAGTTTTCCCATGGTGCCCGGCATCGACTTTGCCGGAACAGTTCTGGAGAGCGACGACCCCACCTTCAAGAAGGGCGACAAGGTGGTGCTCAATGGCTGGGGCGTGGGTGAGGGACACTGGGGCGGACTAGCCCAGAAGGCCCGTGTGAAAGGTGACTGGCTGATTCACCTCCCCAAGGCCTTTAGCACTCGCCAGGCCATGGCGATTGGAACCGCTGGCTACACCGCCATGCTCTGCGTGCAGGCGCTCCAGCGCCACGGCACCAAGCATGCAGACGGCGAGGTCTTGGTCACCGGTGCGGCTGGTGGTGTGGGGTCGGTGGCGATCGCCTTACTGGCAAAGCTTGGATTTCAGGTTGTCGCCTCGACGGGCCGGCTCGAGGAAGCCGACTACCTAAAGAGTATTGGTGCGACCACGGTCATGGACCGCAACGAGTTGTCCCAGCCCGGCAAGCCCCTGCAAAAAGAGCGTTGGGCTGCGGTGGTCGACAGCGTGGGCAGTCACACGCTGGTCAACGCCTGCGCCCAGACCAAGATGTTTGGCGCAGTGGCCGCCTGCGGACTGGCCCAGGGCCTGGATTTTCCTGCAACCGTGGCGCCCTTTATTCTGCGCGGCGTGACGCTCTATGGCGTCAACAGCGTTCTGGTCCCGCGTGAGCGTCGCGAGGCGGCCTGGACCCAACTCACCATTGATCTAGACATGGGCAAACTCGATGCCATGACCCATGAGATTGGCCTGGCCGATGCAATTCCCATGGCAGAAAAAATTCTGGCGGGCCAAGTGCGCGGAAGACTGGTGGTGGATGTGAACCGGTAGGATCAGATCACCAGCAGGTGCTGTGGTCTTGCCCCGACCACAGCCGCCAAAGGTAGTTTGGCGTCGAGTGTCACCAAGCGCCCCTCATTCTGAACGGCAAGCGCAAGTAGCATGAGATCCGTGAGTTGCCGCTGACCGTGAATTCGCGAGTGATCAAAAACGGTCGTGTCTTGAAGCTGCTGATCCAATGCCCACCAGACATGCTGCGGTGATCGCGCCAAACACGAGATCGCCTGAAAGGCCTGCGACAGACTAATCGGGTTGAGATAGGTCGGTTGAGAAATCACCCTTACAAAACCCATCTGGGTAATGGCGCAGGTTGCAAATCGCAAGTCTTTAGACCTAGACACCCATTGCAAGACCCGACTGTGGTGAATGTGCTGCTGATCCATCAACGCGATCAACACATTGACATCAAACAGAGCGATCAACTACAGCCCCTCGTCATCCAGAATGCGACGGACCAATTCATTCGTGACCACCCCACCACGGGAGGGGATCGGAACAATACCCATCTGAGCCAGCTGCTCTTTGGCTTGTTGATAAGCCAGTTGCTCTGGCGTGCTTGAACCCTTGGCCTCATCCGCGGCGACGTCCTGAACCTGCCAGGCACCGGAGGATTGATGGAGACCGGACCTTGCCCATTCGCTCACCAATTGACCCATGGTCTTGCCCTCGGCCCGGGCCAATTCCTTGGCGGCCTGAACAAGGTCATCGTCGAGGTCTAGTGTTGTGCGCATAATTCGTACTCTATCATCAAACATCACGCATCAAACATCTTTAGCTGAAGCACATCTGTGTCGGCAAACCCCGCCTTACCCGAGCGCCTCGGTCGCCCCTCCCTGTGAGGATTTCGACTGCCATGTTTCTCAAAGATCTGCCGCGCCTGGGCCTTGGCCTGACCATCCTTTCTAAGGGCCCAGAGTCGATCCCGGGCAGACTTGGCGGCCTCTAGGTGGTCCACCACCGGAGCAGGCGGATGCTCCATGAACTCCGAATACTCAGGCGCCCATCGCGCAACAAAGACACCTGTCGGGTCTTGATCAAGCGCCTGCTTGACGGGGTTGTAGATGCGAATGGTGTTGATCCCAGTCGTACCACTCTGCATCTGAATCTGTGGCCAATGAATGCCGGGCTCATAGTCGGTGTAGAGACGGGCCAAGTGTTCACCTGTCTTGCGCCAATGCAGCCAGAGATGTTGGCTGGCAAATGAAATCAGCATGGCCCGCATGCGAAAGTTAATCCAGCCGTTGTGCTGCAGATAACGCATGCAGGCATCGACAAAAGCATAGCCCGTCTGCCCGGTCATCCAGGCCTGCAGTCGCCTATCCTCCTCCTCTGTCAGCTGGCCTTCATTGCGCAGGCCACGCGTCGCAGGATGCAGGCAGCGGGACTCCATCTGGGGCTCCGTCTCCAGCTTCTGAATAAAGTGACAACGCCAGTGCAGCCTGCTCTCAAAACTCTTCAGGCTCATGAGCATGGCCTTGGCATCTGGATGCGGCAGACCGGGGGCTCCCAACTCGGCCTGCCAGCGGGCACGGGCAGACCAGACGGCCTGCACCACCTCCCGAATCGACAAGACGCCCCAGGCCAGATCGGCCGATAGCCGCGAGCAGGCGGACTCGGACGTGCCCGGACTGCTCATGTGTCGTCGGTAGTGCAACCCTCGGCCATCCAAGAAACTGCGCAGACGCTCTTGCGCCTGCGCACGCCCAGCTGTCTGACGTCCGGGACAGTCATCCGCAGCAGCCTGATCCAGCCAGGGCCGGAGAGCAGACGAGTGGGCGCCAGCGGTGACCAAGCTGCCGAACAGTTGACCCGAAAACGCTGGTTGCAATCGGTCCAACCACTGCTGTGTCAAAGCGCGATTGGCGCTTAGCAGTTCATCAGGCCTTGCCTGAATCGGCTGGGTCATCCGCTCATCCCAATGCCTTGCCCACTGGTCTCGGTCCTTTAAGCGACGCACCACATTGTTCT
>CALMJH010000024.1 GCA_937864175.1 uncultured Burkholderiales bacterium
CTCAGGTCTTCGGATCGAACCGGTGAAAACGTACCGCTGCCGACATGAAGGGTCACCCGGGTAGCGTCGATCCCATTGGCTGAAAGCCTGTTGAGAATGGGTTGGTCAAAGTGCAAACCTGCCGTTGGCGCCGCAACGGAACCAGGATGCTGGGCATAGACGGTCTGGTATCGATCAGCATCCCGTTGGTCTGGCGAGTGGCTAATGTAGGGCGGTAGCGGCAGTTCGCCGAACTGATTGAGAACCTCGAATACTGGAGCCTGAAAATCAATGACAAATCGGTCTTCATGGGCTGTGTCACGTCCAACCAGCGTGACGATGTGATGACTGTTATTGATAGAAGAGCTGGGTGGACTAGCCGTGCCACTCTCTTCCGAGACCGAACCGGGCGATGGAGATGCTGGCTTCAGCACCTTTAAAAGAGCGCCCGCAAGGGGCTTTTTGCTGGCTCGAAGCATCACTTGTGCCGTCGTCGACGAGGTGACACGCTCGACCAGCAGTTCCACAGCCCCGCCCGTTTCCTTCAGAGCCCGAAGGCGAGCAGGAATCACCTTGGAGTCGTTGAAGACCAAAAGGTCCCCTGGGTACAGCAATTCCGGGAGTTTTGAGAAGGTTTGGTCTAGCGGCGCACCATTACCTTTTGGTACCACCAGTAGACGACTACCGGATCGAAGCCCAGCCGGACTCTGGGCGATAAGTTCCGGAGGCAGATGATAGTCAAAGTCTGATAGAGAGTGTGGTCCCATGTCGAATGGCAGAATATCCCAAATGAAAGTGATCTCCGGCATCGGTCAGATGCAGCCCACCTCCATCAGCCAAAGCGCTGGAGACTACCTGGAGGTACTGTCTGGGGGCAGCACCGGCAACCCCAAGCGCTTGTCTCGCTCAATTCAGAGCTGGACTCATAGTGCCAGAGTGGAAGCCACCGTTTTTGGTCTTGGCCCAACTGACCGTTTTGCGGTCCTTGGGGACCCCGATCATTCCCTATGGGCGTACGCGCAATTTAGAGCCAAGTTGATTGGTAGGGAGTTCCTGGGACTTCGAAAACCCGATGAGCCAAACTTGACCCAGCTTCAATCGAGCCGGTCGACTGTGCTCTATGGCGTTCCAGAGTTGGTGGTGTCAGTCGCTCGACGACTGGCCAAATCCCATAAGACTTTGCCTAGCATTCGTTGCATTTTGTTGGGAGGCGGCTCCTTGCCAACCCGAGCACCACTGGATTTGATCCGGAGGATTTTTCCAAAGGCCGATATTTGGATGTTCTATGGCTCGGCTGAGGCCAGTTTTATCGGCTACGCGGCCCCGGGTCAGCCTTACAAAGCCTTCCCAGAGGTTGAATTGGAGATTCGGGATGACAAATCCATTTGGGTTCGAAGTCCCATGACCGTCTCTCCGGGCGCCTGGGTCAACACCGGAGATTTGGGTTGTTGGGGTGAGAGTGGTCGCTTTGAGATTATTGGACGAGTGTCTCGGCAACTTCAGTTGAAAGGCAAAAAGTACCTCACTGAACCAATGGAGCATCGGTTATCCACGGGATTGGATTTGGATCGCGTGGCCCTGCTTCAGGACCGGTCGGGCCACGTTTGCTGTATCTGCGCTCGGTCTGGACCCGCATTAGAGTTCCCAGATCCAACGTTGGTTCGGGTTAACCAACTGATCCGAGAGTGTGACCCGGACTTCCCTTTGGTTCGACGGATTCAAACTTTAGCTTTTGGAGCTTGGCCACTAACCCGGAGCGGAAAGACTAACTGGCGGGCTTTGGCCGATCACTTGGATCTTGCGCCGTGAATCGGGTTTACATTGTTGCCGCCCGCAGAACGGCGATCAGGCCGAAGAATGGCGACCTAAAGACGACTCCTTTTTATGACCTAGCTTCCTTTGCTATTCGCGCCCTGATGCACGATTTGTCGAGCTCAACCTGCTCAAGGGGAATTGATGTCCCCGATGACCAACCCGTTGGGCCACTCGACATTCACTCATTGATCGCGGGCAATGCGCTGGGCGCTGGTGGCAATCCCGCGAGATTGATGGCCTTGGCCGCGGGCCTTTCACAGCAGATCCCCGCTTTGACGGTAGATACGCAGTGTTGCAGCGGATTAGATGCCATCGGTTTGGCCTACGAGCGGCTTCGAGCCTCCTCGAGTACAGGGCCGACTACCATTTTTGCGGGAGGGTCCGAGAGTGTCTCGCTCGCGCCCCTTCGTCGGGATCGGCATTCCGGGCAGACATACGAGGAGGCGCCGTTCACGCCATGGCCGGATCGAGACCCAACCATGATTGAGGCGGCCCTCAACTTGAGTAATGCTCGTGATTTCCGCCATGAAGTGATTCACGACTGGGCAGGCAGGAGCTTTCGCGCTGAGGCCTCTCGGCGTTCAATCGTGGCGTGTATTGGTCTGGCGTCTGATCGGGAGCCTCGCCTGTTGACGCCCAAGCTTCTGCGACGCTTGGCCGGATTCAAACCATTTAACCCAGCGCTCATGGCGCCTTTGGCTGATGGGGCGGCATTTGTTGCACTCACCACAGACCCCCCGCTCGCTCATTCAGAATCCTCAGTATTGGAGATTCTGGATTACCGCCAAGCGGGCGCAGATCCTCAAATACCGGGTTTGTCTTGTGCAGTTCTAGCGGACTGGCTGTCTGCCTGCGAGACTGATTTCCAATTTCATCGTCAACAGATGGTGGTTTCGCTGATGGAGTCGTTCGTTGTTCAGGTGCTAGCCAACATTCAAGACTTAGATTTGAACCCAGATTTGGTGAATCCTTGGGGAGGTTTGTTGTCTCGTGGGCATCCAATTGGGGCCAGCGGGGCCGTACTGGTGTGCGATCTATTCGACAATCTGTTGCCCGGTCAGATTGGTTTGGCCATCATTCCAGCCGCGGGTGGGCTGGCCAGCGGGCTATTGGTGAGGCGTCTTTCTGAGAGCCCTTGACTGGAGAGCCTCCGCCAACAACAGGTTGGCGCTTACAGCCTGCCGAACCACAGGAGCAACGATGCCAATGCCGGCTGATTTTCCGCTACGGGCCCGGTAGGCGTCCCCGGCGGTATGGAAAAGCTGGCGAAGCAGGCTGGCCGATCGAATCATCATCCCCACGACCAAAGACAGTCGCTGCGACTTCACTCCCAGAGTTTTGAGTGGCGCCAGCAGACCTCCGATCACATCCAGCATCTTACTCAGCGGTGTGGTCACACTGATCAGGTCTGCCAGAAGCACCAGCGAAAGGAGCCTTAGAGAAGAGGTTGTCGCAGTGACCAGCGCTTGAAGAGAGCCGACTTCCCTGGCCACGACCAAGAATTGAAAAAAGCCAATGAATGCAGCGAGTAATCCTGCTGTTTTGAGGACACCAACCAGGCGGCGATATCCGGGCAGCCCAAGGCTTACAAAACCCAAACAAGCGGCAAGGGTCACCGCAATCAACACTGTCAGATTTTGTGCGGGTAGCAAGGCCACAGAAGCAGCAGCCAAGCCAACCAATTTGAGGCTTGGTGGTAATCGGTGAAGCCAGGTTGGCTGAGAGATGTAAAGACTCAGCATGGTCTGCGCAATGCCTGTTCGCCCCACTCCTCATAGGCTTTTAGAACCTCGGTGGGACTACCCTGCATTTGGACCGCACCACGATCCAACCAGATGATCTCATCGAAGTCTTGCAGCAAGTGGGTCTGATGAGTTGAGAGAATGACCCGGGCGGGGCCCTCTCTAACCATGCGTGCCATCCGTCTCGAGGTCACCAAATCCAGGTGCGAAAAGGATTCATCGAGCAAAACAGTCTTCGGCTGATCGATTAGGACAGCCATGATGCAGACGAGGGTCTTCTGACCAGCAGAGAGTTCGTGCGTCGCCAACTCAAGTAGATCGCAAGCACCGTGCTTAAGCGCAAGGTCCCGGGCCTCCACCTCGGCCTCTTGAGCTGGCATACCGCCCTCAGTCATACCAAAGGTGAGTTCCTCGATCACCGTCGGGAATAAGATCTGATGGTCTGGGTTCTGAAAGACCAGGCCAACGGGACGCTCGACCTGAATCGAGCCCTTCTCGGGCACGATCAGCCCCTGCAAAAGCCTCAATAAAGTGCTCTTTCCAGCCCCGTTTGGCCCGATCAGCCCAATGTGTCGAGCGTTGGACCGGAGGTTCAAGCCTTGGAAGATCTGTCTATCCCCGACTCTGACCAAGATGTCTTTTAGTTCCATGGCCGGTATACTACGGCCCTTCGCTTCAAAGCTCACTGCACCGGCCGGAGTGGTGGAATTGGTAGACGCACCGGACTCAAAATCCGGCGCCAGAGATGGTGTGCGGGTTCGAGTCCCGCCTCCGGCACCAGCAATCACCGTGTGCTCTAGATCGCCTCGCGAAAATAGTCGACAGTCTTTTCAATTCCTTCGCGCAGCCTCACCTTTGGCTCCCAGCCCAAGGCTGATTTCGCCAGTGAAATGTCTGGCTGACGCTGCTTGGGATCATCTGACGGCAGTGGCAGGAATTTCAACTCACTCTTTGAGCCCGTAACCTCAAGGATGACTTTAGCCAGTTCCAGCATGGTGAATTCCCCGGGATTACCAATGTTGACCGGTCCGGTGAAATCATCACCAGTGTTCATGGTGCGCATCATGGCTTCGATCAGGTCGTCGGCAAAGCAAAAGCTGCGGGTCTGCTGGCCATCGCCGTAAATGGTGATGGGTTCACCCTTCAGGGCCTGAACGATGAAGTTACTCACCACCCGGCCATCGTTTGGGTGCATGCGTGGGCCATAGGTATTAAAGATGCGAACGACTTTGATGCGCAGCTGGTGTTGGCGCCAGTAGTCAAAAAACAATGTCTCCGCACAGCGCTTGCCTTCGTCGTAGCAGCTGCGAATGCCAATTGGATTGACTTTGCCCCAGTAGCTCTCTGGCTGCGGATGAACTTCGGGGTCCCCATAGACCTCGCTGGTACTGGCTTGCAGAATTTTAGCGCGGACCCGTTTGGCCAGGCCCAACATGTTGATGGCCCCATGCACGCTGGTCTTGGTGGTTTGCACGGGATCGTGCTGGTAGTGAACAGGCGAGGCCGGGCAGGCTAGGTTATAGATTTCGTCGACTTCCACGTAAAGCGGAAACGTCACGTCATGCCGCATGAGCTCGAATCGGGGGTGGTCTAGTAGGTGCGCCACGTTGCGCTTAATGCCGGTAAAGAAGTTGTCGACGCAGAGTACGTCGTGCCCTTGGTCGATCAAACGGTCACACAGGTGCGACCCTAGAAACCCAGCCCCACCTGTTACCAGGATTCGCTTGCTTGTCTTTGTGTTGTTCGTCATGGTTTGGCTCGAATCTCTATGAGGCTAATACCTGTTTTTTCAAATAATACTTGAGCAATAGTGGTGTCTTGATTGGGCAACTTAGCGATTAAATGAGTCGGTAACGCTACCCAGTCGCCAACAAGCGGGGAATCAGCGGCAATGACCCTTTGTGCCGCAAAAGACAGGCTGGGTGCAGTTAGTCGCCAGGTAATGATTCGATTGGGTTTCGCAGTGGGTTGGCCGTTAGTTTGGCGCACCTTTTGGTTGTCCGTTTGATCTCGAATAAATTGCGCCATAAGAGCGATTGGCTCGCGCAGGGATTGCATGATGGTCGGCACGATGACCCCATAGGCTGCCACTGCAGTTGTCAGGGTCAACATTGCTACGCCCCCCCTGAATCGACCAAACCCAATCACAAATCCAGCCGCCCCGGAGCAGGTTAGTGCAGCAAAAAGCAGTTCTTTACTCTGGAGTCGGATTCCCACATCCGCCAGAACAAGCTGGTAATACGGATCGGTAACTGCCTTGGTTACTGCCACGAACCAGAGTGGTGTGGAGGTGACAACTAGTGCGCTGGCCAATAGCGTCAGAAGTATGAAGACCCGATGAGTGGACGATCTATTCAGGGGGCCTGCTGCTAGCCACAGGCTGACGATCACCACCAGCCCAGACAGTCCATAAAACCCATAGTGCGGCAGCTTAGTGGCGGAGAAGGAAAAGAAGACCAAGACAAACACCAAGACGAACCACGCCAACCGCACTTCGACGGATCGCAGCAACTGGGCAGTCTGGCTGGAACCCATCGCCCCGAACACCGCCCCCAAGATTGGCAACGTCCAAGGCAGGGTGGCAATCAGTATCCAGGCTGGGTAATAGAGAGGACCAGCCGAGAAGCCATGCATGGTGCTGGTAAAGCGCCCTAGGTTATGAAGCCCTAGAAAGCCTTCTACAAAAGCCATGCCCTGCGCTTGAAACTGAAGCAGATACCAGGGCGCAGCGATGATCAGCACGATGAACCAGGCCAAGGGATCGAACGCCACTTTGAGCCAGCGCCTGAAGCGGTTGCAGGTCAACACGGCCAATAGACTGGCCGCGCCCGGCACCAAGATGGCAATCGGTCCCTTTGTTAGCAATCCCAGCCCCACACAGACGGCTGCCAGCCGAATCCAAAGCCGCCCCGTCTCGGACTCTTTCTCGGGCCATAGGGCCCGCCAGAAGAGTAGCAGGCTCAGGATCAGAAAGGCGTTTAGGGTTGCATCGGCTGTGGCTGCCCGAGACATGGCGGGTATGCCCAGGGAAGTCGCGCTGATCAAGACCGCCCAGCCATAGGCTTTGACTTTGGCGGTTGGTGCCACCCGGCTGGCGACCAGGTAAGCCCAGCCGCTAATCCCACCAATCCAGATCAGCCCCATCAAGGCCGATGGCAGTCGGGCCCCATAAGACGAAAACCCGGTGACCGAGAAGGCCGCCATCTGCAGCCAATGAATCAAGACTGGTTTGTCGAACCGTGGTGCATCCAATAGCCATGGTGAGATCCAATCCCCGCGAGCCATCATTTCTCGTGTGGCTTCTGAGAAAGCACCTTCGTCTAGGTCTGTGAGCGGGGCAGCCCCCAGGCTGACAAACAGCACCAGACAGGCAATGACCCAAGCCCCTAAGACAAAAAGGTGATCGGAGAGTTGGGGACGACCGGGGTTGGACTGCGTCATCCGCGATCTCCGCGAGCCTTGAACCAGAACCACAGTCCCATCAAGCCTTGGATCGTCGCAGTCAGTCCGAATAACACTGAACCGGCCAGCACCCCTTCCTTCGCGAATCCAAGCGGTGTGATGAAGGCTATAGCCCCTAACTCGCGGGCGCCGAATCCCCCCAATGCGGCCGGCAGGATTCCGCTCAGGAAGACGCCTCCGCAAAGGGCTGTGAGAAGCCACCAGGGCGTATCGATTCCAACACTTTGGAGGCAGAGCCAGAAGGTGGTTGCTCCTGCAACCTGCACGGCGACCGATATCACCAAGGTCTTCTTCAGAATGGGTAGGGCATTGATGATCTGAATGATCGACATGGCCCACTTTCCAAGCCGCTGCCGATGAT
>CALMJH010000025.1 GCA_937864175.1 uncultured Burkholderiales bacterium
ACACTGTGGAGGTTCGAGTCCTCTTCTGGGCACCACACTACACGGTTTGAAACGGATGATCCATCAAGATGGTCTCGTCCCGGTCAGGCCCTGTAGAAATCATGGCGATCGGCGCACCGGTCACCTCAGCCAGTCGGCTCAGATAGGCCTGAGCCTCTTTCGGCAGGTCTCCCCACTTCTGCAATCCAGCCGTTGAGCCTGTCCAACCAGGCCAGGTCTCAAAGATGGGCTTGCAGGCCTCTACTGCATCGGCCCCAAAAGGCAGCACATCCACCCGACCCTCGGGGGTCTCATAGCCTGTGCAGAGCTTGATCTCTTTCAGACCATCCAGCACATCAAGCTTGGTGATGCACAGACCCGTCACGCCATTGATCTGAATCGCTCTGCGCAGGGCAGCCGCATCAAACCAGCCGCAGCGACGTGGACGTCCGGTCACCGATCCAAACTCGTTGCCCTTGGTGGCCAGATGCTGGCCAGTCTCATCAAAGAGTTCGGTTGGGAAGGGGCCAGAACCCACGCGAGTGGCGTAAGCCTTGGTCAGGCCCAGCACGTAGTCAATTCGGTTAGGGCCAATGCCCGCGCCAGCCCCCACCGCGCCGGCTACGCAGTTGCTGCTGGTTACGAACGGATAGGTACCATGGTCGATGTCCAGCAAGGTGCCCTGGGCCCCCTCAAACAAGAGCTTGGCGCCAGACTTCATGGCAGCATCTAACAACTCTGGGACGTCGGCCGACATCGCCAGAAGGCGGGGGGCCATGGCCATCAATTGGTCAAATGTCTCGTCGGTACTCACCGCCTGCGCATGAAGAAATCCGGTGAGCACATGGTTGTGCAGGGCATGCAGGGACTGCAGCTTGTCTTTCAGGCGCTCTGGATTCTTCAGGTCGATCAGACGAATGGCCCGACGGGCCACCTTGTCCTCGTAGGCGGGCCCGATGCCACGGCCAGTGGTGCCAATCTTGCCCTCACCGCGTGCCGCCTCGCGGGCCTGATCCAAGGCCACATGGACTGGCAGAATGAGCGGGCAGGCTAGGCTTACTTTCAGGCGACTGGAGACCGACAGGCCGCCGGCCTCGAGTTCATCAATTTCTTTGAGCAAGGCCTCTGGCGAAAGCACCACACCATTGCCCACATAACAGGTGACATGGGGATGAAGGATGCCCGAGGGAATCAGCCGCAGGACGGTCTTTTTGCCATTGACCACCAAGGTATGACCAGCGTTGTGCCCCCCCTGAAAGCGGACCACCCCTTGGACGTCTTCCGTGAGCCAGTCAACAATTTTTCCTTTGCCCTCGTCACCCCACTGGGTGCCAATGATGACCACATTGCGGCCGACACGGCTCGACGGAATCGATTTGTTCGTCATAGTCCTCAGACCCTTGTTAGAAATCAGGCAGCCGGCGCGACCTGCCAGAGGCCACTGACCAGCGTGAGTCGGGGTCCGGCGTAGGCCCCAAAATCTTTTGCTGGAAGACAGACGACAGCACGACCTTGGGCCCGAAGGTGAGCTACGGCCTCCCGCAGATCGGCATCATCCTGCCAAGGCGCCGCAATCATCTGCTGTTCGTGAGTCTCGCCCACCGGGCTCGCCGCGGCAGACAATTCGGCCAAGACCCGCAATTCGATGCTAAAGCCAGTGGCTGGCCTTGCACGGCCAAAGGCCTCGCCCATGCCGTCGTAGCGTCCTCCTCGGACGATGGCGTCCGGGTGGCCGGGGCAGTAGACCGAGAAGAGAAGGCCGTTGTGGTAATCCCAGCCCTGCAGATCTGCCAAGTCCATCGTGAGACGGCACTGGGGGTGGCGAACATAGACCGCGGACTCTGCAACCGCAGAGAGTCGGTCAAGGCTCTGCTGAATCTTGGGGAGCGCGGGCAGTTGTTGACGGGCTCGGGCAATGACGCCTGTGGGGCCCAAGGCCGGACCGTAGAGGCCCACCAGGGCCATGAGAGCCTGGTTTGTCGCAGGCGCTAGGCTGGCGGCAAGCGGCGCCAAGGCGGCAACATCCTTGGCGGCCAGTGCGGCCAAGACGGGCTGCTCGACAGCAGAAAAACCAGTATCGGACTCCCGCAGCGCTGCCAGAAGTGCGCGGTCGGTGAGGCTCAGGTGGACCTCGGTAATACCGGCTGCATCCAGCGAGGCCAGGGCCAATTCCTGGATCTCGAGGTCCGCCTGCAGGCCCTCAAAACCAAAAAGTTCGCAGCCCAGCTGGATCGGCTCACGATAAGACAGGAGGCCAGCAGGCCAGGCATGGACCACGGAGGCGCAATAGCAGAGACGGCTGAGGCCCGACTGACCCAAGAGGTGGGCATCGACTCGGGCCGCCTGCGGTGTGATGTCCGGCCGAAAGCCCAGCATCCGGCCGGACAGAGGATCGGCCATCTTGAAGCTTCGGCGATCTAGGTCCTTTGAGCCCTGGACAGCCAGTGCCTCGACATACTCCAGCATGGGGGGCTGAAACAGGGCGTAGCCATAGCCGGCATAGAGATCCAGCAGCCGGCGGCGCAGTCGCTCAAGGCGCTGCGCCTCGGCCGGCAGGATATCGGAGACGTGATCGGGTAGAAGCCATGCGGGCATAACACCCGCATTATCGACTACTTTTTGGTCGAGGGTGCCCGGAAATACTTGAAGAAATCGGACTGCGGATCGGCCACGATGACATCCGATCGACCAGCGAAGCTCTCTCGGTAAGCCTGGAGACTGCGGTAGAAGGCCGCAAACTCTGGGTTCTTGCCAAAAGCAGCCGAGTAAGCCGCTGCAGCCTTGGCGTCGCCGTCACCTTTGACGATCTGGGCCCGTCGATAGGCTTGGGCCAAGATGCCCTCGCGCTGCCGGTCTGCATTGGCTCGAATCTTCTCGGCCTCAGCGCCACCCTGGCTTCGCCGCTCGCTGGCGATGGCCTTTCGCTCAGACTCCATTCGGCGAAAGACCGACTCCCGGATCTCTTCCGCAAAGTCCACCCGTCGCAGCCTTACATCAACGATCTGGACACCGATCTGCTTGGCATCTTCAGAGACACGCTTGAGGATGCCCTCCATGACCTTTTCTCGGGCCCCCGAGATCACGTCGTTGACCGTTCTAGTCGCGATTTCGTTGTTCAGGCCATCACGCAGGGCTCTGGAAATCCGGTCTTCGGCGCTGGCCAGTCGGCCCGCCACCGAGGTGTAGAAGACTTTGGGGTCTTCGACACGCCACTTCACATAGGTATCGACCACCACGTTTTTCTTCTCGCTGGTAATAAAGCGATCGGCGTCTGGGGTGTCGATGGTCAGAGTCCGTTTTTCAACGAAGACCACGTTTTGGAAGGGTGGGGGCAGCTTGAAGTACAGACCGGGCTTGTCAATGACCCGCTTGATCTCACCGAGCGCAAAGACCAGACCAAACTGCCGTTGGTCCACCACGAACACACAGGCGCTCAGCAGCAGGACAACGGCTAGCACCGCGGACAAGGCCGCAAATAGACGATTCATTTATCGAGACTCCCGAAAACGGTCACGAAGACTGGGGATCAGGCCCTGGCTCTCGCCAGCAGGACGGCTGCCGCTGGCCGCGCCTGGGGTGCTGCCCGCAGCCTGCGGGGTGCCAGCCGCTGATCCGGCCGGCGCCGAGGGAGCCGCGCCAGCTGCTGCGTCGACGGCCGCACTGGCCGCCTGCTGAGACTGCTGAGAAGTCTGCGTGAGAATCTTGTCGAGCGGGAGATACAGCAGGTTGCTGTTGTTGCGCGACTCCACCATGACTTTGCTGACGTTGGTGAAGATCTGCTGCATGGTCTCCACATACATCCGTTCGCGGGTCACAGCGGGCGCCTTGCTGTACTCGGCGTTGACCCGAGAGAAGCGCTCTGCGTCACCCTGGGCCTGAGCCACAACCCGCTCGCGATAGCCCTCAGCCTCTTCGAGTAGTCGATCGGCTGCACCGCGCGCCCGTGGGATGACATCGTTGGCGTAGGCTTTGCCCTCGTTCTTCACTCGCTCAGAATCCTGGGCCGCCTTGATGGCATCACTGAAGGCCGCCTGGACCTCCTCGGGAGGCTGAACGTTTTGGATGGTGATGTTGACGATCGACAGTCCAGCGCCGTAGCGGTCGACAATCCGCTGAGTAATCTGCAGGGCCTCTCGACCAATCGCCTCTTTGTTCTCGTAGAGAACTGCATCGCTCAGGCTTCGTCCCACGACTTCCCGCATGGCCGTCTCGGCCGCCTGATTCACGATGTCATCCGGCCGCACATTGTTAAAGAGGTAGTCCTCGGGACGGCTGACGCGGTACTGGACGGCGAACTGAATGTCGATCATGTTCTCGTCTTTGGTGAGCATGAGTGAGTCTCTGCTCTTGCCGCCCCGCTCGCCTCGAAAACCAATGGTCGCCTGCCGGAGTTGCGCAAGGTTCACCACCTCATGAGATTCAATGGGATAGGGCAGACGCCATTTGAAGCCCGCACCAGTCGCATACTTGTATTCTCCAAAACGCAGAACCACGCCGGTCTGGCCCTCTTGGACAATATAGAAACCAGATGCCATCCAGAGCACCAGCAGGGCTCCCAAGGCCAGACCGAACAGGCCGCCGGTGACCTTGAAACTTGGCATGCTGGGGCGACCAGAGCCTCCGCCCGAGCCGCCTCCGTTGCCGTTGCCGCCACCCCGGTTTTGGTTAGCCCAGGGGTTGTTGGGCTTTTTCTTGCCTGAGAAGAGTCCACCCAGTTTGCGGTTGAAATCACGCCAGACTTCATCGAGGTCCGGCGGCTCCCCTTGACGATCACGCCGATCATCTGAGCCAGGACGGCGACCGTTGTCTGGGCGGTCTTGGCCCTGAGGAGACTGGCCCTGAGGAGACTGGCCCTGAGGGGGTTGGCCATTGGGCTCGGAGTTGGCAGGATCTGGTCGGTTTTCCGGTCCGGACGAGTCCTGACCCCGGCCCCAGCGCGGATCTCCGATGGAGAAGAGTCCTCTTAGGCGTTTAATCATGTCTTGTAGTGACTTTTAGTTGAGCGGGTGATCTTATTGTCTAAGCTGGATGATGGACTGGATCGGTACGATTAGGTTCCGCGACCGCCGCGAGCGGGTCTGGGGCCGCAATGGCCTGTCGAATCAGGTCAAGCCCCAGCCCCTGGGCGGCGCTCACCCAGACGCGCACGATCCTACCATGGGCGTCCCGCTCGACCCTGGGGGGCAGGCCCGCCAGGTCAATCTTGTTGTAGACCTCCAGACAGGGGACCTCAGCCGCCCCCACCTCTTGCAAGACCTGATGGACTGCGGCCTGCCGCAGGGCGCGCTCTGGGTCCGCTGCATCAATGACATGCAGCAGAAGGTCGGCCTGGGCCGCCTCGGCCAGGGTGGACTGGAAGGCCTCCACCAGGGTGTGCGGCAGGTCCCGAATAAACCCGACGGTGTCGCTAAGAACCATGAACTGCCCAGGGGCCAGAAAGACCCGGCGGCTGGTGGTGTCCAGGGTGGCAAAAAGCTGGTCCGCTGCCCAGACCCCGGCATGGGTAAGGGCATTGAACAAGGACGACTTGCCGGCGTTGGTGTAGCCCACCAGGGAGACATTCAGGCTGCCGGACCGGGTCCTGGCCCGGCGCCGGTTGTCCCGCTGGCGGGCCAGCGTGGCGAGCTTCTGCTTGAGTTGCTTGACCCGCTGGCCAATCAGCCGTCGGTCGGTCTCCAGCTGGGTCTCTCCCGGCCCCCGAAGTCCAATGCCACCGCGCTGACGCTCGAGGTGAGTCCAGCCCCGGACCAGCCGAGCCGAGAGGTAGTCGAGCTGGGCCAGTTCAACCTGCAACTTTCCTTCATGGGTCTTGGCTCGAAGCGCAAAGATATCGAGGATCAGAGCAACCCGATCAATCACTCGACGGCCAATGAGACGGCTGAGGTTTCGCTGCTGGGCTGCCGAGAGTTCGTGGTCAAAGATGACCAGGTCGGCCCCATAAGCCAGGCAACTCGCTTTAATTTCCTCTGCCTTGCCCGAACCCACGAAAAGAGCGGGGTCGGGCCGGTCTCGCCGGCCCGTGATGACGGTCTGGACCTGGGCCCCTGCGGCCAAGGCCAGAGAGCAGATCTCGTCGAGATCGGGGACCTGACGGCCGATTTCAATGGCCACCACCAGGGTCTTGGGATTTCGGACGGAGGCGGCCTCTTGGGCCGCTAAGGAGCTGCTGAAGCTACCGAGATCGCTCAGACACGCCCCGACTTAATGCGAGTCGTCCTCGAGGGCAAAATTCACAGCCCGCGAGGGCACGATGGTCGAGATGGCGTGCTTGTAGACCATCTGGGTCACCGTGTTTTTGAGCAACACGACGTATTGGTCGAAGGATTCGATGTGGCCCTGCAGCTTGATGCCGTTGACCAGGTAGACCGAGACCGAGACATGCTCGCGCCGCAGAATGTTCAGAAAGGGATCTTGAAGGGCCTGACCTTTGGCTTGTGACATGACGCGGACTCCGTTGTTGTTGTTTTTGGGTCAGACAGCACTATAACGCGGCAGTTCCCGGCCGTCATTCAGTCGGGGCGTAGGGGTTTTTGGAGATCTTCCATTCAATCCGCAGTGGGGTGCCCTCAAGGTCGAATTTGGCCCGGAACTGAGCCTCTAGGTAGCGCTTGTAGACATCACTGACATGGTCCAGTGAGTTGCCGTGCACCACCACAATCGGCGGATTCTGGCCCCCCTGGTGGGCGTATCGCAGCTTGGGCCGGATGCCTCCCTTGCGCGGCGGCTGCTGACGCTCGACCGCCTCCCGCAGAGACCGAGTGAGTTTGGGAGTGGAGAGCTTTCGGGTGGCGGCGGCATAGGCAGCCAGTACCGACCGCATGAGGCCATCGATGCCGTGGCCCTTGAGGGCTGAGAGGTGGTGGAAACGAGCCCAACTGAGAAAGGGCAGTTTGCGGGCAATCTGTCGCTTGATCTCGTCTCGGGCCACCACATCCAGGCCATCCCACTTGTTGATGCCAACCACCAGTGCACGGCCCGTTTCGGTGACAAAACCGGCGATGTGGGCGTCTTGGTCGGAGATGTCCTGCTGGGCATCGAGCAAGAGAACCGCCACATGGGCATCTGAAATCGCCTGGAGGGTCTTGATGACCGAGAACTTCTCAACCGCCTCAAAGACTTTGCCTTTGCGGCGCAGACCGGCCGTGTCAATGAGTCGGTATTGAACACCACCCCGCTCAAAGGGCACCTCAATGGCATCCCGAGTCGTTCCGGGCATGTCAAAGGCGATGACCCGCTCCTCGCCCAGCAGGCTGTTGATCAAGGTGGACTTGCCCACGTTGGGCCGGCCGACAATCGCTACCCGCAAACCCGCCTTCGGCAGGCCATCCTCCTGGACAGCCTGGTCCTCGTCTGAATCCAGGGTTGACTCGGGCTCTGGCACCTGAGACAGAGCCCCCTCTATCAGGCTGTAGACGCCATCCCCATGGGCACTGGAGATGGCCATGGGCTCCCCCAGCCCCAGTTCGTAGAACTCGCCGGTGCGGCCCTCGCCAGTCAGGCCTTCGAGTTTGTTAACGGCCAACAGACATGGACGGCCGGTACGCCGAAGTTGCTGCGCAATCTGCAGGTCCTGCGGTGTCACACCAAGTCGTCCGTCGACCAGAAAAATCACCACATCGCATTCATCGACGGCGGCCAGGGTCTGCCGAGCCATCTGGGCCAAGATGCCCTCTCTGACAACGGGCTCAAAGCCCCCAGTGTCCACGACCAGAAAGGGTCTTGGGCCCAGTCGCCCCTCGCCATAGTGGCGGTCGCGAGTGAGGCCAGGCAAATCAGCCACCAAGGCGTCTCGGGACCGGGTGAGCCGATTGAAAAGGGTGGACTTGCCCACATTGGGGCGCCCCACCAGGGCCACCACAGGCTTAGCGGCCATGGGCCTCCCCTTGCGTCACAGGCACCGGTGACTTATTTCGCGGCCGTTGCGGCGACCAGCAAGACCAGGCGGCCCGACTGCGTCTGAACCAGCAGGCCCTCGCGGGTCACCAGAAGACGGCCAGAGGGCTTGCCCCCTGGAAGGCTGAGACGGGCTAGCAGGGCCCCGGTCTCTCGCGAGAGGCCGTGAAGGTAACCTTCTTGATCGGCGACCCAGATGGCCTGGTCATAGCTGACTGCCTCAGTGAGTCCCCGCAGAAACAGGTCCTGCTGTGACCAGCGCTTCTCCCCGGTCTCTCGATCGAAGGCGTGGACTCGGCTGTTGGCCTCCACGGCCACCACCAGACGCTGATCGGCCATGGCGGGCTGGCTGACATCGAGTCGGGCGGTCCACTTGGCACGCCCGGAGACAGCCTCATGGCAGGAGACCTGATTCTGATAAGCCGCGACGCAGACGGTGTCGGCGGCCAGAGCAGGCTCACCCAGGACATCGGCCAGGCGCTCGACTTCATTGCTGCCTCTGGGTGCGACGACTGTGGTCTCCCAGCGAACAGCCCCATTGGTGGCATTGAGCCACAGCAGCCGTGCGCCCGGCAGGCCCGCCACCAGGTCAACAGCCCCCAGCGCATCGGAGGGTTGCTCGACGGCCCCATCCTGGGCTGACCGGAGACCCGACTGGCCATGAAGGACCAAGCTGGGCAGGGTGCGCTGAACCACCCAGCGTCGGGCACCGGTCTCTTGGGAGAAGGCTGCTACCCGATTGTCAGCAAGACGAACCACCACAGAGCCGCCAGCAATGACTGGCCGCTCATGGGCCACGCCTCCCATGGGGACCCGCCAGCGCTGCTGACCCTTGCTGTCCACGAGTGCCAGTTCGCCGGTTGTTGTCACGACTGCAAAGAGGCCAGCCCCAAGACCCGTGCCCCCGCCCACGCCAGCGGCAAGGCCCGTCTTAAGGTCGAGGTCGAAGACTGCTTCACCCGTCTTCAGGGCGAAGGCGGCAACCCGGCCCTTGGGGCTGGCGACCACCACCAGGCCCTCGGAGACGGCTGGCGCGAAGGCAGCCTGCCCCATGGCCACGGAGGGGAGCCGGTCGGTGGAGACCGACCACTTGGTGTTCAGGGTGAGGCTGGGCGTGATCGACGACAGCCGGGCAGGCTTGGGCCCCGAAGAGGAGCAGGCCGAGAGGCCCAGCAGGCTCAGAGCCAAAACGGCCACCGGGAGAAGTCCCCGACGATGGCCAAGAGGACTGGATCTGCGCAGGGGGGCTGGTGAATTCTTGGTCGGCATGGTGGGATCCATTTGGGTTTACTGGCCAGAGGGCTTGGCATTCAGCGCCGAGAGCTTACGGTCGAGCAGCGCTGCCAGGGTGTTGTTGAGGCCGGGCACGGCCTTGGCCTTTGTCCAGGCGTTGCGAGCCTCTTCAGCCTGGTTTTTCAGTGCATGGACATCTCCCCTGCGATCCCAGACATCGGCCTCAAAGGCCGCAGGCGGAGTGGGGGAAAGTGTGGCCAAGGCCTGGTCAAGGGCCTGCAGGTCGATCTGGATGGCCGCGGTCCGCAGGCGGGCCGTCCAGGCCATGGCCTCATCCTTCGACCGCATTACGGGGGCCAGGCTTGCCAGAGCCTGGTCGAGCTGGGCAGCTGCATGTTGGAGTTTGGCCATTTGGAGGCCTGCCAGGTCGGCCTGGCGAGAATTTGGATGCTGCTCCAGAAGAAGTTTCGCCGCGGCAGCCGCAGCCGGCAGGTCCTGCGCAGCATAGGCTTTTTCAAACGGGCCGTAGGCCTGATTGGCAGCACTGGCCTGGCTTGAGTTAAAGGCCTGCCAGCCAGCCCAGAGGGCCCAGCCCCCGAAGACGGCCACCAGCAAGCCCAGAATCCACCAGCGGTTGTCTTGCCAGAAGCCCTTAATGGCCTCCAGTTGTTCTTGCTGCTCTAAGTCTTCACGCACGACTCTGCATCCTCTGTTGTTCGATCATTTTCTTGGCCAGCCCAGCCGCCTCGGCAAGGGGGACGGACTGCTGACCCGCCTGATCCGGCCCGGCCCGAAGCGGCTTGAGCACCATCGTACCCGCCTGACGCTCCTCGTCGCCCTGAATGGCTGCCAGCCAGGCTCCACTCGCATCCGCCTTTTTCATCTGAGACTTTAGGCTTGCAGCCCCACTGTGCATGACCACCCTCAGGCCCTCTGAGCGCAGGTGCTCGGCCAGCTGCAGGGCCGCCGCCTCGCTCTGGTCCCCAAAATGAACCAGATAGAGGTCGGTGGCAGGCTTCGGTTGAACGGGTGCCACCTCTTCGAGCAGGGCAATAAGCCGCTCGACCCCGATGGCAAACCCACACGCAGGGGCAGGCTTGCCGCCCATCTGTTCCACCAGCGTGTCATAGCGTCCGCCACCGCAGACAGTGCCCTGGGCACCAAGCCGGTCTGTGACCCACTCAAAAACGGTCAGGTTGTAGTAGTCCAGCCCTCGAACGAGCCGGTCGTTCATCTGAAAGGGCACGCCAGCCCTGCCCAGCGCCTCGCAGACCGCGTCCTGGTGAGCCTTTGAGGCTGCGCCCAAGAAGCTCGAGAGTGTCGGTGCCCCAGCGATTAAGTCCGCCATATCGGGATTTTTGCTATCGAGAATGCGAAGCGGATTGGTCTGTAGGCGCCGTTGGCTGTCGGTATCCAGGCGGTCGCTCGCCTTGGTGAAGTAGGCCACCAGCGCCTCTCGATGGGCCAGGCGCTCGGAGAGGTCCCCCAGTGAGTTGAGGTGTAGAACCGGACGGTCCGCGGGCGCGATGCCAAGGGCTGCCCAGAGCCGCCAGACCAGCAAGAGTTGCTCAGCGTCTAGCGAAGGCTGCGCAAAGCCAAGGGCCTCTGCGCCAAATTGATGAAACTGACGGTAGCGGCCCTTCTGAGGACGTTCATGCCGAAACATTGGCCCCACATACCAGAGCCGGCGAGGCCCGTCGTAGAGCAGGTTGTGTTCAATACAGGCTCGCACCACGGCCGCCGTGTTCTCTGGACGAAGCGTCAGCCGCTCGCCGTTGAGGGCATCGGTAAAGGAGTACATCTCCTTTTCGACGATGTCGGTGACCTCTCCGATGCCCCGGACAAAAAGCGCCGTGGGCTCAACAATGGGCGTGCGAATCGCCTGGTAGCCATAGGACCGAAAGACCTCGGCGACGGTCTGCTCAACCCATTCCCAGACGGGCGCCTGCTGAGGCAGCAGGTCGTTCATGCCCTTCACCCCAACAATTTTTTCCATTGTTAGTGCTTGGCCATTTCTGAGACGGCGGTCTGACCGAACCGACGCTCGACGTACTGGGTCACCAGGGCCTGGAACTCCTCGGCGATGCGATCGCCCTTGAGGGTTGGCCCTCGCTCGCCGTCAATGTAGACCGGGGCTACCGGCTGCTCGCCTGTTCCGGGCAGGCTGATGCCGATGTCTGCATGCTTGCTCTCCCCGGGGCCATTGACCACGCAGCCCATCACGGCCACGTTCATCGACTCCACGCCGGGATACTGGCGCCGCCAGACAGGCATCTGGTCGCGCAGGAAGGTCTGGACCTTGTCTGCCAGCTCTTGGAAAAAAGTCGACGTCGTGCGACCGCAGCCTGGGCAGGCAATCACCAATGGGGTAAAGGCCCGCAGCCCCATGACCTGCAGCATCTCCTGGGCCACCACGACCTCACGGCGACGGTCACCACCCGGCTCCGGGGTAAGGGATACACGAATGGTGTCGCCAATTCCCTCTTGCAACAGGACGGACATGGCGGCCGTGGAACTCACGATGCCCTTGGTCCCCAGCCCGGCCTCGGTCAGACCCAGATGAAGGGGATGGGCCGACCGTCTCGCCAACTCCCTGTAGACCGAGATAAGGTCTTGGACCCCTGAGACCTTAGCGGAAAGAACAATCTGATGGGCTGGCAGCCCCCAGTCCATGGCCTGCTGAGCGCTCTCGATGGCCGAGGTGACCAGGGCCTCGCGCATCACTGCCATGGCATCCCAGGGCTGTCTGCGGGCTGCATTCTCGTCCATGAGGCGCGCCAGAAGCGCCTGGTCTAGGCTGCCCCAGTTCACACCAATGCGAACTGGCCGGCCAAACTTCAGGGCCATCTCGATCATCGCGCCAAACTGCTGATCGCGCTTCTGGCCCTTGCCCACATTGCCTGGATTGATGCGGTACTTCGAGAGCGCCTGACCGCAGTCGGGGACCTCGGTCAGCAGCTTGTGTCCATTGAAGTGAAAGTCCCCCACCAGAGGGACCTGGCAATTCATCTTGTCGAGTTGCTCGCGAATGGCAACGACCTCTCGGGCGGCCTCGATCGTATTGACCGTGATTCTCACCATCTCTGAGCCGGCAAAAGCAAGATCCCGAACCTGAATAGCCGTCGCGACCGCATCCGCGGTGTCGGTGTTGGTCATCGACTGAACCACCACTGGCGCCCCGCCACCGATCTGGACCACCTGGTCCTGCCACTGCACACGGACTCCATGGGTCTGGCGACGGGCCAGGCTGCCGCTGGGCATTGGATCAAGGCAAGGCTGGGTCATGGCGCTCTCCGGCGAAAGGCAATGGGCTGGTCGGTCGGTCGCGCGGCGGCCTGCTCAGACAGCCGCTGACGAATCTGGGTCTTGTCGGTGATGTCACCGGCCAGTTGGCCACAGGCCGCATCAATGTCGTCACCACGGGTCTTCCGAATGGTGGTGACAATGCCTGCATCGGACAGGAGGGTCGCAAACTGGCGAATGGTGGACCGCGGTGAGGACCGCAGGCCTGACTGAGGAAATGGGTTGAAGGGAATGAGGTTGAACTTGCAATAAACGTCATGCCGCCTGACCAACTCAATCAGCGCCCAGGCCTGCTCAGGCTGGTCGTTGACGCCGTCGAGCATGACGTATTCGAAGGTGATGAAATCCCGCGGGGCCACCTGCAGATAGCGCCGACAGGCCGCCATGAGATCGGCCAGCGGGTATTTTTTGTTGATGGGCACTAGGTCATTTCGAAGGGCATCATCGGGTGCATGCAGGGAGACGGCCAAGGCCACGGGACAGGCCTGGGCGAGTCGATCCATCATGGGGACCACACCCGAAGTCGAGACCGTCACCCGCCGACGGGACAAGCCATAGGCATTGTCGTCGAGCATGAGGCGCAAGGCCGGGACCAGCGCATCAAAATTCAGCAGGGGCTCGCCCATGCCCATCATGACCACGTTGGTAACCGGCTGGTCGAGGAGTCGGTTGGCCATGTGCAACTGGCCGATGATCTCGTCGGTGGTGAGGTTGCGTGCGAAGCCCTGGTGGCCAGTGGAGCAGAACCGGCAGGCTACTGTGCAGCCGGCCTGAGAGGAGATGCAGAGGGTGCCGCGGTCGTCCTCGGGAATGAAGACCGTCTCAATGGCGTTGGCCTGACCGGCATCGAGCAGCCACTTGCGGGTGCCGTCGGCCGAGAGATGGTCGCGCAGAATGGGAAGCGTCTGGATACAGGCTAGCGACTCGAGCTGGGCCCGAAACTCTTTGGCCAGGTCGGTCATGCCCTCGAAGTCTGTCGCCGTCCTCTGGTGAAGCCACTTCAGGAGCTGCCTTGCCCGAAAGGGCTTCTGGCCAATATCAGCGACCCACTGGGTCAGGGCCGCTGCATCGAACGACAGGAGATTGGTCTTGGCGCAGTCGCCTGCAACGGTCTGCATGAGAACCCAGTGCGCTGCCCGTTTGGTCTGCGCCAGCCTGCCTTAGCGGCTGTAGACCGCGAGACCGGCGAAGAAAAAGGCGACTTCTTGACGGGCCGTCTCGGGGCCATCCGATCCATGGACGGCATTGGCATCGATGCTGTCAGCAAAGTCGGCGCGGATGGTGCCCGGCTCGGCCTTCTTGGGGTCGGTCGCGCCCATCAGGTCACGGTTCTTGGCGATGGCGTTCTCGCCCTCGAGCACCTGAATCATGACTGGACCAGAGACCATGAAGTCGACGAGGTCTTTGAAGAAGGGACGGGCCTTGTGGACTGCATAAAAGGCCTCGGCCTCGCCCCGCGAGAGATGCCGCATCTGGGCTGCAATCACCTTGAGGCCGGCCTTCTCAAAACGGGCATAGATTTGGCCAATGACATTTTTGGCAACGGCATCGGGCTTGATAATCGACAGGGTACGTTCTACGGCCATGATTTCGCTTTCTTCGTTGAATTTTTCGTCCAGAGCCCCATCTAAGGGGTTGGGCGGATTCTTTCAGGGGTCTTTCGCCGCCCAGACCAGGCCAACGACCCAATCAGATTCGGTCAGTGGCTTGATTTGTAACGGAAAGTCCTCAATTATAACTGGTGCGTCTGTCTAAAAGGAGATTCAAGACCATGTTCCCTCAGTCCAACCAAGTCGGCAACGTCGGCCGTCACGGCCAAGTCGATGCCGCGACCCAGAACCGCGTCCTGCGGAACACCTACTGGATGCTTGCCGCCACCATGGTACCCACCGTTCTGGGGGCCTGGCTGGGCACCGTCATGGGCTTCTCGCTGTTTGCAGGCAGCCCCCTGCTCTCCACCCTGCTCTTCATTGGGGTGGCTTTTGCCTTCTTCTACGGCATCGAAAAGACCAAGCACAGCACCACAGGCGTCTACCTGCTGCTCGCCTTCACCTTCTTCATGGGCCTCATGCTCTCGCGGCTCATTGGCTTTGCCTTGGGCATGGGCAACGGAGCCCAGCTCATTGGCCTGGCTGCCGGTGGCACGGGCGTAGTCTTTTTTGCCATGGCCAGCCTCTCCACGGTTATTAAGCGTGATCTCTCTGGCTTGGGCAAATTCCTGTTCGTGGGCGTCATCATTCTGATGGTTGCCTCGATCGCCAACATCTGGCTGCAGATGCCCGCCCTCATGCTGACCGTCTCGGTCTTGGCCTTGGCCATCTTCTCCATTTTCTTGCTGGTCGATCTCCAGCGCGTCGTCAATGGCGGAGAGACGAACTACATCAGTGCAACGCTGGCGGTCTACCTCGACGTCTACAACATCTTCAGCAACCTGCTGGTGCTGCTGATGTCGTTGTTTGGTGGGAATCGCGACTAAGCAGGTCGAAGACGGCTATCGACTCCACGTGGGCGGTCTGTGGAAACATGTTCACGACGCCCGCCTGGCTTAAGACATACCGACCCTGGTGGACCAAAATAGCAGCATCTCTCGCCAGGGTCGCCGGATTACAAGAGACCATCACCAGGCGCTGTGGCGCCCTGCCCTGCTGAGATTGTTCGGCCAGAGCCAGGGACAAGGCCTGCGCCCCTTCGCGGGGCGGGTCAATCAGCACCCGGTCAAAAGGGCCCAGCCCGTCTAGCCAGGCCAAGTCCACCCGAAACAGGTCAAGACGGCTAAACGACAGACGGTCAGCCAGTCCGTGAACCCTGGCATTGGCAGCCGCCTGGTCTGTCAAAGCCTGGCTGCCCTCAATGCCCACGACCGACTTGGACTTTCTTGCAAGGGCCAGGCTGAAGTTGCCCAGCCCGCAGAAGAAGTCCGCCACGCGGTGGTCGGCCTCAACCCCCAGCAGGTCGATGGCCCGTTTGACCAGGACCCGGTTAATCGGGAAGTTGACCTGGGTGAAATCAACCGGCGAAAACGGCATCTGGAGGTCAAAAGCCCCAAGCCCGTAAGTCAGCGGCCTTGCGGGTGGACTCACCGGCGCTGCCGTCGCCGGCCCCTTGGGCTGCAGCCAAATCTGAACCCCCCACCGATTCTCGAAGGCCCGACAAGCCTCCAAGTCCTGCTCCGAGAGCGGCGCCAGGTGCCGCATCACGAAGACAGCTTCTGGTTCTCCCACTGCCACCTCAAGCTGAGGGATGTCCCGAACCACCGAGAGCCCACTGATGAGAGCCTTGAAATGCGGCAATAGGCCAGAGACCCTGGGCAGCAAGACCTCACAGCGATCCATCTGAGCAACGTGCCAGGTGCCGCGCTCCCGAAACCCAATGAGCAGTTGATTCTTTTTATCGACCCAGCGAACCGACAGGCGTGCACGACTGCGATAGCCAAAGGAGGGGCCGCGCATCGGGGACAACATCATCAAGGGCCGCAGCTGACCAATGTGCGCGAGGGCATCTTCTAGGGCCCTTTGCTTGATGGCGATCTGGGCCTGGTCCGATGCATGCTGCAGTGAGCAGCCGCCACAGACTCCAAAATGCGGGCAGCGAGGCTCGACGCGATCGGCTGAGGATTTGTGCCAGGCAATCGCCTTGGCCTTGGCATAACGAGGCTGCTCGCGCATCACCGCAACATCAACCACCTCTCCCGTCAGTGCCCCCGCGACAAAAATCACCTTCCCATCTGCATGACCGACACCCTGGCCCTCGAGGTCGACCGACTCAATAACAATCCTCTCCACGACCCTCTGTGCGGCCGGGGCCCCAATGGTTCGACGTCCCATGCTTAAGGGCCCTCGTGGGGCTTCCAGGCCTCCAAAAACCTCTGCCAGTGGGCACCCTGAAGGGGACTCTTGGGGTCACCGACCAAGGCTTTCAGGCTGCGACGAACCAGATCGGTCTCCTGGTCGTGAGCCGCCATGGTGATCTCGCCCCGCAGGAGCCTAAAACGCAGGGCCAAGAGGTAAGTGTTGACCACATCTGTCTCGCAGTAGGCGGCCACCGATTCTGCTCGACCCGCGAGATAAGACTCCCAGACCTTGGCGCCGTCTTCCCCGAGTTTTCCGGGAAGGCCACAGAGTTGGCTCATGGCATCCAGCGGGGCATTGGCCCGCCCCGTGTAGTTGGCCAGGGCATCCATCAGGTCCAAATGCCGATGGTGATACCGACTCAGATAGTTGTTGAACTTGAAGTCGCGGTTTAGATCTCCCTGGTCCCAGTAGACCGGGGCCGAGAGCCCATAAATCAGCGCCCGATGGTGGAGGACTGGGGCATCAAACCCACTGCCATTCCAGCTCACCAGCTGGGGGGTATGTCGCTCAACAATGCCAAAGAATTGCCGAAGCCTTGTGGCCTCATCGGCATCGGTGACCCCATAGCCCTCGCCGAGACAGCGGACCCGAAAACCCTCCTCGTCTCGAAAGGCGCAGCCCACCACCCAGACCCGATGAAGATGGTGCGGCAAGAAGGTGGATTGCCCGGCCGCCTCCCGCTGGGCCATGAGCTGCGCGACAGCCTGGTCCTGCGGTGCCTCGGCCTGAATCAGTCCAAGACGCCGAAGGCCCTGGACATCGGGGATGGTCTCCAGGTCGAAGACGAGTATCGGGGTTGTCACGGCTTATCGACTGGGCAAGAAGCCGAGGGGGTCCACGGGCTTGCCCGCCTTGCGAATCTCGAAGTGAAGCATGGGCTTGTCCGCATCGCTCATGCCCAGCTCAGCGATCTTCTGCCCGCGCTTCACCAGCTGCCCCTCCTTGACCAGAATGCTGCGGTTGTGGGCGTAGGCGGAGAGCAGGTCACCATCGTGCTTGACAATGACCAGGTTGCCATACCCACGCAGCCCATTGCCGGCATAGACCACCTTGCCTGACTCCGCGGCGACGACCGATTCTCCAGGCGCCCCCGCAATGGCAATGCCCTTGCGCCCCCCTTGTGCAAATGGACTGGTCACCTGGCCATTGGTCGGCCACTGCCAACCAGCGTTTGTGGCCTCAGAGCTCATTGTCGGCGCCACCGATTTGGCAGGGGGGCTGCTAACCTCAGGCGTGGTTGGCGTCCTCGCAGAGCCCGCTAGGCTTCTGGGTTTGGGATCTCGAATGCGAAGCAGTTGGCCGACATCAATGAGGTTTGGGTCGCTGATCTGATTCCACTGGGCCAGCTCACGCCAATCCAGGCCGTGTTCCAGAGCGATTCCGGCCAGTGTGTCGCCCCGTTTGACTCGGTAGAACCCGTCCGGCACCGGGCCGGGACTCAGCAGTTGCTGCCCACTGGCCGACTTCTGCGCAATTGCAGGGTCGAGGCTTACCGACCGTGACTCCACCGGCGCTACGCGACCGGCCTTCTGGGCGCAGCCCCCGAGGGCGAGGGCGGCCGCGGCCATTACCAGGAAAGTGCCCATGCGGGCCTTGGACTGTCGACTCATGGTTGTATGCCCCGCAATATAGGGACGAAGGCCACCGACTCAAAAGTAAAGGTTTCAAAGCCGCCCGAATCGCTCGAACCGTTGTCCCGCAACCGGCGTATGACTCTTAGGTGTTGGTCTGGGGCACCTAACGGCGCAACCAAGACCCCACCCACCTTTAATTGTCGCAACAAATCGGTCGGCGCGTCAGACATTCCGGCCGCCAGAACAATGACATCAAAAGGGCCCCAAGGCTCCCCATCGACCAGTCCGTCACCCAGCACCAGACGGAGTCTCGCTCCTGCAGGCCAGTTGGCGAGATTGGACTTAGCCAAGTCGTGAAGACCCGGGATGCGCTCGACGGAGACCACGGACTCATAGAGCTCGGACATGACAGCCGCCTGGTAGCCACAGCCCGTGCCGACCTCAAGGGCCGAGCGCATGCCCTCGGGCGTCATGAGGTGGCTTCTGGCCAATGCCTGAGACCGGGCCACCACGAAGGGCTGGGAAATCGTCTGTTGAAAGCCGATGGGCAGAGCCGTGTCCTCGTAGGCACGGGAGGCCAGGCCATCGTCCACAAACCGGTGACGCGGCACCAGTCCCATAGCCCGCAGGACATCGGCATCCGCAATACCCTGCTGGGCCAGGCGTTCTACCAGCCGGGCTCTCTGTCGCTCACTGGCCAGACCCGGATTGTCCGCGGTCTTGGCCATGGCATAGCTGGTCGGTACCACCGGACGCGTCACGGTCTGGCCCCACTTGGGCGTTAGCTTTACGGCTGGCGGGAGACCGCGCTTTTCACCAGGCTTTAATGGAGGCCGTTGAGCCAATCACTTACCTCCTGCGCTGCGCCGTCGTCGCCCAAGTCCACCCGGAGTGGCGTTACCGAGGCGTAGCCGTTGGCCAGTGCATGGAAGTCGGTTCCTGGGCCCGCCTCTCGCTGCCCACCTGGCGGACCCACCCAGTAGAGAGGCTCTCCCCGAGGGGACTGCGTCCGGACTACCGGTTGGGCAAAATGCCGCCGACCCAGGCGTGCGTAGGCCAGTCCCTTGAACTCAGACTTTGGCAGGCTGGGAATGTTGACATTCAGGAGACGTGGCTGCACAAAGGGCTGGGCCACCAACCCCCGGACAACCTGCCGAACCACCTCGACCGCCGTCTCCAGGTGGTCAAAGCCACGGTCTGCCAAGGAAAAAGCTACCGACGGAATGCCCAGCAGAAAGCCCTCCATGGCCGCAGCCACCGTACCAGAGTACAGGGTGTCCTCCGCAACGTTCTGTCCATTGTTAATCCCGGAGACCACCAAGTCGGGGCGATGCCCCAGAAAGCCGGTGACCGCCACATGGACGCAGTCGGTCGGCGTGCCATTGACATAGTGGAATCCGCTCGAGGCCTGGCGAACATAGAGTGGGCGGTCCAGGGTCAGCGAATTGCTTGCACCACTGCGGTCGGCCTCTGGAGCCACCACCGTCACCTCACCAAAGGCAGCCACGGCCTGGGCCAAGGCCGCCAGACCCGGCGAAAAATAGCCATCGTCATTGGAGACCAGAATGCGCAGGGTCACTGGGCCTCCGGCCAATCCCGGATATAGGCTTTCAACATCTTATTTTCAAAGCCCTGAGCCTCCAAGACCGCACGGGCTACGTCATGGAACGAGACCACGCCCATCAGGGTCTGCTGATCGAGAACGGGCAGGTAGCGCTCACCGCAGTCGTTCATCACTCTTCGCAACTCATCGACGGTCATGTCTGGGGCTGCGAGGGTGGGGCTGGCGTTCATGACCTCGTTTACCCGGATCTCGGACATGGTGGGCGTTGGCCCGATCCGATGCTCTTTTTGACGAGCAGCCAGGACACGGAGCACTTCTCGAAACGTCAGCATGCCCACCAGCCGCCCCTCTTTCATGACGACTACTGAACCAATGTCATGCTCGGCCATGGTCACGACCGCGTCGGACAGCAGCGTGTCCGGGCCAACCGTGAAGAGTGTCGAGCCTTTGACCTTTAGGATTTCTGAGACTTTCATCGTCGGACCTCCTTGCCTATTCTGGTTGTACTGCGTGTCATGCTAGCACCCGACTCCTCCAGAATTGGCAACAAGGAGGCTAGCAGCGCACCCAATAAGAAAAACCACCAACTCAGGTAGGTCCAGACCATGAAGAGTGGGATAGCCGCCAGTGGTCCATAGACCTGCCGGTAGGTGGGCATCGCCCCGAGCAGGCTGCCAAAACTCTGTTGGGCCATCTCGGTCAAGACCGCGGCGCACAAGCCACCGACAGCTGCATGGCGCATCCAGACCCGCGTGTTAGGCAGGTAGCGATAACAGAGGCTATAGGTGGCCCAGGTGAGCAATAGGTTCATCCAGTCCCACCAGGCCATCCCGCCCACCGAGAACCACCGGACATGGCCAGAGGCCAGCCAAGACAGTGCAGCGGTTCCTCCGCCCACGGCCAGCGGCCCCACCAGAATCGCTGCCCAATAAATCAATAGCCGTTTCCAAAAGGCCCTGGGTCGCTCAACCCCCCAGATGAGATTCAGGGTCTTGTCGAGCGTGAACATCATGACCGTTGCGGTAAGGGCCAGGACCACAAAGCCCACCAGCGAGAGGCTGCCTGCCCTGCGGACAAACTGGTCCAAATACCGCGAGAGTTGCTGGCCAACGCCATCGGGAATGAAGTGCTGAACAATGAGCTTCTGAAGACTGACGCGAATCTCATCAAAAACGGGGAAACTCGTGACAATCGCCAGCGAGACCGTTATCAGGGGCACCATGGCCAAGAGCCAGCTAAAGCTGAGGCTGGCTGCCGACTGACCAAGCCGTAGTTCGCCAGCCCGACGCCAGACCGTCCCCAAAAATGAATTTCCACCAGATCGCATGATCTGCCTATGATAGGGCTCATGCACCCAACCAACCTGCTCGTTCTCTACTACACGCGTCATGGGGCCACCCAACAGCTGGCCCAGGCCATCGCCCAGGGGGTGGAATCAGTAGCTGGCTGTGTGGCCACCCTTCGGACGGTACCAGCCGTCACCGCGACAACCCAGCCCCTTGCGCCAGCGGTGCCCGACCAGGGTCCGCCCTATGTCGAGGCTGGCGACCTTGCGGCCTGCCACGGCCTGGCCCTGGGCTCGCCTACCCGATTCGGAAACATGGCAGCAGCCATGAAATATTTTGTTGACGGCACCCTAAATGCCTGGCTCTCCGGTGAACTCATTGGCAAGCCCGCCTGCGTCTTCACGAGTACCGGTAGCCTGCACGGCGGCCAAGAGGCCACCCTGCTCTCGATGATGCTGCCACTCTTCCACCACGGCATGCTGGTGATGGGCTTGCCCTATTCAGAGCCTGCGCTGTCGTCCACAACTACCGGTGGGACACCCTACGGTGCCTCCCACCTAGCCGGCAGTGATGGCCAGAACCCAGTCTCCGCCGAGGAGCTCGCACTGGCTCAGGCCCAGGGTCGAAGACTCGCCCAGGTGGCCCAGCGACTGCGGGCCGGTCCATGAGCGATCCCTCGGGCTTTCGCTATCGGCTCGTTCCCAGCCCCTGGCCTCGTCTGGCCCTTGTCCTTCTTGTCAGCATGCTGGTCTACGGCATCGCCTGGGAGACCTTAGTCGACCCCCTTCGTCCAGGGTCATGGCTCTGGCTCAAAGTGCTGCCCCTAGCCTTGGCCATCCCGGGTCTTAGGCAGGGTCGGCTCTATACCTTTCAGTGGCTCTCACTGCTGATCTGGCTCTATGTCTGCGAGGCACTCGTTCGCATCATCGCCCCCGACAGTCTGGAGCGCTGGCTGTCCCTGGGCTGGCTCGTGTTGTCTCTGCTGCTGACGGTCTGCATCTTTGCAGGAACCAAGGCTGCCCGGCTCAAGCCGCGGCCCTTGGATCCTGACGCACGGCGCTAAGCGGCGACTGGCCCTGACACATTGCCCTGCGCCAGGCCCGCGCCCCCGGCTGGCCATGCAGAAGGCCATGCCAATGCCGCGTCATCGACTTGGCCGAACGAAGTGGGCTGACCTGTCGACCAAGGTAGGCCTCCAGGGCTTCCAGGCAGTCCTCTCGCCGTTCGGGTCTAGCACCTGAGCGAGGCCCCGCCGGGAAAAGCCAGGCATCCAGCTGCCGGAGCAGCCAGGGGTCGTGATAGGCCGCACGGCCCAGCATGACGCCATCTACTGCGGGCCCATCTGAGTCGGGCTCCAGCAGTGACAAGGCCTTTGGCTGACTGTCGAGCCCGCCATTGGCAACCAGAACCGCATCGGGAAAGTCGTGCTTTAGCTGGCGAATCACCGACCATTTCAAAGGCGGAATCTCTCGATTTTCTTTGGGAGAAAGGCCCTTCAGAATGGCGCCACGGGCATGAACAATGAAGACCCTGCAGCCCACCGAATACAACTGCCCCACGAAGTCCCGAACAAAGCTGTAGTCGTTCTGGTCGTCTACGCCGATGCGGTGCTTGACGGTCACTGGCACTGAGACCGCGTCTTGCATAGCCTTCAGGCAGTCGGCCACCAGCGCTGGTTCCCGCATGAGACAGGCCCCAAAGGCCCCCTTCTGCACCCGTTCGCTGGGACAGCCGCAGTTCAGGTTGATCTCGTCGTACCCCCAGTCAACGCCGATCCGGGCAGCGCGGGCCAAATCCTGAGGCTCACTGCCACCGAGTTGAAGCGCAACCGGATGCTCGGAGGGGTCGAAATCGAGCAGACGGTGAAGGTCGCCGTGCAAGAGGGCCCCAGTCGTCAACATCTCGGTGTAGAGCAACGCATGGGGCGCCAGCAGACGATGGAAAAACCGACAATGGCGATCGGTCCAGTCCATCATCGGCGCGACAGACAGGCGATGAGAGGCATCCATGTGGCCATTCTGCCATCGCTGTCATTCTCGTCGACAGACGAAAGCGGTAAGATTTCAGCCGTCAAGCCTCCGTAGCTCAGTGGATAGAGCATCCCCCTCCTAAGGGGAGGGTCGCACGTTCGATTCGTGCCGGAGGCGCC
>CALMJH010000026.1 GCA_937864175.1 uncultured Burkholderiales bacterium
CCCGTTTCTTCCACATAGCCCATGCCACCATGGACCTGAATACCCATAGAGGCGATGTCGATGCTCTGCTCCGTGCACCATGCTTTCACCACTGGAATTAGCAGATCTACCCTGGCCTGGGCGGCAGCCGCCTGCTTAGGGTCTGCGGACCGTGCAGCAATGTCCATCTGGGCAGCGGCCTCGTAAGCCAGTGCTCGCATCGCCTGGATGCGAGACTGCATCGAAGCCAACATGCGACGGACATCGGGGTGGTAAGCGATGGGGAGTTTTTCATCACTACGCCCCAGCACCTTACCCTGAACCCGATCATGGGCATACCAATGCGCCTGCTGATAAGCGCGCTCAGCAATCGCCACACCCTGAAGACCTACGTTCAGACGAGCGTGGTTCATCATGGTGAACATGTATTCCAGGCCTCGATGGGGCTCACCAATCAGGTAACCTACCGCGCCCTCTTTCTCGCCGTAGCTCATTACAGCCGTAGGGCTGCCATGAATGCCCAGTTTGTGCTCCAGTGAGACACACTTCAAGTCATTGCGCTTGCCGAGTGAACCATCGTCATTGACCAAGAACTTGGGCACCAGAAACAAAGAGATACCTTTCACGCCAGCTGGTGCATCGGGCAAACGCGCCAAGACCAGGTGGATGATGTTCTCGGCCAGATCATGCTCGCCATGGGTGATGTAGATCTTGGTGCCGTGGACGCAAAAAGCGGGATTGCTGTCACTGGCATCAACTGGACGCAAGGGGTGGTCCGCCGGCAGGGGCCAAGCCTTCGAGGCCACGGCTGCCAGGTCGGATCCCGCCTGAGGCTCGGTCAGGTTCATGGTGCCAGTCCACTCGCCGCTGATGAGCTTGGCCAGGTATTTGTCCTTTTGAGCCGCAGAGCCATGGTGCTCAATCGCATGAATCGCACCGGCCGTCAGCATGGGGCACAGGGCAAAGCTCATGCTGGCGGCATGCCACATCTCGTTGACGCAGGTGGCCAGCACTTCTGGCAGACCCTGCCCGCCGAAATCAGGGTTGCCTGACAGACTGTTCCAACCGGACTCTACAAACTGGGCATAGGCCTGCGGAAAGCCAGGCGAGGTCTTGACCTGATCACCCTGGAGTTTTGCACCCTGCTCGTCAGAAGGCCAGTTCAGGGGTGAGATCACACCGTTGGCGAACTTGCCCGCTTCCTCCAGGATGGCTTCGATCAAATCGGAGGAGAACTCCTCGCAGCCCGGTAATGCAGACACACGGTCGAAGTGGGCCAACTCCTCAATGACGAAGCGCATATCACGGGTGGGGGCTACATATTCGACCGGCATAGTGTCTCCTTAGAGTTTGCCCACGAGTTCTGGAACGGCCTCGAACAAGTCCGCCACCAACCCGTAATCTGCAACAGAGAAAATGGGGGCATCGGGGTCTTTGTTGATGGCGACGATGACCTTCGAATCTTTCATGCCGGCCAGGTGCTGTATGGCCCCACTCATGCCCACGGCGATGTATAGCTGCGGGGCGACGACCTTGCCTGTCTGGCCCACCTGATAATCATTCGGCGCGTAGCCTGCGTCCACAGCGGCGCGTGAGGCCCCCAGCGCTGCACCCAGCTTGTCGGCCAGGGGCGAGAGCACAGACTGGTAGTTCTCGGCAGATCCCAACCCACGCCCACCGGAGACCACCACCTTGGCACTGGCCAGCTCAGGGCGATCACTCTTGCTGAGTTCCTGGGAGACAAACCGTGACTTTGAGGAAGCCTCCACACAGGCAACCGACTCAATCGATGCAGCCCCACCATCACCGGCAGCTTCAAAGCTGGTCGATCGTACCGTAATGACCTTGATGGCATCTGAGGACTGCACCGTGGCCATGACATTGCCGGCGTAGATAGGCCGCTCAAAGGTATCAGCCGAAATCACCTTGGTGATGTCAGATATCTGGGCCACATCGAGCATGGCGGCAACCCTGGGGGCCACGTTCTTGCCCGTCGTCGTTGCCGGGATGAGAACTGCCGAGTAATGTTTGGCGATGGCCAGAATCTGATCAGCCAAAGACTCAGCCAGGGCCTGCTCGTGAGCCGCGCCATCGGCGTGGAGGACTTTGGTTACGCCAACCAGGGCAGCGGCCGCCTGCGCAACGCCAGCGGCATTGAATCCAGCCACCAGCACATGCACTTCAGCATCCATCGCCTTTGCGGCGGTCACCGCCCCACGGGTAGCGGAATTGAGGGATTGGTTGTCGTGTTCAGCAAGGACAAGGACGGCCATGATCAGATCACCTTTGCTTCATTTTTGAGTTTATCGACCAAGGCAGCCACAGAGTCCACCTTGATGCCAGCGGATCGAGCCGGTGGATCACTGACTTTGAGCATCTTCAGGCGCGGTGCGGTATCAACACCCAGGCTATCGACAGCAATGGTCTCGATCTCTTTCTTCTTGGCCTTCATGATGTTGGGCAGGGTGACGTAGCGGGGCTCGTTCAGGCGCAGATCGGTCGTCACCACCGCTGGGAGCTGAACACCAATGGTCTGCAGGCCTCCATCGACCTCACGGGTCACCAGAGCCTCGGATCCTTCGATGACCAGCTTGGAAGCAAAAGTCGCCTGGGACACACCAGAAAGAGCGGCCAGCATCTGGCCCGTCTGATTGCAGTCGTCATCAATGGCCTGCTTTCCCATAATGACTAAGTTAGGCTGTTCTTTATCGACCAGCGCTTTTAGCACCTTGGCCACGGCCAACGGCTCCAAGGCTGTGGGACAGTCCACCAAAATGCCGCGATCGGCCCCCATGGCAAAGGCGGTTCGCAGAACATCCTGCGAGGCGGATGTCCCACAGGTCACCACCACCACTTCGTTGGCTTTGCCAGCCTCTTTCAGGCGCACGGCCTCTTCCACGGCGATCTCATCAAACGGGTTCATGCTCATCTTGACGTTGGCAATATCTACGTCAGAACCATCGGATTTGACCCGGACCTTGACGTTGTAATCGACCACACGTTTCACGGTGACCAAGACTTTCATACAACAACCTCTCTCTACAGTTTGTAATTCGGTTTTCGTTTCTCGATGAAAGCCTGAACACCCTCTAGCGCATCGGCATCCATCATGTTGCAGGCCATGGTCTGGCCAGCCATCTGGTAGGCCTGCTCAATGCCAACCTCCAGCTGCGAATAGAACAATTGCTTGCCCATGCGGACAGCAGCCTCAGGCTTGGCCATGATTTTACGGGCCATGGTGAGAGCCGCCTGGGGCAACACCTCTGACTGAACCACTTGGTTGATCAGCCCTTGTTCCCTGGCCTGGGCTGCGTCGATGAAGTCTCCGGTGAGCAGCATTTCCATGGCCTGCTTGCGCAGCATGTTCCTGGATAGGCCCACACTGGGGGTTGAGCAGAAAAGCCCATAGTTGATGCCCGAGACTGCAAATCGAGTCTCTGCGTCGGCCACAGCCAAATCCGCCATGGCGACCAACTGGCAGCCCGCTGCCGTAGCAATGCCGTGAACCTGGGCAATAACCGGCTGAGACATCTTCTGCAAGGTCAGCATCATCTTGGAACACTGGGAAAATAGGGCCTTGTAATAGCCAACGCTTTTGGCGTCTTGATAGGCGGCTCGCATTTCCTTTAGGTCGTGACCGGCACAGAAGGCCTTGCCGGC
>CALMJH010000027.1 GCA_937864175.1 uncultured Burkholderiales bacterium
TGGTCATGGCTTAGATTGGTGGCGGTAGGCAGGGTGCCGTATCGACTGGCAGCGTCGTGTCTTACCTCTCCCTTGAAGAAGCCAGCCGGACGAGCATCGACCAATTTGGGACGTGTCGGGTTGGCTGAGTCGGTTAGCTTGACGACTTCCTCAAGATCGATGATGGCTGACTGGTCGTATTGCACGGTGATTTTGGTCGGAGTGACCTTGGGTTTCTCCGTGGAGAGAGGCTGTCCGCTGGCGCTCCAGGCCTTGAGCCCTCCATCGAGCACCGCCAGATGTTTGAAGCCTGCAACCTTTAGGGTCCAGTAGACCCTAGCGGCCGCACCAAAGTCGGTCGCATCGGTTCCTCGGTTGGTGATGACCACCTTGGCCTCAGGCGTCAGGCCCAGGGCTGAGAGGACCGCCGACAGCTTGGGCTCCGGGACAGGACGACCTGGATTGGATTTGTCGCCCCTGAACTCCGCGTAGGGGGCAGACAGGGATCCTGGAATGTGACCCGCTTCGTAGTTGGGAGCGTCTGGTGTGCCCTTGGCCTCCCGAATGTCCAAGACTTTGACCTCGCCCTTCTCTAGGGATGTCTTAAGAGAAGCGGCAGAGATCACTGGACCAAACGCAAAGGCTGGGCCCATGGTCAGAAGAAATCCTAGGGTTGCCAGTGCCTTGCTGGTCTTTTGTAAGATGGGGTGACGTCGAGAGAGTTGTGTCATGAGTCGGGCTCCTAAAAAGAAGTTCAAAGCTTGCCGGTTAGAGTGCAAGAGGACCAAGTCCTAAATTTCATAAGCTTTTTCTGTTTAAAGCCCTTGGTCTATCGCCTTACTCGGAAGTTTTTCTCTAAAATAAGAGCGCCTCTCAAAGGGAGTAGTTCACACGGCCTTTGTTAGCCGTGCGGCGATATCGTCAATACAGCGTCTGGTGGTGGCCCCACCATCGCTCGGTACCGCCAACCGTCTTTTAGGACGGCGAACAAGACTGGCGAGGAGTTTTCAATAAACCACCAGATCTGGCCAGTCTGGGTAGAGAGGCTTCTCACATGATCTCCATCGGTACGCCGTTGCTGTGGACGTTGTTCGTCCTATTCGTCTTGATCGCCTTGGCGATTGATTTCTTGGCCCTGAACAAGCAGGGTGCCCATGCCGTCACCATGAAAGAGGCCACCATCTGGTCTCTAATCTGGGTGGCAGTTTCGTTCTTATTTGTCGGTTGGCTCTGGTGGCATCTGGGTGGCCTGGGCGATGACGTCGCGGCCAAGGCTCTGGCCGATGCCAAGGCCTTGGAGTTCATCACCGGCTATGTGGTCGAAAAGGCACTGGCCGTTGACAACATCTTTGTCTTCCTGATGCTGTTTACCTATTTCGCGGTGCCGTCTGAATTCCAGAAGCGGGTTCTAATGTTCGGTATTCTGGGAGCGCTGGTCTTGCGGGCCGTCATGATCCTGGTGGGTGCCTGGCTGATCGTGAAGTTTCATTGGATCATGTACGTCTTCGGTGCCTTCCTGGTCATCACAGGGGTCAAGATGTGGTGGGCGGCTGGTCAGGAACCAGACCTGGAGAACAACCCGGCGCTCAAATGGATTCGTGGCCGCATGAAAATCTCGCCTGACTACGATGGCGAGAAATTCTTCACGGTGGTCAATGGCGTGAAGATGGCCACACCTTTGTTTGTGGTGATTCTGCTGATTGGCTTTGTGGACCTGGTCTTCGCGGTGGACTCTATTCCAGCCATCTTTGCCATCACCACGGACCCCTTCATTGTGCTGACCTCGAACGTCTTTGCCATTCTGGGACTGCGGGCCATGTACTTCTTG
Organism: uncultured Burkholderiales bacterium; assembly: GCA_937864175.1. Classification (GTDB taxonomy): domain Bacteria; phylum Pseudomonadota; class Gammaproteobacteria; order Burkholderiales; family Burkholderiaceae_A; genus Hahnella. Next base: position 1,808 of record CALMJH010000027.1, read on the forward strand.
CTGGCGGGCATGCACGAGCGTTTTCACTTGTTGTCATACGGCCTGGCCATTGTCTTGGTCTTCATCGGCACCAAGATGCTGCTGATCGACCTCTACAAGATCCCCATCGCCTGGTCCCTGGGCTTTACCGTGCTGACGCTGGCCGTGACTATGGTCTTGTCTCTGCGCATTCCGGCCAAACCGGGTCATGCTGGAACGGCCTTCCCCTTCAAGCCCAAAGACAGCAGCGATTAGCGCTGACCTGGCCCCGGTGCTCTACTGAGGGTGGGTCTTGAGTCGGCTGGATTCCCATAGGTCGAACTGCCGTTGCATGTCGGCAGCCTCGGCCTCCAGGGAATCCTCCGGCGCATCGGGGCACTCGGTTGGCGTGGGCTGATTCGGATCCGGTCTTGCTGGTGGTGGCTTGGGGACAAAGGTCGAACGGCCATCCCAGCCAAACGGGTTGCTGTAGCGAGGCGGATCGGGCAGACAATCAAACTTATAAATCGGCGGCCAGCCATCGTCAAAGGGCTGAAACGAGATGGTCTTCTCAAAGACCAGTGGCTGTCCCGTCGGGGTGGGGGGCAGCGGCGGCAGGTTGGCAATCGCCTGACGGGCCAGTTGCTCGGCTTTGTCCGAGGTAGACCAGATGGTCTGCAATTTGGCGAGTCTGCCGTCCGGTGCAATTTCAATGGCGAACCGCACCGCCCCCTGGTCGGGGCCCTCTACAGCCGTGCCCATCATGCTGCGAACCTGCTGGCCCCAGGTGTTGCGGTACCGCTTGCTGTTCTTAAGCGTGTAGGTCGAGGCCAAGGCCCATTCCTCGGCGGTGGGTGCCGGGGGGGCGGCCTTGCTGGCTGGTCCGGGGGCTAGTTGGCTGGGCGAGGCCTATGGCGCGAGACGAATGACCTCGATTTTGAGCGGGTCGAGGGCCGGTGGTTTGGCCTTTGGCCATACCAGCTGCCCCGTCAGCACCAGAACCACCAGCAGGATGGCCAGATGAACA
>CALMJH010000028.1 GCA_937864175.1 uncultured Burkholderiales bacterium
TCCCAATGCCTTGCCCACTGGTCTCGGTCCTTTAAGCGACGCACCACATTGTTCTGCGGCAGTTCAAACCAACTCACCCCATGATCACGACACCAACTGGCGACGAACTTGTCGCGCTCAAAGCTCGCCCAATTGCCAGTCTCCTCATGGCTGTGCAGATGAAATCCATCGCCACTCGCAGCCAGAAAGGTCTGCAAGACCTCTAGCATCTCGCCCTTGACCACCAACATAGGCAGACCGCAGGCTTGGGCCTCCTTCAACAAATCGGCCAGGGCTTCTGCATAAAAGGCAGCATGCCGCCCACTGGCATCCGGCAGAGACCAGAGGCTGGGCTCGTAGACCACCAGACCCAGGGTCGGTCCCCGACCAGCCGCCGCAGTCAGGGCTGCATGCAAGGCGGCATGATCTGTCAGACGCAGATCGCGCTTAAACCAGACCACCTGAAGTCTTTGTCCCATGGGTGTATTGTTGGCCCCTCATGGAAAAAGTTCGAGTCTCGAAACTACTAGCCGAGCGGGGGATTTGCTCTCGGCGAGAGGCAGATCAGTACATTGAACAGGGCCTGGTGCTGTTAGATGGCCAGCCCGTGACGGAGCTCGGGACCCGGGCCCTGCCCAGCCAGACCGTCTCGCTGGCCCCTGGTGCGCAGCTCCAACAACAGGCGCGGCTCACGGTCATCCTGAACAAGCCCATCGGCTACGTCTCGCAGGCCGATGACGACCAGCAATATCCCCCTGCCGTGTCCCTCATTACCCCCGAAAACGAGTGGATCGACCCACGGGCAGGTTCGGCCCCGCAGCGTGGCCAGCCCGGGAAGGGCCCCAGGGTGCCGCGTCTGAATACCCGTGGCCTAGCCCCCGCTGGTCGACTCGACATCGACTCCACTGGCATGTTGGTGCTGACTCAGGATGGCCGCATTGCGCGTGTGCTCATTGGCGAGGACTCTCTCATTGAAAAGGAATACCTGGTCCGGGTAGAGGGACGCCTTGACGAGAGAGGACTGGGCCTGCTCAACCATGGCCTCTCACTCGACGGCAAGGCCCTCAAGCCCGCCAAGGTCTCCTGGCAGAACGAAGACCAACTCCGCTTTGTTCTGCGCGAGGGCAAAAAGCGTCAGATCCGACGCATGTGTGAACTGGTGGGCCTGAAGGTGGTGGGCCTCAAACGCATCCGCATGGGCCGCATCCCCCTGGGCAATCTGCCAATGGGCCAGTGGCGACGCCTGGGTCCAACCGAGAAGTTCTAGTCTCTGCTGAACTAGCCAATCAGGGCCTTGCGTGTCGCGGGCTTTTCAAGCCGCTCCAGCCACCAACTCAGTGCGGGGCCCAGTGGTGCGGGCCGACCGCTAGTATTGGATTTGGTCACCCGCCAGGCATAGGCAGCATGTGAAATACGGCCCGTTCGCTCCAGCCGCTTTTCTAGCAGGCGGCCCTCGGCAATGTCTTGGGCCACCAGATGCTGGGGCAGAAAGCCCACCCCAAGGCCACGAATCTGGGCCTGACGTTTGAGCTCCAGACTCGGCATGGTCAGGGTGGGCTGACCCGCCAAGACCCCTACCGTAATCGCAGGTCCGTGCTGGGCGCTGTCAGCCACCACCACGGCCGTGTGTCGCAGCAGATCGTTGTCGCTAATGGGCTCGGGCAGTTTTGCCAGTTCGTGATCGGGCGAGACCACAAAGACAAATGGCACCACCCCCAGCGGCGCAGACTGGACGCCGGCCACTTGGGCATATTCGCTGATGACCCCCAAGGCCAGCTCCACGTGGCCACGGGCCAGGGTCTCCCAGGTTCCCGAGAGCGTCTCTCGACGAATCCGGATGCGGGTGGGGGCGTTGAGTTTCTGAAACTCGGCCACTAGGTCCAAGACCACCGGCATGCGGCAGATCATGTCCACGGCAATGGTGAAGGTGGACTCCCAGCCCGTAGAGACTCGCCGCACCCGCTGGGCCACCAGCTCCAACTCCGAGAGCAGCCGAATGCCCTCTCGCACCAGCTCCTCACCGGCCGGGGTGAGCTTGGCCTGCCGGCTCTTGCGGTCAAACAGCAGGACATCCAGGGCCTCTTCCAGCTGTCGAATGCTGTAGGTCAGGGCCGAGGGAACGCGTCCCAGCTCACGGGCTGCAGCGGCAAAGCTGCCTTTGTCGGCAATCAGCCGCACCAACATCAGGGCCTCGGGCGTCAGTGGACTGGCGTCATTTGCGGGCATGGGTCAACACTTGTCAGGGTTTTCCTGAATAATTCGGGCATGCGTTCATTTCGTGAAGATATCCGCTTCTTAGGCCGCCTGCTTGGCGATGTCCTGCGTGAGCAAGAGGGCCAGGCCACCTATGACCTGATTGAAAACATCCGTCAGCTGAGCGTGGCCTACCGAGGCAAGGGGGATGCCCAGGCCGGTCGGGCCCTGGATGCCAAACTCAAAAAGCTCAAGGCCGAAGAGGCCGTCATGGTGGTGAGGTCCTTTAGCTATTTCTCGCACCTGGCCAATATTGTGGAAGACCAGATCCGCCTGCGGCAGGCCGAGGCCCTGGAGGACAGTGGCGAGGCCCACAAGATTGCCGGCACCCTGGCCCACAGCTTCGAGCGTCTGAAAAAAGCCAAGGTCAGCAAGGCCCAGATTCAGACCCTGCTGCGACAGGGCATGCTCTCACCCGTCCTAACCGCCCACCCCACCGAGGTTCAGCGCAAGAGTGTCATGGATGCCGAGCGTCGCATCGCCCTGCTGCTCACCGAGCGTCACCAGCTTCAGGCCCTGGGTCGAACCGCAGCCCTGGTCCAAAACGAGGAGGCCCTTCGGGCCCGCATCACCCAGCTCTGGCAGACCCGCATGCTTCGGACGAGCAAGCTCTCGGTCCGCGATGAAATTGAAAACGCCCTGTCTTTCTACAAGACCACCTTCTTGCAGCAGATCCCAGCGGTCTACGCCATGCTTGAAGACCAGCTCAACGAAGCAGAGATTCCGAGCTTTCTGCGCATGGGCAACTGGATCGGTGGCGATCGAGACGGCAACCCCAACGTCACCGCCGAGACCCTCGACTTCTCAGTCAAGCGACATGCTGAGACGGCGCTGCGTCACTACCTGACCCAGGTCCATGAGCTGGGGGCCGAGCTCTCCATCTCCAAACTGCTGCGTGGAACCACGCCGGCCCTCGAGGCCCTGGCCCGCCGAGCGGGCGACACCAACGCCCACCGGCAAGACGAGCCCTATCGCATGGCCCTCATTGGCGTCTATGCGCGGCTAGCAGCAACCCTGGAGCAGCTCACCGGCACCGAGGCCCTGCGCCATGCCATTGCCCCCACCATCCCGTATGTCGATGCCAGCGAGTTCATCGACGACCTCAAGACCATAGAAGCTGCCCTGATTCGGAACCAGGCCGCCCGACTGGCCACCGAAAAACTCAAGCCCCTCATTCGCGCCGCCCGCGTCTTTGGTTTCCACCTGGCCACAGTCGATCTGCGTCAGTGTTCGGACATTCATGCGGCGACGGTGGCAGAGTTGCTGGCCGTCTCGGGCATCTGCACCGACTACCAAGGCCTCTCAGAGCTCGACCGCTGCGCGATGCTGCTGGCCCTGCTGCACGAACCCCGGGGCCTTCGCGTCGCACGGGCGCCCTACACCGAGCAGACCCAGTCCGAGCTGGCTATTTTTGAAAAGGCCCATCAGATCCGCGCTGCCTTTGGCCCCGAGACCATTCGCCACTGCATCATCAGCCACACCGAGACCGTCAGTGACCTGCTGGAAGTCCTGATTCTTCAAAAAGAAGTCGGTCTGCTCGACGGACCTCTTCCGAAGGCTCGACTCGCACTCATCGTCACGCCACTCTTTGAGACCATCGAGGACCTGCAACAGGCCGAGCCCATCATGCGCACCTTCTATGCCCTGCCGGGTATTGCTGCCCTGATGCGCCGCTCTGGTGGCGAGCAAGACATCATGCTGGGCTACTCCGACAGCAACAAAGATGGCGGCGTCTTCACCAGCACCTGGTCGCTCTACCAGGCCTCTTCGGCGTTGGTGGCCCTCTTTGAAGAACTCAAGGGCATCTCGCTGCGGCTCTTTCATGGCCGCGGTGGAACAGTGGGTCGTGGTGGTGGCCCGAGCTACCAGGCCATCTTGGCCCAGGCCCCTGGCACCGTTGGTGGTCAGATTCGTCTCACCGAACAAGGCGAGATCATCACCAGCAAATATGCCGAGCCCCTGCTAGGCCGGCGCAACCTGGAGACCCTGGTGGCTGCCACCCTCGAGGCTAGCCTGATTGCTCCCAGCCGGCCCGTTCCTCGCCAGTACCTGGATGCAGCCCTGTCCATCAGCCGCATCAGCCACGACCAATACCGCCAGACCGTCTACGGCACCGAGGGCTTTGCCGACTATTTTTTTGGCGCGACCCCCATCAACGAAATCGCAGCCCTGAACATTGGTTCACGGCCCGCCTCTCGCCCCGGTGCGGGCGGCAAGCCCCGAAGCATCGAGAGCCTGCGAGCCATTCCCTGGGGCTTTTCTTGGGGCCAGAGTCGAGTCAACCTGCCGGGCTGGTATGGCTTTGGCAGCGGGGTCCTGGACTTTATTGCCCAGTCGCCCAAGGCCAACCGTGCCCTGGTCATTCAGATGGCCAAAGACTGGCCCTTCTTCGCCGCGGTCGTCTCCAACGTCGACATGGTCTTGGCCAAGATGGATCTGAATGTGGCCGCCCGCTATGCGGGCCTGATGGCAGACCAGCGACTCGCCCGCCGGGTCCTAGACCTGATTAGCCAAGAATTTGAAAAGACCCGCAAGGCCATCGACTTGCTCACCGGCCACAAAGATCGACTGGTCAACGACCCGGTCTTGGCCGAGTCCATCGCCCACCGCTTTCCGTATCTGGATCCGCTCAACCACCTGCAGGTGGAGCTCATCCGCCGCTGGCGGGCCGGCCAGAAAGACGAGCGCACCGAGCGCGGCATTCACATCTCGATTAATGGCATTGCCGCGGGGCTGCGCAACACCGGCTAAGTCGAAGACCCTTTTTCAAAGGGGCTCGTGCCGAAGAGTCGGCGGTCGATCAGGGGAAAGGCCAGGCAGCCCAGGCCAATGGCCAGAAAGGCAACGGCCCAGGCCAGAATAGACGAGGCCCCACCCGCCAGGTCCAGGGCGGCGCCGAAGACCGCAGGCCCCACAGCCCCCGCACCAAAGCCCAGCAGCGAGTAAAGGCCCATGGCGGCTCCCTTCACCTCTTTGGGGGCACTGGCTACCAGGCCTGCTGTCAGAGTGGCACTGTCAGCCATGATCAACATGGACTGCAGGCCCACCAGCCCCAAGACCAACCACCAGGGGGCGCCAGCCAGCAGACTCATCAGCACACCGACCACCGACCCACTGGTCATCACCAAGACAATCCAAGCACGACGACCGAGCTTCAGGGCCATCTCGTTGCCCAGAATCGAGGCTGGTGTGGAGACCAGGTTGGTAATGGCCGCCAGCGTGGCCGCCTCCAGTGGCGGCACATCGGCCTGCAGACTAATCGAGAACGTCAGGAAGGCCACCGTCCAGGCCCGCGTACCAAAGAGTTCCATGCAGTGAACTGCATAGCCAATCATGTACCCCACCACCGACTTCTCGCGAAGGGCAATGCGCCAGGCCGCAATCGGAAAGACCAGATCAAAAAACGCATGGTGGCCCAGGGGCCGCGTAGGCGCGGTGCTGGACTGGCCTGCCTGCGTCTCAAGAGGCCTGTGTGGGGGGTCCCCGCGAGTCGCCCACCAGACCAGGCCCAGAGCCGCTAACGGGCCCACCGCCGCGAAGGAAAAGGAATGGCGCCAGCCGAATGCTTCACTGGCCCATCCCGAGAGCATTAACGAGCTGGCCACACCAATGCCAAAGAAGGCCGTGTAAAACGAGACATACCGCGACTGTGTTGCCCCGCTCAGTCGCTCAGAGAGAATGCGCAGGCCCGGCATGTAGGTGGCCGAGACCCCAGCCCCAAGAATTAGCTGAAAACACAGGCCACTGAGTAAGCCGTTGGCCAGCAGGCCAAAGCCCAGGCTGCCCAGGGCCGACAGCAGGCAGCCGAAAAAATAAATGCCCCGCGCATCGTGCCGGTCGGTCATGGCCGTCCACATCGAGACACAGGCCATGTAGCCAAGAAAAAATCCGCTGGCCACCAGGCCCGCCTCGGTGTTGTTCATGGCCCAGAGGGCCTTGAGTTCAACCAGGCTGACGGCGTAGCTGGAAAACCCCAGCATGGAGAAAACGTGGGCAGCGAGTATGCTGACAGGAGCGTTCACGCCCGCATCATGTCACAACCCATCACACCTCAGACCCACCCACCCAAAGGCCTCATGGCCAGCCTGAAGACCGACTTGCTCGCGTCGGTCCGAAGTCGCTTCCGTCCTCGGCTGCTAGATCACCTGGACTCCTACAACCGACAGACCTTCTTAGCGGACCTCTCGGCTGGTCTGACCGTGGGGTTCGTGGCTCTGCCGCTGGCCATGACCTTTGCCATCGCCTCGGGGCTGCCACCTCAGGCCGGGCTCTTCACCGCCATCGTCGCGGGCTTTCTGATCTCTCTGCTCGGGGGGTCCTCGGTCCAGATTGGTGGGCCGGCGGGGGCCTTCATTGTGGTGGTCTATGCCATTGTCGATCGCTATGGTGTGGCCAACCTCATGATTGCCACCTCGTGTGCGGGACTGCTGATGACGCTCATGGGAATCCTGCGGCTTGGCAACCTGATTCGCCTGATTCCCATCAGCATCGTCACCGGCTTTACCAGTGGCATTGCCGTGCTCATCGCGCTCTCTCAGATCAAAGAGTTTCTGGGGCTTCGCGGGCCGCAGCTGCCTGCTGAGTTTTTTGCCAAGGTCAGCGCCCTGCTGGGCCTGCTGCCGACCACTCACTGGATCACCCTACTGCTGGGCCTGGCCTGCCTGGCCGTCATCCTGGTCTGGCCCAAGAGTCACCAGGCCCAGACCGGGCCTATGGGGCGTGCGTTTTCCAGGCTGCCCGGCAGCCTGGTCGCCATTGTCCTGAGCACGCTTGCCGTCACGTTCTTGCAGCTGCCGGTGGAAACGGTGGGCCAGCGCTTCGGCGCCATTCCCACGGGCCTGCCCGTTCCCAGCCTGCCCACCTTCAACTGGGCCACAGTGCAGTTTCTGTTGGGCCCCATCCTCACCATCGCCCTGCTGGGTGGCATTGAGTCGCTGCTGTGCGCGCGCGTGGCCGACGGCATGACCAAAGAGCGTCACGACCCCAACCAAGAACTCGTGGCCCAGGGTCTGGCCAATATCGTGAGTCCCTTCTTCGGGGGCTTTTGTGCGACCGGCACAGTAGCCCGCACGGTCACCAACATTCGTGCCGGCGCCCGAACCCCTGTGGCCGGCATGATTCACGCCCTCACGCTCTTGGTCATCATCCTGGGGGCCGCGCCACTGGCCGAGAAAATTCCGCTGGTAGCCCTGGCTGCGACTGCCTTGGTCGTGGCCTACAACATGGGTGAGTGGGACGCCTTTGCCCGGCTGCGTCAGTTCAACCAGCCCTACCGCATCACGTTTCTCACCACCTTTGTCCTGACCGTGGTCATTGACATTACCGTGGCGGTCGAGGTGGGGCTCTTGATGGCCGGGGTCTTTTTCATTCACCGCATGGCTCAGCTCACCCGATTCGATCCCGTCAGTCCCGAGGAGCTTCAGGCCGAGGGCCTCTCCACCGAGCACCTCATCAACACCGAGGTTCGTCGCCTTAGCGGGGTCTTGTTCTTTGGGGCCGTGAGCAAGATTGAGCCTCTGCTCGACCCTCACCACCAGACGGCACCCATTCTGGTGCTGGACCTCTCGGGCCTGTTGGCGGTTGACAGCTCTGGCCTAGATGCCCTGAAGACCCTGGACCAGAGCCTGGCAGCGCGGGGCACTGAGCTGCGGCTCACCCACATTCGACCCGGTGTCTTGTCGACCATGACCCAGTGGGGGCTGGTGGACCACCTGGGCGAACGACGGGTCTTCCCCACGCTGCGGGGGGCCCTGGGCCTGGCCTAGCCCCATCGCCAGACTGCTCTGGCGTTTCAGAGACCTAGGGCTGCAGGAGTTTTTGCTGACGAAGGGTCTCGGGGTCTACGGGCATCTCGCTGCTGCAGCCCGCCATCTGGGCCACAGGCTGAGGCAAGGCAATGGCCAGCCGTGCCCCCAGACCCCGCAGCTTGTCTCGCTCATCCGGCGTGGCCTCAATCCACCACCAGCCCCCAGAGCGCTTGTCCAGTACCGGTGGGCCCAAGGCCAGCATGGCCCGGTCCTCAACCGTTGGGGCCCAGACCAGGCTTGGCAGAGGGTCCTGACGCAAGGACTGAACCCAAAACCAGAGTCCGCCCAAGACGAGGGCGATGGCCAGCAGCAGGCTAAGCGACCGAAGATGGGGCTGGGACGGCCGAGGCCTTGGGGTAGAGCTTTTCATAGATGGGAAGGTGAACCAGGGCCGCGAAAATCGCAAGGCCCACACTGGACCACCAGACCAGGTCGTAATGTCCCGTGGCTGAGTAGAGCAGTCCACCCGCCCAGACACCCACAAAGGCCCCGACCTGATGAGACAAGAAAACAAATCCAAAGAGGGTGGAGAGGTAGCGGTTGCCAAACATCACGCCCACCAGCTGGACCGTTGGCGGTACCGTGGAGAGCCAGAGCAGACCCATGGCTGCGCCAAAGAGCAGCGTATTGACGTCCGAGACGGGCAGCAGCAAAAAGGCTGAGGTCACCGCGGCTCTGGCCACGTAAATCCAAAACAAAAAGAGTCTGCGCGAGTATCGGGCGCTGATCAGCCCGCTGGCATAGCCCCCGACGACATTAAACAGGCCAATGAGTGCGATGGCCCAACTCGCCGTGCGTGCAGACAGGCCCAGGTCATTGAGATAGGGCGGCAGGTGAACGGTGATGAAAGCCAACTGAAAACCACAGACAAAAAAACCTGAGATCAGCAGCCAGTAGCTGCTGTAGCCAAAGGCCTGCTTCAGGGCCTGTGGCAGTGAGACCGCAGTGCTGGTGGTCTGCGCAGGGGCCTTTGCGGGCTCGCCAACCTTTTGTCTGCGCGGACGAAGGGCCAGGGCCAGGCCCGGTGTAAAGACCATGGCAATGGCCATGATGCTCACCGCACCAGCCCAGCCGTAGGTCTCGATAAAGGCCTGACCCAGTGGCACCACCAAGAACTGTCCCAGGCTGGCGGTGGCCGTACCCAGGCCCATCGCCCAGGCCCGACGCTCTGGCGGCATGAGTTGACCGAAGGCTGCCAGCACTGTGTTGTGGCCTGCCCCACTCATGCCCAGTCCCACCAGCAGGCCTGCTGTGATGGTGAAGCTGGTGGTGTCAGAGGAGACGGTCATCAAAGCCAGCCCACTGGCAAAGATGGCTCCACCACCTGCCAGCACCCGCCAGGGTCCATATTTGTCGGCCAAGGCCCCCGCAATGGGCTGGCCTACTCCCCAGGCCAGGTTCTGAATGGCCAGGGCAAACGCAAAGGCCTCGCGGCCAAAGCCAAAGGCGCCGTCGCCCTTGCCAGAGATGGGGTCGACGAAGAGACCAAAACTCGATCGAATGCCAAAGGCCAGCAGGCCAATCAGGCAGCCGGCCACCACCATGATCCAGAGGGCGGTGGGCAGGCGATTAGCGGACGGCGCTGAATTCATCCAGGGACTCTAGCACCTCGACCACACGCAAGGGTCTGGCCGATCTCGCACGGCC
>CALMJH010000029.1 GCA_937864175.1 uncultured Burkholderiales bacterium
AGTCAGATAGTCGGCACCATTTTCGCTCCATGACCATTCTCGCCCCAAAACTCCTCCTCACCTTGGTCATCGCTGCGCTTGGTGGTTGGTGCTTCTCTTGGGTTGGAACGCCTCTGCCCTGGTTACTGGGAAGTTTGGCTGCTACGGGAGCTCTGGGCCTAACTGCAGGAGCGTATGCCTGCCCAAAACCAGCAGTCAAAGCGGGGCAAGTCACCATTGGGCTGGCTCTGGGGCTTTACTTCACACCGACTATGCTGACTCTCTTGGCCAGCATGTTCGGCTGGATTGCAGCCGCCGCGCTGATGACCTGTCTTATGAGTATGGCAGGCGCGTATTTTTTTCAACGGATGACTGGCCTCGATTCACGCACCAGCTTTTTCGCCTCTGCAATTGGCGCAGCGACCGACATGTCTATTCAGGCGAGCAAGTTGGGGGGCAGGGGTGACTTGGTCGCCCTCTCGCACAGCGTGCGGGTGACACTCGTGGTCAGTGTCATGCCTATCGTGGCTTCAATTCTGGTGGGGAGCACGGCGGGCCGCCCTTCGATTTCACAAGAAATTCCAGATCTCCCACTCCTACCGACAGGTTTTTTGGCGCTGTTCGGGGTTGCCTTGAGTGTGTGGGGTGTGAAAGCACGGCTCCCAAATGCTTGGGTTATGGCGCCGCTAATCGCAGCGATGATCCTCGCACAATTCACGCCCGAGCATCGTCTGCGCTATGAATGGGTCGCCGCCGGTCAGGTTCTGCTTGGCTGGAACCTTGGCCAACGATTTTCCAGGTCGATTTTCCGGGAAGCTCCGCGCCTAATCGCCGTGTCCGCCCTCATGACGGCCGCATTCGCACTGTGCGGCTTGATGATTGCGACGCTCGTTCACCTCGGAACGGGTGTTTCGTGGGTGAGCAGCATGATCGCCACTGCACCGGGTGGGATTGCTGAAATGGCAATCACGGCCAAGGTTTTGCATCTTGACCCGCCCACAGTGACAGCCTTCCATGCAATGCGGCTCGTTCTGATGGTGGCCGGCGCGGGCCTGATGATTCGGCTGGCCCAGCGTTGGGGCTGGCTCAAGCCTTAGGCGCCGACAACCCCCGCATCCACCAGCAGCTGCTTTAACTCACCCGACTCGTGCATCTCACCCATGATGTCCGAGCCCCCAATAAACTCGCCCTTCACATAGAGCTGGGGAATGGTGGGCCAGTTGGCGTAGTCCTTCACGGCCTGACGAACCGACTCATCTTCCAAGACATTCACGGTTGCCACCTGGGTGACGCCATTGGCCTTTAACAACTGAATGGCCCTGCCCGAGAAGCCGCACTGGGGAAACTGGGCCGACCCCTTCATAAAGAGCACCACGGGATTTTCCGTGACGGTCTGGTGAACAAATGCTTTGGCATCCATAACAAATCCTCTAGGTTAAGCAGTACAGGTTAATGGCAGACATCATAGTTGACCCTTGACCAGCCGTGGTGTTCCCGACAGGTCGGCCTGGCCCACCACTTTTGCAAATCCAGCCGCCTGCATCAGAGAGATCACCTGGGGCTGTTGATCATGGCTATGCTCCACCAGCAGCCAGCCCCCGGGCCGAAGCCAGCGTGGGGCCTGGCCCACAATGACCCGCAGGTCGTCCAGCCCATCGGCATTGGGCTGGCTTCCCACCAGAGCCGAAGCAGGCTCATAGGGCAGGTCGCCCTGGCTCAGGTGTGGGTCTTGGGCCGCAATGTAGGGTGGGTTGCTGAGCACCAGGTCAAACCGCGACTCCGACTGGCCCAGGGCCTCAAACCAGCTGCCTTGCAAGAACTGAATGTGGGCCCCGTGCCAGAGAGCATTGTTGCGAGCGGTCTGAAGAGCCGCGAAAGACTGGTCGACGGCCGTCAGGGCCAACGGCCAGCCCTTGGCCCGGGCTGCCACGTCAAGTCCAATGGCCAGACAACCAGAGCCGGTGCCCAGGTCCAAGACCTGCAGGGCAGGCCGGCTCTCGGCCGCCGGGTCCGACGCCACCGCTGAGGACACCTCAGACACCACCTCCGACACCACCTGCAAAGCGGCCTCCAAGAGTTGTTCAGTCTCCGCCCTTGGAATCAGCACCGACGGGTTAACAAAAAATCGCTGGCCAAAAAACTCTCGAAAGCCCAAGAGATAGGCCAGTGGCAGACCGGCCTCTCGCCGGGCTGTCAGCAGGGCCACCAGTGCCCGTTCACCAGCACTCAGCGCCTGGTCTTGCTCCTCGGGGGTCCGGGCTGCAAACCAGCTGCGGTCGCGGCCTGTGGCCCAGCAGCCAATCGCAGCCCGTTCATGGGCCGGAAGTCGCCTGGTCTGCAAAGGCCCTCGCGCCTTGGTCGCCTAGTCGGTCTCGCCCAGGGCCGCCAACAACTCGGCCTGGTGCTCGGCAATCAGGGCGTCGGTCATCTCACTCAGATCGCCGTCCATGATCTGCTCCATCTTGTAGAGCGTCAGGTTGATCCGGTGGTCGGTGATACGACCCTGCGGGAAGTTGTAGGTGCGAATGCGCTCGCTGCGATCACCCGAGCCAATCATTAGCTTGCGAGTCGAGGCCTCTTTGGCCTGCTGTTCGGCCAGCTGTTTGTCGCGCACCCGTGCCGCCAAGACCTTCATGGCCCGCTCCTTGTTCTTGTGCTGGCTGCGATCGTCTTGGCACTCGGCCACGGTGCCCGTGGGCAGGTGGGTAATCCGCACCGCAGACTCGGTCTTGTTCACGTGTTGGCCACCGGCCCCCGAGGCCCGAAAGACATCAATCCGAAGCTCATCGGGACTGAAGGTGACATCCGCCAACTCGTCCGCCTCCGGCAAGACCGCCACGGTGCAGGCCGAGGTGTGGATTCGTCCCTGGGTCTCGGTGGCGGGTACTCGCTGCACTCGATGGCCACCCGACTCAAACTTTAGCCGCGAGTAGACCTTGTCCCCGGCCAGCCGAACAATCACCTCCCGATAGCCCCCCAGGTCACTCTCGTTGGCCGACAGCATCTCGGTCTGCCAGCGGTTGCGCTCGGCATACCGCAGGTACATCCGCAGAAGGTCCCCCGCAAACAGGGCTGACTCGTCACCGCCCGTGCCCGCCCGAATTTCCAGAATCACGTTGCGGTCGTCGTTGGGATCTTTGGGCAGCAGCAGCTTTTGCAGTGCCGCCTCCTGCGTCTCCAAGAGGTCCTTCAGACGGGTCATCTCGTCTTGGGCGAAGTCTTTGAGTTCGGGGTCAGAGAGCCAGGCCTGGGCCTCTTTCAGGTCTTGCTCGGCAGTCTGGTGGGCCTCAAAGACCTCCACAATCTCGCCCAGGTCCGACCGCTCCTTGGTCAGGCGGCGGTAGTCATTCATGCGCGAGGCAATCTCGGGGTCCGAGAGTTCTTGCTCAACGGCGGCAAAACGCTGTTGGAGCTGCTGCAGCTTGGCCAGCAGGCTGGGTTTCATACGACAGGCTTTCTAAAGAGAATCGGGGAGGTTAAAGAGTCGGCGAACCTGTGCGGCAGCCTCTTGCCGAATCTGGGGGTCGGGACTCGACAGGCTGGCATAGGCCCCATGCAGCATCTTCTGGGTGAGTCCATGGGCCAGGGCCCGCAGGACATCCTCGGCCTGGTCACCGCGGGCCAGCAGCTTCAGGGCATGGTCCACTTCGTGCTGCTGCAGGGCCTCGGCATGCTGGCCCAGGGCCTTAATCAGCGGCACATGTGCTCTTGCCTGCTTCCACTGCAAGAAGGTCTGCACGCCATGGTCAATGATGGCCTCTGCATGCACCACTGCATCCTGGCGGGCGGCCGCTCCTTCTTTCACCATCTCGCCCAGGTCGTCCACGGTGTACAGGTAGGCGTCGTCTAGCTGGGCTACCTCGGCCTCAATGTCCCGGGGCACAGCCAGGTCGGTGAGAAACAGCGGTCGGTGGCGACGTTTTTTCAGGGCACTCTCAATCAGGCCCAGACCCAGAATCGGCAGGCTGCTAGCGGTGCAGCTCACCACAATGTCGAACTCGTGCAAGACCTCGGGCAGCTGGGCCAGGGCAATGGCCTTGCCGCCGTATTCGCCGGCCAGGGCCTCACCCCTGGAGACCGTTCGGTTGGCCACCACCAGCTGCTTGGGCTTCTGGGCCGCAAAGTGCGACAGGCACAAGGCAATCATCTCGCCTGCCCCAATAAACAGCATCTTGGTCTGCGAGAGGTCACCAAAAATCCGCTGGGCAAGCTTGACCGCCGCGGCCGCCATCGAGACCGAGTGGGCCCCAATTTCGGTGCTGGATCGCACTTCCTTGGCCACCGAGAAGGCCCGCTGAAAGAGGTGGTGCAGGTGGCTGCCCATGCAGCCAAACTCCTGGGCCTCACGGGCGGCTTGTTTAAGCTGACCCAGAATCTGGGGCTCTCCCAGCACCATCGAGTCCAGCCCACTGGCCACCCGAAAGACATGCCGAACGGCCTGAGGCTCGTCATGCAGATACAGGTGTTGGCTTAGGTCGGTGGCCCGCACCTTCGATCGGTGGGCCAGCCAATCCAGGGCCTGGGCCCGGGCGTCCTGGGGCTGATGCGAGGCAAAGTAGAGCTCAGTGCGGTTGCAGGTGGACAGCAGCGCCTGCTCAGGGGCCACCGATCCAATGGCCGAGCGCAGGTCTGCCAGGCCGCTGCGAAGCGCATCGCCGGGGAAAGCCAGCCGCTCGCGCATGGACAGCGGGGCAGACTGGTGATTAAGACCAAAGGCCAATAACTGCATAAGGCCTTGATTCTACGAGAACCAGCCGGTCTTTAGGCGAGTTTCTGCAGTCGGTAGCCCACACCGTAGACCGCCGTCAGGGCAAAACCGTTGCTGGGGTCCAAGCCAAGCTTGGTTCGCACCCGTGAGACATGGGTGTCAATGGTTCGGCTGTCAACGGCCTGGTTGCGCCGCCAGACGCCCTGCCGCAGCTGCTCTCGGCTGACGGTCTGGCCCAGGTGGGTGAGCAGAATCTGGGCACAGCCCCGCTCTTTGTCCGTCAGGTCCGGCCTCTCCAGAAGGGCCAGCGGCGGAGTCGGGGCCTGGCGTGTTCGCTGCAGCAGGGCCTGGACTCGGGCCACCAGTTCAGCAGGCCGAAAGGGCTTAAAGACATAGTCGTGGGCCCCGAGCCCAAAGGCGGCCACCAGGCCTCGTTCCTCGGTCATGCCGGTCAGCATGATGACGGGCAGGCCTCTGCCCTGGACCTTCAGGGCCTCCAAGATGGCAAGCCCTGAGGCATCGGGCAGCCGCATGTCCAGCAGCGCCGCATCAAAGGGGGCCTGTGTCTGTCGGGCCAGAAAGGCCTGGCCTTGGGCAAAGACCTCGGTCAAGACGCCTGCTTCTCCCAGCAAATCGCTCAGTTGCAGGCCAATCGCCCGGTCGTCCTCCACCACGGCCACGCGCCCGGCGCTCAGGCGGTCATCCTGCCGCCCCGCGTGTGTTGCTGCTGCCCTGCCCACCGCCTTCTCCTTGTCTAATGCTCAAAGTCGCAAGGCTAGGACGAAATGGGCGGTCTGCCCTGTGCGGTTTACTGACAGCCCAGAAAGAGCCGGTAGGCGGGGTGGTCAGACTCGTTCCAGTAGGGATAGCCCAGGGCCTCTAAAAAGGCTGAGAACTCGGCCTCATCGGCCTCGGGCACCTGCAGCCCCACCAGGATGCGGCCGTAGTCGGCCCCATGGTTTCGGTAATGAAAGAGCGAAATATTCCAGCTGGGGTTCATGTTGGTCAGAAAGCGCATCAGCGCACCTGGCCGTTCGGGAAACTCAAACCGGTAGAGCCGCTCGTTGCGGGCCAGCCCAGAACGACCACCCACCATGTGCCGCAGGTGCGACTTGGCCACTTCGTCATCTGACAAATCGATGGTGGCAAAGCCAGCCTTTTGCAGGTGGTCGGCAAACTGGGTGGCCTGGTCACGGCTGGCCACCGAGACGCCCAAGAAGATGTGGGCCTGCTGGGCATCTGCAATGCGGTAATTAAATTCGGTGACGTTGCGCTCGCCGAGCAGACTACAAAACCGCTTAAAGCTGCCGCGCTCCTCGGGGATGGTCACGGCATAGACCGCTTCCCGCTGCTCACCAATCTCGCTGCGCTCACTCACAAACCGCAGCCGGTCAAAGTTCATGTTGGCCCCGCAGGCAATGGCCACCAGGGTCCGGGGCCGCTGATGACCGTCCTCGGTGGTGGTGGGCCCATTGGCTGCCACCCAGGCTTTTAGTCCGGCCAGGGCCAGGGCGCCGGCAGGCTCCTCAATGGCACGGGTATCTTCATAGACATCCTTAATGGCCGCACAGACCGCATCGGTGTCCACACGCACAAAGCCATCGACGTACTTCTGCACCAGCCGGAAGGTCTCTTCCCCCACCTGCTTCACGGCGGTGCCATCCGAAAAAAGTCCCACTTCCTTCAGCACGACCCGCTGGCCCTGCTCGATGGACTGGGCCATGGCATCTGAGTCCAGGGTCTGCACCCCGTAGACCTTGGTCTGTGGCCGCAACTGTTTGACAAAGGCGGCCACTCCGGCGATCAGGCCGCCACCGCCCACCGCTACAAAGATGGCATCGATGGGGTCGGGGTGTTGCCGCAGAATTTCCATGGCCACGGTTCCCTGGCCGGCAATCACATCGGGGTCGTCAAAGGGATGCACAAACGTTAGCCCCTGCTCCTTCTGGAGGGCCAGGGCATGGGTATAGGCATCCGAGTACGAGTCCCCCGCCAAGACCACCTCGGCCCCGCGGTTGCGCACGGCCTCAATCTTCACGCTGGGCGTGGTCACGGGCATCACAATCACAGCCCGACATTTGAGCTGCTGGGCCGCCAGGGCCACGCCCTGGGCATGGTTGCCGGCCGAGGCGGCAATGACGCCGCGGGCCAGTTGTTCTGCACCCAGGTGGGCCATCTTGTTGTAGGCGCCCCGCAGCTTAAAAGAGAAGACTGGCTGCATGTCTTCGCGCTTGAGCAAGACCTCGCAGCCCAGCCGGCGACTCATGCTGGGCGCCCGCTCCAAGGGGCTCTCCAGGGCTACGTCATAGACCCTGGCGTTCAGTATTTTTCTTAAGTAATCCGCTCCCATGCCGAAAGTGTAAGGCTTTGACCTCAAACTGCAGTTTTCCGTAGGGCTATGGGGGCGGCGTAGGGCCCCGAGGTCCTGAGTCGGGGGGCCAAACCGCTAGAATAGGGGGCTCTATGAATGCACCCCTGCACCCAGCCCTGCTCAACCAGCTGGGCCATCCCTCGGCCCCGGCCGAGTCGCGCCTGCGCGAGATTCCGTACAACTACACCTCGTTTTCAGACCGTGAGATTGTTCTGAGGGTTCTGGGGGAGAGGGCCTGGCAGGTCATCTCCGAACTCCGTCAGGAGCGCCGCACGGGCCGCTCGGCCAAGATGCTCTACGAGGTGCTGGGCGACATCTGGGTGGTGGCCCGCAACCCCTACCTCCAAGACGACCTGCTGCAAAATCCCAAGCGCAGGGCCCAGCTGATCGAGGCCCTGCACCATCGGCTCAACGAAATCGACCGTCGCCGAGACCAGTCCGCCACCAGCCCAGAAGATCAGCAGCGCAGCCGCCACGTGGCCGAGCTGCTTGAACTGGCCCGCGGGGCTGTGACCCGGTTTGCCAAAGACTTTGACGAGACCGCTGCCCTGCGCAAGCGGGTCGAAAAAAAGCTGCTGCGTCACACCCACCAAGACAACATCAAGTTCGACGGCCTGTCTCGGGTCTCGCATGTCACCGACGCCACCGACTGGCGGGTGGAGTATCCCTTCGTGGTCCTTACACCGGACACCGAGGGCGAGATGGCCCACCTGGTCAAGGCCTGCATCGAACTGGGCCTCACCATCATTCCGCGTGGAGGCGGCACGGGCTACACCGGCGGCGCTATTCCGCTCACCCCGCGGTCAGTGGTCATCAACACCGAAAAGCTAGACCAACTCGGGACTGTGGAGCACCTGGCTCTGCCGGGCCTCAACCAGCCCGTGGGCACCGTCTTTGCAGGCGCTGGGGTGGTCACCCGCCGCGTCGCCGACGCCGCAGATGCCGCAGGGCTGGTCTTTGCCGTCGACCCCACCTCTGCAGATGCCTCCTGTGTGGGCGGCAACATCGCCATGAATGCCGGCGGCAAGAAGGCCGTGCTCTGGGGTACTGCAATTGACAACCTGGCTTCCTGGCGCATGGTGGACCCAGACGGCAATTGGCTGGAGGTCACCCGCCACAACCACAACATGGGCAAGATCCACGACACCGACTGGGCCGAGTTCGAGCTCACCCGGTACAAGCCCAGCCAGTATGTGATGCAGGGTGCCTATGGCCATTTCCGTGGCGAGCCGATTCACCGTGAGTTGCTGCGCATCGAGGGCTACAAGTTCCGTCGGGTAGGCCTTGGCAAAGACGTCACCGACAAGGTCTTGGCAGGTCTGCCCGGCATTCAAAAAGAAGGCTGCGACGGCCTCATCACCAGCTGCCGCTGGGTCTTGCATCGCATGCCCAAGCACATTCGTACGGTCTGTCTGGAGTTCTTTGGCAATGCCCAAGAGGCTGTGCCGTCCATTGTCGAGATCAAAGACTTCCTCGACACCAAGCCCGGCGGCGCTCTGCTGGCGGGCCTTGAGCACCTCGACGAGCGCTACCTGCGGGCGGTGGGCTACTCCACCAAGAGCAAGCGGGGGGCCATGCCCAAGATGGTGCTCATTGGCGACATCGTGGGCGATGATGACGATGCCGTGGCCCGGGCCGGCTCCGAGGTGATTCGGCTGGCCAACGGCCGCGCTGGTGAGGGCTTCATTGCCATCTCCCCAGAGGCCCGCAAGGCCTTCTGGGCTGACCGTGCTCGCACGGCAGCCATTGCGCGTCATACCAATGCCTTCAAGATCAACGAAGACGTGGTCATTCCCCTGCCCCGCATGGGCGAATACACCAACGCCATCGAGCGCACCAACATCGAGCTCTCTATCTCCAACAAGCTCAAGCTCACCCGCGCACTTCGTCAGACCCTTAATGACGCACAGGCCAAAGGTGTCTTGTTGCTCAATAAGACCGAAGACGGCGAGACCCAGCAAGACCGCCAGGCCGAGCTCGACCGCCGACTCGACGAGGCCGGTGCCCTGCTCAAGCAGGTGGAGTCCCGTTGGGCCCTCTTGTTTACCAACCTTGACCAGACGGTCTCTGCGGTGGCCAGCGAACTAGCAGCCGTGGGCATCGACCCAGCCAGCCTAGCCGCACCCCAGCAACACCAGACCCTGGCCGCCCTGCTGCAAGACCACAGCCTTCGGGTTAGCTGGAAGCGTGAACTGCGGGCGGGCTTTCGGACTCTGTTTCCGGGTACTGCCTATGCACCGGTTTTGGAGATGCTCGAGGCCACCCACAAAAAGCTTCTGCGCTCGCGGGTCTTCGTGGCCCTGCACATGCATGCGGGTGATGGCAACGTCCACACCAACATCCCGGTCAACTCCGACGACTACGACATGCTCCAAGAGGCCCACCAGGCCGTGGCCCGCATCATGCAGGTGGCCAAAGACCTCGACGGCGTCATCTCGGGTGAGCACGGAATTGGCATCACCAAGCTAGAGTTTTTAAGCGACGGCGAGATGCAGGCCTTTGCGGACTACAAGCAAAAAGTCGACCCCAACCAGCACTTCAACGCAGGCAAGCTGCTGGCTGGCGCAGACCTGCGCAATGCCTACACCCCGTCCTTTGGACTCATGGAAGGCGAGAGCCTCATTCTTCAGCAAAGCGACATTGGCTCGATTGCCGACTCCTTTGCCAACTGCCTGCGTTGCGGCAAGTGCAAGCCGGTCTGTGCGACCCATTCACCCCGGGCCAACCTGCTTTATTCACCCCGCAACAAAATTCTGGCCACTTCGCTGCTCATCGAGGCCTTTTTATACGAAGAGCAGACTCGTCGTGGGGTTAGCCTGGCCCACTGGGACGAGTTTGGTGATGTAGCCGACCACTGCACCGTCTGCCACAAGTGTCTGGCGCCCTGCCCAGTCGACATCGACTTTGGCGAAGTCTCCATGAACATGCGCGACCTGCTGCGTCGCATGGGTAAAAAGAAATTCAACCCTGGCACGGCGGCATCGATGCTGTTTCTCAACGCCACCAGCCCCGAGACCATCAACCTCTCCCGCAAGCTCATGATTGAGTGGGGCTACAAGGCCCAGCGCATCGCTGCGGATTTGTTCAAGTCTTTCGCCAAAAAGCAGACGGCCAAGCCCCCTGCCACGGTGGGTCGGGCGCCTCTGAAAGAGCAGGTCATTCACTTCGTCAACAAGAAGATGCCGGGCAACCTGCCCAAGAAGACGGCCAGAGCCTTGCTCGACATCGAAGACTCGCGCTATGTGCCCATTATTCGCAACCCCAAGGTCACCACCAGCGAGTCCGAGGCGGTCTTCTATTTTCCAGGCTGCGGCTCAGAGCGGCTCTTCTCGCAGGTGGGCCTGGCCACTCAGGCCATGCTCTGGCAGGTGGGTGTTCAGACTGTGCTGCCGCCTGGGTATCTCTGTTGCGGCTACCCCCAGCGGGGCTCTGGTCAGTTCGACAAGGCCAACCAGATCATCACCGACAACCGCGTGCTCTTTCATCGGGTGGCCAATACGCTCAACTACCTCGACATCAAGACCGTGGTGGTCTCGTGTGGCACCTGCTACGACCAGCTCGCGGGCTACGAATTCGACAAGATCTTCCCGGGCTGCCGCATTCTGGACATCCACGAATACCTCATGGAAAAAGGCGTCAAGCTCGAGGGCGTCACCGGCACTCGGTACATGTACCACGACCCCTGTCACAGCCCCATGAAGCAGCACAACCCCATCAAGGTCGTCAACGCGCTCATCAACAGCGACCAAAACGGTCCTGTCGAAAAGAACGACCGGTGCTGCGGCGAGTCGGGCACCCTGGCCATTGCCCGGCCGGACATCTCCACCCAGGTCCGCTACCGCAAAGAAGAAGAGATGCGCAAGGGCGCCGACAGGCTCCGCGCCCAAGACCCAGACCAGGACGTCAAAATCCTGACCGCCTGTCCCTCTTGCATGCAAGGCCTCAACCGCTACACCGAGGACACGGGCGTGCAGGCCGACTACATCGTGGTGGAAATGGCCCGCCACCTCATGGGCGAGCAGTGGCTGGAGCAGTACGTCCAGAAGGCCAACCAGGGCGGCATTGAGCGCGTGCTGGTCTAAACCAGGCCTCGCCTCGCTCCCCTCATCACCATGGCCGGCCTCTGGATACGCGTAGGCCTGACGGTCCTGGCCATCGTCCTTTTTGCGCTGCTCATTCAGACGGCAGCCGGCGGCCGGGTGGCCTTTGTGGTGGCCTTTGGCTGTCTGGTGATCTGGGTGGTCTTTCAGCTCTGGCACCTTCAAAAGCTCAACAGCTGGCTGGGCGACTTCCGGCTGGCCAAGACGCCCCGTGGCCTGGGCACCTGGGACATTCTCTATTCCGCCATCTACCGGCTGGCCAAGTCCTACGAGCGACAGCAGGCCCAACTCAAGACGTCCCTTGAGAGTTTTCGAAGCGCCACCGAGGCCATGCCCGATGGCGTCATTGCTCTGGACTCGCACAACCAGGTCACCTACGCCAGCGACCGGGCCTGTCGTCATGCCGGCATCCGGGTGCCAGCAGACTACGGCCGCAGCATCCTGAACATTCTTCGGCACCCCGGCTTTGCCGAATACCTTGAGGGCAAGGTCTGGGACCAGCCGGTGGTCTTGCGCAACGTGCCTACCCTGGGCCGGGTGCTGCAGATTCAGGTGGTGCCCTACGGGCAGAGTGACCGTCTGGCGCTGACGCGCGACATCACCCAGATCGACAAGCTCGAGACCATGCGACAAGACTTCGTTGCCAACGTCTCGCACGAGCTTCGCACGCCGCTCACCGTGGTCTCGGGCTATGTCGAGACCCTCCAGGCCATCCCCATGGACGAGGCCCAGCGCAACCAGGTCTTGCAGACCATGGGCCAGCAGACGGCTCGCATGCAGGCACTGATCGATGACCTGCTCACGCTCTCCAAGCTTGAGTCAGAACAGAGACCCAGCTCCGAGATCACCATCCACATGTCCGACATGCTCTCTCGTCTGCACCACGACGCCGAGCGACTCTCTCGTGGGGCCCACCAGGTGGTCCTGCAAAATCAGGCCCCCTCGCTGCAACTGGTCGGAGATGCCCAGGAGTTGGCCAGTGCCTTTGGTAACCTGGTCTCCAATGCGGTTCGCTACACCCCGACTGGCGGCACCATTACCATTGGCTGGGAGGCGCGGCATGGCGGACAGGCGGAGTTCTGGGTCTTGGACACAGGCCCGGGCATTGAGTCACAGCACATCGGCCGGCTCACCGAGCGGTTTTATCGAATCGACAAAGACCGGTCTCGGGTCACTGGGGGCACGGGGCTTGGCTTGGCCATCGTCAAACACATCGCAGCCCGACATGAGGCCAGGCTAGATATCGAGAGTCAGGTGGGGCAGGGCAGCCGGTTCTCGCTGCTCTTCCCAGAGCGTCGCGTGAGTCAGACGGCCTAGGCGGCCAGGTCGGTGGGCAGAGCAGTAAACCGATAGCCACTGCCTCGCACCGTCTCGACATGCTTGTCGTGGCCGGTGGGCGTCAGGGCCTGGCGCAGTCGGCGAATGTGGACATCCACCGTTCGTTCTTCCACAAAGACGTGGTCACCCCAGACGTGGTCCAGCAACTGGCTGCGGCTGTGCACCCGCTCGGGGTGGGTCATAAAGAAATGCAGCAGACGAAATTCGGTGGGGCCCAGATCCAGGGCCTGACCAGCCCCCGAGACACGGTGGGTCTGGGGATCAAGCTTCAGGCCGGCCACCTCCACGGTGTCGTCGGTCAACTGGGGAGCCCGCCTGCGCATGACGGCCTTGATTCGGGCCAACAGTTCTCGAGGCGAGAAGGGCTTGGTCATGTAGTCGTCGGCCCCGCTCTCAAGACCTTCCACCTTGTCGCCTTCTTGGGAGCGGGCGGTCAGCATGATGATGGGCACGTCTCGCGTGCGCTCGTCGTTGCGAAGCTTCTTGGCGTAATTCACCCCACTGACGCCGGGAAGCATCCAATCCAACAAGATGAGGTCGGGTAATTCCGCTCGTATCAGGGTGTCGGCTTGAATAGAATCAGCAGCACGCAGGACTTTGTGACCGGCGAAACTCAGGTTAACGGCCACAAGCTCGGCGATGGCCGGTTCGTCTTCAACGACCAGAATCGTGCTTGTCATAAGGGTTTAATCCTATGCGGCAAATATGACAGTTCAATGACATTTTAACGAGATTGAAAACACCCTGACCCAGAAGGCAAGACATGTCAGCAAATACTCACATACCCGCCTACAACAGCCAACAAGCGGCTGAGCCTCCCGCTAGCCTGGTGGTCCACAGCCAGTCGCAGGTCCTCGAGCTGGGCTATGCCTCAGGCCAGAGCTTTCGTCTGCCCTTTGAATTTCTTCGGGTCTACAGCCCCTCGGCGGAGGTGGTGGGCCATGGTCCTGGCCAGGAGGTCCTGCAGGTGGGCAAGCGGGGAGTGGGCCTTCAGGGTCTAGAGCCCGTCGGTCTCTATGCGGTCAAGCCCACTTTTTCCGATGGCCATGCCTCGGGCATTTTTTCTTGGGGTTATCTGCGCTGGTTGGCCGACCATCAGGCGGCCCTCTGGCAGGACTATCTGGATCGACTAGCGGCTGCGGGTGCCTCTCGCGACCCAGACCCCAATGCGCCGCCAACCCCTTCGGCCTCGGGCTGTGCCAGCCACGGCAAGACCCCTACCGCCAAGATCGAATCCATTTAAGGACGGGGGGCTTGTCTGCCCTCAAAGGTCCTCGCCGTGCCGGTACACTGGCGCCATGTCCCAGACTCACTTCGGCTTTCAGCAGGTTCCCGAGCAAGAAAAAGCCCGTCGCGTTCGTCGCGTCTTTGACTCGGTCGCCCAGAACTACGATGTCATGAATGACCTGATGTCGGCTGGACTCCACCGAGTCTGGAAGGCCGTCACCATTGCCCAGGCGCATCTGCGCGAGGGACATCAGGTGCTCGACGTGGCCAGTGGCACGGGCGATTTGGCCCTGGCCATGGCTGCCAAGGTGGGGCCCACGGGCAGGGTAGTGATGACCGACATCAATGCCGAGATGCTGGGCCGGGGCCGTGACCGCCTGCTCGACCACGGCAAAAACCTAACCGCCTTGGTCTGCGACTGCGAGGGTCTGCCCTTTGCGGACCAGCAGTTCGATCGCGTAACGCTGGCCTTTGGCCTGCGCAACATGACCCACAAAGACTGGGCCCTGGCCGAGCTGCATCGGGTGTTAAAACCAGGCGGCAAGCTGCTGGTCTTGGAGTTCTCAAAGGTAGCCAAGCCTCTCGAGAAGCTCTACGACTTCTATTCGTTCAAGGTGCTGCCCTGGCTGGGCGACAAAATCGCCAAAGACGCCGACAGCTACCGTTACCTGGCGGAGTCCATTCGCATGCACCCCGGCCCCGAGGAACTCGCTCAGTTGATGCGAGACGCTGGCTTTGGGGTGGTGCGTTACCAGACTATGACGGCCGGCGTGGTGGCCCTGCACCAGGCGGTTCG
>CALMJH010000030.1 GCA_937864175.1 uncultured Burkholderiales bacterium
ACGACCTGGGGTTGACCGTCGAGCATAAAGACGTTGCCGACGCGGAGTTCTTGAGCGATTTTCATGAGAGTGGAGCTTGGTTTTGTAAAGAGAAGACCGAATTCTAGCTATTTAGACCACTTCCCGCTCTTTTTGTCCGTTTGACTGCGCAGCGAAGTGGCTCAGTCATACCCTCCTTAACGGAACTCACAAATCCTGGGATCGCTTGAAGGAACAGGGTTTCCTGAATTGCGCGCCAGTCATCCTCCCCAACCAGAACAGCCGAATTTCTTCCGTTATTGAGACGAACAGGCCGGTGGGTCTTAACTGCCTCATCAATCAACCGTTCAAGATCGACTGACTCGCTCATTTAGCGACCCCTAAAAGTCGGGGTCCGCTTCTCCACAAACGCGCTCATGCCCTCTTTCTGGTCCTGGGTCGAGAAGGCGGCATGGAAGCCGCGGCGCTCCATCACCAGGCCAGTCGCCAGTGGCGTCTCGTAGGCCTGGTTCACCAGTTCTTTGATCTGCATGAGGGCCGTGATGGAGTAGTTGGCCATCTCGCTGGCCATGGCCAGGGCCTCTTCGACCACCTTGTCTGCAGGCACCACACGAGCCACCAGGCCGCTGCGCTCAGCCTCTTGGGCGTCCATCATGCGTCCCGTCAGGCAGAGGTCCATGGCCTTGGCCTTGCCCATGGCCCGCGGTGTGCGCTGCGAACCACCAGCCCCCGGCGGAATGCCCAGCTTGACCTCGGGCTGTGCGAACTTGGCCGTCTCACCACAAATGATGGTGTCGCACATCATGGCCAGCTCGCAGCCACCGCCCAGCGCATAACCGCTGACTGCTGCAATGACGGGCTTGCGGCACTTGAGCACCGTCTCCCAGTTGCGGCTGATGAAGTTGCCGTTGAAGGCCTCGCTGTAGGTCAGATCCTTCATGCGGGTGATGTCGGCGCCGGCTGCAAAGGCTTTTTCATTGCCGGTAATGACCATGACCGAGATGTTGGGGTCACGCTCAAAGCCCATCAGGGCCTCGCCCAGGGCATCCATCAGAGGATCGCTCAGAGCATTGAGCTGCTTAGGACGGTTCAGGCGGATGAGCCCCACCTTGCCGTGGGTCTCGGTTAACACCAGTGCTTCGTCGTTCATGTCAGTCTCCTGTTGAATCCCAAGCGCCGGTTGGTAAGCGATTGGGCTTTATGCCAATTCGGTAAAGAGCGCCTGCAAGGCCTGCCCTGGATCGGGCTGACGCATAAAGGCCTCCCCCACCAAGAACCCATGCACACCATGCTCGCGCATCAATGTGACATCTGATGGCGCCAGAATGCCGCTCTCGGTAATGAGTAGTCGATCAGAGGGAACCCGAGGCAGCAGGTCCAGCGTGGTCTGCAGGCTGGTCTCAAAGGTGCGCAGGTTGCGGTTGTTAATGCCCAGCAAGGGACTTTTAAGCCGCAGGGCGCGGTCCAGCTCATCGCCGTCGTGGATCTCCACCAAGACATCCATGCCCAG
>CALMJH010000031.1 GCA_937864175.1 uncultured Burkholderiales bacterium
TTGCCCCGCGAGATGGTCTATCGCCATCCCTTCCCAGGCCCGGGCCTTGGGGTTCGGATTCTGGGCGAGGTCAAACGCGAGTATGCCGACCTCTTGCGTCGGGCTGACGCGATCTTCATCGAAGAGCTCCAGCAGACCGTGGACCCCGAGTCTGGCAAGTCCTGGTATGACCTAACGAGTCAGGCCTTTACGGTCTTTTTGCCGGTGAAGAGTGTTGGGGTGATGGGCGATGGCCGCACCTACGACTACGTGGTGGCCCTCCGGGCCGTGCAGACCAGTGATTTCATGACAGCCGACTGGGCCGAGCTGCCCTACAGCCTTTTGAAGCGCGTGTCCTCACGCATCATCAATGAGGTCCGGGGCATCAACCGCGTGACCTTTGACATTTCCTCCAAGCCTCCCGCCACGATTGAGTGGGAGTAGTAGAAGTCCGTATTTTCCGCTGACCTGGGCAGAAGCGACTATGCTCTGGTTTGTAGGAAACGTGACCCTTCGACGGAGGATCGACGATGAAACGAATTGGTGCTGTTTTAAACCCGCTTTTGTGGGTCGTGTGCCTGATGGGTTTATCGATCGCCCCAGTCACGGCAGACGAGGGACGTCTTGGAGATGAACTCTACAAGCCGTATGTGGGCCAACCCGGGAAGGATGTGATCTGGGTTCCGACGCCTGACGCTATGGTGGACGAGATGATTCAGGCTGCAGAGGTGGGCCCACATGATCTGGTGGTCGATCTCGGAGCGGGAGACGGAAAGATTGCTATCGCGGCCGCACTGAGGCGGGGTGCGAGGGCAGTTGGCATTGAATTCGATCCCGCCATGGCTGCATTGGCCAAACGCAATGCCCAGCGAGCGGGCGTCTCGGATAGGGTCACCATCGTCGAAGGGGATCTCTTCAAGGTTGATTTCTCGCAGGCGACAGTCGTGACCATGTATCTCCTGCCGGAACTCAACATGCGACTAAAACCCATCCTAAGAGCCATGCGACCAGGTACCCGTATTGTCTCCCACTCGTTTGGGATGGAGAGCTGGAGCCCAGACCGACGGATTGAGACTGCAAACGCCTCTGGCTATCTCTGGATTGTCCCGGCAAATTTTCAAGGCCTGTGGAATCTCGATCTTCCCGCCGGGCGCAAGGCCAAGCTCACGCTCAAGCAGATCCATCAGCAACTCTCTGGATCTCTCGAGCTTGACGGCAAGACCATTCCCATCGAGGAGGGCCGGGTAACAGGCTATGGCCTGACTATTCAATTTGGGCCAGGTGGTGGTCGACCGCTGTCGCTCCGGGGCCAATTGATGAATCGGAAAATCAGCGGTGAGTTGCTCGAGGCAGGAAAATCCCAGCTGGTGGATGGCAGCAAGGCAGGTAACTAGACGTGCCAGAGTCCTCAGAACATCGCCAGCGACTGTCGCTGGTCGGTGCCGTTGTCGTGGTTGCGGGGCTTGTCATTG
This sequence comes from uncultured Burkholderiales bacterium, assembly GCA_937864175.1. Classification (GTDB taxonomy): domain Bacteria; phylum Pseudomonadota; class Gammaproteobacteria; order Burkholderiales; family Burkholderiaceae_A; genus Hahnella. The sequence continues at coordinate 1,452 of CALMJH010000031.1, forward strand.
GGGCGGGCATTTTCAAGACTCCCGCGATGATCGCCGGATTGGTGGCGCAGGGGCAAATCGTCTGGATCTGGGTCAGTGCGGCGGCTCTGAGCCTCATTGGAGCGCTTTGTTATGTTGAGCTGATGTCCCGTTTTCCCAGCCAGAGGGGGGAGATCGGCTTTTTGTCCAATGCCTTCGGACCACGAATGGCCTTTGTCTACGGCTGGTCCAAGGCGACAGTCATCAACCCGGGAGCAATCGCGATGCTGGCCTTTGTGCTCGCCGACTACTGGACGCCCATCTTGCCGGCATTGTCCACGCAAGGGCCCGTGATTGCCTTTCTATTGGTTTTGGCGCTTACCCTCTTGAATCTCCGCGGCCTTCGCTCGTCGACCCGTTTCCAGTTTGTGTTGTTGACTTTAGAGGTGGCTCTGCTGGTTGCAGTCTCTTTAGCGTCTTTTTGGTTTTCGGCTGACCAGCCTGCCCAAGCACTCGCTACTGCGCAGGGGCCGGTGAATGCAGGGCTGGGTGCGATCGGTCTTGCGATGATCTTCGCCTTGCTGACCTTTGGGGGTTGGAATGAGGCTGCCTACTTAGTCCGTGATCTGCGTGAAGGCAGCCGTCAGATGTTGCTGGTGTTGGTGATAAGCCTAGGACTCATTGCCGCGGTCTATTTGTTGGTGAATCTAGCCCTTGTGCAGCTTTTTGGTGCAGATCAACTCTCTCAAAAGAAGGCACCCATCGGCGACATGGCGGAGTTGGTTCTGGGCAAGTGGGGCATCGTCTTGGTTCTTACAGTGGTGACCGCTTCGATTCTGACGAGCATTAACGCAACGATGGTGGTGGGCGCTCGTGCGACGGCCTCCGTTGCCGTTGGATGGTCTAGATTAAATGGTCTTGCGGGATGGCGTGGCGAAGATCTCTCGTACGTTCCCGCCCTCATATTTCAAACAGCCATCAGCCTTGGGCTTGTGCTCTTTGCCTCCCTCTCTAAAGAGGCTTTCTCCGCTCTGGTGGAGTTTACAGCCCCCGTCTACTGGGGATTTTTAACTCTGGTTGGCGTGAGCCTGTTGGTCCTACGCAGACGCCACCCGAACGCCAGTGGTTTTAGAGTTCCGCTTGGGCCCCTGCTGCCGGTGACTTTTGTGGTTTGCTCGGCCTACTTGACGTTCTCCAGTCTGCGCTACGCTGACAGCCAAGGGCAGGCCTGGATCGCCTTGGTCGTTTTAGCGGTGGGCATTGTGGCCTCCCGCTTTGTGGGCCATCCGAAGCCCGATCTTCCCGAAGCCTGATTCTGCCCCGCCGAAACCAGCGACGGGGCAGGTGGTACAGACTCTTGCTCAGTCAGCGAACTGTCCCGACTTGGCAATGAGCTTGCCCCATCGGTCGGTTTCGGACTTCAGAAGTGCTAGGTGTGCCTCGGGCGTCTGCTGCGACTCGGGGTAGACCACAGAGCCCAGGTCCGTCATGCGCTTTTTGAAGTTCTCGTCTGCGAGGGCTGACCGAAGTGCACCGTTGAGCTTCTTGGCGATGTCGGCTGGCGTGCCTTTGGGGGCGTAGAGGCCATGCCAAATGCTGAGCTCTAGGCCTTTAAATCCAGCTTCCCCGACGGTGGGAACCTCTTTGATGGCATCGATGCGCTGGCTCGACGTTACGGCATAGACCTTGACCTTGCCGGCCTTGATCTGGGGCGTGGTGGAGGTGGTCTGGTCGCACATGAGGTCGGTCTGACCACCGATCAGGTCGGTCATGGCAGGGCCCGTGCCCTTGTACGGAACAGTGGTGAGGTCCGTGTCAATTGCAGCTTGGAACATCAGGCCGCAGAGGTGAGAGGCGGCCCCAAGGCCCGCATTGGCCAGGTTGATTGATTTGGCGTTTGCTTTGATGTGCTTGACGGCCTCTGCCAGGTTGTTCGCGGGGAAGGTTGGCTTTGCGATCAGCGTCATGGGGACCGCATTGACCAGACCCAGGTGCACAAAGTCCTCTACGGGCTTGTAAGCCAGCTTGCGGTAGAGGGCAGGGGAGGTGGCCATGCCAATGTGGTGGATCAGAATGCGATAGCCATCTGGTGTGGCGCGTGCAATTTCGCCTGGTGCCACGATGCCGCCTGCGCTGGCCTTGTTCTCGACCACCACGGGTTGACCCAATGATTTCTCCATGGATGCGGCCAGGGCGCGGGCAACTGTGTCGGTTGGGCCGCCGGCAGCGAAGGGGACCACCATGGTGATAGGACGGTCAGGATAGGCGGCCTGAGCGGTCAGGGGCATCAGCGCAGCGACCATTGCAGCGCCGAGAAGCAGACGACGGGATTTTTGAAGTGACATGCGGGTCTCCATTGGGAAAAGTACCAAAACGATGGTACAGCGCCCCCTGTTTTTTAGGGGTAAACTGCCGCATGCTGATTTACCCTAAAACATGAAACTTAGCCACATTCAGGACTTGTTCGCAGGGGGCCTCTTCGTCTTGGCCGGTGTGGCATTCCTCTGGGCCGGCCAAGACTTCGAGATCGGCACCGCCCGCAACATGGGCCCGGCCTACTTCCCTTCTCTTCTGGCGGTTTTGCAACTCCTGCTGGGACTGGCAGTTCTGGTGTCGGCGTTTCAGACCCAAGACCTTCCATCCGAGCCGCTGGCGCCCACCGACTGGCGGGGCCTGCTGCTCATCTGCGGCAGTGTTGTTTTGTTCTCCCAGCTGCTCCCATTAGCCGGATTTCTGGTTGCAGGGCCCCTTCTGGTCTTGTTGGCCAGCCTGGCCACGCCCGAGACTCCCATGCGTCACCGGCTGCTGTTGGCCGTGGGCCTCACCGCCTTCTGTGTGCTGGTTTTTCGGGTGGGTCTTGACATGCGCTTTCCCCTGCTGCCCCCGGGACTCTTCTAACCCTTAAAAAGGGTCTGCCCATGGACCTCCTTAACAACCTCGCGCTCGGTATCCAGACCGCCTTTACCCTCACCAACCTGGGCTGGTGCTTTGTGGGGGTGCTTCTGGGCACGCTGATCGGGGTCTTACCCGGCATTGGGCCTCTGGCGACCATCGCCATTTTGTTGCCGGTCACCTACAAGATGGGCGATCCGACGACTGCTCTCATCATGCTGGCGGGCATCTACTACGGGTCCCAATACGGCGGATCGACTACTGCTATTTTGGTGAATCTTCCTGGCGAGTCTTCCTCTGTGGTGACCACCTTGGACGGCTACCAGATGGCCCGGCGGGGCAAGGCCGGCCTGGCCCTTGCGACTGCAGCCTTGGGGTCGTTTTTCGCCGGCACGGTGGCGACCTTTCTGATCGCTGCCTTCGCGCCCCCGCTGGCAGAGTTGGCCTTTCAGTTTGGGCCGGCTGAGTACTTTGCCCTGATGGTGCTGGGTTTAATTGCCGCTGTTGTCTTGGCCCATGGTTCCTTTATCAAGGCCCTGGCCATGGTGGTCTTTGGGCTGCTGTTGGGCCTGGTGGGCACCGACGTCAATTCCGGTGCGGCTCGCTTTACGGGAGACATCCCCGAGCTCTACAACGGCTTTGAGTTTGCCATTGTGGCCATGGGACTCTTTGGCTTTTCAGAGATTATTTACAACCTGAAGAGTTCGGATACGCGGGACCTTCTAAAAGACAAGATCACCAACCTCATGCCGACGGGGCCGGAGATACGCCGCGCAGCACCGGCTGTGGTCCGGGGCACCATGCTCGGGTCTCTTCTTGGCATCCTGCCTGGTGGGGGTGGCATCCTGTCGGCCTTTGCCTCCTATGCCATTGAAAAGAAAATATCCAAGCATCCCGAGGAATTTGGCAAGGGCGCAATTGAGGGCGTCGCTGGTCCGGAGTCAGCCAACAACGCGGGTGCCCAGACGTCTTTTATTCCAATGCTGACTCTGGGTATTCCGACGACACCTGTCATGGCTCTGATGGTGGCGGCGATGATGATTCACAACATCACCCCGGGGCCGCAGGTCATGACGACCAACCCGCAGCTCTTCTGGGGCCTGATTGTCTCGATGTGGGTGGGCAACTTGTTTCTGGTCATTCTGAACCTGCCCCTTATTGGCATTTGGATTCGATTGTTGCAACTGCCTTACCGGTATCTCTATCCCGCCATTCTGATGTTTTGCTGTATCGGGGCCTACAGCATTAACAACAACGTCTGGGACATCCTCATGATCATCCCGTTTGCAGTCCTGGGGTACTACTTCAAGAAGTGGCGGTGTGAGCCTGCCCCCTTGCTGCTGGGATTCATTCTGGGGACCATGATGGAGGAGTACCTTCGCCGGGCCCTAACCCTCTCGAGGGGAAGCTGGTCGGTCTTTGTCGATCGCCCGCTATCCGCCAGTCTCTTGGCCCTGGCCCTTGTCCTGATTGTGGTGATGGCGCTGCCGGCCATCCGAAGAGGCCGCGAGAAGGCCTTTGAGGGTGAGCAAGACTGATAATAGGCGGTCCACGTGGCGGGAGCGCCCATGACCAACGATCTGCGTTTTATGCGAATTGCGCTGGAGCAGGCAGCGCTGGCCGCAGACAGGGGTGAGGTACCCGTTGGGGCCGTTGTGGTCCGTCACAATGAGGTCGTGGCGGTTGGGTCCAATGCGCCAATTGGCCTGCACGACCCCTCCGCCCATGCGGAGGTTATCGCCCTGAGGGCAGCGGGCCAGGCTATTGGAAACTACCGCCTGACAGACTGCAGTCTCTATGTCACTTTGGAGCCTTGTCTAATGTGCACTGGCGCGATATTTCAGGCCAGAATTGCTGAAGTCGTCTTTGGTGCGTCTGATCCAAAAACCGGGGTCGCTGGCAGCGTCCTGAACCTCTACCAGAACCACCAACTCAATCACCAGACCCAGGTTCGTGGGGGCGTCATGGCCGAGGAGTGCGGCCAGAGCCTGCAGGAATTTTTCGCCCTTCGTCGGGCTTTGCAGCGTGGGGGTGCTGGTTCGTGACCGGCCAACACATCCACATTTCAATTGCCGAGCAACAGCTCAGGTTCTACGACCAGCTGGCCGCCTCGGTGGATCCCTGGGCACCGGAGGCACTTGTGTTGCGCGAGCCTGCGCTGCAGTTTGCCATCTCCAGTTCAAAAAACGGGGTGGGTCAACAGATGGGTAGTTACAAGACGCCTCTGGGCCGGCACCGTATCCGCGCAAAGATTGGGGCTGGAGCACCCCTCGAGACGGTCTTTGTCGGCCGCCGGCCGACCGGCGAGATCTGGACACCGGAGCTTGCCGCCGCGGGGCCCCAACGTGATTGGATTCTGACGAGGATTCTCTGGCTCTGTGGCTTAGAACCTGGGCACAACCGTTTCGGTGACTGCGACACCATGCGCCGGTACGTCTATCTCCACGGGAGCCCACCCACCGTTCAGATGGGTGAACCGGGATCGATTGGCTGCATTCGAATGCGCGGTCCCGACATCGTTGAACTCTTCGACCGCGTTCGACCCGGCACAACCGTCCTGATCGCGGCGTAGGGCTCGGTTGCCTCGGGTTTAGCGAACCTTGGCCTTGTCCTTTAGGGCCTGCTGAAACTCTCCAAGCTTCTTGCGCTGCAGGCTCTCGGCCAGCTGGTCCTTCACCGACTCAAAGCTGGGCAGCTGGGCTGCGCGGCTGTCGTCGAGTCGAATGACGTGCCAGCCAAACTGGGTCTGGACCGGCTGTGTGGTGAACTGTCCTTTTTTGAGGGCCTGCATGGCCTCCGAGAAGGGCTTCACAAAGGTGGAGGCAGAGGCCCAGTCGAGATCGCCTCCCTTGGCTGCAGACCCAGGGTCTTTGGAGGCTTTGGCCAGCTCTTCGAACTTGGCGCCTTTTTGGAGCTTGGCAATGATGTCTTTGGCCTGGTCTTCCGTCTCGACCAGAATGTGTCGGGCGCGGTATTCGGTGCCCTGCTGGCTGGTCAGGCGGTCGAATTCGGCACGAATGTCGGCCTCTTTGAGCGGGTTGCGGTCGAGCTCGTCTTGAACCAGGGCCTGAATCAGAATCTGCTGACGGGTGGACTCAATCTGAAATCGGGTCTCGGGCTTGGCGGGTAGCCCGCGGCGCTCCGCCTCTTGAAGAAGAATCTCCCGGTCGACGAGCTCCTGACGCACCAAGGCGGCTAACTCCGGCGTTGCAGGCTGACCCTGCTTCTCGAGTTCTTTGATGAAGAGGTCGGCGCGAGTCTTGGGAATGGGCCTGCCATTGACGACCGCGATGTTCTGGGCCATGGCGGCTGCGGCCAGGGTGGAGAGGAAAAAGGCCATTGAGAGGCGAGCAAGAGTGTGCATGGCGATGGTCTGGGGTAGTCGTGAGTCGGTCGGGTGCTGGGGAAGGGGAAAAGAAGAGGAACTAGAAAGTCTCATCGGGGGCCTTGGCATCAATGGCCAACGCATGAATTCGGTGAGGCATCAGATCCGCAAGAGCATCATACACAAGCCGGTGTCTTGCCACGGGCCTGAGACCCCGGAAGGCAGGTGCGCGAATGAGCAGCTGATAATGGCCTGCGCCGCTAGCGGCTCCAGCGTGACCCTCGTGATCCTTGGAGTCGTCCCAGACCTCCAGGACGTCTGGCTGAAGGGCCTTCATCAGCCTTGATTGAATGAGATCGACCAGGGGCTGCTCGGTCATTCGCTGGCCTCTTTTGCATGTCGGCTCATGTAGACACCCTGGGCCAGGACAAAGACCAGGGTGAGGCCAATGCCGCCAAAGAGTTTGAAGTTCACCCAGGTGTCGGTTGAATAGGCAGTTGCGACCCACCAGTTGAGAACCGCCATGACGGCAAAAAACAGGGCCCAGGCGGTGTTGAGCCGAAGCCAAATGAGGTCTGGCAGCTGAATCTTCTCGCCGAGCATCTTCTGGATGATGAGGGCCTTGCCCATAAGCTGCGGGAGGAGAAAGACCAGGCAGAAGGCGGCGTAGAGAATGGTGGGTTTGGCCTTAATAAACTGCTCGTCATGCATCAACAGGGTTGCGCCTCCGAAGACCACAATGAGGCCCAGACTGATCCACTGCATGCGATCGATGGGCAGGCCTCGGAGTTTGAGAAGTCCAATGAGGGCCACCGACAAAACGATGGCCACACCAGTCGCCCAATAGAGGTCTACGGTCTTGTAGACCACAAAAAACGCCAGGATTGGAAGCCAGTCAGCCAGTAGTTTCATGTTGAGCTTTTGAAATCGACGGATGCGGAGTTTACGCAGTATCGCAGGCCAGTGGGGGCGGGGCCGTCGTCAAAGACGTGGCCAATGTGGGCCTCACACCGTGCACAGACAATCTCGGTTCGGATCATGCTGTGGCTGGTGTCGCGGACCTCTCTGAGCGCCTCTGGGCTGATGGCTGAACTGTAGCTCGGCCAACCGCATCCGGCATCGAATTTGGTCTCAGAGGAAAACAGGGGCGTGCCGCAGCAGATGCAGTTGTAGCGACCTGCCTGCCAGTGGTTCCAATAGAGCCCCGTAAACGGGGGCTCCGTGTACTTGCGACGGGTCACCGCGTATTGAAGGTCGGTAAGCCGGCGGCGCTCCTCCGCGTCGCGGTCTTGCAAGGAGGGGGTGGAGTTGGACTGGGTGGGATTGTCTGACTGTGTCATGAAGTAAGCCTTGTGTTAACTCGAGCAACTCACCTCGAGGTGGGCAGCCCAGTCGGGCGGCGGATTGCGCCAGTGTTGTCGATGCGGTTTGTCGAGGTGGTCGTCAAATGGATTGCTGAGGATCACTAGCGCGTCGTGCAGAGCAGACCAGTCACCCTCTTGGGCTGCCTCGATGATCTCCTGGGCGACCCAATTGCGCAGCACAAAGGCGGGATTGGCCCGACGCAGAGCAGCCTGCCAGGCCGTGCGCCGACTGGTCGGGTCCTGCAGAAGGTCTGGGCTGCTGGCTGCGCTCTGATTCCAGGCCTGTCGGGTGGCCTGCAACCACTCCACCAGGTCGCCGTGGTGAAGACCATGATCGGCCAGCGCGCCGTAGGCCCGCGCAAAGTCCGACGGCTCAGCCGGATCCACGGTCAAGTCGACACGACTCAGATTGCGCATCCAGGTGGGGAAATCGCAAGACTTGGCCGAGAGAAGGCCATAGAGTCCCTGAAGCAGGGATTCCAGCTGGTCGGTGGGGAGGTGGGGGTCCAGTCCCAGCTTCTTGGCCATGCGATGGTGGAAGTGGGTCTGAAACGCCTGCTGGTATTGCTCAATAAGCGCCTCGTTGCGCTTCTCAATGGGCTGCCCTGGGTCAATGGTGGACAGGGCGACCAAGAGCCTCTGCAGGTTCCAGAGGCCAACCGATGGCTGCTGACCAAAGGCATACCGGCCCTGGCTGTCGGTGTGGTTGCAGATGTGGCCTGCTGAGAAGCCCTCCATCCAGCCAAAAGGGCCGTAATCGAGGGTGAGGCCCAGGATGCTGAAATTGTCGGTGTTCATCACCCCATGCATGAAGCCCTCGGCGGTCCAATCCGCCATGAGTCTCGCGGTGTGGAGGCTGACAGTCGAGAAAAACGCCCAGTTGCGACCTGAGCCGGGCGCCTCCTCTGCGGTCTGCGCAAAGAGTGGCTGGGTGGCGACCAGGTGGTCGATTAGCTGCTGAAGGCTCTGGGTCTGGCCCTGGGAGGCTAGGTACTCAAAGTGGCCAAACCGAACAAAGCTGGGCGCCATTCTGCAGACCACCGCGGCAGTCTCCACGGCCTCCCGAAAGACCGGTGTTCGGGCGCTTACCAAGGAGAGGGCCCGTGTCGTTGGCACACCGAGTGCGGCCATAAACTCCGAGCAGAGGAACTCACGAATCGACGATCGCAAGACCGCTCGGCCATCGGCATGCCGGGCATAGGGCGTGGACCCGGCCCCTTTGAGTTGCAGCTCCCAGCCCCGCACGCAGCCCAGGTTTATAGCCCGGCCATCGCCCAGTCTGGGGACGAAGACGCCAAACTGATGGCCAGCATAGACGCTGGCGTAGCTGGTCTGGCCCGCCAGGGTCGCGCTGCCAGACAGGAGAGCCTGCCAGCCGGGACTCTGAAGGAGGTCGCTGGCTTTAAGCCCAATCAGGGCGCTGGCCGCGGGGCTTACGCTGACCAGGATTGGGTCGTCCAGTGGCGTCGGGTCGCAGGCAAAGCCCAGGGCAGCTTGCTTGGGGTCTTGGGTGAGGCCCAATGACGCCAAGCCGGACGACAGATCGGTGGGTTGTAGCCCCAGAGCATCGGGAGCGGACTGGGGGACTTGCCCGAAGGGCCGGTAGGGGGCCAGTGGTGGTAACGGTGGTGGGCGCAAGCGGCCGGGGGCATTCATGGCGCCATCTTAAGGCTGGTATCGTGCAAGGCTATGAATAGCCCCAACAATTCGTCCTTCACGCCCTTTGTTGAGCATCTTGGGGCCGAGTTTGTTCGGGCCGAGGGCGGATCGAGCGAGATCCTGCTGCGGTTACAGCCTCACCATCTCAATGGCTTGGGTGTGGCCCATGGCGGGGTCGTGATGACTCTTTTGGATGTCACCATGGCCCTTGCGGCCCGTTCAGCAGATCCCGCCAACATGGCGGTGGTGACCATTGAGATGAAGACCAGCTTTCTGCGGCCTGCCAAGGGCGTACTCCATGCCTTCGGTGACTGTGACCATCGGTCAACCAGCATGGCTTTTTGCAGGGCGGTGCTCAAGGACGAGGCCGGACGACTGCTGGCCCAGGCCATGGGGACGTTCCGGCGGATGCCAGTGGTTCATCGGTCTAGCCGAGCTTCGGGCGCACTGGCTGACTAATCTCTAGCGGGACACTGTAGGGCTGGGGCAGGGGCTGAAGGCCCAGCCCATTCTGTGGGCTTGTGCCCGCCACGAGTTGGCCGGCGGCCTCCAGGCAGGCGCGCCAGGCGGCAAGGTCGATACTGACCAAGGCCAGCGTTGACTCTCCGACTGCAGACTGGACCAATTCGCCCACCGGGGTGTCCTCCGGCGGCAGGGACTCGACCGCCTCGCCGGCTACACCGCCCGCTGCACCAGTGGCCTGTAGAACTGGCGTTCTGCGCAACCAGATGTCGCTGCCGAGCGGCAGGTCCAGAAGATCCGGCGCGGCCGATACCACGAAGAGGCGTTTTTTTAGCTTGCCCAGGTATTGGCTGCGGGCGACAACTTCCTGGCCCGGGTAGCAGCCCTTTTGGAAGTCCACGCCCTGCAGGAGTTCGAAATTCAGGGTCTGGGGCACAAACTGTTCTTGGGTGCTGGCCTGGATCCAGGGCTCGGCCGAGCGGGTCTGTCGCCAGTGCCAGTCCGATGGGTCGCAGAAATGTGGTGCCAGGGCCTGACCAGACGGGTTGGGCCAGGCCTCGCCCAGCGCCGGAAGCAGGTCTGGAAGGCTTGAGGGCTGCAGGCCTGCTGATCCCTCATGAAAAAGCCAGGCCCTCTGGGCGCCAGAGACCTCGGAGTAGGGATCACTCAGCAGGGTGAGTTGGGGCGAGAGCTGAAAGGTCATCAGCGCGGGGGTCTCCAGGGGAGGGAGGCCGACCAGTCCGTAGACCTGGCCCTCCAGGGCGTCGATCTGAACCTTCGCCCGAAGAACGAACATCTTGAGACGTTTCAAGACGCCCTGGGCCAAGTCCTGGGGCATGAGCAGCCTGACGGTCTGAGCGGAGGTCTTCCAGGCCCGAAAGTTGGCCAGCAGGCGGCCCTTGGCCGAGCAGTAGCCGTTTCTCTGATGGGCCGTGGGTTGGTTGAGGCAGAGACCCTCGAGCTTGGTGAGGCTGTTGGTGAGCTGGCCCTGCAAAAAGCTCAGGGCCTCTTCGCCAGAGACCTCGAGGACGGTATATGGAAGAGCAACGGGGTGAGAGGACATAGGCCGTAATATAGCGAGCAGCGCCTTTTTTGCAGAAAAAGACACCTTCCTGTGCCTGACCACTCCTCGCCAACCCCCGCCGCCCGCAAGGTCCGAACCCCTGTTTGGTTGTCTTGGGTCCGCCTCGTCGGGCTGGTCTTGATGCTCATGTCGGCCCTCGCCGTTGGGGTGATGTGGTGGCTGCAGCGTCCTCTTCTTCCTTCCCCATCGGCCGGCCAGGACCCGTCCAAGGTGGTCTTGGAACTGGTGGTACCCAAGGGCAGTTCGGCCACCTCGATTGGCTTTCTCATGAGAGATGCAGGCCTTGCGGTGGGCGAGACCAGTTTCGCCCTCACTGCTCGTCTGCTGGGTCAACACCGCCAGCTTCAGGCGGGGGTCTACGGCCTTACGCCGGGCATTAGTCTGCAAGAGCTCATTGGCAAGATGGCCCGCGGCGATGCCCTTCAAGACAGCCTGACGCTGGTCGAGGGATGGCGATTTAGCGAGATTCTGGGGGCCCTCCACCGGCACCCCGGGGTGGTCAAGACCCTCCCGGCCGACGCAGCCCAGGCGGAACGAGTTCTGCTTGCGCAACTCAATCTTGGGACGCCGGGCCTTGAGGGCTGGATCTTTCCGGACACCTACCTCTTTATGCGAGGCAGCACCGATGTGGAGATTGTGCAGAGGGCGGTTCGGCTTCAGCAGGCCGTTCTGGCCCAGGCTTGGGAGGCACGCAGCAGTCACGTGGCCCTGCAGTCCCCCTACGAGGCTCTCATTCTGGCCTCGATGATTGAGCGAGAGACGCAGGCGGAGGCAGACCGGGCCTTCGTCTCGGCCGTTTTTCACCAGCGACTGCGGGAGGGTATGCGGCTGGAATCTGATCCCACCGTGATCTACGGCCTGGGCGATCGCTTTGATGGCGACCTTCGGCGAGCAGACCTGCGCCGACCGATGCCCCACAACACCTATGTCATCCAAGGCCTTCCTCCCACGCCCATTGCCAGTCCGGGCCGGGCTGCCATTGTGGCCGCCCTCACTCCTGCGGTGGGCCGCTGGCGTTACTTTGTCGCCATGGGCGATGGTCGTTCGTATTTCAGCTACAGCCTGGCGCAGCACAACCGAGCAGTGCAGTTTTATCAGCTCAAAAAGGGTTCACCACCGCCCCTCAGCGACCAGGGACCAGTCGCCCTTGCGCCACCAGACACCATGAGACGATAAGACCATGCAGCCAGCACGTCAGAATTCGCCACGTTTTGTGGTTGTCGAGGGCATGGATGGGTCGGGCAAGGGCACCCATCTGCCGTTTATCGAAGCCTGCCTGTCAGCAGGGGCTGGCAAGGGCGCAGCCGAAGCAACCGGAGCCGCCGGAACTCGGGGGCCTTCGGTCTTGGTCACCCGAGAGCCCGGAGGCTCCCCATTGGCCGAGACCCTCCGCGACTTGGTGCTCACCCGCCCCATGGACGGCCTCACCGAATGCCTGACCGTGTTTGCGGCCCGCCGAGATCACCTTACACAGACCATCTGGCCGGCCTTGGCCGCGGGGCAGACCGTGCTGTGTGACCGTTATCTAGACTCCAGCTGGGCCTACCAAGGCGCCGGTCGAGGCCTTGATCCGGCCGTCTTAGCCCTTCTCAGCGAGCAAGTCGAGAGGGGCGGGCCTGGCCCGGATTTGGTGATTTACTTCGATCTACCCGCAGCCGTGGCGGCAGCCCGTCGGGCGCAACGGGATGCGGGCCTGGCCCAGCGAGACCGTTTTGAGCAAGAAGATCTGGCCTTTTTCGAGCGCGTTCGCCAGGGTTATCGGGAGGCCGCCGCCCGCCGATCGCCGCAGACTGTGGCCTGGATAGACGCTAGTCAGGCGCCTCAAGATATCCAGAAACAACTCTCAGATATTCTAGTAAAACCATGATTAAAAGAGATCTTTCATGGTTTTCTGACTGGTGGTCGGCCACTGAGCCGCTGCGCTCACGTCCGGCCGCGGCTGTCTTGGTCACCGGGCCAGCCCACAGCGGGCTCGGGGAGTTTTGTCTGGAGTTGGCCGCAGCAGACCTCTGCGAGACGCCGTTGGCCGATGGCAGTGCCTGCGGCGGTTGCCCCAGCTGTGGCTGGGTCTCCCAGGGCCAGCATCCGGACCTGCGCTGGGTTCGGTCAGACGCCAATCAGGAGGACGATCAGGCCGGGAGCCCCGAGGGCGAGTCGGAGCTGGCTGTGGGAGCGGAGGAGGCAGGGGCTGCGGGCAGCACGGACAAGAAGGCCAGCCGAGACATTCGAATTGAGCAGATTCGAGGACTCGCCACCTTTGCACAGGTCAGCTCTCACCGTGGGGGGCGTCGTTATGTGGTCTTGGGGCCTGCAGCCGATCTCAATTTCGCTGCGGCCAACGCCCTGCTCAAGACGCTTGAGGAGCCCGCCGATGGGCTGCGATTTATCTTGTTTGCGGATCGCCTAGAGGGCCTTCCCAAGACCATTTTGTCGCGCTGTCGTCGACAGCACCTGCACCTGCCGTCGTCTCTGGTGGGCCAGCAGTATGCAAAGGCCAGTCAGGTCGCCCAGTGGCTCGTGCCACTGCTGGCGCAGGCCGACCGAGCCGACCCCATGGCCTGGGCCCAGACCGCCGGGAAGGCCGATGTCCGACAGGTGTTGGAGCACTGCCAGCTCTGGCTCTTGGACCTCCAGCGGGTGAGCAGGGGGCTGGCGCCCCGTTCTTTCGATGCTCAGACGGCCGATCTTGTCCGGCAGTCCCAGCTTCTGGGCCGGCTGAACACAGGCTCCCTTCAGCTCAACTATCGCCTGTCGGCCTTGCAGGAGATGACCCGTTCAGCGGACCATCCTTTGAACCCTCGACTGGTTTTTGAGTCCATCTTTGGCCACCTTCACCGAGTCTTCCATGCTTGAATTTGCCGATTCCCACTGTCACCTGAACTACGACGGGCTCAGAGAGCAGACCGAGGCTGTGCTCGATCGCATGCGAGCGGCGGGTGTGAGACGGGCCTTGAATGTCTGCACCACCCTGCAGGAGGCCGACCAGGTTCTCGCCACCGCCCAGGCCCATGACTTTCTCGTCTGCTCAGTGGGCGTCCACCCCGATTACGAGGACGAGCTTGAGCCCACGGTTGAGGAGCTGGTTCGCAGGGGGCAAGAGCCTAAGGTTGTTGCGGTGGGCGAGACGGGCCTGGACTACTTCCGTCTGAAGGGCGACCTGGAGTGGCAGCGAGAGAGGTTTCGGGTGCACATTCGGGCGGCCCGCGAGTTGGGTAAGCCCCTCATCATCCATACCCGAGAGGCCCCTGACGACACCCTAAGAATTCTTAAAGAAGAGAAAGCAGATGAGGTTGGCGGTGTAATGCACTGTTTTACTGAGTCTATTTCTGTTGCAAGGCAGTCGGTAGACCTTAATTTTTTGGTCTCTTTGTCCGGCATCGTGACCTTTAAAAATGCCAGTCAGGTCCATGAGGTCGCGCGAGAGTTGCCTCTGGAGAATCTAATGATTGAGACCGACTCGCCCTTTTTGGCGCCCGTCCCCTTCAGGGGCAAGACCAACGAGCCCGCCTACGTGGTCCATGTGGCCCAGCGCATCGCCGACCTGAAGGGCGTCTCGGTGGAGGAGGTGGCGCGGGTGACGACGGCCAACTTCAGCCGATTTGTGGGCGAAAAAAAAACGCCCAGCACTGGCCGGGCGTTGTGAGCAGATGAGTGGAGCTTACTTCTTGGGCTCTTCTTTCTTCTCTTTGCACTCTTTCTTGTCTTTGTTCTCGGGCTTTTTGCAGTCCACTTTCTCAGCTTTTTTGTCGTCCATCTTGCCGCCGCCGTGGCTCATGGCAAAGGAAGGAGCGGAGATGAGGAAGAGGGCAGAGGCCAGAATCGACAGGGTGGTTTTCATAGGCAGGGTCCTTTTGGAGGGTTGTTAAATTGAGTTCAGGCGCTCAGGTTTCTAGGCAAGAGCGCCTTCGTGCTTCTGATCGGAGTATGGAGATCTGGTGAGCCGAGCGTCAAGCCCCCGCTGGCGACATGATCAGAATATCCGCCAAAAACCTAAGGCCATTGTTGGCCGGTCTGGCGCTCGGGTCGGTTGGGTCGGTTGGGTCGGTTGGGTCGGTTGGGTCGGTTGGGTCGGTTGGGTCGGTTG
>CALMJH010000032.1 GCA_937864175.1 uncultured Burkholderiales bacterium
TCCGCCTCTTCCCAGACCCCGGCCTCGGGGAAGATCTGGCGGCAGCGCCGAATAAGGGCCTGGCAACGCACATCGTTGAGTTCGGTGCTGTAGCCATTGAGCTCTGCCGTACCCGCAATTCGCAGGCGGTCGCCCAGGCGCGAGAAGACCAGCTTGTACTCGTCGTCGGTCAGGCTGACGGAGAAGGCCGCCTCGGGATTCTTCACCGGCACAGTGGCCGAGTAGCCCTTGGCGGGATAGACCATCAGGTTCAGTCCCAGGGGCTTGGCCAGAATGGGGCTAAACGACCCCATGGCCAACACATAGGCATCGGCTCGCAGCGTCTGGTGGCGGCCCTCTTCAATGACCCGCACACCCGTGATGCGGTCACCCTGAAAATCTAGGCCCTTGATGGTGGTGCCGGTCTTAAAGCGAACGCCCTGCGAGATGCACCAGTCGGCAAGATTCTGGGTGAACTTGCGGGCATCGCCCGACTCGTCGGCGTCGGTATAGGTAGCCCCGGTGATCTGAGACTCGATGGGCTTGAGGGCAGGTTCGAGTTCCACGGCCTGTTTGGCCGAGATGATCTCGCGCTGGCAGCCATACTGGCGCATGAGCTCGGTGGGACCAATGGCTCCGTCGAACTCTTCCTGGCTGGTATAGAAATGCAGGATGCCTTTTTCCAGATGGTCATACTGAATGCCAATGTCCTTGCGCAGGGCCTGCAGCTTGTCGCGTGAGTAATGGCCCAGGTTCAGGATCTGAATGATGTTGTGACGGGTGCGAGCAGGCGTGCACTCGAGCATGAACTGCAGGCCCCAGAGCCACTGGCGCATGTCTGCCCGCAACCTAAACAGCAAAGGGGCATCTTCGCGGGCCAGCCACTTCAGAACCTTGATAGGGGCCGACGGGTTGGCCCAGGGCTCGGCATGGCTCACCGAGATCTGGCCGCCATTGGCGTAGCTGGTCTCACAGCCAGGCTTGGCCTGACGGTCGAGCACAGTGACTTCATGACCAGACTTGTGGAGGTAATACGCTGCTGCTGTACCGGTGACGCCGGCGCCTAAGACGATGACACGCATGCCCTGCTCCTTTTTTGGAGAAAGAAGCCGGTCTGTCCTTTTACCTGAGAGATTCACGTCATGCGACCCCGCATGAGCTTGCCCCTTCGGTGGCAACCAGGCCCTTCAGTGTTTGAGGGCCTGTTGCGCTCTCCAGACCAGCGCATCATCAGTCATGAACCTGAGCGTTTTACGCCTTCGGTGGCTGGGCGGTCTTGTCAGCGGGTTTTCCCCGTGCCCGGCACTCTTCTGATGTGCCTATTATCGGGGCAATTTCGTGGGGTTGTCAGCAGCCAGCAGAGGACACTCCAGGAACAAAATCCAAGTCGTTGATTTCCCAACAATCCCCCCAACTCAATGGAGCAGACATGAGCAAGGCCGTGATGATGGATGCACCTGGCGCCGCCAGTGTAATGACCGTTCGCAATGTGGAAGTGGGCAAGCCGGGGCCTGGTCAGGCCCGTGTTCGTCACCATGCCATTGGTCTGAACTACATTGACATCTACCAGCGCAGCGGCGTCTACCCCCTGCCCCAGTACCCAGCCGCACTGGGCATGGAAGGCAGTGGTGTGGTGGAGGAAGTGGGCGCGGGGGTGACCCACGTGCAGGTGGGTGACCGGGTGGCCTACGCAGGCCAACCCCCAGGCGCCTACTGCGAGGTGCGCAACCTGCCTGCCCAGCTGCTGATCAAGATTCCCAAGACCATCTCGTTTGAGACTGGTGCCGCCATGATGCTAAAGGGCATGACGGTCCAGTATCTGTATCGCCGCACCGCCAACCTGCAAAAGGGCCACACCATTTTGTTCCATGCGGCCGCAGGCGGAGTAGGCCAGATTGCCATGCAGTGGGCCAAGCTGATGGGCGTTACCGCCATTGGCACAGTGGGATCTGACGAGAAGATCAAAGTCGCCAAGGCCAATGGCGCAGCCCATGTCATCAACTACAACAAGGAAGACTTTGCAGCCCGCGTGAAAGAGATCACCAACGGCCGTGGCGTGGATGTGGTCTATGACGCTGTGGGCAAGAGCACCTGGGAGAAGTCTTTGCAGTGCCTGCGCAAGTATGGCCTGATGGTGAGCTTTGGCAATGCCTCGGGCAAGGTGCCGCCGCTGGACCTGAGCGTGCTGGGTGGCCACCTGTTCCTGACCCGTCCCTCGCTCATGCCCTACACGGCCAGCCGTGAGGAGTTGGAGATGACCGCCAATGACCTGGTGAAAATGGTGGGCAGCGGCAAGATCAAGATCAACATCGAGCAGCGCTTTGGCCTGGACGAAGTGGTCAAGGCCCACGAGAGCATGGAGGCACGCAAGACCACGGGGTGTTCTATCCTGTTGCCATGACCTCTGTTTCTCGGCAGTTCGCCAGTACCGCACGCCTCTTCTCTGAAGAGGCGTTTTTGCGTCTGCGCCAGGCACACATCGGTGTGGTGGGCCTGGGCGGGGTTGGGTCTTGGGCGGCTGAGGCCCTGGCTCGCAGTGGTGTTGGGCGACTGACCCTGGTGGACATGGATGTGGTGG
Source organism: uncultured Burkholderiales bacterium (assembly GCA_937864175.1). GTDB lineage: Bacteria > Pseudomonadota > Gammaproteobacteria > Burkholderiales > Burkholderiaceae_A > Hahnella. Next base: position 2,558 of record CALMJH010000032.1, read on the forward strand.
CCGAGGGCAACCTCAATCGTCAGGCCCAGGCGAGCCACCAGACCAAAGGCATGGCCAAGGTCCAGGCCATGGCCCAGCGCATAGAAGCCATCAACCCCAAGGCGCAGCTCACCCTGGTCGATGCCTTTTTGAGCCTGGAGAACATTGATGAGGTCTTTGGGGAGAACACGGCGGAAGCGAGTCGCCTGGGTAAACCCAGCTTCTGGATTGATGCCTGCGATGACTACGAGGCCAAGCTGCTGATGATTCGATACTTCCGTCAGCGTGAAAGGCCCCGGCATCTGATTGTGAGCGGGGGCGCTGGCGGCAAGACCGACCCCACCTGGGTTCGGGTGGGCGATCTGGTCAAGACCTTTCATGACCCGCTGCTGGCCAAGCTTCGTAAGACTCTCAAAGGCTCGCCGGGCTTTCCGGGCGAGGGCAAGCTGTTTATTCCGGTGGTGCATTCGGACCAGCCCATGAAGCAAGGTGCTGACTGCGACCCCAGTGCACGGCTAGCCTGTGCTGGCTATGGCTCGATGGTGACTGTGACGGCCGCCATGGGACTGGCGGCAGCAAGCCATGCCATTGGGGTGGTGACAAAATCCGGATAATGCTTGGATGCAAAGGCTTGTCCCCCATCAGAAGTTTGTTGCGCCCCAAGACCGGGCCAGTTGGAAGCGACTGTCGCTTCTGGCCACCCAGGCGCCCAGTATTCGGGCGCTGAATGCCGAACCAGGCCGTGCCACCCGCTGCCAGTTGAAGGCCGCTGGTCTAAGACTGGACTTCAAATACCAACAGCTCAATGACGAGGCCCTGGCCGGTCTGGCCGACCTGGCCCGTGAGAGCCAACTGCCCGAGTGGCTGGAGTCCATGGCCCGTGGCGAGTGGGTGAACAACACCGAAGACCGTGCAGCGTTGCACATGGCCCTGCGGGGTCCTGTTGATGGGCCCTGGGGTCGTGAGATTGGTGAGGCGGTTCATGCAGAGCGGCAACGCATGCTGGCCTATGCCCAGGCGCTCTATGCGGGTGAGGTGAAAGGCTTCAGCGGCCAGCCCATTCGAACCCTGGTGAACATTGGCATCGGAGGATCGGACCTGGGGCCCCGATTGGTGACCGAGGCCCTGGTGCAGCGGGCCAACCCAGGCCTACGGGTGGTGTTTTTTAGCATGCCCGATGCCCACACGGTCTATCACCAGTTAAAAG
>CALMJH010000033.1 GCA_937864175.1 uncultured Burkholderiales bacterium
GTCCATGTCGGTGATGACCAGACGCTGCTTGCCTTTGGTGTCCTTGCCGAAGGAGACGGTACCAGTGACTTCGGCCAGCATGCCGGCATCTTTGGGCGAACGGGCCTCAAAGAGCTCAGCCACCCGTGGCAGACCGCCAGTAATGTCGCGGGTCTTCTGGGATTCTTGCGGGATACGAGCCAAGACCTCACCGACGGCGACTTCCTGGCCATCACGGACGGTGATCAGTGCGCCCACGGGGAAGCTAATGTTGACCGAGTGGTCGGTGCCAGCAATCTTGACCTCCTCACCCTTGGCATCGAGCAGTTTCACCTGGGGACGAACACCTTTGGAGGCCGCACTCCTGCGCTTGGCATCGATGACCACCAGGGTGGACAGGCCGGTTACCTCGTCAATCTGCTTGGCGACGGTAACACCCTCCTCTACATTCTCGAATCGAATGGTGCCGGCGTACTCGGTAATGATGGGACGGGTCAACGGATCCCAGGTGGCCAGAATGGCACCCGCCTTGATGACATTGCCATCGATGTGGGCCAGTGTCGCACCGTAGGGCACCTTGTGACGCTCACGCTCTCGGCCATTGTCGTCGGCGATCAGCACCTCGCCGGACCGCGAGATGACAACCGGCTCGCCTTTGGCATTGGTGACGTAGCGCATGGTGGCGGTGAAACGGACCGTGCCGTTGGACTTGGCCTCAATGTTGGACTGGGCGGCGGTTCGCGAAGCGGCGCCACCGATGTGGAAAGTCCGCATGGTGAGCTGGGTGCCTGGTTCGCCGATGGACTGGGCGGCAATAACGCCCACGGCCTCACCGACGTTGACCAGATGACCACGACCAAGGTCACGTCCGTAACACTTGGCACAGAGGCCGAAACGGGTGCCACAGGTGAGCGGTGTACGTACACGTACCTCGTCAATGCCAAGACGCTCAATGGCATCCACACCATCCTCGTCGAGGAGTTCTCCCGCTGCAATGAGGGTCTCCTGGGTCTCTGGATTGACAACCTCAGAGGCTGTCACACGACCCAGAATACGATCCCGCAGGGCCTCGATCACCTCACCACCCTCCACCAGCGCCTTCATGGTGATGCCGTTGTCGGTGCCGCAGTCGTCCTCGATGACTACCAGGTCTTGGGTGACGTCGACCAGACGGCGGGTCAGATAGCCCGAGTTGGCCGTCTTCAGGGCCGTGTCCGCCAGACCCTTTCGGGCACCGTGGGTCGAGATGAAGTACTGCAGAACGTTGAGGCCCTCACGGAAGTTCGCGGTGATGGGCGTCTCAATGATGGAGCCGTCTGGCTTGGCCATAAGGCCCCGCATCCCTGCCAGCTGTCGGATCTGCGCTGCTGAGCCACGGGCACCGGAGTCGGCCATCATGTAGATGGAGTTGAAGGACTCCTGACGGACATCGTTGCCCTTGCGGTCTTTGACGACCTCGCCAGCAAGCTGGTCCATCATGGCCTTGCCCACCTGGTCGCCTGCACGACCCCAGATGTCAACGACCTTGTTGTACCGCTCGCCAACCGTCACCAGGCCGGAGGCGTACTGCTGTTCGATCTCTTTGACCTCTGCCTCCGCCTTGGCCAGGATGTCGACCTTCTGGGCGGGAACCAGCATGTCGTCCACACAGATGGAGATGCCGGCCCGGGTTGCGAGCGAGAAGCCAGACTGCAGCAGCTTGTCGGCCAGGATTACGGTGGCCCGCAGTCCGCAGCGACGGAAGGAGGCGTTGATCAGGCGCGAGATCTCTTTCTTCTTCAACGCCTTGTTCATGTGGGTAAAGGCGAGTCCGGCAGGAAGAATGCGGGACAGCAGGGCCCGACCGACCGTCGTCTCATAACGGACGCGGCGCTCGGTCTGACTGCCGCTGGCACGGTCGACATCAAACTCGGCAATCCGAACCGTGATCTTGGTGCCCAGCTCGACCTCACGGTTGGCATAGGCGCGCTCGACTTCGGTAACGTCGGCAAAGAACATGCCCTCACCGCGGCCGTTGACCTTGTCTCGGGTGGCGTAATACAGACCCAGCACGATGTCCTGCGAGGGCACGATGGAGGGTTCGCCGTTGGAGGGGAAGAGGACGTTGTTGGAGGCCAGCATCAGGGTGCGGGCTTCCATCTGGGCCTCGAGCGACAGGGGCACGTGGACGGCCATCTGGTCGCCGTCGAAGTCGGCGTTAAAGGCCGCACAGACGAGCGGATGCAGCTGAATGGCCTTGCCCTCGATGAGGACCGGCTCGAAGGCCTGAATGCCGAGGCGGTGCAGCGTGGGGGCACGGTTGAGCATGACTGGATGCTCACGAATGACTTCCTCCAGGATGTCCCAGACCTCAGGCACCTGCTGTTCCACCAGCTTCTTGGCAGCCTTGATGGTGGTCGCCATGCCCCGCAGCTCAAGCTTATTAAAGATGAAGGGCTTGAAGAGTTCGAGGGCCATGAGCTTGGGCAGGCCGCACTGATGCAGCTTGAGGGTGGGGCCAACCACAATGACCGAACGGCCTGAGTAGTCCACCCGTTTGCCCAAGAGATTCTGACGGAAGCGACCGCCCTTGCCCTTGATCATGTCTGCCAGAGACTTCAGGGCCCGCTTGTTGGCACCCGTCATGGCCTTGCCGCGACGGCCATTGTCCAGAAGGGAATCGACAGACTCCTGCAGCATGCGCTTTTCATTGCGGACGATGATCTCGGGGGCCCGCAGCTCCAAGAGTCGCTTGAGTCGGTTGTTGCGGTTAATGACTCGACGATAGAGGTCGTTCAAGTCGGAGGTAGCAAACCGACCACCGTCGAGCGGCACCAGCGGGCGCAGCTCGGGCGGAAGAACCGGCAGGACCTTCATGACCATCCAGTCGGGCTTCACGCCCGACTTGTGGAAGCCCTCTAGTACTTTGAGGCGTTTGGCAATCTTCTTGATCTTGGCATCAGAAGAGGTCTCGGCCAGGTCCTTACGAAGCTGCTCGATCTCCCGCTCGATGTCGATGGAGGAGAGCAAGGCAGCAACGCCCTCGGCTCCCATGGTGGCCACGAACTCGCCCTCGCCATACTGCTCAACCTTGGCCAGGTAGTCGTCTTCCGACATGATCTGACCGCGCTTGAGCGGAGTCATGCCAGGCTCGACCACGACATAGGCCTCGAAATACAGGACCCGCTCGATGTCCCGGAGAGTCATGTCCAGCACCATACCCAGGCGGGACGGCAGGGACTTCAGGAACCAGATGTGGGCAATCGGACTGGCCAGCTCAATGTGTCCCATCCGCTCACGGCGGACCTTGGCCAGCGTGACCTCAACGCCACACTTCTCGCAGATGACGCCGCGATGCTTAAGGCGCTTGTATTTACCGCAGAGACATTCGTAGTCTTTAACGGGGCCAAAGATCTTGGCGCAGAAGAGTCCATCACGCTCGGGCTTGAAAGTCCGGTAGTTGATGGTCTCAGGTTTTTTAACCTCGCCAAACGACCAAGAGCGAATCTTGTCGGGAGAGGCCAGGCCAATGCGGATGGCATCAAACTGCTGTTCAGTCTGAACCTGCTTAAAAAGATCGAGTAGTGCTTTCATGTCGCAACCGTCCTCGGTTTATTGGCGTTCAAGATCAATGTCAATGCCCAGCGACCGGATTTCCTTCACCAAGACATTGAAGGATTCCGGCATGCCGGCATCAATAACGTGGTCACCCTTGACGATGTTCTCGTAGACGCGGGTACGTCCAGTGACGTCGTCTGACTTCACGGTGAGCATCTCTTGCAAGGTGTAGGCCGCACCATAGGCCTCCAGGGCCCAGACCTCCATCTCACCAAAGCGCTGGCCACCGAACTGGGCCTTGCCGCCCAGAGGCTGCTGAGTCACCAAGGAGTAGGGGCCTGTGGAACGTGCATGCATCTTGTCATCCACCAGGTGGTGAAGCTTGAGCATGTGCATGTAGCCAACCGTTGTCGGGCGATCGAAGGACTCTCCCGTTCGGCCGTCATAGAGTTGGACCTGGGTCCGCGAGGCGGTCAGTCCGATACGCTTGGCGACCTCATCGGGGTAGGCCAGGGCCAACATCTGACGAATCTCCTCTTCCTTTGCGCCGTCAAAGACTGGGGTCGCAAACGGCACGCCGTCGGCCAGGTGCTCAGCTAACTCAACCACCTCATGGTCTTTGAGTTTGGCAATGGCCTCGGGCTTGCCGGTGGAGTTGTAAATGGTCTCCAGCGTCTTGCGCAGCTCAGTGGCCTTGGCCTGGCTGGCCAACAGATCGCCGATGCGCTGTCCCAGGCCCTTGGCGGCCCAGCCGAGGTGGGTCTCGAGAATCTGGCCCACGTTCATTCGGGATGGCACGCCCAATGGGTTGAGGACGATGTCCACGGGACGGCCGTCAGCCATGTAGGGCATGTCTTCGACAGGCACGATGCGTGAGACCACGCCCTTGTTGCCGTGTCGGCCGGCCATCTTGTCGCCGGGCTGCAGACGACGCTTGACCGCCAGGTAGACCTTGACCATCTTGAGCACGCCCGGTGGCAGTTCATCGCCCTGGGTCAGCTTGCGATGCTTCTCTTGATAGGCTAGATCGAAGGCATGGCGTTTCTGTTCCAGGTTCTCTTTGAGGGCCTCGAGCTGGCTGGCAGCGGCCTCATCTGAGAGGCGGATGTCGAACCAGTGGTAGCGGTCGAGGTCAGCCAGGTAGTCGGCAGAGACCTTGGTGCCCTTGGCCAGCTTCTTGGGGCCCCCATTGGCAGCCTGACCCACCAGCAGCTTTTCGATTCGTTGGAAGGCATCGGCCTCGACGATCCGGAGCTGGTCGTTGAGGTCCTTGCGGAAGCGTCCCAACTCCTCGTCGATGATCTGCTGGGCCCGCTTGTCACGAACAATGCCCTCCCGGGTAAAGACCTGGACATCGATCACCGTGCCGCTCATGCCTGAGGGAACTCGCAGCGAGGTGTCTTTTACGTCGGAGGCCTTCTCACCGAAGATGGCCCGCAGGAGTTTCTCCTCGGGGGTCAGCTGAGTCTCCCCCTTGGGCGTGACCTTACCGACCAGGACGTCACCAGCCTGCACCTCGGCGCCAATGTAGACCACACCGGCCTCATCCAGACGACCCAGCTGGGCCTCCGAGAGGTTGGAGATGTCTCGCGTGATCTCTTCAGGCCCCAGTTTGGTGTCGCGGGAGAAGACCGAGAGCTCCTCGATGTGCACGGAGGTGTAGCGGTCTTCGGCCACTACGCGCTCGGAGATAAGGATGGAGTCCTCAAAGTTGTAGCCGTTCCAGGGCATGAAGGCGACCAGCATGTTCTGGCCCAATGCGAGCTCGCCCAGGTCGGTCGAGGCGCCATCGGCCACCACGTCGCCACGCGCCACCACGTCACCCTTGGTCACAACAGGACGCTGGTTGATGTTGGTGTTCTGGTTGGACCGGGTGTATTTGATGAGGTTGTAGATGTCGACCCCTGACTCACCAGCCTTGGTCTCGCTGTCGTTGACCCGAATCACAATCCGGCGTGAGTCGACGTAGTCGACCGTACCGCCACGCCGAGCCTGAACCACCGTGCCGGAGTCGACCGCACAGGTCCGCTCAATACCCGTGCCAACCAGCGGCTTCTGGGGGCGCAGACAGGGCACAGCCTGACGCTGCATGTTCGAGCCCATGAGTGCTCGGTTGGCGTCATCGTGCTCAAGGAAGGGAATGAGTGAGGCAGCCACAGAAACGATCTGGGAAGGAGCCACGTCCATGTACTCGACCTTGTCGGGCGAGGACAGCGTGGTCTCGCCATTGACCCGGACCGAGACCAGGTCCTCGAGCAGTCGACCCTTGTCATCAACCGCTGCGTTGGCCTGGGCCACGACATAACGGCCCTCTTCGATAGCCGAGAGGTAGTCAATCTGGTCGGTCACCTGACCATGATTCACCTTGCGGTAGGGAGTCTCGAGAAAGCCGTACTCGTTCAGGCGTGCATAGAGGGCCAGTGAGTTGATCAGGCCAATGTTCGGGCCCTCGGGAGTCTCGATGGGACAGACACGACCATAGTGGGTGGGGTGGACGTCCCGAACCTCAAAGCCGGCACGCTCTCGGGTCAGGCCGCCGGGGCCCAGTGCCGAGACGCGACGCTTGTGGGTGATTTCGGACAAGGGGTTGGTCTGGTCCATGAACTGCGAGAGCTGGCTGGAGCCAAAGAATTCGCGAATGGCTGCCGAGATCGGCTTGCTGTTGATGAGGTCATGGGGCATGAGGTTGTCGCTCTCGGCCTGGCCGAGTCGCTCCTTGACCGCCCGCTCAACCCGAACCAGGCCCGAGCGGAACTGGTTTTCAGCCAGTTCGCCAACGCACCGAACCCGACGGTTGCCCAGGTGATCGATGTCGTCAATCTCACCGCGGCCATTGCGCAGTTCAACGAGGACCTTAATGGTGTCCAGGATGTCCTCATTGGAGAGGACCATGGCGCCACCCACCTCCTCGCGACTGAGCCGCCGGTTGAACTTCATCCGGCCGACCTTCGAGAGATCGTAGGACTCCTCGCTAAAGAAGAGCCGGTTGAAGAGGGCCTCGACGGCATCTTCGGTTGGGGGCTCACCAGGACGCATCATTCGGTAGATGGCCACACGGGCAGCCAGCTGGTCTGGGGTCTCGTCAAGTCGGAGGGTGGCCGAGATATAGCCACCATGGTCGAGGTCATTGATGTAGAGGGTTGAGAACTCGCGAACCTTGGCCTCCCGGAATTTGGTCAGCAGTTCTTCGTTGACCTCGTCATTGGCCTTGGCGATCAGCTCACCAGTCTCGGCATCGACGACGTTGGTCGCAATCATGCGGCCCAACAAATAGTCATCGGGAACCGAGACGCGCTTGAGGCCAGCCTTCTCGATTTCACGAATGTGCTTGGCATTGATGCGCTTGTCGCGAGAGACAATGACTGCACCGGACTTGTCCACGATGTCGAACCGCGCCTGCTCACCACGGAGACGATCGGCGACCAGTTCCATTGAGGCCCCTTCGGGCATCACCTGGAAATGATCGAAGGCAAAGAAGTTGGCCAGGATCTGCTCGGGCGAGAGTCCCAGGGCCTTCATCAGAATGGTGACCGGCATTTTGCGGCGTCGGTCGACCCGGAAATAGAGAATGTCTTTGGGATCGAACTCGAAGTCCAGCCAGGAGCCACGGTAGGGAATGATTCGGGCCGAGAACAGCAGCTTGCCTGAGCTGTGGGTCTTGCCCCGGTCGTGCTCAAAGAAGACGCCAGGCGAACGGTGCAGCTGACTCACGATCACGCGCTCAGTGCCATTGATGACGAAAGAACCCGTATCCGTGATGAGCGGCATCTCGCCCATGTAGACCTCTTGTTCCTTCACCTCTTTGACGGTCGGCTTGGCGGCCTCGCGGTCCATGATGACCAGGCGAACGCGTGCACGAAGAGGTGCCGCAAAAGTCAGTCCACGCTGCTGACACTCTTTCATGTCAAAGGCGGGCGTGCCGAGCTGATAGTTCACAAACTCCAGTCGGGCCAAGCCGTTGTGGCTGGTAATGGGGAAGATGGACTTGAAGGCAGCCTGAAGGCCGTCGTCGATCCGGGCATCGGGAATCGTATCGGCCTGGAGAAAGCTGCGGTAGGACTGCAGCTGCGTCTCGAGCAGATAAGGTACCTCGAGCACCGGCGGTCGCTTGGCGAAGCTCTTGCGGATGCGTTTCTTTTCAGTGAAGTTGTAGGCCATGAATGGGTCCTTGGGGTCTGAAAAAGAAGGGACTAACTCTGCGATGCGGGCTGACCGGTCAGCCGCCACATGGCAGAGCCAGCCCCGCCGGGGCGAGCCCCGGCGGAACGGATAAGACAGGTCTTACTTGACTTCAACCTTGGCGCCAGCCTCTTCGAGTTGCTTTTTGAGCGCCTCGGCGTCGGCCTTGTTGATGCCCTCTTTAACGGGCTTGGGAGCGCCGTCAACGAGGTCTTTGGCTTCTTTGAGGCCCAGGCCGGTGGCCGCACGGACCACCTTGATGACCTCAACCTTCTTGTCGCCAGCGGCAGCCAGGACGACCGTGAACTCGGTCTTCTCTTCGGCTGCTGCACCAGCAGCGGCACCACCAGCGGCCGGAGCGGCCACAGCGACGGCCGCAGCAGCTGCGGACACGCCAAACTTCTCTTCCATCTGCTTGATCAGCTCGGAGAGCTCAAGCACGCTCATGGCCCCGATTGCGTCGAGGATGTCTTCTTTACTCATTGCCATTTCAGTAACTCCAATTGGTTAAATCAGATTGCGGTGTTAAGACAGTGATCACGCTGTGGTCTGTTCGCGCTGATCCCGAAGCGCGGCAACCGTCCGGACAAACTTAGACGGCACCTCGTTGAGGGTCTGCACAAACTTCGCAACAGGGGCCTGCATCGTGCCAAGCAGCTTGGCCAACAGCTCATCACGCGAGGGCAGCGAGGCCAGGGCCTTGATGCCTTCAGGATTCAGCAGCGAGTTGGGCATTGCGCCGCCCTTGATAACCAGTGCCTCGTGGGCCTTGGCAAAGTCGTTCATGACTTTGGCCGCGGCCACCGGGTCGGACGAAATGCCATAGATCAGCGGACCAACCAGCTGGTCGGTCAGCTTCTCAAAGGGCGTATTCGCCAGAGCCCGGCGAACCAGCGTGTTCTTTAAAACACGCAGGTAGACACCGGCGTCGCGGGCTTTGCGACGCAGCTCAGTGATGCTGGCGACATCGAGACCACGGTACTCGGCCACCACAATCGCCTGCGCCGAGGCCACCTGGGCCGAGACGTTGTCGATGATGACTGACTTTGCTTCGCGGTTTAATGCCACGTTCTACTCCTACTCAGAGTCCCTCGGGCCTAATGCCCTTGGGACGGTTGAAACCGGCGACCTCTGAACACCGCTCAGCACCGAAGTGCCTCGATTTGTTCTTGGGGACCGCCATCTACGCTGGGACCAGAGAACCACCTGGATTTAAGTGAATCGTCGACCACCCGAACCACCCCAACGGTCTTTGACAACCTGCTGGGCGCCAAAACAGGGCTCCCAGCAGCCCAAAGTTCTTTAAGACCCTGTCTGCAAGAGGGACTGGGTATCCACTCGGATGCCCGGCCCCATGGTGGTGGAAATGGCAACCTTCCGCAGGTACTGGCCCTTGGAGGAGGCTGGCTTGGCCCGCTGAAGGGCCTCGATCAGTGCCATGAGATTGGTCTTGAGTGCATCGACCTCGAACGAGGCCTGACCAATCGTGCAATGGATGATGCCGGCCTTGTCAGTCCGGTACTGGACCTGACCAGCCTTGGCGTTTTTGACGGCCTGGGCCACATCCGGCGTTACGGTGCCCACCTTGGGGTTGGGCATCAGGCCGCGAGGACCGAGGATCTGGCCCAACTGGCCCACCAGACGCATGGCGTCCGGCGAAGCGATCAGGACGTCGAAGTCCATCTGGCCAGCCTTGATGTTAGCGGCCAGGTCGTCCATGCCGACAATCTCTGCGCCTGCGGCCTTGGCCTGCTCGGCCTTCTCGCCCTGGGCGAAGACGGCAACCCTGGCAGTCTTACCAGTGCCTGCGGGCAAAACGATGGAGCCGCGAACCAGCTGGTCGGATTTTTTGGCGTCGATGCCAAGCTGCACGGCGACATCGACCGACTCTTTGAACTTGGCAGTTGCACAGGCCTTGGCCAGGCTCAGTGCGTCGTCGGCTGAATAATTGCGAGCGCGGTCAACCTGGGCGCGGACGGCGGTAACACGCTTAGAGAGTTTGGCCATTTAGATGCCCTCCACGGTGATGCCCATGCTGCGAGCACTGCCAGCAATGGTTCGGACTGCAGCCTCAAGGTCTGCTGCGGTCAGATCGGGTTTCTTGAGCTTGGCGATCTCCTCGCACTGGGCGCGGGTGATCGAGCCAACTTTGTCGGTATGGGGCTTGGGCGAACCCTTGTCGATCTTGGCGGCCTTCTTGATCAGGATAGAGGCCGGAGGCGTCTTCATGATGAAGGTGAAGGTCTTGTCCGCATAAGCGGTGATCACGCAGGGGATCGGAAGGCCAGGTTCCATGCCCTGTGTCTGGGCATTGAAGGCCTTACAGAATTCCATGATGTTCAGACCACGCTGACCGAGTGCGGGTCCAATGGGTGGCGAGGGGTTGGCCTTGCCAGCCGGTACTTGAAGCTTGATGTAACCGACGATCTTCTTTGCCATGATTGGCATCCTTTCGCGAGTTCAATCGCGGTAACCAATGTCCTGTAGGTACTCACCTCACAGGCCCTGCCACCGCTCCTCAAACCGGAGCCGAAGCCCCGGACCTAACTGCACTAAACAACCAACAACAAAACTGCTTAGAGTTTCTCGACCTGACCAAACTCCAATTCCACTGGGGTAGACCGGCCAAAAATGGTGACCGAGACCCGTAGACGGTTCTTCTCGTAGTTGACTTCCTCGACGTTGCCGTTGAAGTCGGTAAATGGGCCTTCTTTGACCCGTACCACCTCACCAACTTCGAACAGCACCTTGGGCCGAGGCTTCTCAACACCCTCCTGGACCTGGGCCATGATCTTGTCGACCTCGGCCTGTGAGATGGGCGTAGGCTTGCTGGCCGTTCCACCGACAAAGCCTGTGACTTTGTTGGTGTTTTTGACCAGGTGCCAGGTCTGCTCGTTCATGTCCATCTCAACCAAGACATAGCCTGGGAAGAACCGGCGCTCAGACAGGGCCTTCTTACCACCACGAACTTCTACAACCTCTTCGGTGGGGACCAGAATCTGACCAAACTGGTCTTGCATGCCAGCACGGTCCACACGCTCCTGAATGGCGCGGGCCACGCTTTTTTCCATGCCCGAAAAGGCATGGACCACATACCAACGTTTGGTCATTGTTACTTCCATCCCAACAACAAATCGTAGAGGACCCATTCCAGCGACTTGTCAGTCAGCCAGAGAAAGAGGGCCATGACGAAAACAAAGACAAAGACAATGCCGGTCGCCTGGAGAGTCTCCTTGCGAGTCGGCCAGTGGACCCGTTTGGCCTCATGGCTTGCCTCTTTGGCAAAGGCCACGAATCGACGACCGGAGGGGCTCACCAGCCCCAGGACCACCGCCCCGGCCAGGCCTGCAAACAGCAGACCCAGTCCGAGCAGAGCCCGATCGGCCGCCCAATGAAAGCCCACCACGCCCGCCAAGAAAGCGGCAGCCGAAGCCAGCAGCAGAAGCCGGTCGGGCCAGGCGGAGGAGACGTCAGTCGCAGTATTCATTGAGCCAAAAATGGGTTCCGGTTTTGAAGACAGTTGCTAGGCTGAGAGAAGGCTTGGCAGGGGCAGAGGGAATCGAACCCCCAACCTTCGGTTTTGGAGACCGACGCTCTGCCAGTTGAGCTATGCCCCTATACCCCTTCAGATCTTCTCTACAGCGAAGCCTTTTTAGTCCAGTACTTTTGCGACGACGCCGGCGCCGACGGTACGGCCACCCTCACGG